>NZ_SCMB01000009.1 GCF_014323605.1 Lactobacillus kimbladii | reverse complement strand
GGTGCAAAATAAAAAGCCTGCAATAACAAGCTTTTTTAATACTATACGGTTTTAAATTCACAAGTGTGCAAAATTTGCACAATTTGAGCCTTAGTTTATAAGGGTTAAGCGACTACTTCCGATAATGCGCATTATGTAAAGCTACATGCGGTATAGATAAAAGCGTAGTTAGTTTAGCTGATACTTTTATACGTTTCACCTACATTTAGTTTAGGTAGCTTTATCATTTTACTGGTTTTTTTACCTCTCTTATGTTGAGTTAACCTTAAATCATTATAGTTCTTAACTGTATTTGTGTTTAAGGTGATATTATCTTCGGGAATATCACTTATTGTTGAAAATATAGGTTTGTTATTTTCCCAAATTTTAATGATGTTACCAGGTTTAGTTAAAATATTTAATTCAATAGAATTTTGGTTTCTTTTAGCATCAAGTATGGTTGGTTTATCGGTAGTATATTTTGATGCTGAAATTGTTTTAATTAAGTGCTTACCACTGTAAATTGTAAAGTTTTTATATCCTTTAAATGGTAAAATTATTTTGAATTTAGCTCCATTTTTCTTTACTTTATAATTTTTAATAGTTTGTTTATTATATTTAATATTTAACTCAGAAATATCATAAGTATTACCGCTAAGTGTTAACTTATGGGTCTTACCAGAATAATTCATATGAAGCTTCGAAATTCTTGGATTTAATTTAATAGGTAAATCAATCGAAACAATATTATTACCAATGGCGTCTCCTAAATTTGCTACGGATTTAGAATATGCTTTTTTCATTCCTCGAATATCAGGCTTGCTAATAGAATAAGTTCTATTAGCTGGATTCATTACAGATTTACTGCCTTTTGAATTATGCTTTAGTCCTAATGCATGACCTAATTCATGTTCTGCTACATTAATTTTTTGTTTAGTTGTATATTTATATTTTTTTAATGAAGTTTTATTTAGTTCTACTTTGTTGCTGACTATTAAGTGATTACTTACGTTATATCGCATGTGATCTATACCAGCTAAACCCTTTAGACTCTTATCCTGTTTTTGGGTAAGTGCTATTAAGTGTGTGTTTGATGAGCTAGCTTTTTCCCACTTAAATCCCGCTTTTTTCCAACCATTAATTGCTTTTTTCCATATATATTTGTAGTTTTTAGATTGTTTATTTATCACATAAGTTGAATGCTGTTCAGGGAATCTCCAACCATAAGGTGTAGTAGCTTTAGTTTTAGCTGATACATTAATTGGCGTATAGCTCAAAAACAGCGTCAAAGACAATGATAAAACAGCAAACTTATTAAGTTTTTTATTCATTTTTACTCCCAGTATATTTGAATAATTTAATAATATAAATTATGGTTTTAGTTATAAAACACCATATATTTTTTGTCAATGCAATATAATTACTCCTATTGATACTTTGTAATAGCTAGTTACACTTTTTAATGCACTTTTTAAGTGGTTTGTCAAAAAATAAAAGTAGGTATCCGCACCGACGCAAACTCGCGGACGCAAGCAGACAGGTAATGAGTCTGTCGGGAGTGTTAAATGGTCACTACGGCCGGTGTAACCAAGAAGTAATGAAGAAAGAAATATGCATTATGTAAAGCTACATGCGGTATAGGCTATTTAAATTGGTAAAAATGCAGATACAATATTTGCTAAATTGTTTGACCAGGTTTTATTAATATGTATGTGCCTAAATGCAGAGTAAAGTATATGGTGAGTCGTTCCTGTATATGCGTCGAGGACTTTAACAAAAATTCCTAAGGTTGTATGCTTTCTAATCATTTTATATACAATTTTTCTAATTGGTTTAGGAGTTCTTCTAAGTACCTTTAAAAATAGTTTACCTACAGTTGCACCACTAATGTATATTTTGTCTGTTGAACCATGTTTGTTAACAGCATAAACTACATCTTTTGGTAACAGCATAACTCCTTTATGTGAAAAATTAAAATTAGTTTCTAAATTTTTTCTAGCTCTATTCAATTTAGCACGTTTTGTTTTTGCTTTTTTCATTGAAGCAGCTACAACAACTGTATTTGTTTGTATGGCTGTATTAGCAATTTCAGGAGATAGTGCCAAACATGTACAAAATGTTATAAATATTTTCTTGATTACTTTCATATTTTCACCTCTTATATAGTTTATAATAACAGGTGAAATTTTTCATCATTTTTTCGAATAATTAACTAGTAATATAATAACAGGAATTATTTGACATATAGACCAATATGCTAAATTAATATATCCTATAATAATAATTACAGGATATTTTAATATAGTATAATATAAAACTACTAGACTAATTCCAGCTATAAGCGATAATATGTTGATAAACTTTAGGGTTTTTTGTTGTGCTATAGCAAGCTTATTTTGGATATCAATATCTTCTGCTGATGATTTGTGATTTTTTTTAATACTGCTATTAAAAAAATCGTTTACAGATGCTATAGCAAAGAAAATTATCGCTGTAATTATGTCTATTATCGAGCCGAAAATATTTGTTTGCCATTGATATACGGCGAGGAATAATAGGCTTATGGTTAGTATTAGGTCAAATAAATTGTTAATGATTTTTTTTTTATTTCTTTTCATGTTGTTTTCCTTTTCCTTTTTGTTTTTATATTTAGTTATTAATAATTCTAAATGATTATCAATTAAATAGCGAGGTAATTTGATTATAATTGTGGGTGATTTTTGATAGTTATATTGGTTATTTTTAAGTATAGAGATGAATTTGTTAATAATATTTATGAAATTAAAAAATTGACTATTAAAAAAAAGCAGTTTTTATGCTATGATGACAACAGTATGAATTAAAAAAGCCCTGGCTGCTGAGCAGTCAGGGCAAAGAAAAAAAGCTAATCCATGTTCACTTTGGCGGGCGAATAAATTAGCTTTAATCCTCTTGAATTCAATACTTAGTATAACAAATCTAAGTTATAATTCAAGAGATTAAAGCTAAAAACCTCCGAACTAAAGTGAAAGATTAGTTCGGAGGTTTTTCCGTTATCAAAACAGCACACAAATAGCCAACAGGACAAAGTTGTAAAAAGTGACAGGTTTAATAGAGCCATCTCAAGTAATAAATCTATTTCCGAAAGTCAGTAACGAGACAGTGGGGCAAGTGGCGGTGACGACCAGCAGTGCAAACAAGGTCAGGGTGGTTCCGACGACTACTGCAGGTTTAGAATTACACATCTGTAAGGAGAATATGCAGCAGTGGTGCACATGGCCGTAAGTATCAGAACATAGTACGCCGTACTATTGACTGGGGTTAGTAATGACGTTGTCCAGCAACTTCTAGATCATCACTAAGAGAAAACAAACAACGGGTACAAGCGGTGTTAGGGCGTTGATTAACCAATAAAAAGCGTGTGTCGGCGAAAGCCGGAGTTATAACCAACAATTGCAAAGCAAGTTAGTTAGATACTTTTATTCCCTTTTCGCAAGGGGAAAGTACCTAACTAACCGCTTTGCGGTTAGTAGAGAGTTAGGTATGGGGAGAGTCTGCCCCAAAAGAGTAAGAGATCAAGCAGGGAAGAGAAAGAAATAAAAGAGTTAGGTAAAAAATGATATTGGAGGGTAAGGTGCTGGAATAGAAGTGGATTAAAGAGTGGGAATGGAAAAATGATGAAGCATTGTATTCAGATTTTAAGTTAGAAAAAGAGTATCAGAAAATATTTAGTGAAGAATAGTAATGTCTGCAGATCGCTCAAAATTGAGTTCTAAGAGCTTTTAATGGTGTCTAGGATGATTGGATGTGTTTTTTGCTTAAAAAAGGTGGTTGAGAAATGTTTAACGTTCAAGTCCACGACTACGTTCTCTTGGTGCTTGTTGCTGAAAATATTTAACCTGTAATTTTTCTTGACTTGGTTCGGGATTTAATTTTTTAACATCTTTCTTGTCCCAATAACGGGCGAAATATTTTAAAGCTGGTTCTGGGTCTTTTTGAAAATGTTGGCCAACTTGTTTGGTAACTTGATCCCAAATATTTTTGATTAGTGGTTTACAGTCCTTGACGGCGATAACTAAGTTTTTAGCGAATTGATCTAGCTTAGTAATTTGTGTTTGTTGTTGGCGAATGAGTCGATTGCGTGTTGATAGAGCCTGTTTTTGTTCAGCTAGTAATTGTTCTTGCTGTTTTAGTTGTTTAGCTTGAGTTTGATTTTCCTGCTGTTTTTCGGTTAGTTTAGTTTGCAGATCGTGAATTTGGTGCTGGTATGGCTCGCTGCCAGTAGTCAATTTTTGTTGTAGGTCGTAAATTTTAGCGTTGAGGGTTATTCGTTCACTTTCTTGTTTATGATCATTGGCAATGGATTGTGTAATCATTTTGTTAAGATTTTGAATTTCTGCTTGTAACTTTTTGATTTTTTCTTGATATGGCTGACCAGCATTTTTGTGGACACGTTGCTGTTCTTCTCTTCGTCCTTCCTCAACACCGAAAGTATGACCTTGAGAGTAGCCGTTAAGTTCTGCAGTTTCCTTTTGCGCTGTAAGCTGCTCATTTTGGGCTTTTAATTGGACATTCTCCGTTAGCAATTGCTTGTTTTGCCCGATAATTTGTACCAAATTTTGTGGTAAATCGGCTTGTCTAATTAATTTTGCAATTCGTTTTTGTGCCAGTGGTTTGTCGAGTATGCCAAAAGTCTTAGTTGGTAAATAATAATCGGCATTTTTGCCCTTATTAACATTTTCAAGGCGTTTCAAATTGCTGATGTATGATTTATCGGCTTTAGAATTAAAAACGCTCTGAGCGGCTAAATTTGCTAAATTTTGTTGTTTTTCATTAACTTTTAGGCTAAGTTGCTCGTTTTTTAATTCTTGATCGGTTAATTTAACTTGTACTTCGGCATTTTCTTGTTGCTGGGTTTTAGTAATTTCTTGAACTTGCTCTACTCTACGCATAGCTTGTTTGTATTCATGAACGTTTTTTAAACGATTAGTAAAGCCAACTTCGCGCTCAATACCAAATTTCAGGGCAATTTGACTTAATTTTTCAGTTTGGTGGTGTTGAAAATTGCTAAAAAGCGCCCGACTGTCCTTAGGATCGTTCTTGTAGCCTTCTTCAAGCAAAGCTTTATCAAAACTAGGCTTGATAGTTAAGCCACGCTTAGCGTGCGGTAAATGAGCCACAGGAACAACGTTAAGGTGTAAATGGGGCGATCCCGGCTCGTCCATATGAATGACCGCATTATAAACAATAAAATTGGGATTATCTTGCATAAAGTCATGCACAAATTCGGTCAAAATCATTTTAGCTGCACGCCAATTTTTTGAATTAGCACGGTCTTTATTCAGATAATCTTGTTGATTACCAACTTGAACAATAAATTCCCGTTGAGTTTGTTGGTTTTTACTATGAAGCACTTGCTGATAGTAATTTTTGATTTTACGATCGGCACGTTTTTGTTTGGCATTATAGAGCTCGATTGCGGGATCAAATTGTTCATGATAAACGTCTTTAATATCACGATGAACTAAAACTTGATTTAATTTAGTAAATTCACGTTGGATATGAGTATGGCCTTTTTTATCAAAATCAAAATGTTCAATATCTAAAGAACGATTGTTGTGTTTAATTGAAGTTTCGCTAGCCTTACCTTTAGCGAATGAAATAGTCATTTTTTGGTTCATCAAGTAGGTACCTCCGAGTAGATTTTATTCTACTTCTTTTTTGTTACTTTTCCAAAAAGTAACGTTTTCGATGTAGTGACAATTGCTTACAGCAAAAGTCACTACATCAAACGCCCTTACGCAGGGGGCGAAGAAGAAAAACTAACGTAATTTCTGCTTAATTCAATTTTGCCAAAACTACGTAATGGCCAAAATTTCATAACGAAAAAAACAAGCAAAAGTCGTAAAGACTAGTGCTTGTTTTTTCGTCTGATCGTATCCTCAAGGATACGATTTTCTTTTTTTAAAAAAGAAACAAAAAGACGACCTACTAGGCCGCCAACCGCGCGTTACAAGTAGCTAACTTGCCACACGTTATATCGTACATGCGATATATTATCTTATTTCTAAGCTAATTGTAGCACGAAAGCCCATATCTGGTAAAATAAATATGCACGTTATGTGTCATCTTGGAGAGTTTAGCTAGCTCTTCTAAGGAGGTGAGAATCGTGCACGATATTATTATCTTATTTTTACTGTATTCTGTGTTGTCAAAGGCTAAGCAAGTGCTAGATGATTTACTTATGATTCTAGACAAACTGCTTAAATAATGCAGGGAAAAGGCACAAGAATTTCTCGTGCCTTTTTTGATTGGTCTAATTGTGAAATTGCAGAAAGGTGCAAAATAAAAAGCCTGCAATAACAAGCTTTTTTAATACTATACGGTTTTAAATTCACAAGTGTGCAAAATTTGCACAATTTGAGCCTTAGTTTATAAGGGTTAAGCGACTACTTCCGATAATG
>NZ_SCMB01000008.1 GCF_014323605.1 Lactobacillus kimbladii | reverse complement strand
GACGGGCGACCTGCCACGACAATGCGGCCTGCGAGAGTCTCTTTCACATCATGAAGGTTGAGCTAGACTACTACACCTATACCTATCCTACTAAGAAGGCGCTGCAGGAGGCCATGGAAAAATGGATTAAATACTACAATCAAGCTAGAATCAGGCACACGCTAAAAGGCCGCACCCCGATTGAATATCGGAATACGGCCTTAGCAAACATGAATTAATGTTAACGTCCAATTCTAGGGGGTAACTTCATAAGATCGTCTTTTTAATTTTTTAATTTTTATCTTATGCCAACCTTTAAGTGATATGATAAATAAGTTAGGTTTTGAGTAGGTGAGGTAAAAATGACAAAAGAGAAATCGGTTTATACTAAAGATGTAATATTAGTTATGGCAGCTTCATTCTTTTTTATGTTTAGTACCATGTTTGTGAATCCTCTGATTAATGGCTATGCTAAGAGTTTAGGAGCTAGTAGTGGTTTTGCCGGCTTGATTGTGGGAATTATGAGTATAGCAGCGATGTTTTTGCGACCGATTGCTGGCAATTTGACAGATAGATTTTCAAAATACCGTTTGTCTTTTATAGGCGGCATTCTGATAGTGATTGGGGTAATTGGTTATGTAATTGCACCGGCAAGTGGTTGGCTGCTCCTTTTTCGGTTAATTAACGGTTCAGGTTATGTTCTTTGTACGGTTTGCATGACGACCTGGCTAGCTTTCTTAGTACCACGGGCTCATGTTGGTCAAGCAATGGGTTTTTATGGTCTAATGAATGCACTTGCGATGGCTGTTGCTCCAGCGCTTGCTATTAGTACTTACCAAAAAACTGGTTATAGAATTGCTATCATTGCTTCTGCTGTTTCGGCCTTTTTGATGGTCATTATAATTCAATTTGTTGGCAATAAGGCAAAACCCAAAGAAATTAAGCATTCAGAAAAGAAAAAATCATTTTTACATCTCAAAATTATCCAGAAAAATGTCTTGCCTATAGCAATGCTCACCACTTTATTTGCTTTTCCTTATTTTGCCACGCAAGCTGATCTGGTTACTTACGTTGAAGAACGTCATTTGAGCGTAAATGTCGGTTCCTACTTTTTAATTTATGCTGTTGTACTATTGCTTATTCGAATAGTTTTAAAAAATCTTTTTGATACTGTTAAATTTGGAACTTGGTTCTGGTTTAGCGTTGCTGCCACTCTGATTTACCTGATTTTGCTGGCAATAATGAAGAATAATTGGATAATGGCTCTTGCAGCTGCTTTTATGGCTATTGGCTATGGCCTGATGTATTCTGTTTTACAGTCGACTGCAATGCTCTTAGCGCCCATAAGCGAACAAGGTTTAGCAAGTAGCACGTTTTACTTAGGACTTGACATTGGTATGGCGTTTGGTCCAATAATCATGGGATTTATAAATGACTTATTACCAGTCAAATACTTTTATTTAGTACAACTTATTTTAATACCGTTTATGATATTGATTTATTTACAATATCGCGTTCGTTTGAACGGTGCAATAAGGCACCATTAAACCTTTTTAAAAAAAGAAAAACTGACTAGTCTTGCTATAGCAAAAGATTAGTCAGCTTTTTAATATCTCATGAAATAATCGGCTTTGCTTTTTATTGGAATTTTTTACCCCATTCCCAAGGATCTTCGTGCCAAGTCTTTAAAGCTTCATATTCAGTTGAAGTTATATATTTCATCTCTTTTTCTTTTTGCAATAGTTCAGGATATGTTAACAGAGGACTGTAGTCAACTTTAGCTTGAACAAAGTTAGCTTTAGTATCTTTTAAATAATAAGTAAATATTGAACTCACACCAATTACATTGCCGCCTTCTTTTTCAGTTGCTTTTACTGCATTAATAACTGATCCACCAGTGGTAATTAAATCGTCGATTAGTACAATTCGGTCGTTGCTATTAAAAAGTCCTTCAATTTGTTTACCCTTACCATGATCTTTTGGTTTTGGGCGCACATAAATCATAGGTAAGTGCAATTTAGCAGCAACCCAGGCCGCATGAGGAATTCCGGCAGTAGCAACGCCACCGATTATACTTACATCTGGATATTTTTCTTTAATAAGAGCTGCTAAATCTGCAGCAATCCAGTCACGCAAGTCTGGATAAGAAACAGTTAATCTTAAATCAGTATAAATGGGAGATAACATGCCACTTGCATAAGTGAATGGTTTGTCAGTGGATATTGTAATAATTTTTTTATCAACTAACTTATTAATAATTTGATCTTGATGCATTTTACTCAAACTCCTTTTTAATTTCTCGATAAACTAAAGCAGGATCTTCAGCCTGCGTAATTGGTCGACCCACTACAAGAGCACTTGAACCAAATTCTTTAGCCTTTTGTGGCGTGGCTATACGCTTTTGATCATCAGTGGTGCTATTTGACAATCTTATTCCCGGTGTTACATATAAAAAGTCAGAACCAACCTGTTTTTTTAATTTTTTTACCTCAAGTGGTGAGCAGATTACACCATCTGCTACAGCTTTTTTTGCAGTTTGTGCCAGACTAACAACTTGATCAGTCATTGATAATGAACAATTTTGTTCGTTTGCCAAAATCTTTTCCGAAATTGAGGTCAGTTCAGTCACAGCTAATAATTTAGGAGTATTGTTTCCAGTTGGTGTGCCATCTATCAAGCCTTTTTTTGCGGCGGAAATCATTTCACTGCCACCTAGAGCATGAATAGTCGTGCAAAAAATACCTAAATGAGCAATTTGCCTAGCAGCTCGATAAACTGTATTGGGAATATCGTGTAATTTAAGATCTAAAAAAATATGATAGCCTTGATTTACTAATTTTTCTACAAAATCGGATCCATAATGGTAATAAAGTTCCATGCCGATCTTTAAGTATGTTTCTTGGGGCTGTCCCAATTTTGCTAGTAATTCATGAACCTTATTTTGGCTGTCAAAGTCCAAAGCTACAAACACTGCTTTTTCCATTAAAAACCTCCACAAAAAAAGTCTATTCTGGTACGAGAGTGCATCAAAATAGACCTTTTGTTTAATTTAAGTCTTGTTTTTAACTTGCGGTCTCTCTGTACCGTTTAAAGTTTATCATTAATGAGATTACCATTTTTGTTTATAAAATACAATAAAAATTTTGTTTTTAAAAAGTAAAGAAATTGTGTAAAATATATCCAAAAATAATTGTATTGACAGTGAGCTTACACTTTTGGAGGGTAAAATGACAAACATCAGTGTAAAATTGCCTGGACTTAATTTGAAAAACCCAGTGATGCCGGCTAGTGGTACTTTCGGTTTCGGAGATGTACCAGCAGCTAAAAAATTTGATTTGAATGACCTCGGAGCGCTGGTTATTAAAACTACCACTCCGCAGCCACGTTTAGGAAATCCGCAACCACAAATTGCAGTTTTAGACAATAGTGTATTAAATTCAGTTGGGTTGACCAATCCAGGAGTTGATAAAGTTATCAGCGACAAGTTGCCTGCTATCAAAAAACAATATCCAGCTTTACCAATAATTGCCAGTGTAGGCGGTGAAAGCGAAGATGGCTATATTGAAGTTGCTCAAAAACTGTCAGATTCAAAACTGGTTAATGCTCTAGAAATTAATGTTTCTTGCCCTAATGTAGCTCAAGGTGGGATGTCGTTTGGCGTTCACCCAAAAGTTGTGGAAAAGCTAACTGCAGAAATAAAAAATACAGTTGATTTGCCTGTTTTTGTAAAATTAACACCTAATGTAACTGATATAGTTGTGTTAGCGCAGGCAGCTGAAGCTGGTGGAGCGGATGGTTTATCCTTAATAAATACTGTAACTGGTATGAGGATTAACATAAAGACTCGCAAACCTCTGCTTGGAAATAATTTTGGTGGTTATTCTGGTTCTGCAGTGAAGCCCATTGCCTTATATCAGATTAATCAGGTAAGACGGGTTACTAATTTGCCAATTATCGGTATGGGGGGAATTGCATCTGCTGAAGATGTGGTCGAATTTATGCTTGCTGGTGCTAACGCTGTTGCAGTAGGTAGTGCCCATTTTAAAGATCCTTTAGCTTGCCTTCATATTGTCCATGACTTACCGCAGGTTTTGGATAATTTAGGTGTCAATGATATTAAAGATTTAGTTGGTCAGGTTGAATATAATTAAAAAGCTAGCATCAGCAATATCCAACTTTACTATTGACAATTTGAATTTGAAACAGTATATTTAAACAGATGTCCTTTAAAATTAGTCCCGTGAGGCTAGCAAGGAAAGCTCAATTAAGTATTGACTTTTACAAAGCATTTAGTCTCAAATAGATTAAGTGCTTTTTTCATGGGCAATGTACTACAGGAGAAAAAAATGACAAAAGAAATTTGGGACGCCTCAGCAATGAAAAGAGCGTTGACAAGAATCACTTATGAAATCATTGAACGAAATAAGGGCACAGAGGACCTGGTTCTGGTAGGAATAAAAACTCGTGGCGTCTATTTAGCTCAACGTATTCATGATCGGATTCAGAAGCTTGAAGGTGTTGATGTTCCACTTGGTCAGCTTGATATTACTTTATATCGTGATGATCGTCATGATGCATCATTAAAACTAGACCCCGTTGTTAATTCAAAAGATTTGGGTATTGAAATTAGCAATAAGCATGTGGTTTTAGTTGATGATGTCATTTTTACCGGTCGGACAATCAGAGCGGCAATGGATGCTTTAATGGATAAAGGCAGACCAAGTTCAATTGCCGTTGCTGCTTTGGTTGATCGTGGTCATCGCGAACTACCAATTCGAGCAGATTTTGTTGGTAAAAATATCCCAACTTCATCACATGAAGAGATAGCTGTTCATGTAGAGGAAATTGATAATAAAGACAATGTGGAATTAAAACCATTGCCACAATAAAAAATTAATTCAACCGTTTAATTGGCTCCAGAGAGGGTCAGAAGGGTTTGAGTTCTTTTATTGAGTCTCTAACTATACTAAAAACCCTTTTGCTAAACCTGGAGCTGAAAAAGCTTTAGGTTTATTTTTTTGGAAAAGAGTAAAAATGAAAAATATTAATCTTGTTACCCTAAAATCATTTGTAAGTGTTGAAAACTTAAGACTTGAGCAAGTAATGGCACTTATTGAACGAGCAGAATACTTTAAAAATGGTGGAGCTCGTCCACATTTAACACAGCCGGTTTTTGTCACAAACATGTTTTTTGAAAATTCCAGCAGAACTCACACGAGTTTTGAAATGGCGGAAAGAAAATTGGGCTTAAGCGTAATACCATTTGACCCTGCACACAGTTCAACTAAAAAAGGGGAAACGCTTTATGATACTTCGCTTATTATGGCAGCTCTTGGGATTGATCTTGAAGTTATCAGACATTCTGAAAATGAATACTATAATCAATTAATACATCCCAAACAAAACCAACATCTTAATATTGGTGTCATCAATGCAGGAGACGGCAGTGGGCAGCACCCATCACAATGTATGCTTGATATGATGACAATTCACGAACATTTTGGACATTTTAAGGGTCTTAAAGTAGCTATTATAGGAGATATTACAAATTCTCGAGTTGCTAAAAGTAATATGGAACTTTTGACCAGACTAGGAGCTAAGGTTTATTTCTCTGGTCCTGAATATTGGTATGACAAACAATACGATAAGTATGGTCAATATATGCCAATTGATGATTTAATTAATCAAATGGATGTGATGATGCTATTACGTGTGCAACACGAAAGACACGCAGGAGATCCTAACGAAGCAAAATTTGACGCCAAAAGCTACCATGAAAAATTTGGTATTAATCAAAAAAGGTATGAGCAAATGAAAGATGATGCTATTATCATGCACCCGGGTCCAATTAACCATGATGTTGAACTTAGCGGTGATTTAGTTGAAGCTCCTAAGTGTCAGTTTGTAAGGCAAATGGAAAATGGCGTTTTTATGAGAATGGCAATGATTGAAGCAGTTATGCGAGGACGTAAATTAGGGGGATTGTCTTGATGGCAACTGTAATTAAAAACGGCTATATTTATACTGCTGGAGAATTAGTACATGGTGACCTTTTAATTAAAAATGGCCTAATTTCTGCAATCGGCACTAATTTGAAAGCGGAAAATATAATTGATGCCAAAAAGCAATTAGTAAGCCCAGGACTTGTTGATGTACATGTTCATTACAGAGATCCGGGACAAACTGAAAAAGAAAATGTTAGAACCGGTTCGCTGGCAGCAGCACATGGTGGCTTCACCACGGTTTGTGCAATGCCAAATGTAGTACCGGTACCCAATACACCAGAGCTGATGGGTAAAATGGTGAAAAACAACTGTGAAAATGGTGTAATTCATGTTTTGCAATATGCACCAATTACTGTTAATGAAGATACTAACGAAATTCCTGATTATGCAGCTCTAAAAAAAGCCGGCTGTATTGCACTAAGCAATGATGGCAAAGGTGTGCAAAATGCTCGCACTATGTATTTAGCAATGCAAAAAGCTCAGGCTAATAATTTAATTATTGCCGAACATGCTCAAGATGATTCATTGTTCAATCATGGCGTTATAAATGAAGGTAGAAAAGCAAGTGAATTTAATTTAGCTCCGATTACTGAATTAGCTGAAACTACTCAAATTGCTCGAGATTTATTATTGGCGCAAAAGACTGGCGTTCATTACCATGTTTGCCATGTTTCTACTAAGAAAGGCGTTGAATTGATCAGAATTGCTAAAAGTAAAGGTATTAATGTTACCTGCGAAGTTGCTCCTCATCATCTTCTATTAGGAGAAGAAGATATTATCAGTGATAATGCTAATTTTAAAATGAATCCGCCTTTGAGAACCAAAGGAGATCAAGAAGCACTTATAGCTGGATTGCTTGATGGCACAATTGACATGATAGCTACTGATCATGCTCCTCATACTGCAAGTGATAAGCAAAATGGTTTTGCCACGGCTGCATTTGGTATTGTTGGCAGCGAAACGGCTTTTAGTGAGCTCTACACTAAATTTGTTAAAACTGGTATTTTTACTCTGGAGCAGTTATTAAATTGGCTCACTTTGGCTCCCGCTAACGCTTTTGGCTTGAAAAAAGCTGGGAAAATATCTTTAGGTCAACCGGCAGATATTGCTATTTTCGATCTTCAGAAAAAAGAAGCTATTAATTCAGCTAATTTTAAGTCAAAAGGGAATAATACTCCTTTTAATAATGATGCAGTTTATGGCCAAACTGTTTTAACAATGGTCGACGGCCAGATTGTTTTTCAAAGTGAGGAAAGTAAATGAGATATTTAATTTTAGAAGATGGCAGTATATTTGCAGGCGAAGGCTTTGGTGGAAGTCAAGCGACTAAAGGTGAAGTCGTGTTTACAACCGGAATGACAGGTTATCAAGAGGCAATTACCGATCAATCGTATGCTGATCAAATTTTAGTTTTTACTAATCCGTTAATTGGCAATTATGGGATCACGCTGGCAGATTATGAATCACTTGAGCCGGGCATAAAAGGAGTGATTTGCCATGAAGTGGCACGACACCCTGATAATTGGCGCATGCAAACTACTTTACCAGATTTTTTAAAGAGTCTAGATGTACCTGGTATTCAAGGAATAGATACCAGAAAATTGGTTAAAAAATTACGCGCCCACGGCACAATGAAGGGTCAGATTTGTGATTCTATGGAGAAAGCTACTGAAATTGCAGAGCAGTTAAAAGCAAGTCAGCTTTCAAAGGGCGTAGTTAAGAGAGTTGCGACTACAAAAGCTTATCCTGTGCCGGGCTCAAAGCGCAATATTGTTGTAGTAGATTTTGGACTAAAAAATAGTATTTTGCGTGAATTAAGCAAACGAGATTGCAACTGTATAGTTTTGCCTTATATTATTTCAGCTGAAAAAATATTATCTCTTCATCCGGATGGCGTTTTGCTGTCTAATGGACCTGGAGATCCTTTAGAAATGCGGGGTGCCGTCAAAATGGTTCAAGAAGTAGAAAAGCAGGTACCATTAATGGGAATCTGCATGGGTCACCAGGTTTTTGCTCTGGCTAATGGTGCAAAAACTTATAAAATGAAATTTGGTCATCGGGGATTTAATCATCCTGTACGGGAAATAGCTACTGGAAATATTGGCTTTACCTCACAGAATCATGGCTATGCTGTTAGCCGAGATTCAATTGATCCTGATATTTTAATGGTTACTCATGTTGAAGTTAATGACGGTACTATCGAAGGTTTGCGGCACAAGAAATATCCTGCTTTTTCCGTCCAATTTCATCCTGATAGTACGCCTGGCCCTCACGATGAAGAAGGCATCTTTGATTACTTTATGCAAATGATTGACCAAAGAAAGGATGTTAAAAATCATGCCTAAAAGAACTGATATAAAAAAAATAATGGTAATTGGTTCAGGACCAATTATTATTGGTCAGGCTGCAGAATTTGATTATTCCGGTACTCAAGCATGCCTTGCATTGCGTGAAGAAGGTTATGAAGTGGTTCTGGTTAATTCTAATCCGGCCACAATTATGACTGATACCACAATAGCCGATAAAGTTTATATTGAACCATTAACTGTAGAATCAGTATCACGTATTATCCGCAAGGAATTTCCTGATGCAATTTTGCCAACTTTAGGTGGTCAAGTGGGTTTGAATATGGCCTTATCATTAGCTAAAAGTGGTATTTTAGATGAATTAAACATCGAATTATTGGGAACAAAGCTTGATTCAATTGAACAAGCAGAAGACAGAGAAAAGTTTAAAGAGCTCTGTCAAAAATTAGGGGAGCCTGTGCCACCTTCAACTAGTGTTAAAACAGTACAAGAGGCATTAGATTTTGGAGATAAGATTGGTTATCCCATAATCGTGCGTCCAGCTTTCACTATGGGTGGAACCGGCGGCGGTATTTGTAATGACAGGGATGAACTAGCTAAAATTGCTAAAAATGGTTTGGAATTGTCACCTGTAACTGAATGTTTAATTGAACGATCCATAGCTGGATATAAGGAAGTCGAATTTGAAGTCATGAGAGATCATGATGATAATGCCATGATTGTTTGTTGTATGGAAAACTTCGATCCTGTTGGTATTCATACGGGCGACTCAATTGTTTTTTCACCCTCTCAAACGTTATCTGATAAGGAATATCAAATGTTAAGGGATTGTTCTTTAAAACTTATTCGGGCACTAAAAATTGAAGGTGGTTGCAATGTTCAATTAGCCCTTGATCCAAACAGTTTTAATTATGATGTCATTGAGGTTAATCCCCGGGTTTCACGTTCTTCTGCATTAGCGTCAAAGGCTACTGGCTATCCCATTGCCAAGATGGCTGCTAAAATCGCTGTGGGTTTGACTTTAGATGAAATTAAAAATCCGGTAACAGGCACTACATTTGCCGAATTTGAACCAGCATTGGACTATGTGGTCTGCAAGATCCCTCGTTGGCCCTTTGATAAGTTTGCCAAAGCAAATCGTGAACTGGGAACCCAAATGAAAGCAACTGGAGAAGTCATGGCGATGGGCAGGACAGCTGAAGAAGCGTTTCAAAAAGCTGTGCGTTCTTTGGAAATTGACCAAAAAGACTTTTACTCAACTGAAGCACATGATGCAAGTGATGAAGAATTGGAAAACAAACTGGTTAAAGCTCAGGATGACCGTCTCTTTTATTTAGCTGAAGCTTTTCGCAGAGGCTACGCAATGTCAGACTTACATGAATTAACCAAAATTAATTTCTATTTTCTAGATATTGTTAAGCATATTGTTGATTTAGAAAAATCAATTGCAGCTGGCCCTGATAATCTGGCAGTGCTCAAAAATGCCAAAAAGTATGGTTTTAGTGATCATACTATTGCCAATTTGTGGCACGAAGATGAAGATCATGTGCGTAATTTACGCAAGAAAAATCATCTTTTACCCGTTTACAAAATGGTTGATACATGTGCTGGAGAATTTATCTCACAAACTCCTTATTTCTATTCTACTTATGATGCCGAAAATGAGAGTCAGAAGACGACAAAGAAATCAGTTTTAGTTGTTGGTTCTGGGCCTATCAGGATTGGTCAGGGTGTTGAATTTGACTATGCCACTGTGCATTGTGTCAAAGCACTACAAAAGATGGGTTATGAAGCTATTGTTATTAATTCGAATCCGGAAACTGTTTCCACTGACTTTTCGGTGTCAGATAAATTATACTTTGAGCCACTAACCTTAGAAGATGTGTTAAACGTTTGCGATTTAGAACAGCCCGAAGGTCTAATTATTCAGTTTGGTGGACAGACTTCGATCAATCTGGCTGCTGGTCTGGAAAAACATGGTATCAAAATTTTAGGTACTAGCGTAAAAGATCTCAATCGAGCCGAAGATCGCGAATTATTTGATCAGGTAGTAAAAGAATTAGGTTTAAAGCAACCGCAGGGAATCACGACTACTACACATGACGGTGTTATCAAAGCGGCAGACAAGTTGGGCTATCCGGTTTTAGTTAGACCTAGTTATGTTTTGGGTGGAAAAGCCATGGAAATTGTTTATAATCAGCCAGAACTTGAAGACTACTTGCAAAATCACGTGGATATCGCTAGCAGTCATCCTATTTTAGTTGATGATTATCTTGATGGGCGTGAGTGTGATGTTGATGCCATCTGTGATGGTAAAAGAGTGCTAATTCCCGGAATAATGGAACATATTGAGCATGCCGGAGTTCACTCAGGAGATTCAATGGCAGTTTATCCCGCTCAAACTTTTTCTCCTGCAATTAAACAAAAAATAGCTGACATCACAAAGAAGTTAGCATTAAAGCTTAATTGTCGCGGAATAATGAATTTGCAGTTAATTGAGCGCGATGGTGAAATTTATATTATTGAGGTCAATCCTCGTGCTAGTCGTACTGTACCATTCTTAAGTAAAATTACGTCTATTGAAATGGCGCAAGTAGCAACAAGAGTAATTATGGGTGAAAGTTTACAAAAGCAGGGTTATGATGATGGCCTGGCACCAGAAACTAAAATGATTAGTGTTAAAGCCCCTGTATTCTCATTTAGCAAGCTTTCTGATGTTGACAGCTACTTAGGGCCAGAAATGAAGTCAACCGGTGAAGTTATGGGTAGTGATTTGAGTTTTCCTAAGGCACTTTACAAGGCCTTTTCAGGTGCAAACATGCAGATCCCTGACAGCGGCAATATTTTATTGACAATCGAAGATCGTGATAAACAAGAAATTTTGCCTATTGCCAAAAGATTTGCCCAAATCGGTTACCGTATTTTTGCTACCAGTGGTACAGCGAGCTTTTTAAAACAAAATCATTTACGTGTTGCTATGGTAGATAAAATTCATGAAGATACTGATACAAATATCCTAAATGAATTGAAAAACGGTAAAATCGATTTGGTAATCAACACTATGGGACATGATTTGGCTAAAACTTCTGATGGCTTTGTCATTCGTCAAACAGCCATTCAGCAAAACATTCCGCTAATTACCAGTTTGGATACTGCACGTGCATTGTTAACTGCATTGGAAAACAGGTCGTTTGCTACAATAAACATAAAATAGAATTTGGCAATTTAAAAAGTATCTGGGAAAAAAGTGCTCTTTGAAGTTAAATTAAAAAATTTACAATTTAAAAAGACCGACAAATCAACGTTTTATTGACGTAATTTGTCAGCCTTTTTAGTTAGGTTAGAGTTTTTTACCAGATTCTTTTATGTTTAGCCTGGAGAAGGACCGATATGTATAAATTCCAAGTTATTTAGTGCTAAATTTAATGGCGGTTTTAGACAGATCGATTGTGTAATCTGTATTTTCAAGAGGTCTTTTCGTCATTCCCTGGTCAGTTGAATAAATAATTAAGCAAAGCTTGCTTCCTGCCGGCATTGTGTAATAAGTTGGTTGTAATTTAAACTGCAAGTCATAAAACTCACCGGCTTTTATACTACTTGGCTTTTTCATATCTGCATAATTCTGCAGATTCATGTGCGCCTTGGTAATCAATTTGGCGTGAGTTAGTTTGTCAGGCATAAATTCTTGTAAAGAGTCAAGTTGAAAATGGAAGCCCAGTTCTTGTCCACCAGGCATTAAAATTTTGGGGGTAGGAGTCAAACGCTTGCGATCAGCAATTTCTACTAAAGCAACAGAAATCTGTCCTTTGTTAAGGCTGGATGAAACACTCAGCCGTATTTCCGGTCGTCCCACAATTGTTACTGGATGAATAAATTCATCTGTGGTAAAACGCAAGCTGGCTTTTGCCCACTTTTCTTCACCACAAATAAATTGATATTGCCAGTTATTGTCAGAAATTTTTGCCTTTTTAAATTCAGTTCCGCCTACATCAGTAAAGGAAAGTTTTTGCTTGCTGCTAGTATCTTTTGTTAACTCATTATTGGAAGTAGGGAAATAAACAGTTTCACTGCCAATCTCATTACTCCAATCCTTTTCTTTGTGCCACTGATCTGCTTTTAGGTTATCTTGAATAAGCACAGTTGGCCACTGATTATAGGCATTATTTTCAATGCCCAAGAGTTCATGAACTAGCCATAAGTTCATTAGATCAGTAAAATCAATTGAAACCAAATTATTCATGTTATAATGAGGTCCCTGATGCAGGAAAAGATGATGCTCAATCGGAAGGTCTTTGACCTTTTGCCAAACTTTATAGACGTTCTTAGGCTTAACGTTCCAATCATTTAAGCCATGGACGCTAATCCAGGAACATTTAATATTATCAGTATGGTGGCGATAATTGCGCTTTTCCCAGAAATCAGAATACTGACCAGTTTTGCGATCAGACTTTTCTAATAAAATCTTCTGCATTTCGTCAAACTTAGGTTTAATTTTTAAATAATCTCCAGCATCCCACAAGTTCGATTGACAAGTTTCTGCAAGCATATCCAAATCTTCACCTTGGCAATCTTCTGGTGCAATTACCAAGCCATGTTCACGGTAATAATCATACCAGGAAGAAATGGCAGCCTCAGAAATAACTGTTTTTAGGCCAGGTACACCCGTAGTAGCAATGGCTATTTGCAAAGTGCCTAAATATGAACGACCAGTCATCCCAATTTTTTTGTTACACCAAGTTGCTTTTGTTTCGTGTTGACGTGTTCTATCAGTATAAGCAATGCGATCTCCATGCAACCATTCAATTATTTCTTTGGCGCTTTCGGTTTCTTCCGGAGCACCAGTAATTCTGAGACCGTCGCTGCCTCGCGTTCCGATAGCGCCAGCAGATACGCTGGCAAATCCACGAGCCAGCATATATTCGTTCAGACCATAGGAAGATTTGCCGACAGCTTGTTCTACCGGCCTAGATGAGTTTTCACTATCCAATGGTTTTTTGGCTTTAACTATTGCAGAAGCCTGATATTGTGGATTAGTCCACTCAGTCGCATCAGTCAAATTTTCATCTACGTTGTGGTTACGCTTTTCGTTATCAATGATACCGCCAAAATAGGGGCTAGCAGTGTAAAGAGCAGGAACCGGTAAAGTTTCACTTTCAATTGGACGAAAAATTGTTGTTTGTAAAAGGTCACTCTTCCCATCACCGTCTGTATCCAAATCACTTTCAACATAAACGACTTCTCGGATCACCTTGCTGGTATCAAAAACAGGCAAGCTTTTACCGTTAAAGAAGAGGAACTCATTGGATGCAATTTCTGTTTTTCTGTTGTAAAAATAGCCTTGACCAGCCATGACATCTATTAGCAGTTGTCCATTTTTGGCACGAGTGTTAAGCAAACGATAAAAAGCTTGAACAAGAGATTTCTTGTCGTTAATTTTCTCAATGTAAGGTAGTGCCTGCTTTTTCATAAAAGCCAAAGGGTCATTTAGTTGATAATCGTAGCCAACATGATAACCAAGAAGCTGCAATGCAACATTATAAAATTGGCTAGAAGTAATTTCTTCTGGATTGGTATCTAAAAAAGCACTAAGGGGCTGGACACCTGAAACTGCAAACTCAGCTAATTTTGCTTTGCGAGCACTTTCGTCGCGGGGGCTAATCACTGCCACTGCATTTGCGATCAGCTCTCCTAAAAGATTGGAAAAAGAGCGTTTTTCATAATCTATTGGCAAAAATTTAATTTGCAATAATTCTTTAACTTCTGTTTTGTAATCAGTTTCCACATAAGCGTATTGGTTATACTTCATAAAATTCTCCTTTTTGTATTATTTTACCTGTTAACAATGATATTAGAAAGCTGATTAATAAAAAAGAAGGTACTGTTTTCAATACCTCCTTTTTAAATTTTATAGCCAAATTTTTTCGTAAATTTTTTCATTAAAGCCACAGGTCAATTTTTTACCTTCAACAACCAGAGGCCTTTTGATTAGTTTTCCGTTTTTGGACATCATATCTGCAGCTTCTGCAATTGTCATATCTGCAATTTGATCTTTAATGTGTAATTTACGATAATCTTGACCATGAGTGTTAAAAAAATATTTTAAGCCGCGATCTTTATGTTGAGTAAGCCAGTTAATTAAATCAGATTTCTTAGGCGGTTCTTCGACCAAATCTTGAAAATCGAACTCAACATTGTGCTCCGTCAGCCATTTTTGAGCAGCCCTTGAAGTAGAGCAACGTTTGTAACCATAGAATTTTATCATATTCATACTCTCCTTTACCTCAATTATAGCAATAAGACTGATAAACCAGAAGAGTAGAGTACTTTAAACTAACTGAAATCCAGTTCAAAGTCTTTACTAGTAAAAAGATGAACTTTGTTATTAAAAAGGTAATTCATTGCGATGCCTAATGCAATTGGTAACACGAAGAAAAGAACAGCAATTAATATAATATTAACCAAATTCGCTGGGCGATTTGCCATGGCGGCAATAGGGCCAATTAAACCTGAAAAGCCAAATCCTGCACTCATTGGTGTACCCTGAATTTGAAATACTGCACCTAAGGCACCCATTATACCAGCATTAATTAAAAGCGGGATAAGTAATTTGGGATTAGTCATTAGATTAGCCATTTGCATTTTAGGAGAACCTAAGAAGTGGGCAATTGATGTACCAAAACTATTTGATTTCCAACCGAAAACAGCTAAAGAGAAGGCAACAGCTGTGATACCTAAATTGGCAGAACCGGAAGCTATGCCAGAGATGCTTATCGCAGTAGCGATACCGACTGAAGAAATAGGGGAAACGATAAGTAACCCAAATACTATTCCCATCAACATTCCCATAATAATTGGTTGCAATGCCGTCAATTTTTCAACTCCGACACCGATCAAACTAGTTAATTGGCCAACAGGGATGCGGGTAAGACAGCCAATTCCTCCAGCTATTAGCAGAACAAGCAGTGGAACTAATAGAATTGTGTATGCTTTTAATTTCTTACCAAAAAACAAAACTAAGCCGTAAGCTATCATAATAGTGATGGCCGTGTTAATAACGTCACCACTGCCCATAACCGCAACTTTACCTTTGTTCATCACAAAGTTGCCAGCTCCGGCTGTTGCCGCTAAAGCAATAGATGAAGTTTGGATTGGTGTTAATTTACCAGTCATACCTACACAAACAGCACTGATTGCTGGCAACAATGCCGAAGCAAAGGTGGTTAAAGCTAAAATAAAGCTTAATTGAGGCATGCTTGGCAAGAGTGCTTTTACCAACTGATTAATTAAGGCTCCAGGAATTAAAGCTACAACTATACCTGTTGATAAGCCATTTAGTGTATCTAACGTAATCTTTTTTAAAGTATTCATTTTACTCTCCCAATAAAAAACTCACACAGATGACGACAACTGTGTGAGTCTTCAGAGAAGAAAGTACTTAAATCTTTTAAACACACAATTGTCATAAAGATTGAACTGTGTGTCTAAGACGATGACAAACTAGGCACTCAGATCAAATAGCTGAAGTACCAGAAATAATATTTAACTTGCGGTTGATTAATTTTTTTAATTGCCGTCATAATCTTTACCTCTCATAAATATTTAAGGAATATCATAACTTATTAGTAAAAAAAAAGCAAGAGAATTTTAAAGAAATAATTTCATTGGTATATCAAGCTTTAAGTATCTAATAGTCTTTTTGTTGAGAAAGAAAAAGTTAGTTAATTATTAAAAAAATATTTTTTCTTTTTCAATTAGCAAAATAGCTTGCCAAAATTTGAATAACTTTTTTGAATAACTGGTTGGTAACGACTAAAATAATGACAAGTAAAAATAATAATTCAGTTTTATAATAAAAAGATATAGAAAGAAGTGTTTATTATCTCACTGTTTATTAATTGCATCAGTTTCTTAGGAGATTGGTTGTTGTTTGCCTTCCCTCTTTATCAGGGATTAATGGAGCTTTATGATTATGAATGGTTTTTGAAGGAATTTAACCAATCAAGTAAAGCACAACCAAAAATTTCTCCTTTGTACTGGATTATACCTATTGTAAAAATTTATCTTGAAAAACGGCGTGCAGTCAAGATTTTAGGTAGTATTATCAAAAATGAATCTGATTTGCGTACAGCTATGAGTTTTATTGATAAGGCTACTGCCTGGTATTTTGTCTCTCTTGGTGGTTGGTTGAAGATGGTATCTTCTCTATATGAATTTATCGGAGAACTTCATGAAGACAGCATCTTATTACTGGTTATCGGAACAGTTGTTTTAACCTTTTTGGGAATTTTTTCAGGCTATTACCGGTTAAATCCCAAACGTCAAAGGGTTCTGATATCAAAAATCAAGAAGAATTAAAGGCAAGCTGGTTAAATTATAGAAGAAATTCTGTTTTTGATTAAAATGGCTAATTATTTAAAAAGAACTTTAGCGAAAACTAAAGTTCTTTTTAATTGTGTTATTTCAATCATTTTTATTATGTGGTTGTAGCAGAACATTGGTGTAGTAATATTTTGCTTTTTACAGACTCCATTGATATTTATAAATGATTCGGGTGGTAATGAATTTATCCTTGTATATCTTGATATCTCCATGCTTGATTAACAAAAATTAGCCAATTTTTTGACTCTATGCAAACGTAGTTTTTGAGGTTAATTTGTTAAGTCCAAAAACTATAGTTATGTGCTACTCTTTTTGAATTTTCATTTCGTTAATTATTTAAGAATAATTTTCAATAGTAATCCTAATATTTGAAGGTTCAAGACGTTTAATAAATTCATATAAATCAACATAGTAAAAGGCTAGATAGGGAACAGTCAATGTCCTAAACTGTAAAAAAGAAACCTTTACGCTCAATATATGCTTTTTAAGTCTAAACATTAAAGCCTTATTAACTACATTATCTAAAAAATTTAGCCTTTATTCTCGGCAAAGTAAAATTTTTTATATTAAATTTAAGTTCTCTTAATGTAGTAATTAAAGATGCTTAAACAATGATAATTATACGTCGCTCCCAAATAATCAGATTAATATTTAACTATTATGGATTCCTTCATCTTCTTAGAGCTTTTGTTTGTTAGCTTTTTTAGAAATATAGTTGCAAGATTTTTTTAATATTGATTGTATTCTTATTGAAGTTTATGTCGGACAATTTAAGAGTCATGATTTTACTAATGCTCATACTTACATTAATACCGGTTTAAATCATTTAAGAATAGTTTACTTACGATTCCGAGTCTGCATGTGATTTCGGTTAATGACTAAATTTTAGTAATTAATAAATATTTAACTAGGTTAGTTCTTTTAGAATCCCAACAAAAATTAATTTTTTAGTGAAATTATGAGGAATTAGACTGTCATAAGCATCAGTTAGATAGCTTTTTAATAGTTACTTCATAATGATTTTTACCATAAGAATTTTACAATTTTTGTTAAATTCTTAGATTAACTTTATTAATTTTAGTCGTCCCAAAGTACTTGTGAACAAAACTACATGTATAGTTATGCAGCTTTTGATACCGTTAGTTTCACCAGGAATACAATATGTAGTAACCGATCTCCAAATTACTGTTCAATAATTGGATTTTCATTTTTCAATTTTTGAGCTTCGGCTTTACCTCGAAATCCGCCTTTTGTTTTATATTTTTCTTTTTTCCATTTTTTGATTGTGGATCATCTATATACCAAGTTACTTGTACAACCCAACCATTGTATAAACTATATACTGCAAAATTTAATTACTTTGTATTTTTTCTAAAATGGGATGTACAAAAGGGCGAAAAGGTTGTCTTGGTGTCTACCTCGATAAATCTTTGGAGACTTATTGAGGTAAACTCTTAAAATTATTTTTAATAATTTTATAATAAATATATTTTTATTTAATTTTTATTAATTTAACATTGTGGAACGATTCAATTTTTGTCTCATAGTTTGCAAACAGATATTCTTTTGCTTTACGTTTGACGTTTGCAGAATAGTTGAGGGAATATGTATAAGTCTGTGATTTTCCTGAATATAATTGGTATATTTCATCTTGAATGTCATAAGTAGTTATCCAATTATATTTATTCTTAGAAATTATATTACTGGCTAACTGTTGATGATCCTTATTCCTAACAAATGACATATAAAGATTTTTGCCCTGTTTAAAATATGGTGGATCATAAAAAATAAATGTATCGTTGGGATCATAGTTAATTAATTTTTTGTTAATAAACTCATTTGCATTAAGGTTATTAAGATAAATTGAATCTTTTCGTTTATTAATTTCTGTTGCTTTATCAATGAGAACTTTCTTTTTGAAACGACAATCTAATTTATATTTTCCTTGTTGATTAATGCCACCAATTGGACCACCATTGATAATTCCACTAACATTTGTTCTATTTAAAAATAGGGTAGAGTATGCATTATCAATAGATAAAGGATTATCTTTAACCTCTAAATGAATGTCTCTTTGATGATGCCATTCTTCAATGGAAATATTAGTGGTATTTATCTTATAGATCAATTCATCAACGTTATTTAAAATGTTGTACCAAAGAGAGTAGATTGAAGGATCAAAATCATTTAGAACAACATTTTTAACCGAACCATCAAATAAAAGGTTTAAAGCAAGGCCAAAACCGCCAGCAAAAGGCTCAATGTAAGTTTCATGAATATTATTTATATCTAGTAAATGTTTTATGAATTTTGTTAATTGAGACTTTCCGCCTGGATATCTCAACAAAGATTTAGTTAAAGGCATGTTTATCACCTCTATTCTCTATGATAACAATGATTTGATAATCCGACTAGTTATCTAAAGATTGTTACTCTTAATACGTTCATTTGCGTCACTAACTTGTTTTGTAAATATATTGATAAAATCAATTAATTCGTCTTGTTTAGTCGGGTCACTATAGTAATCCGTCAGAATATTTGTTAATTTAGTAAAATCAAGTATTTTTTGTTGTAGTTCACCCTTTAGCTTAGAATTGAAAAATTCTTTGTCTATTTTCTTATGATTAGTATCTATTTTTTCTTGTACTAATTCCGAATCGTATGAATGTGCGTCTGGATTCTTATCTACATCTCTCCAAAAATTGTAATGTTTTTCAGGATGATTAGCATATTCTTTAATAATATTGTATAAAAATAGTTCAGGTGGTAAGCAACTTGGTAAACATACTTCATTAAATCTACACTTTTTACTGTCTTTATTTATACGTTTTAATGAATCTATATATTCAGTTTTCAATTCATTATCTTCGTTAAATGCTTCCTCTATGTTTAGACTATTTTTAAGATGACCATCACCATCTAGTAGCAGAACAACTTGATTAAAATATGAATCTTCAACAGGTAAATTTCTTAATTGATTTTTTCCTAAGTGAATAGCTATAGCATCAAATTTAGGTATATTAAACTTAGGTATATCTGTATTTGATAAATTACTCGAAACTATGTCTTTATATGTTTCTATTAGCATGTTAAGAACGGCAACGGTTACGTCATCTTCAGCGTATACTTTAACTGTCGGAACAATAGGTCTGTTTTGGTTGTATAGATTAGCTTTTAAAGAAGTAAAATCTTTAAAATGTGTTGGTGCAGGAATATTCCTGTCTTTAAAATATACAAGTTGATAATCTGAAGGCTGGTCTTTATGTAACCGTAATATTTCACTTAGAACAATTAATGAATGGGAAGTCAAAATAATTTGGAGACTTAGCTCATTACTTAATCTGCTTAACAAACCAATTAAATTTATCACCGCACTTGGATGCAATGAAGAATCGATTTCATCAATACACAGTATTCCTCCACAGTAGCTAGAGGGATTTTGTCTTTTTAACTCATAAAAATCAACTAGACATGTAATTATAGAACTAAGATTGTCTTCACCTACAGAAATAGTTTCATCAGAGGTCTTGTCTATAGCCATTTTTAAATATGACTTTTTAGTAATTGCCTTATTTACTAAAGTTACGTAATCTTTTTTAATATCTATGGAATTTGGGAGAACTTCATTGTAATATTCGGCATATTTCATATTTAAGTCATATTTATATATATTTGCATTCCTACTTATAACTGAATAGGTATTGCTTATTGTAGAATCATGTTCACCTAAAGGATATAGTCTTGATAAACTTAGATATATGGTAGGTATGGGTACGCGTGAGGAATCCCCAATATTTAGACTATTTTTCAAGTTTTGCGCAGCTTGTTTTATAGTTAGATTACTATTTTTAGAAACAGAAGTTCTAGGGATAGGTCTTATGCCTCTATTATTTTTAGTGTCATCTTTGAATCCGATTCTTTTAACAAACGTTTTCTTTTTAAATCTAAAATCGACATATAATTTATAATTTTTGAAATCTTCTTGTGGTGATATTTTAAAATATTCATTAAACTCAGGTTGAAAATGTGATTTATTTAATCTATATTCTTTCGTACCAGTAGTTGAGGATAGTAAAGATAATAAACTAGATTTACCAACTCCATTTACACCAGATAATACAGTAATTCTAGAACCTAATTTAAATTCAATTTTTTTAAATTTCCTAAAATTATTAATAGTAAGTTTTTTAATGAAACCGTCCATAATTATTCCCTCTATCTACAATTTGTCATCATAATGAACGCCTCTATCAATAATGTTGATATAGACGTAATAGACAAAATTTCTGATATTAAAACTAAAGCAATTGCTGGAAAAGAATTATAGTATAAATATCTAGAATTAGCTTTTTCATGTTTAATTTTTGTATAAGAGATAGCATAAATAATTGCAATATCAAAATTTAATAAAAAATCATGTAAAATGCCTTTATTTACAAACCCCCATCGTAATGAATAGCTTTTCCAATAATTTTCACATTTTCTTCACCATCTAAAAAATCGGTTCGTATTTCTGATCATTAGTGTAAAGCATAATATGGACTTTGCCTAATTCTTTAAATCTTTTTAGTGTGTCTTCCCCATTAATCATAACTACAGAAATTTCATCTGTTTCTGCAGTAGACTGTTGGTGAATAGTAACAATAGCTCCATTAGGAATTAAAGGCTCCATTGAATCGCATTTGCAGTGAAGAACAAATAAACTTACGGTAGGTACTCGATTCAAGCAAACATAATGATAACCATTTACATTTTGTTCATCTGTAATAGGTGTATTTCAAACAATATTTCCGATGACTGGCACATGAATGTGATGTAATTGAGAAATGTCAACTGTAGATATATTTGTTAACATATTAATTTGACTACTTACAGTTTTTATATTAGAAGATAAATCATTAGTATTACCGAATAGACAATCAGTAAATGTTTATAGAGCATCAGCTACTTTTTTAAGATTTTCAGTGCTAGATTTTTGTATTTTCCATATATATTGCTTTTTTCCAAGACCAGCTTTTTCATTTATTTGGCGTAAGCTTAAACCACGAGCTTATGCCAATATTATACATTACCAAATAATATCATTTTAATCTCCTAAAAGGTTCAGACAACTAGCTTTAATTGTTTAGATAAATGGCCTTTAGTTTAACCATCAAGTAATTAAGCTAGAAAAAATCATATTAATATAGTAACTTTTACGAGCATGAATAATAATAATATAGTAGTAATTTTCGCTTATTTGATATGTATTAAATATAGTCGAATGTCTACATAAGTGCAAGATCTTGATTAATATATAATTGAAAGTGGTGTGAAATCAATGTACAAATAAAAAGACCCAGAATGCTGACCTAATTTATAGTATTTGTGCTTTTACCATATTAAAATTTTGCGGCAAAATTTGAAACTAAAGAAGTAAAGTCACCAAATTGTTTATTCAATTTGGTTAGCGCTAAAGTTTTTAAATCTTTAACTTCTAGAAATTTCATAGTAGCTCAGCACTCCTGGGACATTACCCTATTGATTAGGCCTGGCTCAAAGTTGCTAAACTAGTTAACTAGTTTAGCAACTTTGAATTCCCTTGATACTATTAATGTATCATTACCTTAATGTGTAATTAATAACACTAAATATATTATATCAAAATAGTAATTAATTAGTAAAGGAAGTATAGCAAAATAACACAATGTTATGAAAAAATACAGGTGTTTTTAAATATAAAGGTTGATCTTTAGTTAAAATATCAAGAAATTTAGGCATTAAGGATGGGATATTAAAAAACTATAAGTTTAAGGGATTGATTCTAGTATACTAATGCCTGTGAGATAGGTGATGCATTAAGAATGATCTAAACAATTTACAAGAGAGGAAGTGAAGTAAATGGTTATACAAACGTTGGCTTGAAAATATTGAAAGCTTAATAGTTGAATTAATAATTTCTTTGATGAGGCTTTACATGACGTAAGGAGGATCAGCTAAATATGTTTGTACAACCTCACAGCAGTTTAGCGGCAAAAGATGTTAAGAATTTAAATTTAATCGAGGTAAAATTAATGGATTGAATTCAAACTTTCAGTTTTGAAAAGCAACAAGTTAGAATAATGGATATTAATAACGGATCTTACTTTATAGAAAAAATGTAGCTGAAATTTTAGGATATATAAATTTTCTAAAAGCAATTAGGGATTATGTTGATGAAGAAGATAAGACGATGAACAAATTCGTATACCGTTAATGGCACTTTGACAATATTGATTAACGAATCCAGAAACACTAATTCAACTGGTTGCTCAACTTAAAGATGAGCGTGAAGATAAATTAATTTTTAAACAGCAAGTCAATGAATTGAAGCCAAAAAGCTACCTACTATAAGCGTATTTTAACTAACCCATCATTGGTCAAGATTACGGTGATTGATAAAGATTATGACATAAATGATGCTGCCATAAATACAAAAGAGTGAGGTGTGCAATACAAGCAAGTTATTATTTGGCTACTTTATTCCGAATACAAAACGTTAAGATAAGTATAATCAGAATTGCACAGAGTACTAAGAAATATGTTCTGAAAAAAACAGTAGATAATACTAAGTGGACTCAAAAGGGCAATTAGGACTTTATGAATTGCTAAAAGAAATTTTAATAAAACAAACAACAAATAGTAGAGAAATAATAAAAGAAACCACTCTGAAAATTAATTTATCTGAAGTACTTTCTTTTATAAATAGTTTTTTAAAACAACAAAAATCAAGAAATCACTGGGAAATCTTGATTTGAAAATGTTAGCTAACTTTAAACTTAATAATAATAAATAAAAATAAAATTGTTGATATAACAGGATTTATAATTAGTAAAAATCAATAAAAATCATTTAAAATGATCCGGGTGAGATTCGAACCCACGACCCACGGTTTAGAAGACCGTTGCTCTATCCAGCTGAGCTACCAGACCGTCAGTTTTGCGTATTCCTGCGCAAGAACATTAACTATTATAGAGAAAAGTTGTTGTAATTGCAACTGGAAATTTCTTTTTTGTCGAACTTATTTTTAAAGCTAGATAGGTGGCAGGATTAAGGGAGTGAAAATTCATTTGTTAATTGTATTTCACAACCTGTATAATTAAGAAAAGTGAAGAATGAAAGATAGGAAAAAGCATGAAACATAAAATTCTAAAACTGATATCTCTTATAGGAATTCTTTTATTTTTCTTTGTTTCTGGACAAGAAGTAAAAGCAGATGTTGATTATGATATTGCTAAAAACATCACCACTGCTAAAGTGAATTCTGATGGTTCGTTGTCGATGAAAAGGGCAATCACCTATAAATTTAATAGCTCTGCACATGGTGTTTTTTATCGCCAAAATTTACAATCGAATCAGAAACTTGACGATATCAAAGTGACAGTCAAGGACGATCAAAACAAGGGTCGCAAAACAGAGAATTATGATCTTAAAAGAAGTAAAAAAGGTTACCGTTTTAAAGTATTTCATAATATAAAGAATAATAGTCGCTTTACTGTTACTTATTTTTACCGTATCACTAATGCTATTACCAATTATCGGGATGTTGCGGAACTTAACTTTAAGATTATCGGCAATGGCTGGGATAGAGATTTGGACTATGTCAGAGCCAGTGTGATTTTTCCAGGGCCTGTAAAGGGTCTAAAAGCATGGGCCCACGGACCACTTGATGGTCATCTGCAAGTTAATCCTCAAAAAGGGAAAATAATCATGACAGCTGAAAATCTTGCTGGTGACATGGGTATTGAAGTTCATACTATTTTCCCTCCTAAAATTACTGCCAACAATCAAAATGTCAAAAATAAGAATCACAGGCAGGCAGTGATAAAGCAAGAAAAAGAGTTAGCGCGAAATACGGAATTAAAGCAAAAAAGAGGGGTAAGAAGAAGTCTCTGGCTAATTGCTGTGAGTATAATAGCAGGACTTTTAGGTATCATTAAGGGTTTTAGGGCCAAAAAGATTGGTTTTAAGCCCCGCAAAATTCGTGAATTAGCCCATAACTATGAAATACCTGATGTGGATCCCATATTAGCGCAAATTTTGGATACTGCAAAGCAACCGGATAATCGCGCGTTTACCGCTTATTTGATGGAACTGGCCGCACAGAAAAAAATTAGGATTGAAGATTATAAAGCCCATCTTAAAACTTATTATCGGATAACCGCGATAGACGAAAGTATTGTTGACGAAAGCCGATTAATGAAAACACTCTTTAACAAGATTGGGGATGGAACTAGTTTTACCACTCAAGCCTTGAAAAAATATCATGGTAAGAGATTAGGCAATGATTTTGACTTTTGGGCAGGAGATTATTTTGATAGTAAAGAAAAGCAAATATATCTGCCCGATTCATTAATAAATCGTAAAAATAGAAATATAGCAATCATAATTTTAATGATGGTCATCAGTTTCGCAGCTTCTGTTGTAGCTCTAATGAGCTCACTTAAGTTTATACTCCTGATAGTTTTTGGTGAAGCTTTGATCCTAATTTTGAGTTTACTGGCGCTAATTTTCAGTATCAGGCAGACTGGTATTTATTCAGAAAAAGGAAAAATTGAAACCGAAAAGATACGTGGTTTCAAGAAAATGTTGAAAGATATCGGTAAGTTTAAAATGAAGGATGTGGGTGACATCATTTTATGGGAAGACATCATGCCTTATGCTGTTGCTTTTGGTTTAGCTAATAAAGTAATGAAACAGCTAAAAATCGAATTTAGTCAAGAAGAATTGGCAAAGAGTGATTACTTTTACTATGGTTTTGTTTCTAATTCCGGCAAAGATAGCTTTTCTGCCAACTTTGATTCTTGCTTTAACGACAGTATATCTACTGGTTCAAGCAGCTTTTCCAGTGGTTCATCCGGTGGCTTCGGTGGAGGATCCGGTGGAGGAGCTTTCTAATTTCTGACTTTAAGCCTGGCATTGAGCTGGGCTTTTTTGCATTTGCTATACTTAAGTAAATTAAAAAGAGACAGGTAAAAAGATGTTCGATTATCGCAATAATTTAAAAAGAATTCTTAATCAGACTGCCGGAGATGAAAAGAGCCTCAAGAATGGATTGGCTGCAATAAAGCTAATCCTGGGCATGACTGACAATGCTAAACAAAGCAATTCAACTGGGAAAGATAAAAACACTGTAGAAATCGATTTACAGCAGCTTAATTTATTACTAACAAGTCTAACGCAGTTAATTACTAATCCCGCAAACATTTCTGCCAAAAATACAGCTCTCTCCGCTGCACAAAAATTAACGCTAGCTCAAGGTATCAATACAGAGTACCGTCAAAATTTAGTTGATTTAAAAGAAGCAATTAAATCTATTCAGGCTCCAAAAGATTTAATCGATAAAAAAGTTTTTGAACAGGCACTTGAAACGCCAAAAGATCCTAAGAGAGATTACCGTAAAGGAAAGCGGTATACAGTGGTTCGATTATTGTCAGGCTGTGATTTGATTAATGATAGTAATAGAACCGTTTATACGTTAAAAGAATCACAGATCCATTCCTTGAATTTGAAAAGCGGGGATATTGTTGAAGCTGTGCCAGAAGAAAAAAGTTCTCATTATGAAGCGACTATTTTAAGAATTGTTGGCTATCGTGATCTGCCCAGTATGGAAGTTGATTCTATTTCAACTTTTAAGTATGCAGTAGTTCAGGGGAGAACCGGACATCTGGCTATTTCACGTAATGCTCAAGGCAAGAAACTACGAGTTCATGGTAAAGCGGTTCTTTTACCAGTTGATTCAAGTAAATATTGGGACGAAAATATTAAGTTAGTTGATGGTTCAATAGTAGACTTAGCATGGTATGACGGAGATGTGCGTCTGAAAAAGAATCCGGCTGAGGCTATTCAAATTCGCTGGGTTTATCAAATTGAACAGTCAAGGAAAAATAGTGCAAACAAAAAGAAAAAGAGTGACACTGAATCAAAGAAAGCTGATTTGCCTAAATTAGCAATGAACCTGCACTATCAAAGGGTCGGAATTGCCATTGGTAATAATCAAAATGAGGCTATGCTTGAAGGAATAGTTAATCGATATGGCGGCATTCCAATTCCTATTGATGCTTTTCAGGGCAAGAAAAAAGTAATTGAAAACCAAATCAAAGATCTGGATATCGTGATTTTGGTGACAGCTTATGCTGCCCATGACAGTACTTGGAATATAAGCGAATTTGCCAGCAAATACCATATCAAGTTTGCCGTTAGTTCAAGTAAAGGCTATCAAGCGTTTGAGCGCGCATTATATCGGGCTGAAAAAGGTCTACCAGCATACGAAGGCAATCAGACTATTAGATACGAACTTGCTGATCAGTAATATTTATAATTTCTTAATAATTTAAGATAATTTCCTTTGAATTATAGTTTTTGTAATTTTAAGAACAATAGAACATATCAAAAACCCATATTTCTTGCATTATTTTGCTCCTTTCCTGTAAAATGTAAAATAACAATTTTATGGAAGGAAGATGAGATGGACACACAAAAGCAAACTCATACATGGCAATACTGGCTCTTTTTCTTGGCTGGTTTGGAAATAATAACAATATCAATTAACTTCTTTTATGCTCCAATAAATGTTGCTGCTGGCGGCTCGACCGGGATCTCAATATTGATTGATGCTGTTTGGGGAATTAACCGCTCAATTTCGGTATTTGTGGTTAATGGTTTAATGTTAATTTTAGCCGCAATCTTTTTAGGCAAACAAACTTTAAAAAAAGTTGCATTGGGCAGTATTTTAGTACCTGTCTTAATGGCAATCACTCCTAGCTTTAAACTAACTTCAAATAATATGCTAGCGGTAATTTATGGCGGAGTTTTAATGGGCATTGGTGTTACGATGCTCTACCGAATTAACGCTTCATCTGGCGGTACCACAATTCCCCCACTAATTATTAAAAAATATTTTTATGTTGACCCGGCAATATCGCTTATGGTTATTGATATGTCGGTCATTGTCCTGAACATTTTTGTTGATGGCACTGAAGCTTTTTTACTAGCAGCTTTTTCTCAGGTTATTACTACAATTACTATGCGTTATACTGAGACCGGTTTTGACAAAAAATATCAAGTGCGCATAATGAGTAACAATAAACTTGATAAAATTAGGCAAATGCTCCAGCAGGATTACGATGGACTGACTGTTTATAACGTTGTAGGCGGATATAGTGATCAGGATAAGCAACAACTGGTTATAATCGTTGATACTAATGAATATGGTCAATTAGTTGCCAAAGCTCGCGAAATTGACAGTGAAGCATTTATTGTTACAGAAAATATTGCTAAAGTTCACGGTGGCAAATGGCAGATTTAATGTCAATTTGTCCAATAAAAAGGGCATTTTTTATTGCCAACTAGACCTAAGAGTAGTATTATGTAGTAGTTGTATTTGTGGATTCCTCTACATCTGCAACCGCACATTTCGGGGTAATAAGTCTTTCACGGAGCACCTCGATTGGCGAGTCTAAGTAAATTTTGGAGGGTAGTAAATGTACGCAATTATTAAAACCGGTGGCAAGCAATATAAAGTTGCTGAAGGCGATAGTGTTTTTGTTGAAAAGCTTGATGCTGAAGAAGGCAAAGAAGTTACTTTTGATGAAGTAGTTCTTACTTCCGATGGCAAAGATGTTAAAGTTGGTACACCGTTAGTTAAAGGTGCTAAAGTTGTTGCTAAAGTTGAAAAGCAAGGCAAGGAAAAGAAAGTAGTTACTTTCAAGTACAAGCCTAAGAAGCACTCACATTCAAAATATGGTCACCGTCAACCTTATACTAAGGTTACAGTTGAAAAAATTGAATTAAACTAGAGGTGAAGTAATGATGAATATTTTAAATCTTAAATTATTAGCCCACCACAAGGGTGGAGGTTCTACTGCCAATGGCCGTAATTCAGCTGGTCGTCGTTTAGGTGCTAAAGCTGCAGATGGCCAAACCATTCATGCTGGTTCAATTATTTATCGTCAACGTGGTACAAAGATTCACCCTGGTAAAAATGTTGGTCAAGGTGGAGACGATACTTTATTTGCCTTAGTAAATGGAGTAGTTAAGTTTGAGCGGAAAGATAAATACAGAAAACAAGTTTCTGTTATTCCGGTTGAAGAAGAAGCTAAGTAATTTAGTTCTTAAACAAGAAGACGAAAAGCATATGCTTCTCGTCTTTTTTCTGCTTTAATTTAGTAAAAATAAGTTAGTATTGTATCTCTTTTTAGGGTTAAAATTAAGTTAAAGATTGATATACAGGAGATTATGGGTATGACTGAGAAGGAAGAACTATTAACGCTGCTTAACAGGCGAATAAATAAGGTTACTGAACTAATTAAAAAACGTAATGCCGATGGACTGTTAATTTTTAACCAAGCAAATTATCGTTACTTGACTAATTTTACTGGTGAAGAAGCTCAATTGATTTTAACTTCAAAAGGAGATCGAATCTTGCTTTCTGACTCACGGTTTGACGATCAGATTAAAGCCGAGGCCCCAGGCGAAATTAAGGTGGTAATGAAAAAAGAAGGTCAAGACCTTGAAATTTCTAAACAATTAAAAGAGGTAAATTTAAAAAAAGTTTTAATCGAAGGTGAATTCGTTTCTGCAGTTGAGTTTGCAAACTTGCAAAGATTAAACCCTGGTATCGATTTCGAAATATGCGAGGAATTAGTCGAACAAGTCCGTAATGTTAAAGACGCACTTGAATTAGAAACGTTGCGTAAAGCGATTAACATCTCAATGGATAGCTTTAATGAAATATTGCCTTTGATTAAGCCAGGTGCTGTTGAGCGGAAAATCGGAGCAAAATTAGATTACTATTTTAAAATTAATGGCGGTGATGGTCCTAGCTTTGATACTATTATTGCCTCAGGGGTGCGTTCTGCATGGGCTCATGGTGTTGCCAGCGATAAAATGATTGAAGATGGTGATATGGTTGTGGTTGATTTTGGTGCGTTTTACCATGGTTATGCTGCTGATATTACCAGAACTGTTGCTGTTGGCAAAGTTGACCAGGAAATGCACAAAATTTATGAAATTGTTCATGAAGCACAGAGGCGTGGTATTGAAGTTGCTATTGCAGGCAATCATGGCAGCGATGTTGATCGAGCAGCCAGAAGCTACATTACAGAACAAGGATATGGAAAGTATTTTGGTCATGGGATTGGTCATGGCATCGGATTAGAAATACATGAATTATGTCAACCTGCTTTACCTTTCGGCAAACAAGAACTCGTAAATGACATGGTTCATACAGTTGAACCAGGAATATATTTGCCGAATAAAGGCGGTGTCAGAATTGAAGATGACATTTTAATTCATAATCAAACCCCTGAGACACTTTCTACTTTACCTAAAGACAACTTAATTTCTTTATAAAAGATAAATAATAATTATAGTAAAATCGCTTACTAATTGGTAAGATAATATTATGGAGATGAGGTACTCAATATGACAATGATTTCAGTAAATGAATTTAAAAATGGTTTGACTATCAAGTATAATAATGACTTATGGCGTATAGTTGAATTTCAACATGTTAAACCAGGTAAGGGTAGTGCATTTGTTCGCTCAAAGCTAAAGAGTTTGAACACAGGTGCTGTACAGGAATATACTTTCCGCTCTACTGCAAAAGTTGAAACTGCAGAAATAGAAACAAAATCTATGCAGTACCTATATAATGATGGCGCCAGTTACGTTTTTATGGACACTAACACTTATGATCAGTTGGCAATTCCTAATGAACAAGTAAAAGATGAAGCCAAGTTTTTAAAGGAAAATATGAATGTAAGTGTAATTATGCATGATGGCAAAACCTTAGGAATTCAATTACCGAATACTGTTGAATTGACGGTTGCCAAAACTGAGCCTAATATTAAAGGTGATACTTCATCAGGTGGTGGAAAGCCTGCAACTATGGAAACGGGTCTAGTAGTAAACGTACCTTTCTTTATTAATGAAGGAGACGTTTTAGTAATTAATACTGTCGATGGTACATACGTATCTCGCGCAAATAAATAAATTTTCGAGGTAAAAAAATGGCAGATAGTTCAAAAATTGTCTTAGATGATAAAAATAACGGCGAAGAAATTGAAATTGATCCTAGCGTTCTTGAAGTTATTATGGGCATCGCTGCCGAAAAAGTAGATGGAGTTGCCGAAATGCACGGTGACGTCAAGTCCGGAATTAACCGTGTTTTAGGAAGAGAAGATCGTGGCAGAGGCGTGTCTGTTAATATTGATGATGAACATAACTTGATTGCCGATGTTTATGTCAGTATTGAAGCTGGTAAAAATGTGCCTGAAATAGCAATGGATTTGCAGAAGACTTTAAAGCAACAGGTTTTACAGATGACCGATTTAACTCTTAGTGAAATTAACGTGCATGTTACCGGACTTGAATTTCCAGACGATGATAATGAAGATGGCAGCGGAACCTCTCAGCTATTTTCCGACATAGATGAAAAGGGTAAAAATGAATCAACACGAGAGTCGTAGAGTCGCAATGCAAGCTGTTTATTTGTCTAATCAGGACTTAAAATATACAGCTAAGGAAGTTGAAGCTAAAACTGTTGCAATGCTTGATTTAAAAGTACTTTCTGCCTATTCAAAAGAATTAATTGAAGGTGTAATTGAAAAACGGGATGAATTAAAAGGAGAACTCGCCAGCTATTTGAAAAAGAACTGGCGTATTAACCGTATTAATCAAATTTCGTTGGCCATTTTGGAAGTTGCTTTGTATGAAATTAAATACAGTAAGGAAATTGAGCCAAAAGCTGCGGTAAATGAAGCTTTGAACTTATGTGATGAGTTTGCTGATCCCAAAGATAAGCCATTTATTAATGGTATGTTGGCAAACTTTGTCTAAAATATCTTATAGTCGGCTTTAGGCCGACTATTTTTTTAGAAAAGGAAAAGAAAAATGGGTCAACTTTTAGATGGCAAAAAGTTAGCTAATTTTCGTGCAGATCTTCTTCAAAAACAAGTATTAAATTTGAAGAAGTTGAAAATACAACCACTATTTTGCGTAATTAATATTGGTCAAGACCCTAGTAGCCTAATTTACCTGAAAACCAAAAAAAGACGCGCAGATCAAACAGGAATTGAACAAAAATTGTTCCAACTACCCGTAACTGTTTCACAGAAAGAATTATTAGAACTTATTGATAAACTTAATCATGACAAAAATGTTAACGGCATTATGATTCAACTGCCAGTACCGAAGCAAATTATTTTAAATGAGGCTTTAGCAGCTATTGCTCCTGAAAAAGATGTCGATTGTCTGACACCAGCTAATATAGGACGCTTGTGGCAAGGAGATCATTTTGTAGAACCTGCAACTGCACATGGTATTTTAGCTTTACTAGATCATTATCATATCAGTTTAAGGGGTAAGAATGCTGTGATTATAGGTAGAAGCAGCATTGTAGGTAAACCTTTGGCTGCATTGATGCTTGAGAGGGACGCAACAGTTTCTATTCTACATTTGAAGACTAAAAATTTGGCTGAATATACTAAGCGAGCTGATATATTAGTTTCGGCAACAGGGCACCCCAAATTAGTAAAGGCGAATATGATTAAGAAAAATGCAGTCATTGTTGATGTAGGAATAAGTCGAGTTAATGGCAACATAGTTGGCGATGTTGATTTTGACCATGTTGCTCCAATTGCGAGTTTTATTACGCCTGTTCCAGGAGGGATTGGTCCTCTAACCGTGGAGTCTCTCATGGAACAAGTTGTTCAGTTGACAAGGAGAAATAATGGAAAGCAGTAAGTACCTAACAGTTTCGGATTTGAATTACTATATAACTCAAAAATTTAAAAATGATCCTTATTTGCATAAAGTATTTCTTCAAGGTGAACTGTCTAATTTTCGTTATCGGCGCAATTCACACCAGTATTTTTCACTAAAAGATGAAAAATCTAAAATTAATGTGGTTATGTTTCGCTCGTATTTCGATAAAGTGAAATTTAAACCTGAGGAAGGTATGAAAGTATATATAACTGGCTATGTTAGCGTATACGGACCTCAGGGTTCTTACCAGTTTTATGCGGAATCGATGGAACCTGCAGGATTAGGGGCATTATATGAACAATTACAGCAATTGCAAAAAAAGCTGGCTAGTGAGGGACTTTTTGACCAAAGGTATAAAAAGCCGCTTCCTCGTTATCCAGATTATATTGCTGTTGTAACAAGTGCTTCTGGTGCAGTAATTCATGATATCTTAGTAACCGTGAACAGGAGATTTCCCCATGCAGAAGTGGACTTGTTTCCAGCTCAAGTTCAGGGAGATTCTGCCGCTGATTCACTAATAGCGTCAATGAAGCAAATAGCTCAGTTTAAAGATAAATATGATGTTATGATCATTGGTAGAGGTGGGGGCTCGCTTGAAGATCTATGGCCCTTTAATGAGGAAAACGTAGTACGACAGGTTTTTGATATGAAAATGCCGGTCATTTCTTCAGTGGGTCACGAAACTGACACTACACTATGTGATTTAGTTGCTGATGTAAGAGCAGCGACTCCAACTGCTGCAGCCGAATACGCCACTCCTAATTTACCAGATGAATTGATAAATATTCGTCAAATGCAAAACAGCCTTGTTTCCAGTATACAAAACATAATTAGGGTACGTCGTGATGCCTTAAGTCGCATTAATAATTCTGTTATCATGAGAGAACCTGCAAGACTATATGATGAGCAAGCACAAACTTTAGATCTTTTGCGAGACAGACTTCATAATGATATGGTGCGGCAGCTGGAACGCAAACGGCATAATTACCAGTTGGCAAAACAAAGCCTGGTTACAGTCAGTCCCAATAAAAAAATCAAGTCTTTTTTGCAACAAACAGATTTTTATGACCAGAGGTTAGTTGCTAATACAGAACATTTCTTACAGGCAAAACGTAATGTTTTTGGCCAAACAGAACAACAACTTAACGATTATGATCCCGACAGAATTTTACGAAGAGGATATGCGTATGTTAAAGACCAGAAGAATAAAATGGTCAATTCCGTAAGTCAAATTGCGGTTAAAGATGAAATCAGCATCAAATTTAAAGATGGATTAGCAACAGCAGTTATCAGTTCAATAAGGAGAGAAAAAAATGGCGACCAAGAAAAATAATTTTGAAGAGGAATTGACTGAATTACAAACAATTGTTAATAACTTAGAAAAAGGCGATATTCCTTTGGAGGATGCACTTGAGCAGTTTAAAGCTGGAAAAAAATTAAGTAACGATTTAAATAAAAAATTAACAGAAGCAGAAGAAACAGTTGCTAAATTAATTGACAGCGATGGAACTGAACATAAGCTTGATCCTAATAACGCTTCAGCACCTGAAAAATAGAGAAGATTTGACATGACTTTTAAAGAATTTAAAGAAAAATGGACTCCGATAGTAGATGGTTACTTAAAAGAGCATTTAAAAAGTGAAGTTTCTGACAGGAAAATAAGTCAGATTATGTCTTATTCAGTAATGGCTGGAGGCAAAAGGTTGCGTTCCCTGCTTTTTTTAGCAACGCTTGACGCACTTAAAGTAAAAATAAATGACGAAGAAGTCAGGATTGCAAGTGGAATTGAGCTGATTCACACTTATTCGTTAATTCATGATGACTTGCCGGCTATGGATAATGACGATTATCGCAGAGGAAAATTAACGAGTCACAAAAAATGGGGGGAAGCTGAAGCCATCCTTGCTGGAGATGCTTTATTACCAATGGGTATTGAATGGATTTCTGAGGGCAGTAATTCAGCTAAATTAGTTAAAATAATTACCCAAGCTGTTGGTCCTAACGGCATGGTTGGTGGACAATATTTAGACATTGATTCTACCAATAATGATAGTGTCGCAAACAATTCTGCATTTATTAATAAAATGGAGTGGTTAAAAACAGGTTGCTTAATTAAGGCGTGTGTTGCAATGGCAGTTGAATATGGTGATGCTAATTCTTCTCAAAAAAAGACGCTAATTCAGTTTGCTGAAGATTTTGGAAGATCATATCAAATTTATGATGATTTAGTAGATGTGGTTGAAACTTCTGCAGAAGCGGGTAAAAAAACTCATAAAGATTTAGAGAGCGGCAAAAATAATACTTTGACTTTGCTTGGTATTTCAAGAAGTCGTAAAGAGCTGACTGATTTAATGATTGATGCTCAAAAGTGCTTAAAATCTGTTGATGCGAATGTTTTAGCTGGATTTCTTGATTTATATAAAAAGGTATTGTAAATGGTCAAAGAGAGAGCGGATGTATTATTAGTCAGACAAGGCATGTTTCATTCTCGAACTCAGGCTCAACGGGCGATCATGGCAGGGTTAGTATCAGATCATAATCATCAGAGAATTGATAAAAGTGGTACTAACTTACCGGTTGATGAAAAGTTTTTTGTAAAAAAATCGGATAAAAAGTATGTCTCAAGGGGTGGTTTTAAACTGGCTAAGGCCTTAAGATCTTTTCAAATTGACTTGACCAATAAAATTTGTCTAGACATCGGTGCTTCTACTGGGGGATTTACTGATGTCGCTTTACAAAATAAGGCTAAGATGGTTTATGCCCTCGATGTAGGCTACAATCAACTTGCTTGGCAATTGCGTGATGATCCGCGTGTTATAGTAATGGAGAAGCAAAATTTTCGTTACAGTAAGCCTGAAGATTTTACTCATGGTCAGCCTGATTTTGCAATGACTGATGTTTCCTTTATTTCTTTAGATTTAATTATGCCGCCAATGTTTCAGATTCTAAAAGATAAATGTGAAGCAGTTTGTCTGATAAAGCCTCAATTTGAAGCTGGTCCAGAACATGTCGGTAAACATGGCATAGTACATGATCATGATGTCCATTGTGCCGTTATCAGACATACCATTGATCAGGCAAGGGCTAATGGCTTTAACGTGCTCAGCCTTGATTATTCACCAATAAAAGGTGGTAAAGGCAATATTGAGTTTTTGATACATCTACAAAAAGACGAAAAAGATGGTGGTAAATTAATATGGTCTGGGAACCCAGAAGATTTAGTTGCTCAGGCTATTGCCAATCTTTAGGAGAAAAAAATGTTAGTTGAACTGGATATTAAAAATTTTGCAATTATTAAAGCATTGAAGGTTCGCTTTCAAGAAAATATGACCGTGCTAATAGGTGAAACTGGAGCAGGTAAATCAATTATTATCGATGCAGTTTCATTACTAATGGGGAGTCGCAGTCAAAAAGAAATGATCCGTAGCGGTGAGAAAAAGGCTGTCATTACAGGCTTATTTGCTATTGATCATGAATCTAAAAAAATTGCTGCAATTTGCGAAAAGTACGGTATACCTGATGCGGATAAGCAATTAATTATCAGCCGGGAAATAGCTGCTAAGGGAAGAAATATTGTTCGCATAAATGGACAATTGACTACCATCAATGTATTAAAGGAATTAGGAAATTTTTTAGTTGATATTCATGGTCAAAATGATCAACAAATATTGATGGATCAGGATAGGCAAATTGATTTGGTTGATAATTATGCTCCAGTCGATTTTAAAGAGGAACTTAATATTTACCAGGAAAATTTTCAAAAATGGCAAGAATTAACTTCTCGAATTAATCATTTGCATAAAGATGCCCAGGAATTAGCCCAAAAACAAGATATATTATCCTTTCAAAATGATGAATTGTCCAAAGCAGACCTGCAAGATCCTCATGAAGATGATCAGCTTGAAGAAGAATATAACGAACTAAATAACTACCAAAAAATTGTCGATACTGCTAACTATTTAATGCAATTATATGATGATGAAGACCATGGCATTGAAACTCTGTTGGGTAATGCTCAAGGAGCAGCCAACGAGTTAACGGAATATGGCGCTAAATTCAAAGATATTGCCAAGACTATTGACGATGGAGTTTTTGCTTTAAGTGATGCCCGGAGTGAATTATCAAATGTACTTGATGAAATGGATTTTGATGAGGAAAGATTTCAATACGTTTCAAACAGGTTAGATTTGCTTAATTCATTGAAGAAAAAATATGGTCCTTCATTAGAAGATGTTTTTGCCTTTTATGCCAAAATTCAAAAAGAATTGAGTCAATACGAGACAGGTGGACTCGATGAAGAAAAGTTGCAAAAGCGGCTTAATATTCTGGAAGAAAAACTCAAAACTGAAGCACAAAATCTTCATGAGACGAGGAAAAAAGTAGCCGCAACACTTGAAAGTAAAATCAAACAGGAATTAGCGGATTTATATATGGCAAAAGCTCGTTTTAGGATTGATTTTTCGACAACAAAAAGTTTCACCAGCAAAGGTACGGATAATATTGTATTTTTAATTGCACCAAATCCGGGTGAGGAATTAATGCCATTAGTCAAAATTGTATCTGGTGGTGAGCAATCACGGCTGATACTGGCATTAAAAGCAATTTTCAGTAAAGTTGAACCTGTAGGCACAATGATTTTTGATGAAATTGATACTGGGGTTTCTGGCCGTGTCTCAGCAGCAATAGGTCAAAAATTGCACTCAATTGGAGAAAATAAGCAAGTAATCGCCATAACACACTCACCACAAGTTGCTGCTGCTAGTGATCAAAAATATTTAGTAGCAAAAAAAGTTGAAGATGGTGCTACATACACCCAAATAGGTCCATTAACTCAAGAGGAAACAGTGACTGCGATTGCAGAAATGATGGCCGGAAGCGATGTAACACAAGCAGCTAAGCAAAATGCTAAAGACCTGATGAAAAGTTTTAAAAGGAAGAAGAAATGATACTTGTTGAAAAAGTAACTTTGAATGAAAAAGAAATTAGACAGGCAAATGAACTAACTGAAAAAGTAAAAAAAGCTGATAAAACTTATTCAAATTTTTACTTAAGTAATCAATTTAATTATTTTCAAGATATGCCAACTTTCATTTTGGCTTATGATGAAAATAAGTTAGTTGGGTTAACCATGCTATATGCAGATGAGTGTCCTGAAGAAGAGGTGGAAGTCAACTTAGAAGTTGCTCCGGAATTTCGCAGACAACAGATTGCTACAGGAATGTTTGAGCATGCGAAAAGAATTATGGTGCAATATGGTTATCACAAATGGGTGTTTGTGACAGAGAAAGTCTTTTTAGAAAAAAATCCAAGTTTTTTGAAAAATATGAGTTTAAAAGTTGTTCCAGAAGATTCAGATTATTATATGCGAACTGTAGAACCAGTAATGATTGAAAAGACTGACAAATTAAACCAAGTTCTAGCAGTTAAGCCTTTAACAATGAGCTATGTTGATCAAGTTGCTAAGGCTCACAGCCGTGCATTTGGGGAAGATGTTGAAACTTCTACTAAATATATCAAGAATTCCCTGGCAGATAAAAATACTAAAAGCTTTATTTTATTAAAAGTAAATGAAGTTGCTGGCTATTGTGCTGTGGATCATGGTGAAAATGAGGACTATTTCTTCGGATTGTTTATTGATAAGCCATTTCGTGGACAAGGTTTTGGCACTTTTTTTATTAAAAAGATGACTGCAATTTTGCAAAAGGAAGGCAGCAGCGTTTTTGCTTTAAATGCTGATGTTGACAATAAAGCGGCAATTCACATTTATGAAAAAGCTGGCTTCAAAATATTAAGCGAAACATTGTATTTAAAAAGCCAAGAATCATAATGATTCTTGGCAATGCGTTTTTATAATGAAATTTATTATGCGAAATCAATTCTAAATATAGTATCAATATCAACTATTTTAATTAGTTTTTTATTTGCTAAACGTAAAATAAAACGACCTGCAGAAACACGTTTTATGATTTGTCCGATTTCACTCGTTCCGTCTTGATAACTTACCAATACATAGGAGCGATGGACTAGGGCGCTATTAAGAGCAGCTAATATTTCATAGTAGTATTGACTGTAAATACTTAATTTATCTTCATCATAATCGAAAAAATAGTGATAAATTTTCTTAAGTGAGTTTTTCATCAAACCACCCCTTAGAGTTAACCGAACATTTGTTTGACAAATTATATTATAAGAACATTTGTTCCAAAAAACAAGTATTTAAGCAAATTTTTTTAAGAGAATTTTGATTTGTTGAAAATATCATAACTTGAAAATATTTTCATTTTAGTGCAAACTAGATACAATAGCTTTTTGTAAGGGAGTATGGCATGGCAGAAAAAGGTTTGTTACTTGTTCTTTCTGGCCCTTCGGGAGTAGGTAAGGGTACCGTTAAAAGTGCAATCGTGAAAAATAAAGTATTTCCGTTTGAATATTCAGTATCAATGACTACCAGGAAACCCAGGCCTGGAGAAATAAACGGCAAGGACTATTATTTTGTTACTCAAGAACGGTTTAAGCAGGCTATCAGTCAAAATGAACTTTTGGAGTATAATCAATATGTAAATAATTTTTATGGCACTCCTAAGGCACCAGTGAAAAAAATGCTTTATGAAGGTAAGGACGTGCTTTTAGAAATTGATGTCAATGGTGCTAAGAAGGTTAGGAAACAGATGCCTGATGGTGTCTTCATCTTTTTAACACCACCTGATTTACATACTTTGCATACTAGATTAGAAAATCGGGGTACTGAATCCGAGGATGTAATTATGGGTCGAATAAAACAGGCTCGTCAAGAAATTCTGGTAATGCAGGATTATGATTATGCAGTAGTTAATGATACAGTAGCAAATGCTGTTGATCATATAAAAGCGATTGTTGAAGCTGAACACGTGAGTGTTAAACGTGTCATTGATACATATCGGAAAATGGTTAAGGAGGATTAAATTGAGAGTTACGTATCCATCTATAGATAAATTGTTGGCCCAGGTTGATTCGAGATATTCTTTATCAGTTCTTGCTGCAAAAAGAGCACACGAACTTGAGGACGGCGAACCTGAAGCTCTGAAAAATTATAAATCACAAAAACCAGTTGGCAAAGCTTTAGAAGAAATCGAAGCTGGCAAAGTTACCGTTGATCCCAAGCATCGTGAGGTTAATCAGTAATTAATAAAGTTTTATGACCTCCATCCTAAGAAAGATGGAGGTCATTTTTTAAAGGTGATTAAATGATTGCACAGGTTATTGTTGATGTTGCAGCTAAGCAAACAGATCGCATTTTTGAATATCATATTCCTGATGAGTTAGGTGAAGTAGAAATTGGCTCCAGGGTTTTTGTGCCTTTTGGTCCACGCAAGTTACAAGGTTTCGTAGTTGGTTTGAGTAACAAAAGTCAATATCGAGGTAAATTGAAAGACTTGCTTTTGGTGGTAGATGAAATGCCCCCTCTAACCTCTGAATTAATTAGATTATCAAAAGATTTGGCTGATCATGTTTATTCTTATCGAATTACTATTCTTAAAACAATGCTTCCTAGAGTTATGCGTGCCAATTATCGTAAAATTCTGGTGCCGGAATCTTCTAAAGCAAAAAAAATGACTATTTTTCAAGGAAAGCCGTTAGATTTAAATACGATTAATGATAATAAACAAATTGCTGAAATTCGCAAATTGTTAAGAACAAATATGGCCAAAATTGAGTATGTTGTTGAAAATCGGGCTCGGGTCAAAACTGAAAATGAATATTCACTAACGAATAATAAAAAAGAATATATAAATATATATGAATCTTTAAGAAAAAATGCTGTTAAACAAAAGCAGCTCATTATGTATATAATTGAAAATTACGATAAATTTCCAAAAATGCAGAAAGAGATCGAAAATAATGCAAATCTCAGCACTGTTTCATTAACGAATGCTGTCAAAAGAGGCTGGCTTAGAAAAAAACCGGCTGAAATTTATCGTGATCCACTGACAAATTATGAGCAGGAAGAAAAATCAGATAAAAAAATCAAGCTTAACACTGAACAAAAGAACGCATTAGCTAAAATAGAACCAGCAATAATCGAGAAAAAAGCACGTACTTTTTTATTAGAAGGTGTTACTGGCAGTGGTAAGACAGAAGTCTACTTAAATGCTATAAGTACTACTTTAAAGGCTGGAAAAAATGCCTTAATGATGGTTCCTGAAATATCCTTAACCCCGCAAATGGTAAGCCAAGTGAAGAATCGTTTTGGTCAGCAAGTAGCAGTTCTACACAGTGGATTATCAGAAGGAGAACTGTATGATGAATGGCGTCGCATACGCCGAGGCGAAGCACGCGTTGTTGTTGGTGCTCGAAGTGCTGTCTTTGCTCCTTTAAAGAATATCGGCTTAATAGTGATAGACGAAGAGCATGAATCTTCTTATAAACAAGAAGATAATCCGCGTTATCATGCTAGAGATGTTGCAGTTTGGCGCAGCAACTATAACTCATGTCCCCTTGTGCTAGGCAGCGCAACACCCTCATTAGGAAGCAGAGCTCGAGCACAAAAAGATGTTTATCAATTATTGAGACTACCACATCGTGCTAACCAGCAAAGTTTGCCAGAAGTTAAGTTAATAGACTTAAAAAAGGCTCATTTTAATGGTGGGCAATTTGACCTATCTATTCAACTGGTTGAGGCAATAAAAAAAAGGATTGCCAAAAAAGAACAAGTTATTTTAATGCTAAATAGGAGAGGCTTCGCCAACTTTATGTTATGTCGTGAATGCGGCTATGTTATGAAATGTCCAAATTGCGACTTATCTTTGACAATGCATAAAGATACCAATAAAATGCAGTGTCATTATTGTGGCTTTTCTACTGCGATTCCTGAAAAATGTCCTAATTGTCAAAGCACAAAAATCCGCTTCTTGGGTACTGGCACACAAAAAATTATGACAGAGCTTGAAAAAATAATACCAGGCTGCCGTATTTTGCGAATGGATGTTGATACTACACGAAGAAAAGGATCATTTAAAAGGATCTTAGATGCTTTTGGCAATCGTGAAGCAGATATCCTGCTAGGTACGCAAATGATTGCCAAAGGACTGGATTTTCCCAATGTGACCCTAGTAGGCGTTGTTAATGCTGATACGGGATTATGGTTACCAGATTACAACGCCTCTGAAAGAACGTTTGAGTTGTTAACACAAGTGGCAGGACGAGCTGGACGAGCCCAAAAGAAAGGTGAGGTAATTATCCAAACTTTTAATCCTGATCACTATGCTATTAAACTAGCTGAAACTCAGGACTATGAGCAATTTTATCAGTATGAAATGCGTGTTCGTCATGCTGGCAATTATCCGCCTTATTTTTACACGGTGCTAGTTTCTGTTGCGGCCAAAAATGAACAAAATGCTGCTAGAGAAGCTTTTAGAATTAAAAAATGGTTACAACCAAAATTACACCAATCAACAATAGTTTTAGGTCCAACCCCTAGTGCAATTTCTCGCTTAAAAAATCAATATTATTATCAAATACTGGTAAAATATAAAAAAGAGGATAATTTAAACAAGTTATTACACCAAATTCAAGACTCAGCGCAAAAGGTTAAAAAATATGGTTTGTCTGTTTATATTGATAATGAACCAGAGCGCATAATGTAAAGGGGAAATGATTAATGACATCAATAATTTTTTTAGGAACTCCTAAATTTGCTGTACCAATTTTAAAGGCTCTTTCAGAGAATGATTATGAAATAAAAGCCGTGGTTACTCAACCTGATAAAAAAGTTGGACGAAAACAAAAAGTTACTGAAACTCCGGTTAAGATTTTAGCTAAGAAACTGAATTTACCCGTTTTTCAGCCTGAACATTTGGGAAAATCTGCTGAATTAGCTGCTTTAATAAAAATGCACGCTGATTTAATCATCACTGCTGCTTATGGTCAGTTTTTGCCTAGTAAATTTCTGCAATCGGCAAAAATTGCTGCTGTTAACGTTCATGGCTCTCTATTACCAAAATATCGTGGTGGCGCGCCAATTCAATATGCTCTTATTAACGGTGATCAACAAACTGGGGTCACCATTATGGAAATGGTTAAGCAAATGGATGCTGGTGATATTTATGCCCAAAAAGCAATAGATATTCAAAAAGAAGATAATGCAGGAACCTTATTTGAAAAACTGTCTCTTTTAGGTCGTGACTTGCTAATCCAAACTTTGCCGCAAATTATTGCTGATCCGCAGAAAAAGACAGCGCAAGATGAAAATAAAGTGGTTTTTTCACCAAATATCAGCAAAAAACAGGAACAAATAAAATTAAATATGACCGCGACTGAGGCTAATAATTTAATTCGAGGCCTTAATCCTGATCCAGGAGCTTATTTGCTCATTGATGGTAAAAGATTTAAAATATGGCAAGCTGAAGTTGCTGCCGACACGACTAGCTTTCCTGCTGGAGTTGTCGTTGAAAATAAAAAACGATTTGCAATTAGTTTTGCTAATCATACCGTTTTGAATTTACTTGAAGTTCAGCCTTCTGGAAAGAAAAAAATGGCAATTAAAAGTTTTTTGAACGGTCAGGGTAAAAACTTCAGTAAAGGTGATAAGATTGTCAGTTCATAAAAGTGCACGTTCTGTAGCACTTGCAACCTTGATTCGAGTATTTCGTGATGGCTCTTATTCAAATATTAGTTTTAGCAATAATTTGCAGGGAACGAAGCTGTCACAAGCTGACCAAAAGTTGGCAACAAGAATTGTATATGGCACTATTCAGGAAAAGATATATTTGGAGTATCAGTTTCGCGGTCTATTAAAGACTGAACTTAAAGAAGATTACCTTTTGCCATTGTTATTGATGTCCGCCTATCAAATTTTATTTATGAACAGTATTCCAGATCGAGCCGTTCTAAATGAAGCTAATAATCTGGCAAAAGAATTTGGTAGAAAACATTCAGCTGGATTTAAGATTGTTAATGGTATTTTACGTGCTTTCTTAAGAAGGGGACAGATTTTACCTGATGATAAAGGTAAAGTGCTTTTTTTAAGTGTTAAAGAAAGTACTCCCCAGTGGCTAGTTCAGTACCTTATTAATAATTGGGGTGAGAGCAGAACAGCTTCTATCTTGTCAAGTATCAATAAACCAGCAAAAAATACTGTTCGAGTTTCAGGTTTAACTGATTATAATTTGATCAAAGAAGAATTAACTAAATTAGGATTTTTTCCTAATGAATCTCAAATTGCTGATGATGAACTGGTTTTAGCACATGGTGGTGTCTTTAAAACTTCCCTATTTAAAGAAGGAAAATTGACAATTCAAGACGAAGCTGCTAGTTTGGCAGTAAGTGCTTTCACTTTTGCAGGTAATGAAGAAGTTCTTGATGCATGTAGTGCACCAGGTGGAAAAACTATTCAAATTGCTGAAAAGCTAAAACATGGTTATGTTACTGCTCTTGATATTCACAAAAACAAACTGCGTTTGGTTAAGCAAAATGGTAAAAGAATGAAAGTTGAATCAAGAATAAACGTTAAAACGATGGATGCCAGAAAAGCTGATCAAACATTTAAAAAAGGACAATTTGATAAAATCTTGGTGGATGCTCCGTGTTCTGGATTAGGTCTTATAAGAAGAAAACCAGAAATTCGTTATACTAAAACATTACAGGATTTAGTCAAATTACAAAAAATACAATTGGATATTTTAGACCATGTAAGTACGTTGTTAAGTCGAGATGGTGAATTGGTTTATTCTACTTGTACTATTACTCAAGAAGAAGATGAAGACGTTGTTAAGGCTTTTCTAAAAAGTCATACTCAGTTTGAATTACAACCTTTCACTGCGGGTAAACTTAAAGCAACACAAGGGATGCTGAAAATTTTACCTGATAGTTATGGTAGTGACGGCTTTTTTATAGCTAAGTTTAAAATGCGAGGTTAAAGTTTTGATTAGAACAGCATTTGCATCTAGTATCGGGCGAATACGCAAGAGTAATCAGGATTCTGTCCAGGTTTTCAAAAATAAAAGGAACGCATTGTTGGCCATAGTTTGTGATGGTATGGGTGGACATCAGGGAGGTGATGTAGCCTCAACTATGGCTGTAAGTCATTTGGGTCATAATTTTGGCGTTACTGACTTTTACGATTCTGACAGCGCACGCAAGTGGCTAAACGTCCAGCTAAGTAATGAAAATGAAACTATATTAAGAACTGCAGATCGCTTTCCAGATCTAAATGGTATGGGTACCACTATTGTCCTGGCTGCTATTTTTAACAACGAAGCTTTAATTGCACATCTCGGGGATTCAAGAGCATATGGTTACTCTGATGGTAAATTCATCCAGTTAGTTGAAGATCATTCCCTTGTTAATGAGTTAGTAAAATTAGGACAAATTACGAAGCAACAGGCTAGAAATCACCCTCAAAAAAATATTATTACTCAATCACTGGGGGTTTCTAGTACAATTGATCCAGAGTTTAAACAAGTAACTTTAAATGATAACGATATTATTTTGCTTTGTACCGATGGGTTAACAAACTCATTAAGTGACCCACAGATTCAGCAAATTCTTGCTACAAAAGATTTATCATTAAAGAATCGGTGTCAAAAATTGATTGATGAAGCTAACCGCTTAGGTGGTGAGGATAATATTACTGCTTGCTTAATTCTAAACGAAGGCGGTGACGGTAAATGATAAATAAGGGCTATTTGTTAGGCGATCGTTACCGTATAATCGATACTTTGGGTGAAGGTGGCATGGCAAATGTTTATCTTGCTGAAGACATAATTTTACAGCGAAAAGTTGCGGTTAAAATTTTGCGACTTGATTTGCAAAAAGAACCGCAAACTTTGGCTCGTTTTCAAAGAGAAGCACTGGCAACGAGCGAACTGAGCCATCCTAATATAGTAATGGTTCTTGATGTTGGCACTGATCATGGACTGCCATACATGGTAATGGAATATGTCGATGGACCAGATTTAAAAGACTATATTAGAGCAAATTCTCCTTTGCATTTAGGAGATATTATCCGCATTATGGACCAAATACTAAGTGCAATGTCCCTGGCTCATAAACATAATGTTATTCACAGAGATCTAAAACCGCAAAATATTTTAATGGATAAGCATGGAAATATAAAAATTGCCGATTTTGGCATTGCTGTGGCTCTTAATCAGAATTCAGTTACCCAAACTAACTCAGCGATTGGTTCTGTCCATTACATGTCTCCTGAGCAAACGAGGGGAGGACTCGTCACCAAGCAGTCTGATATTTATTCTTTAGGCATAATTCTATATGAATTAATTACTGGTCATGTTCCATTTAACGGAGATTCAGCTGTTTCAATTGCTTTAAAACACGCACAAGAGCCAATTCCCTCGATACGAAAACAAGATCCAAACATTCCCCAATCTTTAGAAAATGTTGTTTTAAAAGCTACTGCTAAAGATCCACGTGACAGATATGATTCAGCCAAAGAAATGAAAGATGATCTCGACAGTAGTTTAGAGCCAGGTAGGGCTAATGAACCGGTTTTTAAGCCAACTCATGGGAATAATGATGACGAAACCATTATATTACCTAATTTCAAATCTGATCCAAATAGCAATAGATTAGATGAAGAAAGCAGAACACAGAATGATGAATCAGGTGATAAGTCCAAAGTAAATCATTCCAGTTTTACACAGGCTTTGCGTAAACATAAATGGTGGTGGCTTTTTGTTGGAATTGCTGCGGTTTTAATCGTTGGATTAATGTTTTTTGTTTTAAACAGCAACAATCATAAAGATGTACGTATTCCAGACGTTACAAATATGAGCGAAAGAAGCGCAAGAAATAGGCTTGAGATGGTAGGCTTGAAAGTAGGCAAAATAAAACACCGGAGTTCTGACAGTATAGATCGTGGTAAAGTAATTGAAACTTCACCTACTGCAGGAGTAGAAATAAAACGAGGCAGATACATTGATCTTTATATATCAGATGGAGCAGGTATGGTAAGAGTACCTGATGTCACTGGAGACGAATATGAAATAGCAGTACACAAGCTAGAAAAATTGGGCTTTGAAATAATTCGCGAAAACCAATTTTCTTATAACGTTCCACCTGATCATGTTATTTCTCAAAGTGTTGCAGCTGATGTGGAGGTAAAGCCAGACCAAACAACCATTACTTTAACTGTGTCAAAAGGAAAGAATCATCGCGCAAAAGATCATATGACTAAATTACCGGATCTAACTAATTATTCATTGAAGGAAGCGCAAGAATTTGCACATAAGCATGGTTTAACTTTGCAAGTCAGTTCTGCGTATTCAAATAAAGTTAAAAAGGGTATGATTATTTCAATGAGTCCGGCAGCTGGTACTAAAGTACCAAAGGGAAGTACAATTTCAGTTAATGTTTCTGAAGGCGCAAAAAAAGAGCGTGATCTAACAGCTATAAAAAACTTCACAGTTAGTTATGAAGATAATGATGAAGATGATTCAGATGACAAGCGGGGGAATCATGTTCAAATTTATGTTTCAGATGATAATCATTCAATTAACAATATTTATCGGGATCTTTACATTAAAAAAGATATGAATTTTTCAATACCATTTGAACTTAAGGATGGTCCTGGTCAGCTGAAAGTAGTGCGTGACGGGCAGACAATTTTGAATGAGAAGGTCAAAAATGATTAAAGAAGATCAGGGAATTGTTACTGGTCTGATTGCTGGCTTTTATGACGTTCAGACGAGCACTGATACAATAAGAACCCGTGCCAGAGGGGTTTTCCGTAAAAATAATTTAAAACCTACTGTTGGTGATCACGTTAAGATTCAAATTGATGATCAAGGCACAAGTTATTTGGTTGCAGTGTTGCCTCGCCAAAACCTGATTGGTCGTCCTGCTGTAGCCAATGTGACTCAAATTTTACTCGTAATGTCTGCTGTACAACCAGATTTTTCATTACAATTGCTAGATCGCTTTCTAACTTATTTTTCTTGGAAAAACATTGCTGTAAGTATTTTTTTATCGAAAAGAGATTTAGTTGGTATATCCGACCTAGATAAAATTCAAAAAAATTTGAATTATTATCAAGAAGTAGGCTATAAGGTCTATTATAGTAAAAAAGAAGTTGCAAGTAATTTACCTAATGACATTGGTTCCGAGCAGATATGGACTTTAGCAGGCCAATCAGGTGCGGGCAAATCAACTTTAATTAACTCACTAAAAAGTGGTCTGCACCAAGAAACTGGGATTATTTCAAATTCCTTAAATCGTGGCAAGCACACAACAAGAACAGTAAACCTCTTTCCTTTAGGTAAGGGTTACCTTGCGGATACACCAGGGTTTTCAGCAATTGATTTAACTCCAATTAAAATAAATGAATTATGCAATTATTTTATTGAGTTTAGAAGAGCAAGTAAATTCTGTAAATTCCGTGGTTGCCAACATCTTAATGAACCCAAGTGCAGAGTAAAAGAACTAGTTGAAACAGGCGAAATAAAAAAAAGCCGCTATGATGATTACTTGTTATTGCGCAAAGAAATAGAAAATGGCAAATTACCAGAATATTTAAAGTAAGGAGAATACAGTGATAGCACCATCAATACTAAATATTAATAACTTAAATTTAGAAAAAGACATTCAAACAGCTGTGAATGCAGGCATTAACCGATTTCACATTGACATCATGGATGGGCATTTCGTACCTAATTTATCTTTTGGGCCACAACTTGTTTCAGATTTCAAAAAAGCTTTTCCATCTATTGTGGCCGAGATTCACTTGATGAGTAACAATCCTGATGATTTGGTACCAGCTTTTACTAAGGCCGGTGCTCAAATAATGTTGCTTCATTATGAAGCAATGACTGAAGAGAAACTAAATTACTGGTTAGATTATTTAAATGAAAATCAAGTTAAAGCTGGTGTGGTTCTTAACCCTGATACTTCCGTATCTGTACTTTCCAAATTTATTTCTAAAATAGATCAAATTTTATTAATGACAGTTTTTCCTGGCTTTGGTGGACAAAAATTTATTCCAGATTCTCTTTCTAGAATTAAAGAAGCATCAAATTTAGTAAATGGAAAAGTTCCTATTGAAGTTGATGGAGGAATCAACGGACAAACTGCTAAAAAAGCTAAAGATGCAGGAGCAGAAATTTTTGTAGCTGGATCATACCTTTTTTGTCAAAATAGTGTTGAACAACAAATTGCTGAACTGAAAGGTATATTAGAATGAAAGCATGGGCGTTGCTAGGCGCTCCTAAACAGTTATGGCCTAATGATCTTAAAAAGCAGCTTTTAGCAGCCAAAAAAAACGGCGATTTAATAATCGGAGTTGATCGTGGGACTTATCTTTTAGAAGAAATGGGTATAAAGGCCGATTTAGCTGAAGGAGATTTTGATTCATTGCAAAAAAATGAATTAGCTGCAATTGAAAAAAATGTTAATGATATCAGGTATTCTCTTCCAGAAAAAGACTTGACGGATGCTGAAATGGTTATTAGATGTGCTTTTATAGATTATCATGCTTCTCATTTAAGCCTTTTTGGAGCAACTGGAGGGCGATTAGATCATTTTCTATCTAATTTATTTATGGTTCTTAAACCTGGATTTAACCAGTTTGCTGAAAGCATCGAACTTATTGACCAACAAAATTCAATCAGATTCTACAATAACGGACAACATTTGATAGAAAAATTACCAACTTATAAATATTTTGGAGTAATACCATTAACAGCTGTTCAAAATTTAAAAATTACGGGAGCTAAATATAATTTAACAGATTTTAGCGGGAATAATCCTGTCTCGTTTAGTTCGAATGAATTTTTACCTAATAAAGATCAATTTGAATTATCATTTAAAAAAGGAACTGTTGCAGTTATTCAATCTAGGGACATTGATCGCTTTCAAAATATCAAATAATAAAAACAGCAGATTCTGAAGCTAACCCCTAAAACTGGACGTTAGTTTTATATCATTTTACTTAAGGCTTGATTCCGATATTGAATCGGAGTTAAGCCTTTTAGTTTGTGCCGAATTCTATCTTCATTGTAATAACTTAGCCATTCTTTTATTGCCTTAACCAATTGTTTCTTAGTATCAAAGTGATGTGTAAAATAATTCATTTCAACTTTCATAATGTGAAAGAAACTTTCCATAGCTGCATTATCATGATATGTAGCTCTTCGTGACATGCTTTGAAATACTTTATGTTTTCGTAAAGCATGTCGATATGGATTAGATTAATATTGAATTCCTTGATCACTATGGATTATCATTCGATAATTTAATAGCTTTTGTCTTGCAGTAAACACTCCCTCTAATCCTTCTAGAACATATCTTGTTAATGGACGATCGGTGATCGTATAACTAATAATTTCACCATTGAATAAGTCCTTAAATGGCGATAAATATACACGATCACGGATAGTCATGTTACCATATCTAAATTCACTAATATCAGTTACGACCTTTTGATATGGTCTATCAGTCTTAAACTTTTGATGGAACCGATTCTTAGCTTTCTTATTTTGTGGACCCTTTGAAGAATCATATTTATCGGCTCTCAGATTATATTTATTAGCTCCTAAATTGTTCTCACGCATTAAGCGTTGGACACGTTTATGATTAATCATTAGGTGATAAGTCATCATCATAATTTTCGATACTTTGAATAGCAGAAAACAGCTTATTTCTTAAATTAATAGCATAGGACAATAAAAACAATTCAATTTTAAAATAAGGATAGTTACTAAGATGACGAAAGAAGGGAAAGAAGACAAGCAAAAAGACTTATTGCATTATTTGATGATTTATTTATGTAGCAGCTACGCCAATATTGTGCACCTCAAAGCTCGACGGCTGCCTAACCAACCAGATCAAGTACTGTGCCACAAGCAAAGCAATTTTATCTTTCTAGTGATGATGCACCTTGGATTAGAGAAAGGGTTAAATATTACCTAATTGTAAGCTTGTTTTAAATTGCTTTCACTTATTGAAATATTGTCGTAAGGCTGCTGTTAATACTAAAATAGCCGCCACTTATTGTTTATATCACTTGGGGCTTTAAACAGTCAACGCGACAAAGTAGAATTATATTTTAAAACGCGTTATAGTGATCGAGCTTTAACATTACCCAAATCGAGATGTTAAAGAAGGTCAAAACTTATATCTTAGGCAACTGGCAAGCTATTTTAAATACGCAGACTACTACTTATCAGCGGTGAAGGTCATATAAGTGGTAATATAACTAAGTATTTGCTTGAAAAGTAAATAAAAATTATTAAAGAGTAGCAAATTAAGCGTGAAGATCAGCACTTTAAGGTAAAAAATGTAGTATTATGAGCATTTTCAAGCAAACTTTGACGAAGCAGTTAAGACACATTACTGGCATCAAAGAATTATTAATGGCGGTAAAATATTAGAACTATCTGAGCAAATAATTTAAAAAGTGAAACCTGCAACTAGCAGCAGGTAAGGGCTAAAAGTTTATTACACACAAAAAGTTGACGCTAACAATTAACATTAACTGTTATTAATATAAATAATAAAAATGTTATAATCATTGTGTTAAATAAAATTTATTTAGAAGGGATTTAACTATGGAAAAAGAATTCAGTAAGTTGCTCAATATAATTTCTGAGATATCTGGAGAAAATAAAGAAACAATAAAAAAGAGTGATAAGTTAATTGTTGATATGGATTTTGACTCATTAATGATGATTGATTTAATTCAGACAATTGAGTTTGAATATGGATTATCTGAAAAATCCATTGATTATAAAGAACTTAGTGAGGAAATTACCGTAGGCGAGGTTTGGAGTATAATTCAGAAAGAATTAGGTATTAATGTATCAAAATATGAAAAAAACGTATCAAGTATAAATTCATTTCCTGAAATAATTAAATTTGACGAAATACAAAAGAAGTATGGAGATAAGGTGCCATATTTTATTAGGATGAAGGAGTGCCTACTAATTATATAAATGAAGGAGGCAAAACATATATAAATTATTCTACATATAACTACTTGGGATTAAATGGTGATAGTAATGTAAAAGAAGCTGCTAAAGTTGCTATAGACAAGTATGGAACATCTGTGTCTGGTAGTAGGCTATTAGGAGGAGAGCTAAAAATTCATGAAGATTTAGAACATGCGATTGCACAATTTTTAGGTACGGAAGATTCCATTGTACAAGTAGGTGGACATAGTACAAATGTAAACATGATTGGTAATATTGTTAATGAAAAAGATTTGATTGTTCATGATGAACTTGCTCATAATAGTATAGTTGAAGGAGCGAAGCTTTCGCATGCAATGAGACGCTCATTTAAGCACAATGATATGGTATCTTTAGAAAAAGTATTAAAGAGATTAAGAGATAATTATAGGCGTACCTTGTTAATTGTTGAGGGTGCTTATTCCATGGATGGTGACATTTGTAATCTGCCTAAATTACTTGAATTAAAAGAGAAATATGGTTGTATTTTAATGATAGATGAAGCTCATTCATTTGGAACAGTTGGAAAAAGAGGAGCTGGCATCTGTGATTATTTTGATATTGATCCGAAAAATATTGATATTTTAATGGGAACTTTAAGTAAAACTTGTGCTAGCTGTGGAAGCTATATAGCTGGTAGCAAAACTCTTATAAATTATTTAAAGTATAATTCACCTGGCTTTGTTTTTAGCGCAGGTATTACGCCAGCTAATACTGCAAGTGCTTTAGCTGCTATTAATATATTTAAAAGCGATCAAAGTAGATTGAAATCGCTTAAGCGAAATTCAAAAATTTTATTAAATGAAATTAAAAATTTAGGTTATGATACAGGAAATAGTAAGGACACACCTATAATACCAATAATTTTAGGAGAATCTGAAAAAGCTATGAAGCTTTCAAAATTTCTTCGATTTAATGGTATAAATGCTTTACCAATAATCTATCCAGCAGTAAAAGAAAGTGAGGCAAGAATTAGATTTTTTGTCTCTAGTATGCATACTGATAAAAATATAAAAGATACTTTACATATTCTCCGAGAATTTAAGGCAAAAGAGGCTATGTAATGAAAACTACCATAATATACGCACATCCTTATATAAGAAGCTTTAACCATGCAATACTTAATAAGGTTACAGAAGCATTGATAAATAATAAAGAAGATTATGAAGTTATAGATTTGTATAATGATAAATTTGATCCAACATATTCCACTGAAGAACTATCTTTATTTAGTGTTGGAAAGACAATTGATCCTTTAGTTAGTAAGTATCAGAAGATCATCAAAAGTACAGATAAAGTTATATTTATTTTCCCAGTATGGTGGAATGATACTCCAGCCATTATAAAGGGGTTTATTGATAAAATAATGAAAAAGGACTTTGCTTACAATGTAGGCAGTACGGGAGTAATAGGAAACCTTAAAAATATAAAAAAGACTTTGATTCTTACGACTTCGACTTCTCCGACATTTTATTTGAAAATGTTTTGTGGCAATGCTATTAAAGGAGTTTTTATTAACAGTACACTTAAACAGCTTAATTTCCAAAAGCGAGTATGGAAAAATTTTGGAAGTATTGATCATAGTAGTATAAGTAGAAGAAATAAATATTTAGAAAAGATAGCTAATTATGTGATTGAATGGGTTGGTGAAAACTAATTGAATCGAGTAGTTGTAACTGGTTTAGGAACAATTAATCCCTTAGGTAATAATGTTATTTCAACTTGGGAAGCAGCTCAAAAAGGTAATAATAATTTTGAATACTATGAAAAATTAAATGTTACTATTAGTCGAGTAAGAGCAGAACTGTCTGATTTTTTGTCAAAAAGAGAACAAAGATATCAGGATCGTGTTTCACAATTAGCAATGGTTTCGACTATGGAAGCTGTTAATGATAGTGCACTTTTACAAAAAGATTTAGATAGAGCAATTATAGGAGTTGGAACTTCAATTGGTGGGGTTAACACCACAGTTGAAGAAACCAAGAAAGCCACTCAAAAGTCTATTAAAGCAATAGGTATTAGGACTATAATTAAAATGTTACCTAATATGATAGCGTCAAATCTATCAATTAAATTGGGAATTCATGGAAGTATTACAACATATAGTGCAGCATGTGCTTCCGGTAGTGTGAGTATAGGGGAAACATTTAGAAAACTACAAAATGGTGATGCCGATGTTGGTATTGTTATAGGAGCAGAATCTTGCTTAAATGATGAAGCAATAGAAGCATTTAAAAAATTAGGCGTGTTATCAGATAATCAAGATTTAGATAAAGCTTCTGTGCCGTTTATGAACAATAGGTCAGGCTTTGTTATGTCTGAAGGTGCTTCTACTATTATTTTGGAAAATATGGGTCATGCTTTAAAAAGGAATGCTAGAATTTATGGAGAAATATTAGGCTATGGCAATTATTCAGATGGGCTATCTTTAGTTGCACCAAGTAGTGAGGGTATGATATTAGCGATGAAACAAGCAATTTTAGATGCTAAAATTGATGCACAACAGGTAGCATATATAAATGCTCATGGAACTTCTACGATAGCTAATGATAGAGAAGAAGCTAATGCAATTTCATCTATTTTTTCTAGTAATAAAACTAAAGTTTCTTCTACAAAGGCAATTTTTGGTCATATGCTTGGAGGTTCTGGTACATTAGAAGCTTTACTATGTATGAAAATGTTAGAAAAAGGCATATGCATACAGCAATTTGGAATTAATAATACAAATTTAGATAATACATCAGAAAATTTTTCTAATATGCTATTAAGAAGTAATAGTAGTTTAAAAAATTATGTAATGTCTAATTCTTTTGCTTTCGGTGGTACTAATGCTGTTTTAATTTTTGGTAAGGTGAACTAAAATTTTAAAATATTAGATTTACATAGATGTAAAATTAAAAGCTAAAGGTGGGTTTTCTTATCTTTCGTGATATATTAGCATTTTATAAGAAAATATACGTAACTAAGCCTTTTCTAAAATTAAGAGTTAGTTGTCAAACATCTTAAAGTAGATAGTAGGTAAAAGTATGATGATATTTTTATTTACTTTTTCTTTTATAATTAAAGTTGAGATCGACAACAGAATTGAATTTTTGACGCTTTGTCAAATTTGTTGATAAAGATAAATAGTAAATTAGATTCGAGTCTGGGAAAAAACTAGCTTATTAGACAAAAAAATATAGACCAAGAATTTCTCTTTAGAAATACTTGATCTATTTTTTTCTTGCCTCGCAAGTGTGTTCTTCGCATACCAAATACACTCTTCATATGCCCAAAGACTGGCTCGACATCTATTTTTTACACCCATAGATACGTTTACCTTCGTCACTTTGAAGAGTTTGTTTGGCTTTTTCTTTTAAATATTGCCAGTTGGGGTTATATTGCACCTGTCTTTGGATCCCGCTCTTAGTTTTAGCTAGCTTAATCAGTTCTGTTAACTGAAACTCATCTGCTTCATAGATTTTTTAAAATCAGATATTAAAAAAATTAATCTGAACTCTAAAATTAGGACAGATTATTAAACTTTAACTTAGGACTAGTTCCCGATATTTTATCGGGGCTAGTCCTTTTAATTTTATTTTGATTCTTTCATTATTGTAATAATCGATATATTCTCTGATCGCCTGTTCTAATTCAGTTAGATTCTTAAAATTTTTTTCAAACCCATAAAACATTTCTCTCTTTAAAATGCCAAAGAAGCCTTCCATTAACCCATCATCTAAGGAATTCCCCTTACGTGACATTGATTGCTCAACACCATGATTCTTAAGCCATGCCTGAAATGATGCGTGCTGATACTGCCAGCCTTGATCGGTATGAAAGACTAAGCCATTTAATGCTGGATGTTTCTGCCAAGCTAACTTTAACATGTCCATTGTTTGCTTTAAATTAGGACTGCGGGAAATCGTGTAAGAAATAATTTCCTGCGTGCAGCCATCAATAATTGGCGACAAGTATGTTTTTTGACCGTTAAGCTTAAATTCAGTCACATCAGAATACCATTTACGATCAGGTAAAATAGAGAAGAAGTTACGTCTAATTAAATCAGGCTTAATTGGACCTTGACTGCCGCGATAGCTGTTGTACTTCCGCCAGCCCTTGATTCTAATACCATATAATTTCATTTTAGTCATTAATCTTTGGATCTTTTTATGATTAACTTTAATACCTAAATTTTGAATTGTTTGAGCAACACGGCGATAGCCATAATGATGTTTGTTATCTTCATATATTTTGCGTATTAAGGTCATTAACGGTTGATTTTTTGCATCTTTATCTTTCTTATTAATGGTGTAGTAATAATTACTGCGTGACATGTGCGGCAGATCAGGATTGGCGTTAATAGTTTCAAGAATAAAAGTTACACTGACTTTAAGTTCACGTCTTAGCTGGGTAACTGCCGCAGCTATTTCTTCGGCTTTTGGTTCTTGTTCCTTTGGTTGACTAAGACGTGCAATTTTTTTACAAATTCGTTCTCGATAGTAAGTTTTAAGTTCGCTTGGCGTAAGGCTTGGTTTTCTTGCTTTAAGCGGTGATTTTCCTGCTTGATCAGCTTGTTTTTGGCTTTCATGACGAGGGCGTCCTTTCGGTTTAATAATGACATTATACCCGTTTTCTTTGTAAGAGCGCACCCAATTAAACAGTATACCTGGACTCTTAAGTCCTAAGTCCAGCGCAACACTGTACAAAGACTCATGATTAACTATGACACGTCTAATAGCCTGTTCTTTAAATTCTGCAGAATAAGTAATGTAGGATTTATTGAGGATACTAAAACCATGGCGATCGATTAAAGCAACTAAGTAGTTAAGTACACTAATATTTACATCATATCTGCGACTTAATTCTCCAGAACCAACCTGATAGTTTTTCCATAGATTATAGATATCAATTTTGTCTTGCTTAGATAATTTAGACATAATAAAAACCTCAAAATTAATTTGTCTTAATTTGAAGTGCTCCATAATAGTTAGACATTAATCTGACTATTAGGAGCACTTTTTTCATGACTAAATATTCAACTACTTTGAAAATGGAAATTTGCAGTAAATACTTATCCCACCAAACCTCTTTAGCT
>NZ_SCMB01000007.1 GCF_014323605.1 Lactobacillus kimbladii | reverse complement strand
AGCTAAAGAGGTTTGGTGGGATAAGTATTTACTGCAAATTTCCATTTTCAAAGTAGTTGAATATTTAGTCATGAAAAAAGTGCTCCTAATAGTCAGATTAATGTCTAACTATTATGGAGCACTTCAAATCTAGAGGGTTAACTTCACCTAATTTGAACCAGCTTTTTTGACATTTCAATTAATTAACGACGCAAACCTAGCTTCTTGATTAATTCACGATAACGATTAATATCCTTATTTTGTAAATAACGAAGTAAGTTACGACGGTGACCGATTTTCTTCAATAAACCAACATAAGAATGATGATCATGTGAATGATTCCTCATATGTTCAGTCAGGTTGTTAATATCTGTAGTCAAAATGGCTACTTGAACCTCAGTTGAACCTGTATCACCTTCGTGAGTCGCAAATTTTTTAATTATTTCATCTTTTTCTGCTTTTGAAATTGCCATATTATTTTCACCTTTCACTAGAATAATTGCCGTTAACAACGTTAACCGTCAGGTGTGAGCGCGCAAACAGCGTTAACGGTTCACAACAATAGTATAATACAGACAATTTTTTTAAAAAGCAAGTATTATTTATCTTGCATCTACAATTATCTTTCAGTATAATCTATAAAGTAGAATTACGATCAATGGAGGTGAAATTTATGCCACAAATCAAATCAGCTATTAAGCGTGTTAAGACTCAAGATGCTACAAGAAAGCGCAATGCTGCTCAAATGAATCAGTTGAGAACTGCAGTCAAAAAGTTCAAGACTGCTCAAGCTGCTGGTGCTGAGAACGCCTCCGAATTACACGTAGCTGCTGCTCGTGCATTAGATAAAGCTGCTTCTAAAGGTCTTATTCATAAGAATAAAGCTAACCGTGATAAGAGCCGTTTGGCAAAACTCGCAAAATAATGATCTTGCTTAATTAATAATTTAAAAAGACAGAAATGAAATCATTTCTGTCTTTTTATTTACCAAAATTTATACGCTGAGAATAAACAGTTTTAAAAAATTGTTTTCTTGGTATTGTCCGCTCTTATAATTAAAATCCAACTTAATTGCTTGTTTTAATAATTTTGCTACTTTGCCTAGTGATAATCTATTTTTAAGAGCCAACTTAACGCGATAAGGATGTACTCCCAAAGTTTGCACAATTTCAGCTTCACTGCGACCTCTCTCACTAAGTACCTTAACAATCAAAATCATTTCCAACTGATTTTCAAACACCGCAAGAATCTGTATTGGATTATTGCCGTTGTGCAACTGATTACTTAATCTTGCCAGAGCTTCCTGGTAATTGTTACTTAACGCTGAATCCAATATAGCAAAAATATTTTGCGCCAAAGACAAATCAACATTTTTTTCGACCAATTCAGTCGTGATTTTTTTATCGTTCACAACCATTTTTAGTTTATTGTAATTACCTAAAACAGTATCTAGCACTTGATCGCTGCGTTCTAATAAAAGATTTAGAGCAGAACTTGTAATTTGATACCCTTCCGTGGAAATCAAATTTCTGACAGTTTTACTCAATTCAAATGGTCTGATTTTAGTTTCCACCACATTGAAATTTTTGGTAATAAGCTTTGTTATTTTCTTGCGCCGATCAATTTTTTCATATGAGGCAATAATTACTAAAACATCATCCAGCTCTGCAATATTTGCAAAAACATTCTGCAACTTTGAAATTTGCTTTTGGAATTTTTTAGGAACTTTGGCAGTTAAAAAAAATGGATTTTTAATTGTTATTATTTTTTTTTGACTAAAAAGGCTCGACTCAGTGAGATCAGCAATTAATTCATCTAATCCTTCTGAATCGCAATCAACAGAAACTTTTTCATATGCGGAGAATTCTGTTTCATGAATATATGAATCAGCAAGATATTCATTTAAGAAAGCATCGTTGCCACTAATCAGGGTATGAGCAACTTTCGTATTAGAACCTTTAAATAAAGAAAGTAATGTCATTTTTTTGTCACCGGTAAAAATCTCTTAAATTTGGGCCTCGTAAAAGCACCATAAGTCCAAGTAATCATACCACAGTCTTGAGTCGATGCCCACGGAATATGTTGAGCCTGCAAAGTTTCAATTGTCTCTATGTGAGGATGACCAAAACGATTCTTGCGACCAGCAGAAATAAAAACTCTCTCTGGATGTAGAGCTTTTAAGAATTCTTTATTTGAAGCAGTACGACTACCGTGATGACCTAGTTTAAAGTAATCTGCATGCAAATGATATTGATTTATAATTTCCAACTCTCCTTCTTGGCCTAAATCTCCAGTAAAAAGCCACCTTTTACCTGCCAGTTTAAATGTTAGAGAAAGAGAATCTTCATTTTTACCTATGCCTGGCTTAAAAGGATAAACGGTCTGAAAAGATATTTGAGAATCATTAACTTTATTCCCGGCTAACAATTGTCTAATTTGGCTTTTCTTGATTTTGCCAATGATCCTTTTTTGAAAAGAAGGATTTTGAATCAATCCTTGGGCTATAAATAATTTTTTCACTTTGATTTGACTCAAAAGTGGTCTCAAATCACCTACATGGTCTGCATCTTGATGCGTAATAAATATCCCATTAATTTTGCTTATACCTTGAGCCTTCAAAAATGGCAGTGTAATTTTATTAACCTGGGGGTTTATTTTTTTGCCGTTAAAATTAAGTTTTCCGCCGACGTCTATTAAATAAACCTTTCTAAAAAATGGAGTAGAAATAAAAATACTGTCACCTTGACCAACATCAATAAAAGTCACCTGACCCTGCAACGGAAAATGAATTGTTAAAAAAATTAGTCCGTATGTAAATAAAAGGCAGCTTATAAAATTTTTTGTTAATTTTTGACAGTTTGGCTTTTCATTTATCCGAATCAATATGATAGACGTCATAATTAATAAAAACAGGCATTGCCACCAGTTTATTTTGCCAAATGTTAAAAGACCAATTTTACTATTAGAAATTTGTGCAATTACTTTTTCTCCTTGCTTAAGTACTCTTTCAATTAAAAAACTGCATTTTGGACTAATACTAAAGAGCAACAAATTTAAAAAAGTTAACGGCATCACGACCCAATTGAAATAGGGCACAATTAACAAATTGAAGAAAACGGTTAGTAGATTAAATTGAAAAAAATAAAATAGAAGCAAGGGCAACAAAAGATTATTTAAAGAAAATGACTGCTTAAATTTAGTCATATGGTTAGTCATTTCCAAGCCCAAGGCTAAAATATAGCTCAAAATTGCACCAGTGTTCATCATCAAACGAGGATCGAAAATCAAATGCAAAACAGCAGTAAGTCCAAGTAAATCACTTTTGTTAATTTGTAATTTATTTATACTAAGAAGCTGACCCAAAATATAGGTCAAAGTTGCTCTAATAAAGCCTACTTGACCATTACTGAGAAAAATTCCTATAAGCAAAATAATTAAACAAAAAACAAATGTCTCTTCTTGAGTTAATTTAAAAAAATAACAACAGGTACTGATTAACAGTGTATAGATACCAACATGCAGACCGGAAATACTCAGAATATGAATTACACCAAGATCACGATAATTATTAAGTATTGATTGAAATCTTTGACTCGGATTCTCACCTAATATCAGTTCACTACTAAAAAAAGATATGATTGGGGGCATTTTTTGCAAAAAAACTTTTAATTTGAACCGCAAATGATGTAAATAATTCCTGAGACCACGCTTTTCAATTTTAACTTTATAGCTGGTCAATTTGACTTCTTGAGTAATATTTTTAGAGCGATAGAACCTTTGCAAATCAAATTGGCCATAATTAGAAGCGGGTGCAATGGGATTTATATCACCAGCTAAATTATAAAGTACAACTTTGTAACCTAATTTCAATTGTTTTATCTGGCTAGAATTTATTTTTCCAGAAACTTTTATTTTACCGCCTGCTGCTTGGCCATCGACTGTAAACCAATCGTCAAAAATTTCTACTTGATCAGGATAAAAAACTATTATTGACCTGGGTCTGATGGTAAAGTTAGTTTGCTTTTTATCAATGTAAGTAACAAAAAAAGTTACGCAAAGAACAACGAGAGAAAACCATTTTAAAGAATTGAACTTATAAAAAAGCAAATATGAAAGATAAGATGCTATTAATAGACAGACTAGCTTTTGCATTAGGGTATTGCATTGATAGTACAAGAAACTTAAGTCAACCAATAATAATGCTAATACAAGAAAAAAACCGGGTTTTAGGACATCAAACTTCCAATTGGTCTTTAAGGGCGACAAAAGTTTTTTCTCCAATTCCAGATACTTGTTTTAGTTCTTCTATGGATTTAAATTGACCGTTTTTTTGACGATAAGCAATAATTTGCTGTGCTTTTTTCTCTCCAATACCATTAAGTTGCTGTAATTGTGCTACATTTGCAGTATTAATATTCACTTTATTGCTGGCAGTCGTTTGGCCATCTTTGTTATCACTAATTTCAGCGGAAACCGAGCTAGAGGTATTAGATGAAACTGATTCTACTACTTGCTCTGCTTTAATTTTTTCACCTTTATAAGGAATATGAATTTTATCCTGGTCCTCTAATATCAAAGCACGGTTAACCCTTTTCAACTGAGCGTTGCTTTTAGTACCTCCTGCTGCAGCGATCAGCTCATTTAATCTTGCGCCACTTTTAAGTGTGTATACTCCTTGATGGTTAACGGCACCTGATATATCACAGGTGACACTTTTAGGCTTAGCTGCAGCAATTCTTTCTGTTTTTGTTTCCCCTGAATTCGTTTTGTCAGTCAAATCGTCATTACTGTCTTTTTTACTTTGCAAAAGCTCAGTATTTTCATCGTTAAAATCATTAATATTTTCATTAGAATTCGATTTTTTGACTTCAAACCAAAAAACAACCATTAAACATGCTAATCCAATAAAAAAATACGTTTTATGCTCATCAATAAATGTTTTTATTCTTTCCCAATCCATTTTTTCAACTCCTATTTTTAAGTACGCAAAAAAGCCCAAAAAACATTTGGACTTTTTTGATATTTATTAATAATTTTCTTGTAAATAATGGAGTGCATCTTCAAATGTACGCACAGGAACAATTTTCATCTTGGTTCCAATTTGCTTGGCTGTCTTTTTAGCAAGCAAATAATTACTTGAACTTTTTTTCATCCCCGCTGTATCAACAGGTGCAAAAAAGACTTCAGCACCAGCACGATCAGCAGCCACAACTTTTTTATCAACGCCACCAATCATACCCACTTTTCCTGATGGACTGATTGTCCCAGTTCCAGCAATCTTATGACCTTTAGCTAAGTGCTTACCTGAAAAAACTTCATAACTGGTCAAAGTGAACATTAATCCGGCTGATGGTCCCCCAATTGCACCGGCATTAATTGTAACTTTTGGTTTTGTATCAACCTGTATATGCTCTACCAACTGTATTCCTATTCCAGGTTTGCCAGTTCCTTCAACCTTAACAATTTTTCCTTTAAAATTGATTTTTTTCTGTTCTCGCAAGACATTAATTTCCGTTTTAGAGCCTATCCGCTTTTTTTGAAAATAACTGATCATTTCTTCTGTCGAGTGAAATTGATGGCCATCAGCACCTAAGACAGTATCTCCGACTTGCAATTTGCCTTTAAAACTTGAGCCTTTTTGCACCTGCATAACATAAACACCTTTATAGTGCAGTTTAGGTTTTAGTCCCGCCTTTTTGGCCGCATAGTAAATTGCATTTTGTTGACTAGTTTGCATGTACCAATTCTGTAATTCTTGGTATTGGCTGCTATTTGAATTACCTAGCAATTCACTCTTTGGAATACGACTAGCATGTTTTTGGGTAAAACTGAAAAGATATTCCCATACTGTTGCCGGCTGACTAGTTTCACTGACTGTCACTAAATAAAAATTACTTGGCGGCTTAACATCACTTTTTACAAATTGACCAATTGAAACAGCACTGCCTGGCATTTCAATATAATAGTTTGTTGGCCAATTTAAGCCAATAAAAACGAGAAAAAAAGTCAGAATTATAAGTAACCATTTTCGGGTTTTTGAAAACTTCTTGTTCACTTTCTTTTCTTTATTCATGTTTGTTATAACCTATTTTTTCTTTTAAAGCCTGTGCTGCTTTTGTCGGCAAAAAGCTAGCAAAATCACCATTAAACTGCGCAATTTCTTTTATAATACTGGACGCAACAAAGCTATTTTCTGGCTCAGTAAAAAGCAAAACGGTACTTATGTCACTTGCCATTTTTTTATTCATTTCTGCAATCTGCTGTTCAAATAAAAAATCTGTGGTATTTCTTACGCCACGCACAATTGTATTTGCGCCCAAATCGCGTGCAACGTTAACAGTAAGCTGGTTAGGCTTTAGCAACACTTGAACATTTTTCAGATCTTTAACAGCATCATTAATCAAGTCTTCTCTTTCTTCATTTGTGAAAAGATATTTTTTAGCCGTATTGACCATCACCACTACGTAAACTTTATCAAATATCGCAGCAGCCTGATTAATTATATCAACGTGCCCTTTAGTAATAGGGTCAAAACTTCCTGGAAATATTGCAACACTCATTAGTGTTCCTTTCGATAAAAACGAACGATGGTTTTACCCAGATGCTTTTCTTTAATTAGCTGAAAGCTACTGTTTGTTTTTAAAGCCGTTTGATCATCGGTTTCAGCCACTACTAATGCCCCGTTATTTAACAACTCCAGGTCAACCATTGTTGCCATATCTGCCGTAATTTTTTGTTTAGCATAAGGTGGATCTAAGAAGACAAGATCAAATTTCTGCTTTCCCTTGGCAAATTTGTTCAAAGCAGCATTACTAGACATTTTATATACTGAAAAACGTTCAGGCTCCTTTGTTAAAGCAACGTTTTTACGAATAACGTTAACGGCCTGATAATTAATGTCAACTATAACTGCATGACAACATCCCCGAGAAACAGCCTCAATTGCCAGAGCGCCACTTCCACCATATAAATCTAAAACTGCTCCACCGTTAAAAAATTGACCTAACGAATTAAACAGAGATTCTTTAACCTTGTCACTTGTTGGTCTTGTTCTTTGACTTTTAAGAGTAAATAAATTGCGTTTGGCATACTTTCCGGAAATAATTCTCATAATAGTTGTTCTGTATCTTCCTGACGTTCTTGTAAAGTTTTTTCGGCTTCTTTTGCTAATTCTGCAATTTGCTTTTCAATATGATCACTTGAGAGATCAATTTGATTCCAATTTGATTTTTCTACTTTTTCAACAAAATCAAGTGAATTCAAATCTTGGCATACCTGTTCAATCTCTTTTTTATTGACATACAAAATACAATAAGCAAATTTTTTAGAAAAATAAACAATATCACCATATCGTCTCAATTTATATTGATCACTAATTGAATTCAAATAAACAATAAGACTTTGTCTTTGAATAATATTTTTATTAGCTAAATCTTCTTCAACGCCCATTTGCAAACCTTTCCTCATTTTTAATTCGCTCGTTTGCTGAAATATTCAACACAATTCCGATAGCTGCTGACAAAATTATTAAAGACGATCCTCCATAGGAAATAAATGGCAGCGTGACCCCGGTAATGGGTAATAAACCGAGTACAGCACCCACATTAAAAACTGTCTGTGTAAAAATAATTGTTGTTACTCCAAAACATACTAAAGCATTGAATTGTGAGCTTGCATGAATACCAACTTCCATAATACTCCAAATTAAATAAAAAATTAGACCAATTACTAGCAGTGCACCGATAACCCCGATTTCTTCTGCAATTACTGCTAAAATAAAGTCTGTATAAGGCTCGGGCAGATAGCCTCTTTTTTGCATGCTATTACCCAGACCTACACCAAATAAACCACCATTATGGATAGCATAGTATGAATTAACCAGTTGTGCTCCTCCTTTTTGCTCCAGTTCAAACGGGTGCAGAAAAGAAAGAAAACGACGATACTGATACTTATTTTGCAAAAATTCAGGATTCCATTTGATGATTAGGAAAACAAGCAGGTAAACTCCGACCGCAATACCAATAAGACATAAGACTGCATTCTTAGCGGGAACACCAGAAACTGAGAACATGACGATGACAATCATTGCCAAAACAGCGGTACCGCCAAAATCAGGCTCAAGGATAACCAAAAACATCATAAAAGAAGCTAAAATTGCTGGTCTTGATAAGTTTTGAATAATTTGCCCTTTATTAAAAGAACCATCATGACGATCTAAAAAATAAGCTAAATAAATTATCAAGGATAATTTGGCAATTTCCAGAGGTTGAATCTTAATTATTTTTAAATTAATCCAACCGACAGAACCATTGACTGCAGCAGCAGACCCTTTAAAAATTTTCAAGCAAATCAAATAAAAAAGTAATAAAATGCTGATTCCGAGAAACCAAATGACAAACTTCCGACTCTTGAAAATATTAAGTTTTAAAAAAAAGCAGAGAGCACAAAAAACAAAAACCGCAAAAAAAGCATACATGGCTTGGCGTATACCGTAAAATGCCGGATTAAACCCATTCACAAGCAAAATATCCGAGCTAGCGGAATAGACTATCACTATTCCAAAGACCACTAACAAGATATAGGGCAAGAAAATATTGTAATTTAAATGGTGAAGTTTTTGCCGCACAAGCCGACCTCTCCTTCTATAATAAATTAACCTTTATTATAAGTATTATAAAACAAAAAGAGCACCACTTCATCAGTGAGTGCCCTTCTTAAAAAATTTATTTACTTCTTATTACGTCTCTTATCGGCTTTTTGTCTCTCAGAAGTGTTCAGAATTTTCTTTCTTAACCTGATTGAATCTGGTGTTACCTCACAATATTCATCATCATTTAAGAACTCTATGGCTTCTTCAAGCGTTAAAGTTTTAGGAGTTCTAATAGCTGCGGCATGGTCCTTACCCGCAGCACGAGTGTTAGTCAGGTTTTTACCTTTGATAACATTAACTGCGATATCACGATCACGAGAGGATTGACCAACAATCATTCCTTCATAAACTTCAACTCCGGCTCCAATAAACAATTCACCACGTTGCTCAACAGTTTGCAAAGAATATGTGGTTGACTTACCCTGGCTAATGGAAACTAAAGCACCATTTTGACGACCCGGTTCCCAATTCTTAACAACAGGTTTATATGAATCAAAACTATGATTCATAATGCCGTAGCCACCAGTTTGAGACATAAATTCATTGTTATAGCCAATTAATCCGCGAGATGGAACTAGGAAGTCAAGCCGAGTTTGGTTGTTACCGGTAGATGCCATGTTCTTCATTTCTCCTTTTCTTTGAGAAAGTGAATCAATGACAGAACCAACATATTCGTCAGGCGTATCCACTTGAACTGCTTCAAATGGTTCACACATTTTACCATCAATTTCACGGTAGATAACTTTTGGTCTTGATAATTGCAATTCAAAACCTTCACGCCGCATTTCTTCAACCAAAATTGAAAGGTGGAGCTCACCACGTCCTGAAACGGTCCAAGCGTTTAATTGATCGGTTGGATCAACTTTCAAAGAAACATCGGTTCTAGTTTGCTTAATTAAACGATCTTCCAACTTTTTAGGAGTAACTTTGTCACCTTCGCGACCAGCAAAAGGTGAATCGTTAGCTACAAAATCCATTTGCAGTGTAGGTGGATCAATCTTAAGAAGAGGCAAAGCTTCAGGATTTTCGGCTGAAGCAATAGTTTCACCGACAAAAATATCGTTAATACCACTAATGGCAATGATATCACCAGCTTTAGCTTCCGTAATCTCATTACGCTTTAAGCCAAAGAAACCGAACAGCTTGGTAACTCTAAAGTTTTGGGTAGAACCGTCACGTTTCATAACAGTAATATTATCGCCAACTTTAACTCGCCCGCGATAAATACGGCCAACACCTATACGACCAACATAATCATCCCAGTCGAGCATCGTAATTTGGAATTGCAAAGGCTCCTCAGAATTATCAATTGGTGCTGGAATTGATTTAATAATCGTGTCAAAAATAGGGTTCATAGTTTCTTCCTGTTTTGACGGATCAGGATCATAAGAGGAGGTACCATTTAAAGCAGATGCATAAACTACTGGGAAGTCAAGCTGCTCATCGTTTGCTCCTAATTCAATAAATAATTCCAGCACTTCGTCAAGAACTTCTTTAGGACGAGCACCAGGACGGTCAATCTTGTTGATAACAACAATTGGCTTAACTCCAGCTTCTAATGCCTTTTTAAGTACGAAACGAGTTTGTGGCATAGTGCCTTCATAAGCATCAACCAATAATAAAGCACCGTCGACCATATGCATGATTCTTTCGACTTCACCACCGAAATCGGCGTGTCCTGGAGTATCCAGAATATTAATGGTTGTATCACCATATTTAACCGCAGTGTTTTTAGATAAAATAGTTATACCACGTTCACGCTCAATATCATTTGAATCCATCGCACGATCTTCCAAAGCCATATGTTCAGGGAGTGTGTCGGATTGTTTCAACAATTGGTTAACCAGAGTAGTTTTACCATGGTCAACGTGCGCTATGATAGCTATATTCCTAATATCGTCTCTTCTTTTTTCTGACAAAAGTATTCCTCCTCCACTCCTCAATAAAAAAACTGTGACGTGGTCACAGTTTCGGCGGCACATCAAAAACATGCTGATCGAAGTGTTTCATATCTATATATTTACGCTCATTGATTTTACCACCTAACAGTTTACGGGTCAACGTTTATCCCTCTTTTTCAAATTAAAAATTTAGTATAGAATAAAAAGCAGACAAATTAGTTTATTTTATGTTACAAATATAAATATAAACTTTTATGAAAGAGTGAATGTAATTGATTTTAATGAAAGATATTACCCGTGACGGTAACCCAGTATTGCGCAAAGTAGCTAAACCATTAACTTTTCCTTTAAGCGAACATTATCAAAATTTGGCTAAAGAAATGATGGAATATCTAGTTAACTCGCAAGATCCTAAAATTGCAGAAAAGCATCAATTGCGTGCCGGTGTTGGTTTGGCCGCACCACAGGTTGGCGAAAGCGTTCAAATGGCCTCATTACTGGTTCCCAATGACAAAGGTGACATTGTCTTTAAGGAAACTTTTGTTAATCCTGAAATTTTATCTGAATCGGTCAAGCAAGCTTGCTTGAGCGAAGGTGAAGGATGCTTGAGCGTTGATAAAGTAATTGATGGCTATGTGCCACGACCTGACAAATTAAAAATTCATTACTATACTGTCTCCGGTGAAGAAAAGACCATTCGCTTAAAAGACTACCCAGCTATTGTTGCATCCCATGAAATTGAGCATTTACGGGGACATCTTTTCTATGACCGTATTAACAAGCAGAACCCATTTGAATTAGATGAAGATACAGTAATAATTTATTAAAAAAGATTTTTAGCCGTCATTTATTGTGTTGACGGTTTTTTTAATAAAGCTGGCAAAACTTGATTCTATACTTGTTTTTGCATGTATGGTAGAATTTTACTAGCTATTGGATGCTTTATGTTATCCAAAATTAGAACGTTTTATTAACTGAATAAGGAGAATACAAATATGATCTACAAAGTTTTGTATCAAAAAGACAAGGTTGTCAATCCTAGACGGGAAACAACCCAAACTCTTTATCTTGAGGCCGATAACATGGTGGCCGCAAGAACAATGGTTGAGGAAAATACCCCCTATAATATTGAACTCATCCAAGAATTGGCTGGCAATTCGCTAACTTACGAAAAAGAGCATGCCGATTTTAAATTAACCACTTTTGAGAGTAAGAAGTAGTCTCTGTGCGTATTAAAAATAATGAAGTTGCTGTTGTTGCAATCGGGGGGTTGCACGAAATCGGCAAAAATATGTACTGTGTACAATACCAAGATGAAATCATCATTATGGATTGTGGTATTAAGTTTCCTGAAGATGATCTTCTTGGTATTAATTATGTGATTTCAGATTATTCTTATTTAATTAAAAACCGCAAAAAGATTAAAGCTCTAGTTGTTAGTCACGGACACGAAGACCACATTGGCGGGATCCCCTTCTTATTAGAAAAAATCCCGGAAATTCCAGTTTACGCCACCCCATTTGCTTTAGCTTTAATTAAAGGTAAGCTTGAAGAGCATGGTATTTTAAGAACTACTGAACTTCATGAAGAACATGAAGATACTGTACTAAAATTTAAGAAATTGACGGTTACCTTTTTCAGAACCACTCACTCTATTCCTGATACATTAGGTATAGCTGTTCATACACCACTAGGTGCTGTCGTTTTTACTGGCGATTTTAAATTTGATTTAACTCCAGTTATGAATCAACCTGCTCCAAACTTCCAGAGAATTGCAAAATTAGGCAACGATGGTGTTTTAGCTTTACTATCTGATTCAACCAATGCTGAAGTCAGTCAGTTTACTAAATCCGAACGGTTCGTTGCTAAATCTTTACACGATATTATTACCGGAATACACGGAAGAATAATTTTTGCTACTTTTGCATCTAACCTCTACCGTGTTTCAACTGCCATCCAAGCAGCCAAAGATACGGGTCGCAAAGTCGCAATTTTCGGGCGTAGTATGGAAAACGGTGTGCAAAACGGCATTGATCTAGGCTACTTAAATGTACCTGACGGCTTAATTGTTGATGCTAACGAAATAAACCATACTCCTGCAGAAGAAGTTATGATTTTATGTACCGGATCTCAAGGTGAACCTTTAGCTGCTCTTTCAAGAATAGCTAACGGCACGCACAGACAAATTAGTTTACAGCCTGGTGACACGGTTATATTTTCATCAAACCCAATTCCTGGAAATACTTTGAGCGTTAACCATTTAATTAATAAATTAATGGAGGGTGGCGCTAGCGTTGTTCACGGCCGAATTAATAATGTTCATACTTCAGGTCATGGTGGTCAAGAAGAACTAAAAATGATGGTTCGCTTAACTAAACCCAAATATATGATTCCTGTTCACGGCGAATACCGCATGCAAGTCATCCACACTGAACTGGCTCAAGCAGCTGGAGTCCCTGCTGATAATACTTTCGTTTTAGAAAATGGTGAAGTTGTTTGTTTTGGACCAGAGGGTTCAAGAATAGCCGGTCATATTCCAGCCGGTGACGTATACGTTGATACTTCAGGCACAGCTGATGTTGGTAATGTAGTTGTTCATGATCGCCAGGTTTTATCTGAAGATGGACTTGTTGTCGTTGTCGCTACAGTCGATTACAAGCACAAGCACGTCTTAGCAGGGCCTGATGTCTTAAGTCGGGGATTTGTCTATATGCGCGAATCTACTGAACTAATCAATCAGGCTCAGAAACATATTTACCATATTATAAAATCGGAAATGGACAAAATGGATCACCCTAAAGACAGCGTAATTCGTAATGCAATTATTGCTAATCTTTCTGATTTCCTGTATTCTAAAACTAAAAGACGACCGATGATTTTACCAATGTTAGTTGAGAAAAAATAAGCAAAAGCCCATTCTTGAGGGCTTTTTTATATAATGAATAGTATATATGAATAATAAATTAAAAATACATCTTTTAGTTAATGAAGTAGCTGGTAATGGTCACGCTAAAAAAGTTCTTGAGCAAACAAAATCTATACTCATTAACGAAAATATTAATTTTGACCTTAAAAAAAGCAATTATGCAGGAGAAGCAATTCGTATAGCGCAAGATTATGGTAATCAAAAACATTTGCCAAACGAAGTCCTATTAGTTATTGGCGGTGACGGATCTCTCAATGAGGTTCTTAACGGTATTAAGTGGTCAATCTATCCGAATACACCTATTGCCTACTTACCAGCTGGAACAGGCAATGATTTTGCTCGTGCAACTAGTTTAACTGATGATCCCAAAATTCTTTTAGAGCATTTAAAAATAGGCTTTAAACCAGATTTAATTGATTGTGGTTCTTTTATTTTTCCAGATATCGCTATTGATAAAAAATATTATTTTGCAAATAGTTTTGGTATCGGTTTTGATGCATTTGTAAACCATAATAGTAATATATCTAAACTTAAAAAACTATTAAACTGGCTTAATGAAGGAAAACTAATATACGGTTATAATGTTTTAGCCACTGTTACGAAACAGGACACATTTGGTGTTGAAATTGAACGAGAAGGTCACAAAATTTATTTTGATGACGCTTTTATGGTTACCACTACTAATCATCCATACTTGGGTGGCGGTCTTCCTCTTCTACCCAGTGCTAAAATAGACAATCACAAAATTGATACCGTTGTAGTAGAAAAATTTAGCCTGGCAAAACTGGTAAAATTATTTATTAATCTTCTTAAAGACGGGTCACACGTTAATGATCCACAGTTTCACTATTTTGAAGCCGAAAAGATTAAAGTCACTACTACAAAAAAAGAATTCGCTCAAGTTGATGGCGAAGAAATAAAAAGAAATTCTTTTAATATTGAGTTTTCTATTTCAAGTTTTAACTTATTGCGTTAAAAAATTGTTAATAAATTAAAGGAGCTATGCTTTAACTGCTTAGCTCCTTTTTTTATCGAAATTATATTAAAAAATTAATTTTTATTTATTATATTTAAAATGTATCTTTAATGTGGTATTATTTGATGTGTTAAATCATCATAAACTAGTACTCATAAGGGATGAAGAATCATGAAAAAAAGCAATGTTTTAAGCTCTATTGGTATTTTGGCGGCTACAGCTCTAACCCTCACGGCCTGCGGTAAAAGCGGCAATAATCAAGAAAATAGCGCAAAAGAAGCAAGCAAATTTCCTGCAAAAATGCCTTCAAAACCAACGAAACAAGGCGGTACTGTGAGAGTAGCATTACAGACTGATACACCATTCACAGGTATCTTTTCTGATCAATTACAAGTAACTGCTACAGATGCTGACCTCTCCTCTCCTGGTTCGGAATCCTTATTCGATACAGATGATAATTACCGTTTCACTAATAAAGGGCCTGCAACCCTAAAGATTAATAATAAAAATAAGACAATTACAATTGTAGTTAAAAAAGGAGTTAGATGGTCAGATGGTCGACAGGTCACGGCCAAGGATGTGGAATACCCGTATGAAATATTATCCAATAAAGGTACTGATTCACAAAGGTATTCCAGCCAGTTTGAACTTATTAAAGGCTTAAAAGAATACCATGAAGGAAAAGCTAAGTCTATTTCAGGCATTGAAATGCCTGATGGTGAAAATGGCAGAAAAGTCATTTTGCACTTTAAACAATTAAAACCAGGTATGTACAATAGTGGAAATGGATATTTTTCAGAATATACAGCTCCTTATCATTACTTAAAAGATGTCCCTTTTAACAAATTACAGTCATCTAATAAGATTAGGAAAAAGCCTTTGTATTTCGGAGCCTATAAGTTAGAAAAATTAGTTCGTGGACAATCAGCTGTTTGGGTGCCAAACAAATATTATTGGCGTGGTAAACCCAAGCTAGATAGAATTATTTATCAGGTGATTTCTCCTAACTCATCATCGCAATCAATAAAGAGTCATAAATTCGACGTCATCAATGTTGTGAATTCCCAATGGGATGAAGTAAAACATACTAAAAAAGTTAAGTTTATAGCAGAAGTCCCTCTTTCATATTGGTTCATTGGCTTTAAATTAGGTAAATGGGATGCCAAACACAATAAGAGCATTATGAATCACAATAGCAAAATGAACAATACGTCTTTACGCAGAGCAATTGGTTATGCGATGAATGTTGATGAGGTCACTAAACATTATACTCATGGACTAACTTTTCATATAACCACCCTAATTCCACCCCAATTTGGAGACTATTTCAATAAAAATATTAAGGGTTATGATTATAATTTAAAAAAGGCCAACGCTATTCTTGGTAAAGCCGGATATAAGAAAAAAGGTAAATGGCGTGTACAACCTAATGGCAAACCTTTAAAGATTACATTTATGGCCAAAGCTGGTGATCCAACGCAAGGTCCAATTATACAAAATTATATCCAGCAATGGCATAAAATAGGACTAAATGTTAATTTATTGAATGGTCGATTGACGGAAACAAATTCATTTTACGACAAACTTAACAAAGATGACCCTCAGGTTGATATGTTTGAAACTGGTTGGTATATGTCTACTGAACCATCACAGGATGGAATGTATGGTGACAGCACCGCAGCAAACTATGATCGTTTCGTGACACCAGAAAATACTAAACTGCTTAAGGAAATGGATTCACAAAAAGCTTTTGATCATAAATACCGTGTTAAAGTCTTTCATGACTGGCAACAGTATATTTTTGATAAAGCTTATATGATTCCAACAGTTAACTCATACAAAATTAGAGCAATCAACGACCACATTTCAGGTTATTCCCTTAAACCATCTGAAAATAATAATGGGCATGTCCTATGGTATAAAGTCGGATACATTAAATAAATTTAAAAAGGATAATCAATAGCTCAAGTTATTGATTATCCTTTTAATTTTTAAAATATTAACAAGCTAAGGTATACAGAAAAATAAACGTATAATTTTGGTCAAAATAACTATTTGTTTAATTATCTGGAAACAATTTTAAACTTATAGCAATTGAAACTCATTTGCTCCAGTAATTGACTTAAATTGCTTTTTTTAAAGCTTCCATCAGAACTTAGTATCGAGTAATGTCCACCCTCATCGACCAAATTACTTTTAGTTAGTCTAAAGCCATTGCGCTTGTAAAATGATAACCGGTTAAGTCTTTGAGAATAATTCTTTGCTGTTTTAATAACTGGCTCAATATCTAAAACTATTTCTTTTTCAGAATAACGTTGTTTCATCGAATTTAGAATTTGACTGCCATAGCCCTTTCCACGCCAAACTGGGTCAACAGCCAAATAACCAATATAAATAATCTTTTCGGCATATGTCCAAAAAATTAACCCAATAAAATTATCATGGTCATAGACTGCTTGCAAATTAACTCTTTTTTGCAAAGCCATCGCCAGCAACCCGACAAATGGAAATCGTTCATTTTTGGGAAATGCACTCATATATAATTTTTTTACTTTAAAATATCTCTTTGTCCCCCATTTAACATTTTTGAACGTTAAAATAAAATATCACCTTTCTTTATATTACTTCTTTTTTGCAAAATAAAAATAAGTTGAATTCAAAACATCTATAAACAAGTATAACATTTGCATAGCTATTACAGGAGAAAGAATATTACAATCAATTTTTGTGAGATGTGCTAATCGATTCCTATAGTTATATCCTATTCGTTTCTCTCCAGATTTCAATAGAAAAAAAGCTAAGCTTTTAAGGTGATTTTTCCCAAAACAAGAAAAATTAGAAGAGTTATTCGTTTCCAATAGAATTCCTAAAGTAGTTTTATCTTCAGGTATATAGATCACACTTTGATTGTGATCTATATAAACTAGTCTTAATAATTTTTCTATTAATGAACAACACAACATCTCAATATTATAACATTGAGACATTACAATAAAACTTTTATTATCTTCCTCAGTTTTTATCACTGGTAAAATATTTTTTAAAGCAGCGATTAACAATGAACCCTTCTCAAAAACATCTTTTTCAATTTCATTTTCCGAATCGATATATTTAAATACCTTTTCAATATCTGTTTTTAACTCTTTGAATATATTATAATCTTTAACAAAGCAAAATAATAATCCTCCACCTAAAGTAATAATAATATTTAAATTTTGTTGTCTTGAAAAAGTATAATATTTATCCGTAGCTACATTAGTATGAATGATGTCCAAAAAGCTCTTTTTTTCATTTTCTGGCTCTAAATCAAAATTACTGTGGAAACAACCATCATGACTAAGTTTATGTGTTAAAAAAATTAATCTAAGACTTTTAGGAATTGATTTATTAAAACGTTCTAAAATATCCGATAAAGGTATATCAGTTTTGAATTCAACTCCGTTTTTTTCTATGTCTTTGTTAATCTCTTTTTGTAACAGATTTGGAAATTCTTTTAATTTATTATAACGTTTGTCTTTAGTTTTTTTAAAATACAAAGATAAAGCATTAACAATATCTAATTTTCTCATTAAAAAATTTATAGAAACGTTATTTCTGTCAAATCTAAGTTTTTGAATTAAAGAATTATAAATACTGTCAATCGATTCATTTACAATTTTTTTTAGTTCTTTATTATCTTTCATTTTAAGAAAAATATTAAGAATTAAATTTAATCTATAGCCTCCTAATTCTAAATACGGAACTTTATTAAATAAAAGTTCAAATTGATCAGGTTTCTTTTTAAAATGCTTCTTAAAAGAATCAAATTCATAAATCAAATAATCTGAATAATTTTTGCATAAAAATCTAAATACTTCATCACTAATTGAATTTTGATTTTTTTTAATTGAATCTAATACAACTTTTTTCTCTTCAAAAAGATTTTCCTTATTTTTGCTTAGAAGATTTTCAAAATTTTTATTGATATACTTTACCGATTGACCTATGTACTGTTTTAAATTTAACCTCTTTATTTCTTTAATTAATTTTGAAATTTTATCTCTACTATCTGATGATTTAACGACATGCAAATATTCCCCCATTGCAATTAATTTTTTACTCAACATAAACATCAAAAAATCATCATTAGTTTTAATAGATATTAAATGATAATTTCTAAATAACTGTTCAAAAAAGTCTAAATGTTCAATTAGAACTCGCAATTCGTGAGTAGTTATCAAATCATCTTCTTCATTTAATATTAGAGAAAAAGATATATTATGTTGTTTAAATAATTTAACTAAATCCAATAAAAATTGCACTTTCATCAAAATCTATTTTAAAATTAAAAAGCATCAAACGAGCCGTTTTTGCGCTCTTTCTTAATGCAATAATTGAAAATTAAAATACCAGCTAAGAACCAAACAACATTTACTACTATCAATATTATCAGCTTTGACAATGAAACGCCATGGCCCAAAAATATTTGCCGCACTATTTCGATGCCACCGACATAGGGAATGACCTCCTGAAAAGCATTATATACTGGTAAATAAACATTAGACAACATGAGCAATAAAGCCTGCAATATAGTAGCCCACTGGCCCATTCTTTTAAATCTAATAGAACCAGAAGCAAAAATCATTCCGATACCAAACATTCCTAAATTGGAAATTAAGGAAAAGACAAAGGTTAACAATAAAGCCTTTAATAGTTCAACTACTGTGAATATTGAAAAAAATGAGGCTACAAAGCCTATGATTAAAAGATAGGTCCAGACAAACAAATTTTCTGCCAACGTTTGAATAAAGTATAGAACCCACAAGGGAAAGATAGACTGAGTCTCACTTTCGAGCAGACCGGTTTGCTCATCAGTCTCTACCGCATTACTACATTCACCTAATGAAGAGATACCAATACTCCAAAACAAGAAACCAATAATAGTAAATAAGACTCCATGTTTTGTACCATACGCCTGACCCAGTTGTGCAGGATTAGTGAAAAAGACAACAATCAAGAAAGCGCCAGCATATAAAACTAGTGAACTAACAGTTGAATTAACATAGCGAGCTTGCAGTTTTAGCTGTAAATATAATTGTACCCAGAAAATATTAAATAGCTCTTTAACTTTTTTCATTTTGCTTCCTACCTTTACTTATAAATTTCATGGTATTCAGAAATTAGGTCATTTTCAGCCATTTTATGTTCAACATTTTTCTCTATTTGGCCATCCCTTAAAAAAAGATAATGATCAACAACTCCAGAAAGCATTTGAGTGTCATGCGATGAAATGAATATAGTATTCCCGTATTTATTTTTTAAATCCAGGATAAATGATGCTAAATCTTCTTGAGCCGCTATGTCAAGTCCGTTTGAGGGCTCGTCCAAGAGTAAAACTTCTGTTTCCATTGCAGCTCCCACTAAGATAGCAGCCTTTTTCTTCAAGCCAGTAGACAAATTTTGAAAGTAAGTATTAAGTTCACTTGAAAAATTGAAGTCCTCAGCCATTTTTCGAATATTGTTTTCTGTTTTTTTAATATTAATTCCTTTAAGCGAAGAAAAATACATCCCGTTTTCAATAGTATTTAGTCTGTACATGAGGCCTCTTTCACCTGAAGCAACGAAAGTGGTATGCAAACTGGACCACTTAACATATGGTTCGTTAGCCTGGTCATTTTTGATCAATCCTTCGGTTGGTTCCAATACCCCCGCAAGCAACCTTAACATGGTTGATTTGCCTACACCGTTAGGTCCGACCAAACCAATTACTGTTGGTTCTAAAGGAATTTTAAAATTTAGGTTATAAAATACAGGCTTCTTACCGTAGTTTTTCTTTACCTTATCAAAAATAATTGCCATAGGTTTTTCTTCCTTTTGCTTAAAATGATACCAATAATTTAATCATTATTTTTTAAAATTAGCAATAAAAAATAGTATTTAGTGATAGCTTTTTAATTAAGATATGAAACGTTTACTTCTAATTGTCCTAATTGCATAATGTTTTCAGCCAAAGTTTGTTCATTACATTCACAGCTGATCACTCCATTTTCAACATTAAAAGAAAAGCCACTGGCTATGATTAAATCCTCGCTGGCAGCTATCAATTCTTCGTCACTTGCGCTGGGATCTAACTTAAAAAGTATACGACCATCATCTGTAACGTTATATTTATCAAACTCAATTTTCTCGACAAAGCAATACACCGATTCGCCAAATGAATCTTTAAAAATAGTTTCAATTTCAAATGTGTCTGGACCAAAATTTAAAATATGAGTGTTAGTGGCAACCCATTCCGCAAGTTCTTTTCGTAAGTTTATAAAACCTTCTTTTTTTATCTTTGTCATCGTTTTAAAAAGTCCCTCATTTTGTTCTTGCTTCTAATTTAGTGTTTTGCATCCCAATCATAGGATCAATTCGACCCGAATAAATCAACTCCGGTGTTAATATATGATCCTGAGTTAGATTTTCAAACACATCAGAATTTGCTTCTTCTTGTTCATTTTTATTTTTACCTGAATCTTTTTCTTGAACAGATTTACCTTGCACATTTAATATTTTTTGCAGTTTAACAGTTAATCCTGTCTGACGGTCATTACCAGAAGTATTAAAAGCCAATTCATAAGCGCGGGGATCGCCAATTAAAACCAAATTTTTCTCTGCACGAGTAACAGCAGTGTACAATAAGTTACGTTTAAGCATGACATAGTTTTGCATAGTCAAACTCAAAATAACTAACGGGAATTCAGAGCCTTGAGCTTTGTGAATGGTAATTGCGTATGCTCTGGTTAAATCAAACAGATCTTTTTTACTAAAGGTTATTTCTCTGTCATCAAAATCAGCCACCATGCATTTTTGAGAATTATCATTATCAATTGCGAGGATTTTACCGATTTGGCCATTATAAATGTCTTTTTCCGGATTATTTTGTAATTGCAAAATGCGGTCACCAATGCGAAAAATTTCATCGTGTACTTCCAGTGTTTTACTGTTTTGCTTTGAAGGATTAATAATTTCTTGAATAACATTATTCAAATTGTTAACCCCGCCATCACCTTGGTACATTGCTCCTAGTACCTGAACATCATCAGGATCAAAACCCTTTGCTAAAGCTCGCTGAACTATTTGACTAACAACATGCGAGACTTCATGCGGTGGACATGAAATAAATGAGTAGTTTTTGGTCTTTTTAAATAATTCCTGGGGATTCTTTCCTTCATTAATGTCATGAGCCAACGTAATAATGCTGGAATCATCTCCTTGACGGTGAATTTGCTTAAGAACGGTAGTAGGGAAGGCCTGTGATTTGATTAAATCAGCAAAAACGTTTCCTGCACCAACTGATGGCAGTTGATCCTTATCACCAACAAAAACAATGTGCTTAGTTTCGTTAATGCTGGAAACCAGTTGCCTAAACAAAAACATATCTACCATCGACATTTCATCAATAATTAAAATTTCACCATTTAATTCATTCAGATCAGTTGCATCATTTTCACCAATCCCTAAACCTAGCAAACGATGGATAGTTTTAGCTGTAATCCCAGTAATTTCTTCCATTCTCTTGGCTGCACGACCAGTGGGTGCAGCAAGTAAAAATGGCGGGTCTGTGCTATAAAGAGACGATGATGGTATTTCTGCCAGCTCTTTCAATGCTAATAAAATACCGTTTATGATAGTAGTTTTACCAGTTCCTGGACCACCAGTTAAAATTGAAATTGGATTAGTTAGTGCGTTTTTAATCGCTGCCTTTTGAGTATTATCATAGTGAATTTTCAGCTTAGTTTCAGCGTTAGCTATTGCAAGGTTTAAATCTTTTTCACCGTAACTTGAACTCTTTTGCTTTTTTTCAACTAGATTTTTCATTGCGTTGGCAATATCAGTTTCAGTTTCATAAATTTCCTGTAATGCAGCGTTTTCTCCCATTACTACAACTTTACCTTGATGTTGGAGATTATTAACACAAGTTGCTATGGTGTCATACTCATTAATTTGAAGTAGTTTACCTGCCTCTTGCAGCAGCTGCTCAAGTTTAACGTATGTATTGCCTTCTTTAGCAACTTCATCAAGTAAAATTTGAAAAACAGCACCATTAACTCTTTTGGGATCATCTGAACTAATTCCTAATTTACTGCCAATTCGATCAGCACTCTTAAAAGCATAACCTGTAACTACAGCAATAGAAGCATACGGATCCTCTTCAAGTTTAGCTAAAGTTTCGCCATGATAAAGTTGATACAGTCTGCTTGCTACTTTTTTATTCAAGCCAAATTGAGCCAGCTTTAAGACAGTTTCAGAATACGAATCCATTGAACTGACACCGTTTAACAAACTTTCTTTTTGCTTTTTCGAAATAGACAAAGTTCCAACCTTTTCAGGCTTTTCCTTTAATACTGTTAGCGCATCCATTCCCAAATCTGAAATTATGCTATCAGCTGCTTTTTTGCCAATCCCGGGAAACTTACTGGAACTTAAAAAATTAATTAGACTCCCCTTTTCATGAGGTAAAGCCAATTTATAATTATTGCAGCGAAATTGCAGGCCAAATTTATTATGCACAATTAACCTTCCTGAAAAAGTATAAGTTGCACCAACTTGGACGTCACCAAAACTGCCGGTCACTTTAATATCTTCACGATCATATTTTTCTAACTTTCCGATTATGGCAACATCAAGTATTTTATAAAGGTCTTGATCGTTTTCAAAAACTATTCGGTTGATTTTCCCAGTAAATTCAGTCATTTTTCTTTCTCGCATCATTCACTAATTTTAGTAACGAAGAATATTTTTTTTGTTCTTGTGCAAAAATTTTAGGATCTTGTTTTTTTGACTTTGCCAGATATTTTTCAGCCTCTTGACGACTTCTAGTTAAAATTGTGATACCCAGCATGAAATTGATTTTGGCTGACCTTTTTTCAGTAGCTATTTTTTTATAAGTTGACTCAGCTTCTTCGGTTTTACCAAGGCTTAGCCAAATATCCCCTATTAATTCCAAGACTTTAGCATCAAAATTCTTAATTGTTAGAGCGTATGCCAATGCTTTTTGACTTTGACCAATTTTGTAAAAAACAAGTGCTTTTTGGTATAAAACTAAATCATCATTAGGAATTTGATTCAGTATATTTAATGCTGTATCAAATTTACCCTGTAAATAATAACAAACTGCCAGATCATAATCTAAATCCTGCGGATGAGCAACTAGCTTTTTTGCTTTTTCTAATAGTTCGGTGGCTTGGTCACTGCTACCCTGCTCTATTAAATAGGTTGCTAATTCTAAATAGTTTTCACTATTATGTGGCTGTCCATCAATTTTTGTTATTAATTCGTGTACCTTTTTGTTGACTGCACTCGTTTTAGCAGTCTTTTTCCTTTTCTTTATCATAATGAATCCGAGTCTTCCATTTTCCTATCCAAAAATTTCGTCTCATTCCACATTAAAGCTTTAAATGTCTTGCCTTTATCTTTTGTTTCCAAAATAGTAAGGCTGGTATTGCTTAAACCTCCATTGTGGCGGATATCCGGTAAGGTATAACCTAATAATCCTCCCATAATCGCTCCCAGAGCTGCTCCATGGCTCACTACTAAAACTTTATCGTCTGGTTTAAATTGTAAGCCAACGTCTCGACCAAAGTTTTTTCCACGTGCAATTACCTCAGGATAATTTTCACCTCCGATGCTGTGGCCATCGTATTTATCAGGTTTATCCCAAATGTCAGTTACTTGCTCAGGATATCTGGCTTTCGCTTCAGTAAAAGTAAGACCTTCCATTTTCCCCAAATCAAATTCTCGCAAACGTTCATCTATCTTGATGGAAAATGGATAACCCATTTCTTTAGCGAGTCTTTCTGCCGTCGTCCTGGCCCTTTTTAGTGGACTTGAATAAATGCCAGCAAATTTAGTATTACCTAAAAAACTGCTTAATTTTTGAATATCAGTTAAGCTTTGCTTTAAAAGCGGCGAATCACCGTGAGCTCCTTGAAAGCGTTTCTGTAAATTCCACTCTGTTTTACCATGTCTGACAAAATAAATCTGCATTCATTAATTACTCTTTTCTGTAACTGTTATTTTCTAGTTTATCATTTAATAGTTTAAAAGAAAAAACGAAGACAAATAAAAAAAGAAAATGCACAAAAACATTTTCCTTTCAAGTTTTCATTAAACTAATTGAAGTTGACGATCATTTTGATAGGCACAATCAATGTTGCCGCCGCCTAGACACTCCTCACCCTGATAAAGAACAAGAGCTTGCCCAGGGGTAACAGCACGTGCTGGCTCATCAAAGTAAACTTTCGCCTTATTTTTTGCAGCATCATAGGATACTGTCACGCCAACATCAGGCTGACGATAACGAAACTTGGCGCTGCAATGAATCTTAAAATCGTGATCGGGCTGGCCGGTAAAGAAGGACATATCACTAGCCTCCAATTCAGTGGCATAAAGCAATTTGCTATCATAACCTTGCTGAACTATTAGCTGATTTTTCTGTAAATTCTTACCGACCACAAACCACGGGGCAGTTGATTCTTTTGTTGAACCAAGTCCTAATCCAGATCTTTGACCAATTGTATAGTACATTAAACCTGCATGATGACCGACTACTTTCCCATCTGGCGTGACCATGTCTCCAGACTGGGCAGGCAAAAATTCACTCAAAAATTTACGAAAATTTCTTTCACCAATAAAACAAATACCGGTAGAATCTTTCTTTTTGGCAGTAGCCAAGTTATTTTTAAGCGCAATTTTGCGCACTTGTGGCTTGGTTAAATTAGCTAACGGAAAAATAACGCGACTTATCTGATTTTGGTTTAGCTGACTTAAAAAGTACGTTTGATCCTTATTGCCATCTTTAGGACGCATCATATGAGTGATACCATTTTTATCAGTGATGGTTTTTGCATAATGACCCATTGCAATATAATCCGCATCAAGATTAAGTGCAAACTCTAAAAATGATTTGAACTTAATCTGACTGTTGCACATTACATCGGGGTTTGGCGTGCGACCTTTTTTATATTCGTTTAAAAAATATTCAAAAACGCGATGCCAATATTCTTTTTCAAAATTGATTGAATAATAAGGAATTCCGATTTGATCAGCTACCCGTTTTACATCTTCGTAATCGTCAGTAGCCGTGCAGACACCGGAATCATCAGTGTCATCCCAATTTTTCATAAAGACACCAATTACATCGTATCCTTGCTCTTTTAAAAGAAGTGCTGAAACGGAAGAGTCTACTCCGCCACTCATACCAACAACAACTCTGGTTTTTTTCTTTACCAAATTAATCAATCCTTCACAGCAACAATAATATTGCGCTCTTCTAAATCTTTCAATATATAATCTAAAAGTTCAACAGTGGGAGCTAATTTCTCATTCTTAAAGATGTTAACCTTTTGCAAACCATTTTTGTCAGTGACTACCATGGTCAGATGAGTCATTTCTTTATTTATGGTCATCTTCAATTTAGTTGGCGCATTATACGGCGAATCATTATAAAGTGGATGCTCATAATTAAAATTACCCTTAACGGTTTTAACAAAACCAGCATCAATTAATGCATATAACTTAAGATTTGGACTAAGGGTATATTTGCGTTTATCACCATTAATAATAACTGTATTTGCCATAATTTTACCTCACTTACTAATAATAAGCATATTTAACTAAAAAAGCAATTATTTTATTTATTTTGGATTTTACTGACAATTTTAGCTAATTCTTTGGCAAAGGCTTGCACTTCTTCTTCAGTAGTGTAGCGTCCAAAAGAAATACGAATAGATTCATTAATTCTTGGCGATTTTTTACCAAAGCAAGCCACTAAAACATGGGATGGCTCAATTGAACCTGCAGTACATGCAGAGCCTCCAGAAACCGCAAAACCAGCTAAATCCAAATTTGTCTGCAAAACAGTCGTTGAAACACTATTAAAATGCAGGTTCAACACGTGATGAGAATCAAACTTTTGAGTTCCACCATTAACCTGATATTCAATTTTAGCTTGACTAAGTTCATTCAAAATAATATTTTGCAAGTTCTGATATTTAGTTTGCAAACTTTTTTTATCTATAGCAGCAATTTCACTAATAGCTTCACCAAAGCCGGCAATTCCGGGAACATTCTCAGTGCCAGCTCTACGCTTGGTTTCCTGTTCACCACCATAAACAAGAGGTGGCAAATTGAGCGAATTTTTTTCATATAAAAAGCCAAGAAATTTGGGACCGTTGATTTTATGAGCAGAAGTTGACAATAAGTCAATATTCATTTTCTCTACGTCTAAGTTAATGTTACCTAAGCCTTGGACTGCGTCAACATGAAAATAAGCATTGCTTGGCTTTACAATAGCTCCAATTTCTGCCAAAGGGTTGATTGTACCCATTTCATTGTTGACAGCCATAATTGAAACCAAAATAGTTTGAGGAGTAAGTGCATCTTCCAAATCAGCTAATGAAATACGACCATTTTCATCAACATCAAGGTAAATGACTTCATAACCTTCACTTTCTAAACGTTGCATTGGCTTTAAAACAGATGGATGCTCAACCTTAGTAGTGATTATGCGCTTACCAATATTTTGGCGACTCTGAGCAGTTCCAAAAATAGCAGTGTTATTACTTTCTGAACCACCGGATGTAAAAATTATTTCATTTTCCTTGGCGTTAATTGCCTTGGCAGCTTTTTGCCTTGCCTGATCAATCACGTGGCGAGCTTTGCGTCCCAGTTCATAGGTACTTGAGGCATTACCAAAATTGTTTTTCATTTCCTCAGTTATGACGTCAATTACCTTGGGCGACATTGGTGTTGTAGCTGCATTATCCAGATAAATTTCTGTCATTTATTAATTCATCTTCTCTATGTAAGTACAAATAATTTTAGCAGCTTTTGCTCCTACCTTTTGGGCAAAATGATCAAAGTCACCGTTTGCATCTTGATTACCATTGTCAGAAATAGCCCGTAAAGCTATCAGAGGTTTTTTAAAATGATAAGCTACCTGAGCAAAAGCGGCTCCTTCCATTTCAACACCCAAAGCATGAGCAAAGTTTTGCTTAATTTCATCTTTTTGCTTCTGCGAGCCAATAAAGGAATCACCGGTAACAATTAAACCCTCTTTAAATTCAACATTGTTTTCTTGCAAAAACTGTGCAAATTGCTTTCTTGCAGAAGAATTTAATTCAAATTTAGCTGGTTCTCCAGGTATTTGTCCTTCAACATAGTCACCTGCTAATATATTGTGAGCATCATGATATGCAAATGAATCAGCTAAAATCAGATCTTCTTTATGAACTTCTTCTTGCAAAGATCCTGCTGTACCTGTCATGAAAATCAAATCAATATCAACATTGCTTAGTAAACTGGCTAAATTCATAGCAGCTCGTACTTTGCCAATTCCGCTTAAACCAATGTATAAATCATTGTGGTTAACGCAAAAATGCTCGAATGTAGTAGATCCGAACATTTCTTTGCGACCAGAGTGAAAATACTTATGATAATATTCAGCCTCAATTTCCATTGGGACAATAATTGCTATCTTCATTTCTACCCTCGTTTTTATTTTATAAGTGAAATAACGCTAATAATACCAAAATAATTAAAACAGCAACAAGCAAAATTGCACGATTAAGTTTACCTTTCAGCTTTAATGCTTTTTCTTGACTCGTGGTTAACTGAGACTGAGATTTGCTCTCTTCCTTTCTTGGTGTCTGCTTCTGTTTTTTTATCCTTTCGTTTGCAAAATCATTTGACTCTACAACTTCATCATCACGGGTAAAATCAGGGTTAACATCAACCTCATCATCACTATCGTCAAAAGCGGATTTAATTGTATTTAAAAAGTTTTTACTTTTTTTATGTTTTAATTTTTTTCGGTAATCAGATCGTTTTTCAGTCATTTTAATCCTTTGAGTCAGCACCCGTAAGTAGCATGTTTTCCCAGACACTCATAGCATATAATGTCTTGGCATCAACGATTTTACCTTGTGCCGAAAGTCTTTTCAACTCTGCCAAACTATACCAATGACTTGTTAAAAATTCATCGGGATCAAGCTCCCTTTTATCAGTCAATTTAGTTAATGTGTCGCAATAGAATAAATAGAGCTTTTCATTGGTAAAACCGGGAGATGAATAAAATTCAGTTATTTTTTCCCAGTATTCAGCACGATAGCCGCCCTCTTCATTTAACTCTCTTTTCATTGCATCCAGTGGACTAGCATCAGTTTCATCTATTAAACCTGCTGGAATTTCTAAAGTTAATTCTTTGATCGGTTCACGCCATTGTTCGACTAGCAGCATTTCCTGTTTATCATTTACTGCAATAGCAGCTGAAGCAGGTTGATGCTTAACTATTTCCCGCGAGGCAGTTTCCCCATTAGGCAATTTGATCGTTCTTACGGCAAGATCGACAATACGACCCGTAAAAATTTGTTTTGAAGAGATTTCAGTTTCTGTTAAATCCATTATTCACTTTCCTGCTAATCAGCTAAATATACGTTGACACATTGTAAGCCATTTTTACCTTGAGCAAGTTGGTATTTAACTTTTTGACCAACTTGCAAGCGACGATAACCTTCTTCTTTGATAGCTGTATAAAATACAAAGTAAGATTTTTGATTCTCATCGTCAGTGATAAAACCAAAACTACTGTTTTGATCAAACTGCTTTACCTTACCGTAACGCATTATTCTTCTAAACCTTCTTGCACTGCTTCTGGATAATCTTCTTTAACAATTTTAGCACATCTACCGCAAAGCATTGGAACTTCTTTGTCAGCTCCAATATCAGTTCTGATCATACGGCACCGAGGACAAACTTCACCTTCAGCATGTTCAACCACAAATGCACCATTTGGTAATTTTTCAGCATTTGCAGGTGCTTCACCGTCAGCAATAGTTAATTTAGAAACTATTAAAATTTGTCTAAAGTTTGCATCAAGTTTGGTTAAAACTGCTTTCATCTCATCAGTTGGGTAAACTGTAACTGCTGCTTCAAAAGATTTACCGATTAACTTTTGATCGCGCGCTTCTTCCAAGACTTTCAAAACATCATCGCGGAAATTCATAAATTTCTTCCAGTTATCAAGGAGTTCATCATGATTTGCATAATGCTCAATTTCAGGCATTTCAGCAAGTTGGACATAATCTTCCTTTTCCTTTAAGAAAGACCAAACTTCTTCCATAGTATGTGGCAAGATTGGTGTCAAAACTTTAGCTAATTTAACTGTTGCATCATAAATCACTGTTTGCATTGATCTTCTGGCATGACTATTTTTGCTCTCAATGTAAAGAACATCTTTGGCAAAGTCAAGATAAAACGCTGATAGATCATTAGAAATAAAGGCAAATAACTTTTTATAAACATTATTAAAATCATAACGTTCATAACTGTCAAGACAAGTTTTAACCAAATCATTGAGTTTAACTTCCATATACTGGTCAATGGAGTTTAAATCTTCATAAGCAACCCTGTTTGTTTGCGGATCAAAATCAGAAGTATTAGCCAGCATATAACGGAAAGTATTCCTTATTTTGCGGTAACTCTCTGAAGTTTGGCGTAAAATATTTTGCGAAACAGCAACATCAGAAGTAGTGTCTACAGAAGCGACCCATAAACGAATTATTTCTGCTCCCATTTGTTTGATGACATCATTTGGTGAAATTACGTTACCTAATGATTTAGACATTTTATGTCCTTTTTCATCCAAAACAAAGCCTTGTGACAAAATACCGCGATAAGGTGCCTTGCCCGTAGCAGCTACTGAAGTAATCAGACTTGAATTGAACCAGCCACGGTACTGGTCACTACCTTCAAGGTAGAGATCACATGGGAAATTCAAGTCTGATCTTTTGGCCATGACAGCTTGATGAGAAGACCCGGAGTCGAACCAAACGTCTAAAATATCGTTTTCTTTAGTAAATTTGCCATTTGGTGAATGCTCAGAGGTAAAGCCTTCTGGTAACAATTCCTTAGCAGTTCTTCTATACCAAGCATTTGATCCTTCTTTGGCAAAAATCTGAGCAATATGCTCAATAGTTTCTGGTGTGACAATCGCAGTACCATCTTCTGCGTAAAAGATTGGCAGTGGAACACCCCAAGCACGCTGTCTAGAAATTACCCAGTCACCACGATCCTTAATCATATTGTGCAGGCGTAATTGACCCCAAGATGGCGTGAATTTAACCTGATCAATTTGATCAAGAATCTGTTGGCGGAACTTTTCAACTGAAGCAAACCATTGTGTAGTAGCCCGATAAATTACGGGTTTCTTTGTACGCCAGTCATGAGGATAAGAGTGTGTAAAGAAGCTAAGCTTAAGCAAATTGCCGGATTTCTTCAATTTTTCGCTGACGACTTTATTGGCATCATCATAAAACAAACCTGCTAAATCGGGATCGTTAATATCTGCAGTAAAGCAACCTTTGTCATCCATAGGACTATATACCGGTAGACCATATTTTTGAGCGACATTATAGTCATCTTCACCAAAGCCGGAAGCTGTGTGAACTAAGCCGGTACCATCACTAGCAGTAACATGCATGGCATTCATAAGCAAAGAATCACGGTCATATAAAGGATGCTTGGCAACCATATGGTCCATTTCAGTACCCTTAAGATGTTGAACGACTTGATAATCTTCCCAACCTAATTCTTGAGCAACAGCCTCTAAACGATCAGTTCCAACAACATAGCGCTTATCACCGACCTGAGCTACAGAGTAATCAAACCCTGGATTTACTGTAATACCCTGATTAGTGGGTATAGTCCACGGTGTAGTTGTCCAAATTAAGAAGTATGTATTTGCTGGATCTAGAACTCCCTTACCATCTTTTACTGGAAATGAAACATAAATTGAAGGTGATTTAATATCATGATATTCAACTTCAGCTTCAGCTAACGTTGACTCACTTGAAGGGGACCAATAAACAGGTTTTTTGCCTTTATAGATATAACCTTTTTCATACATTTTACCAAAGACACGAATTTCTTCAGCTTCATATTCAGGTTGATAAGTAATATATGGGTGGTCCCAGTCTCCCATTACTCCCAAACGCTTAAAGTCAGTCATTTGCTTTTTGATTTCTTTACTAGCAAAATCTTGACAAAGCTGACGGTAATCCGCAAGATTCATTTTCTTACGGTCAACTCCCTGTTTGGTCAATTGCTGTTCAATTGGCAAACCATGAGTATCCCAACCCGGAACATAAGGAGCATAATAACCGTTCATGTTTTTGAAGCGAACGATTATGTCCTTAGATACTTTATTCATCGCATGACCAATATGAATATTACCATTTGCAAAGGGAGGACCATCATGCAAGTCGAATCTTGGCTTGCCTTTGTTTAATTTTAATCTCTGTTCATATAATTTATTTTCTTCCCATTCTTTTTGCCATTGTGCTTCACGTACTGGCAAATTGCCCCGCATCTTAAATTTAGTTTTACCTAAATTAAGCGTATCTTTCACTCTCATTTTTTAATCCTTCCTATCAAAAAACCTCGTCCTATAATTAGGGCGAGGTTAATATCGTGGTACCACCTAAATTGAGTTGCTAAACTCCACTTAACGATTGCGTATCGTGCAACTAACGTAACAAACTAATACTAACAGCTGATCAACCATTAAGCTCTTATATTAGTCTCACACCATCGCTAATTCGCTGAATTGCTCTCAAGTTTTACTGTCAGTTTGTTATTAATGATTTTTATAGTCATCTGGGAAAATAACAGTAGTACCAGAGCCATTATTAGAACTAGTATCTTCGTTATTAACAGTTTCAACACTAGGACTGTCACCAGTCATTGGTTTAGGACTATTATTATCTTCTTCAGTGTCTTGTTCAAAGTTTACTTCATCATCAATGCCATTGTCAACCTCTACTTCTTCGTCTTCGTCGATATCTTCATCATCATCGTCTTCATCGACATCTTCGTCTTCATCAGTTAACATTATTGGTTCAGCACCATCTGGGGGATAAAATCGTTCAGTATCGAAATATTTATCGAGTGCTTTTTGCCAATTTTCATCGTTGAGATTATCAATTGCTTTTTGTAAAAGATCTTGAATATAAGAGCGATAACCTGAAGCTTCCTTTTTCACACGTTCATAGTCTGATTTAATAGTTTCAAGTTGTTGACGTTGATAATCAGTATCAATTTTTGCTTGTTCAGTAGTATTATTAGCTTGAACTGTAGCATCATTGATAATTCTTTCTGCTTGAATTTTAGCGTTACCTACAGCTTCTTTCGTAGCATCTTCATTCTGCTTGTACTGTTTAACTTGTTTTTGTAAATCTGAAACCTGTTCTTGCAAATGCACAATTTCATTCTTCAAGTCAACCGTTTGATTTAACGCATCACCATAATCATTGATTATTTGGTCAAGAAAACTGTCTACTTCGCGCCTATCATAGCCACTTAAACCTCTCTTTTTGAATTCTTTATTATGAATTTCAAGCGGAGTCAATTTCTGCGATTCCTTTTTCTCGTCTGCCATAGCTTATACACCACCTTATACTTGCCTTTTCGTGTCGTTGATATAACCTTAATTTCACATCTGCCAAAATGTCTTAGACTTAAGACATCATTTTCATTAACCATTATATTAAAATCTTTGACACTATGCCAATTTAATTTAACTAAATTATCTGATATATATGTTTTTATTTTCTGTCTGCTATCATTTGTGATTGAAGCTAAAACTGCATCCAACCTTAGTGAAGAAACAATTGCAGTTAACAGTTCACTTTCATCATCAACTGCTATTACTTTCTGATTTAGACTAGGTCTTATTCTAACCTTTGTCCTTCCTATATAGGAGATTTCATGTTGAAAAAAATCTTTTAGTTCGCTCTTAGCAAAAAATTGCCACTTACCATTGCCATCGGTAATAATGTCACCAAATGTTGATGTTTCTATGCCTGCATTAGCTAGGCTTCCTAATATTGCACTATGTGACAAACAAGTAAATTTCTGAGGATATTCAATATTAAAAACTGTAACCCGATATGCAAGAGGTGCAATAGTATCCCAGTCTTCAGTTATAAAAACTCTTTTCTTTTCAGCATTTAAATACCCACCATAGCTCTGCAAACAAACTTCAGTGCCAGCTATTTTTTTAAGAACATCTCTTTCTCCAGGATTCAAAAAATCTGTTAAAACTTCTTCATGCTTGTCAAGAGCGTTATTTATGAGTCCGTTCATCTTATCTACTATTTTCTGGTCAGATAAATCACCTTTAAACAAAACATTCTTGGCATAAGCACTTCGTTTTGCTATGTTTTTTGTGTTCACACAATGCCCCCTGTTAATGAAGGTAAAAGACACTTTGGTCTTTTCTAAAATCATTATAGCATGAACTTTAAAAGACATTCATTTAACAAAGAAAACTATTTGCATAATTCAAGAAAAAATAAAAGGCTGACAAATCATAAAATTTATCAGCTTTTTATAAAAATTAAACAAACAATCGAAATAAAATGTTTGCCACCCATCTTAAGACATAATTTTGCACAAAATAAAGTAATAGTAAGCCAATTAAAAATGAAATATCCAACCCAGTGGCATTAGATAGTCTTAGAATCGGTCCCTTACGGAAAAGGTTCAAATAAGGATCAATTAACAGATTAGTAATGCGACCCAGACTTGAATCACGTAAAAAGGGAACCCAACTTAAAATTGCATCAATTACCATAATAATGCTGTAGATCCATATTATATAATCAAGAATGCTAATACCGTAATATATGATATTTGCTGCCATTAACTTAAAGTATCTTTCTTATCAACTAAGTCACTAATTTTGCCATTAGTAACGAATTTAGGAGGTGTTGCCAGAAATATCTTATCCCCGATGCGTTGAATTTCACCATTCAGGGCATAAACTGTCCCAGTTATAAAATCGACAACTCTCCTAGCAGAGGCATCTTCCATCCTGCTAAAATTAATAATCACTGCTTTGTTATTCAACAAGTTTTGTGCAACATCCTTGGCATCAGAATAAACACGTGGCTCATAAAGAACAATTTTGCTCTTAGCCGCATTCATGCCGGACTTTATCGAAACTACATTGTCACGATCAACTGCACCAGCAGAATAATTGTCCTCATTATTTAATTGCTGGTCTTCTGAATATTCGTCATCCAGCATTTCATCGTCATCGTTTGCAACACCGAAAAACTTACCTATTTTACTAAAAGCCATCTCTCTTGCCTCCCATTAGTTTTCACCACGATGCCTGAAAAATGGTATATCATCAGTATCATCGTCATCAAAAGCGTTGGTTTCAATTTGTGAAATACTACTTTGATCGTCGTCATCAAATGAACTTGATCTTTGCTCTTGATTTGAAGCAGAAGGAGTCGAGCGACGATTTCCTTCGTTATCATTATCCAGCCCCCAAACACTTGTTGGATCGACCATAGGTTTATGTTTTGGAGCAGTCTGAACAGTTTGCGAGCCATCATCAGTTGAAGGTCTGGGCTCAACAGGTCTCTCAACCGAATTTGTATTTTGCCCAGAGGAATTGGTTTGACTAGGTTGTGACTTTATCTGGTGACTGTGACCAGGAAGCTGTTTAGATGCTTCCTCTTCTGCTTGTGAATTTATTCCTGTAGCTATAACAGTGACAACAACCTCATCTCCTAAATTAGGATTAATGGACGTACCAAAAATGATATTAACATCATCACCTGCAGCCTTTGAAACAATTTCAGAAGCATCTTGTGCTTCAAATAAAGTCAAATCAGGTCCACCGGTGATATTCAGGAGAACCTGCTTAGCGCCATCAATTGAAACCTCAAGCAATGGTGAAGAAATTGCGAGTTTAGTTGCTTCAACAGTTCGGTTCTCCCCACTTGCACGACCAATTCCCATTAAAGCAGCACCTTGGTTTGCCATAACAGTTTTAACATCAGCAAAATCCAAGTTAACATAGTCGGTTGAAGTGATTAAATCAGAAATACCTTGAACACCCTGTTTTAAAACATTATCTGCTTCTTTAAAGGCATCCATCATAGGAGTCTTTTTATCGACCATTTCCAGCAACCGGTTATTAGCAATGATAACAAGCGTATCAACATACTGTTTTAACTGAGAAATGCCTTCAGCTGCATTTTTAGACCTTTTGGGTCCTTCAAATGTAAAAGGACGAGTAACAACGCCAACTGTTAATGCACCAGTTTCTCGTGCAATTTTGGCTACAATTGGCGCAGCACCAGTTCCTGTACCGCCACCCATGCCAGCGGTAATGAAAATCATATCTGCACCTTTTAGCGCATCTTCAATTGTCTGCTCACTTTCTTCAGCAGCTTTTTGACCTACCTCGGGATGAGAGCCAGCTCCAAGTCCTCTTGTCAACTTTGGCCCCAGCTGAATTTTATTTTCAGCTTTATTACTATTTAATGCTTGTACATCTGTGTTAGCAGCTACAAAAGATACTCCTTGTACGCCATCATCGATCATTCGATTAACAGCATTACCACCAGCACCGCCGACACCAATAACTTTGATGACAGCATTTTTATTGTCGTCAGAATCGAACGTAAAATCCATCTAATTAACCACCTTTAATCAAAGAACTTTTTGAAGAAGTTCTTAAAGCCTTTATCTTTATTTTGCGTATTATTTTTCGTTTTACTTTGCGAGGATTTTTCTCGTTTCAGTAACTCACGTCTATTATATTCTTCTTTTCTTTTACTTTCATTAACAGTAGCTGTTCTTTTCGAAGTTTTTGTTTTTTCTTGAACAGTCACTTCTTCTTGACCAAGTGCATCCTTGCCGTATATTGCGTTAATTACTAAAAAGTCAATATCAGACATTTTATATGCATAGTTAACGACTCCATATGCAGCTGAATAAATTGGATTGCGCATTCCAATTTGGTCAGGTTGATAGATTCTGGCTTTGACATTTAAAGTATTGGCTATTATGCCATCAAAACCTTGTAACAGACTGCTTCCACCAGTGATAATGACACCACCAGGCAAACTTAAAGCATCATGTTTAACCAAACCTTTTTCAATTCTGTCAATGGTCTGCATAACTCTAGCATTAATAATTTCACTTAAGTAGCTCTCGTCAACCATCTGTTGACCATTTGAACCTACGCTATTAACAGCAAATTTATTTTTTTCAGAAGCTAGATTTGGATCGGCATAGCCATAATCAAGTTTTATTTGTTCTGCATCGCTTTTTGATGTACTAAGAACAACAGAGATGTCATTGCTAATATCGCTTCCTCCTTCAAAGTCAATATTAGCATATTTAATCTGATTATTGTGAATAACAGTAGCAGTAGTTACACCACCGCCTAAATCAAGAATAACTGAGCCAAACTGCCGCTCACTTTCACTTAAAGCTACACTGGCAATAGCAAGTGGCGTGGGAACAAAAAAGTTATTAGAATAACCCGCACGCTCTATCGCCTTTTTAATATTATGCAGAGAACTTGCTGGAGCTGTTAGCATGATGCCCTGGACCGACAGGGAATGGGCAATCATTTTACGGGGATCATCAACCTCAGTTTCACCATCAATTAAAAAGCGGCTTGGCAAAAAAGCAATAGGTTCACGTTCGTTTTTTACTGCAGACCTGATAGCAGCACGTACTACACGTCTGACATCATGGTTGCCAACTTCCTGACCATTGTCGCTTACATTAACCAAATCGCTTGCAGTTTCAAGTTGAAGCATACCAACCGGTATGCCTGTTACAACTCGATAAATCTTTGCGTTTGTCTTTTTAGCTATTTCTTTTAACGCTCTACTAATAGCAGCTGCTGTCTCATCAATATCAACTATATTGCCATGGCGCATTCCCCTATTGGGAACAGCTACAGCTCCGATAACTTTACCTGTATCTGCTACAACCGCTTTCACACTTGTGGTACCAATATCTAAGCCCACTAATAAATTTGTATTGTCCAAAATTTACCCCCTGTCAGTGCTCTTTACAAAAATTTTACCATAAAAGTAGCTCAAATTCAGCCTAAGTTAAACCATAAGCTTTCTTTTCACTTGGTGTAAGCGGCCTGCTAAACGCACCTACTTCCAAATCAATTAAAGTATTTTTTCCCACTTTAGTTTTTATTTTATTATAGTACTTTAATTTACTTTTGAGGGTAGAAACGTTACCAATTACTACATTTCCATTTTTCATTAGAAAAATTACCTGTGATTTTCTTCTAGTGTTGCCGCTTAACAATTTTATCTGATTTTGAAAATCTGAAGGCAGACTATTAAACAAGTGAAGAGTTTCTTTCAATGATATTTCTTGGTTATATCCCACAAAAACTGGCTTATCCGGACTCACCTTTGACCACGGAATTATCTGGGAACCCAATTTGCCGTGTGTAAGTATTTTCCGGTATCCTTTGGCATTTTTAATGTAACCAATCGTATGGTATTCGTCAATATTAAGAATCAAATGGTTAAAATTTTTAACATGAACATTTATGATTTTTATTTCAGAGTATCTTGATGACAGTTTATGGTCTATGCTGTCCTTATTAAACAGATGGTCAATTATTTTATCACTGGCTTTAATATCAGTAGTTTTTACAACTTCTTTAATTGGTAAATCATTTTCACCTTTTATTTGAATGCTTTTCACATTTGCTAAAGGAGAAATATAATAACCTAGTCCCAAAATGGACACTACTGAGATTCCCACAACAAGTCCCAAACGTTTAAATAATGCAGTTTTACGTTCATTATGTAACTTTGACAAAGAAGCAGAGACTTTTGCTTTAGCTTTAAACTTTTTCTTCTGATTAGTTTCGTGGTCTAAATAAGGCGATAACTTTTCTTTGGGATCAATTTTTGTTACTCGCTTCTTAGTCAACTGCCTCACCTTCTTCTTACTTAGATAAATCTTGCATTACTTTAATTACTTCATCAGAAGCATCAGGAACGCCTAATTTCTTTGAAGCTTTGCTCATTTCTGTATAATATTTACGGTCTAAAACGATATGATCAATTGAGGAAATAAAATTATTGATATTAAGGTCGCTTTCTGCAATTACCGTTGCAGCGCCAGCTTTTTCCAAGTCAAGAGCATTTTTCATTTGATGATTGTGAGTAACATTAGGACTGGGAATTAATATGGCGGGAACACCTAAAGCCGTAAATTCCGCAATACTGGTTGCTCCGGATCGTGAAACCACACAGATCATTTTAGGCAAAAGTGCGGGCATATCTTTAACATATGGCAAAATCTTAATAGTCTTACCATAATCTATATTAGCCAGTTTTTCTTGGATTTCCTTATAATAATATGTTCCAGTTACCCAGATTAGCTGATACGGTTTTTTTTGCAAACGCGTCAACGACTTAAGCATAATTCGGTTAATGGCTAAAGCTCCACGAGATCCCCCGAAAACTAGTACTGTAGGTATAGTTGGATTTAAATCCCATTTGCTTTGCATGTCAACTTTTGTCGATGATAAGTTCAGTACTTGCTGAGAACGAGGATTCCCAGTTTTTACCAATTTTTTCTTCTCAGAAAACTGTTTAGCTGCGTCATCAAACGTATAACAAATCTTATTTACATAGTGACCTAAAAACTTATTAGCAACTCCAACAACCGAATTCGATTCATGAATCAAGGTTGGTATTTTCATTTTAGCTGCTTCATAAACTACAGCACCACTCACATAGCCACCAGTTCCCATTACAATATCAGGCTTAAACTCATTAATAATTTTTTGAGCCTTTTTTGTAGCTTTAAGAAACAATCTAATTGTAGCAAAATTACTCATTATATGCTTACGTGAAAACCCGCGCATTTCAATCGTTTTGAAATTTACGCCAGCCGCCGGAACAATTTTTGCTTCAAGGCCATTTTTAGTACCTACAAACAGAATTTCATCATTTGTAGCTATGTTGCGCTCTTTTAATCTTTCAATGATAGCCATAATAGGATAAATATGACCACCGGTTCCTCCACCAGTAAATATTATTCTCATTTTATTTCGTCTTCAATTCCTTTACAAAATTAACAAAATAGTCCCCACGTTCTTCAAATGTTCTAAATTGATCCCATGACGCACAAGCCGGTGAAAACAACAATACGTCACCAGGTTTTGTTAATTCATATGCGCTAGGAACTGCTTCCTGTAAAGTGTTTTTAATTACAATTTGTTTAATACCCGCTTTTCTAGCAGCATCCGCTAATAAATAACGACTTTCACCATATAAAACGGCCGCTTTAACATGTTCTTTTAAAAAAGGTACTAAAGAATCAAAAGTAAATCCTCGATCTAAGCCGCCAGCGATCCAGACTTCTGGATCTTCAAAAGAAGGAATTGCAACAGAAGCTGCTTCAATATTTGTAGATTTAGAATCGTTGTATATTTTGCGACCTTCTAATGTCATCACGTATTGCAAGCGGTGCTTTGCACCAGCAAAAGTTGTTAAAACGGCTTTAATATCATTGGTATCTGCACCCATTATTTGTGCAATTGCACTAGCAACTATGGCGTTCTGCTGGTTATGAATTCCAGGTAATTTCATGTCAGATGTCTTCATTATTTTCTCGTGCTGATTTTGTAAATACCCATCGGCAATAAAATAATCGGCATCTTGACTATTTTCAGAAAAAGTTACGAATTTTGCTCTTGTAACTTTCCTTTCTTGTTTCAAAATATCTTTTTGATCGAAATTGGCCAAAAAATAATGATCTGAACTCTGCGTACGAGTAACATTCAGTTTGGCATTAACATAATTTTCAAAAGTTTTATGATAATCCAAGTGAACATTATGGTATATGTCAATGATCGCTGCCACATTAGGATCAATATCTGTAACACCAAGTAACTGAAAACTGGAAGTTTCGCAGACTAGAATATCATCCTTGGACGCTTTTTCAACCACTTCAGATATAGGTACGCCAATGTTCCCTACTGCGTATGCATGATGTCCATTTTTAGACAAATGATGATCAAGAATTTTCTGGGTCAGCATTACTGTGGTGGTTTTCCCATTCGAACCTGTAACGCAAATATAAGGAGCATCACTAACACTCAATGCAATTTCTGGCTCGGTTATAATAGGCAAGTTTAGTTTTTGAGCCTCTTGTACCATTGGATTTTCATAAGGGATGCCAGGATTCTTTACTAAATAATCAAAACTTTCTTGACTTAATAATTCAATTGGATGCCTGCCGTCAATCACGCGGACACCCTGTTTTTTCAATTCCTGTGCATTTTTATTTTTACTCAAATCAGCCTGATCATTTAAAGTCAGCTTTGCACCAAGTTTAAGCAGCAATTTACTAACTGCAAAACCGCTTTTGCCCAGACCTAAAACCAAAACGTTTTTGTTCTGATAAGTCTTAATCTGCTTCATTTGCCTAATTTTATCCCCATATTATTAAATACAAAAAACTACCAATCAATCCAACTATCCAGAAAATAATATCTACTTTCCATTCAGAATACCCCAGCATTTCGAAATGATGGTGAATTGGTGTCATTTTAAAAATCCTTTTACCTGTAGTTTGAAAAGAGATTACTTGTAGAATTACACTTGAAGTTTCACAAACAAACACGATTCCAATTAATAAAAGAGACCATGGCCTGTTTAAAAAGATGCTGACAGCAGCCAATCCACCTCCTAATGCCAAGGATCCGGCATCACCCATAAAAATTTTAGCAGGTTTATGATTAAAAATAAAAAATGAAATCAAACCACCTATAACACTCATACAAAAAATTAAAATAGCAAAGTTCTTTTGTTTAAGTGCAATATAAGAATAAGTAGCATAAGCAATAATTGAAAGTCCCGTTGCCAGACCATCTAATCCATCTGAGAGATTAACAGCATTGGAAAAGCCAACCAGCCAAAAAATTACAAAAATGGTAAATAAAATCGCACTGTTCACAATACCAAAAAATGGTATAAAAAGTTTAAATTGAAAATTATCTGTAGCTGCAATAAAGACAATCACAATAGCAACCAATATTTGTAAGGAAAATTTTTGCCAGGCGTGCAAACCTAAATTGCGCTTGTAAAACAGTTTAATACCATCATCTAAAAAGCCGATTATTCCGTAGCCAAGCAAACTGATTAGTAAAATCCAAATTAGTTTAGACGTTTCCTGTTGCCAAATACTAACCCAAATGGTAGATACTGTAGCTGCCAAAACAAAGACTACCCCACCCATTGTGGGTGTTCCTGATTTCTTTTCATGCCATTTAGGACCTTCATCACGAATTTCTTGTCCTTCGTGATGTGTCCTCATGAAAATAATCATCCAAGGCAGAATGATCCCAGTCAACGCTAGTGAACTTACTAATGCAATAATGCTAATAATCAGCATAAAAATGCTACTCCTTTAATTGTATTTTTATTTTTGTACCCGGTTTAACAGGCTCACCTGTAGCCAGACCTTGCTTAAAAACTATTCCTGTGCCTTTGATCCGTAATTTAACTCCTGTTAAAGCTGCAAATTGGTGTAACTCATCAATAGACCAGCCCTTCATGTCTGGACATTCTATACTTCCAGCAGTACGAACAAGCATTAATTTTCCTGACTGTTGTTTTTGACCTGCCGAGTAGGATTGTTCAGTTATTTTATCACCCGTACCAATCTTAGCAAGTCTTAAACCGACACGCTGTGCTACCTTTTCGGCCTTTTTGTAGTTTAAACCTTTTAGGTTAGGTGTTTTAACAGCCGTCGAACTGCTTAGACCATTTTTAGACATGAGAATTACTCTATTCATCATTGGTTTAAAAATTGATGAAAGTATTACTTCAGCTGGTTTACTCATTTTACGTGGCTGCTTGACAGTAATATAAATGCAGTATCGTGGATGTTTAGCAGGCGTGACTCCAACCACGGAAAAGATGTAATTATTGTTACCTTTGAGATAACCTCCGCCTTTAAGGTTAGCAATCTGAGCAGTACCCGTTTTAACGGCAATACTCTGACCTTTCATTTGGTATGCGGAACCTGTTCCAATGCGTTTATTTAAAACTCGACGCATATTTTCAAGTACGGTAGATGCAGTTTCTTTAGTGTAAACTGGTTGACCTACATTTTTAATTTGATAACCGGTGATAGTATGATTATCAGCATCCGTAATTTTTTCAACGAATTGCGGTTTTACCATTTGCCCATTATTTGCCAGACTGCTAAATGCCTGCATCATTTGCATAACATTGACATCAACGCCTTGACCAAAACTGGTTACAGCTTGATCAATCGGAGAATTGAATGCTATGGTTCCCGGTTGTTCACCGGGCAAGGTTACTCCAGTTTTTTCGCCAATATGAAATTTTTTCAAATATTTTTTCCAAGTCTTGGCACCCATTTGCTGCTCAATATGAACAAAGCCAGTATTGCTCGAGCGAGGAAAAGCTTGTGAAAATGGTATACTTCCCCAGCCGTGAGGCTGCCAATCGTGAATTACAGATCCATTAACAGAAACAGATCCTGAATTATAATATTGATTAGGATGGTAATTTCCACTATTTACAGATGATGACAGCGTTAGAACTTTAAAAACAGAGCCCGGTTCATAAGTATCTTGTACTAAAATGTTGCGATATGAGTTTTTCAGACCCTTTTTCGTTTGCGGATTAAAAGTTGGTCTTTGAGAAGCAGCTAAAACTTTACCCGTTTTAATATCTTCAACGACAGCTGTCATGGAAACCGGATTAAACGTATTTTGGACATAGGAGAGCCTATTTTCAAGGTATTCCTGCAATTGTGAATCAATGGTTAGATAAATATTATTACCGTCGACTGGTGCCTTATAGTTATGCGCGCTATTTGGCGTCTGAAAATTAGAAGCATCTACTGCGGAAACCTGATAACCGTTTTTTCCAGTAAGCACGTCATCATACCATGCTTCAAGTCCCATGGTACCTTCAAGATTCTGCTGCTTGGTTTTTTTATCATATACAGGGGTAGCCATTCCTATTACATGTGAAGCAAAATTACCATTAGGATAAAGCCGAGACTGGGTTTCAAAGAATTTAATACCAGGCAAATTCATCTTTTCAATTTTATCTTTTTGCTGTTTTGATAAATTGGAACCTGCAGTACCAAATTGTACCTGAAAAACAGGGCGTGCATGATTAAGATATTTTAAAATTTCGTCAGTTTTAAGAGGTAAGACTTGGGCTAATTTGTTAGCAGTCTTATTTTTATCAACAACATATTCAGGCTTATTTTTATAATTGATAGAAGATTTATCTAAAATAGCATAAATAGTATATAAATGAGAATCTTGAGCAACTGCCAAGCCATTACAGTCATATATCGTACCGCGATTAGCCTTTAATACCTGATTACGCATATATAATTGCTCAGTTTTAGCAGTTAAATTTTGTCCATTAACAGTCTTTGAAATGCCAATATATAAAAATCTTCCTATAAATACGAGAAAAACCAAAGCAACAGCTACCTCGAGAAATCTCCCGACTGTAAAACGGTATCCGTGAGCTTTGGAATTAGAGTTACTTATCTTACTATTATGCTTTTTCATCAGCGTATAGTCCTAATATTTTTCTCATTCAAAGCTAACCCCTTGCTACGTGCAATTTTACTCATACGAGAGCTTGAGGTTAACTCACCTAATTCTTGATGCAAATCTCCAACCTGACTTTGCCCTTTTGCAACAGACCGTTGCACATTGGTAAGTTCATGTTGAGCTGAAGTAGCAGAAATACTGGAAGAAACTAGCATTGTCATTAAGCCAATGGTTATCATCGTTCCCAATACGAGCAAGGACTTTTCAAAGCCGGTCCAAGCAACGTTGTGATGATTGAGAACTTGACGTTGTCTCTTCTTTGGATCTCTTTGCTCATTAGGATTAAACTCTACTTTTCTTGCTAAATTATCAGCCATTGTTTTTTCCTCTTTACAATTTTTCTGCGACTCGCAACTTTGCACTGTGTGAGCGATTATTATTCTTTAGCTCTTCGGGTGAGGCAACAATGGGTTTGCGGTTAACTAAACGAAGCATTGGCTTCAAGTTGTCAGGAATAACTGGCATGCCCCTAGGTACATCAACTTCAGAGTATTTTTTAAAAATATTTTTTACAATTTTGTCTTCATCAGACTGAAAGGTAATCACACTAATTCGGCCACCTGGTTTTAACAAGTGAACCGCCTCTTCAAGTGATTCAGTTAAAACATCAAGCTCGTGATTCACAGCAACACGCAAAGCCTGAAAGGTCTTTTTTGCTGGGTGCCCACCAGTCCTTCTTGCAAACGCAGGAATTGCTTCCTTAATTATATCAACCAGTTCAAATGTTGTCTCAATTGGCTTTTTTTGTCTCTTAAGGACAATTTTATGGGCGATCTGGCGAGAATATTTTTCTCCACCAAATTTATACAAAATATTCGCCAATTCTTTTTGGCTTGAGTTATTAACCAATTGATAAGCATCAAGACTTTGCTCTTGATCCATTCTCATATCCAATCTAGCATCGAAACGATAAGAAAAACCCCTTTGTGCCTGATCAAATTGTGGCGAGGAAACTCCCAAATCATAGTAAATCCCATCTATACCATTTTGATAACCCAGCTCAACCAGATTCTCTTTTAAATGGCTAAAATTATCATGTACCAATTGTAATTTAGGATCGGCATTTTGAACAAGTAAATCAGCAAAGTTTAACTTAGCCGAATTTATTGCATATTCGTCTTGATCAAAACCAATTAAGGTACCACTAGCAAGTTTGCTCAATAAATATTTTGCATGACCGCCACCGCCAAAAGTTGCGTCTACATAAAGACCACCATTTTTTAGTTTTAAATTATCTATTGTTTGGTGTAAGAGTACACTGGTGTGTTTGAATTCCATAATTATAGTTCAATTTCATCCAAATTTTCTGCGATATCATCATAGTTTTCATTGGCTTCATCACTAAAGCTTTCCCAACGTTCCTTAGACCAAATTTCAATTCGATCAGAAACTCCTACAATGACACATTCTTTGACAAGGGAAGCATGTTTCTTCAGCGTTGTGGTCAGATTCACACGACCTTGTTTGTCAAATTCGCATTCCATCGCACCAGAGTAGAACAAACGCGTAAAGCTACGCGCATTTCTCTTAGTCAATGGAAGTTGCGCTAATTTAGCTTCAATTTTTTGCCACGCCTCAGTAGTATAGCCAAAAATGCAGCCTTCCATTCCGCGAGTAAATATCATTTTGTCACCTATTTGGCTACGCAAACGGGCAGGTATAATTAAACGCCCTTTGCTGTCAAGATTGTGATGATATTCACCCATGAACATGGCTTAGCCCCCTTCCACTAAATAATTTACCACAATTCACCACTTCCTACCACTTTTTAGTCAAAAAAGTTAAATATTTATTTTTTAATGACACAAAAAGAAAAAATCGCAAACCAATTCAGGTTTGCGACTAGTTTTTTTAAAATTTTTTTATTAAAAAGTTTGACTATATCATCAAAAATAATAGACCCAGATACCAAAAAATAGTATTTACAGTTAAGTAATCCCAGATTTTACGCAGAGTTTGACTTAAAGAGAGATTTTTATTTTTAACAGCATCAGATATTGCTATAACTATAACTAAGAAGAAAAAAACGAAGAAACCATAAGGCAAAAACTCAGGTCTTTTTTGGTGCATGGTAATTAAGTGACATGCATATATAAAAAAGAAAGGCAATAAATCATATCCCCTAAATTGAGCTTTAGGAAACATTTTATTGACAATATAAGCTAAAGCAAGACCTATAACTGGTATCAATATAATTAAAAACATTGGCTACATCCTCTATCATTTAATATCTATTTTATCTTACTCCGCGATTGAAAAAAACTATTAAGTAGCATAAAATATTGTTCAAGTAGGAGGTCAATCAATGACGCGAAGACATAAGAAAAAGAGATCTAAATTTCAAAAATTAACAATTGCTATGGCTTGGCTAATGGCATTAATTACTCTAGCGGCAGTTGTAATGCAGGCTGTTGGTGCATTATCAAGCTTTGGCTTTTTCGAATAAAAAACGTGAGACTTGTATCTCACGTTTTTTATTGCCGGTAATTTTCCAAATTAACCATAAAAGGATAGTTAAGAGCCAGATTCCACCATAATTTATAGGTGGCACAAATAAATATAAATACCCAGCACAGAGTTGGCAAAATACTTTGCACCAGCTTAAAAATACCAATACTTAACAAACCTGTCATATTCAAAATCAGCCACGTGAAGCCTTGAGTTAGAACAGAGGCAATTAAAACTGCCAGAACTCTGGCCCAAAATACCTCAGGCAAAAATCGTGCAGATTTTTGCAATAGCCATGAAACTATTGGCAAGATAATTGCGTAAATACCTATAATGCCAAAAAAATAAATGTCACTGACTATACCTGCACCTAAAGCCAACCAAATTTCTTTATTATTAGTGTCATCAAATAGCGCGATTAGCATCATACTAACAGGTACTAATAAGTTAGAAGCTTTGCCAAATGAGAAAAACTGATGCAGGTAAAAGGACAAGCTGCCACTAATAGCTAAAGCAACATATAATGCTAAGACAAGAGTAAATTTTCGCAGTGTCTTCATTAGTCGTTCACTTTCCTTGTGATAACAGTGACAACTGAAGGATCGTTTAATTCGCCAGCTGGATTTATTTTGATTAAATCAGATAAGCCAAATGAGTCATGTGTTGTAGCAGAAATAGTTCCTACTAATAATCCTTTAGGAGAATTACCACCCATTCCACTAGTGTAAATTTTCGTACCACGCTTAAGTTTTTTACTATCCATTGCTTGAGTAAAGGCTAAAGTTTTGTTACCTATCACTGTAATTATGCCATGAACCTTTTTTCCATTTGTGGCTTGAGCTTGAACTGCAAAACGGTTTGCCGACTTGTCACTAGTGGTAATTAATTCCACCTTGGCAGAAGCAGCATTAACCTCTATTATACGACCAATAACTCCACCGCCCGACATCACGGCCATGTTTTTACGTAAGCCAGAAGTAGTTCCCTTGTTAATAACCAAAAGGTCTGTCCAGCTGTCTGGTGAACGCGAAATTACCGAGGCTTGAACCATATTATAGTCAGTTAAAGTTTCTTTTAACTTTAAAGCGGACTTAAGTTGTTTATTTTCAGCTTCAAGACTTGAGTTACGAGCCTTTGTTTGTTCCAAATCGGTTATTTGGCTCTTAAGATAGTTATTTTCATCTTGAGTATTCAGCAAATCATGCACATTATTTAAACTGCCAGACACAAAACTAAGAGGAAAATCAATAATCCTTGACCCTACAGCGACTATATCATTACCAAAGCTTTGAATAATTAATGGAGTGTTGCGCTTATTACGCAAGCTAACACTACCACCTAAAACTATAAATACTACAATAACTGCAAGACATGCTGACAACAGTTTTTTATTCTGTAAAAATTTCTTCATTTGGAAACAGTCCCTAAAGAAAAATCGGCAATAATAGCCGACTTTTTGTATTATCTGCGACTTCTACGCATTACTTCAATATTTTTCAGAGACTCACCTGTACCAACTGCAACACAATCTAATGGGTCTTGTGCTATAAATACTGGAACTTTAGTAGCTTCTGAAATAACATCTGGCAAATTCTTAAGTAAAGCACCGCCACCAGTTAGCACAATACCATGATCAATTACATCCGCTGCAATTTCAGGAGAGGTTTGTTCTAGAGTTTCTTTAATAGCAACAATAATATCTTGAACAACATCTTGAATTGCTTTTGAAACATCAACTGCTTTAACATCAACTGATTTTGGCAATCCGGTAACTAAATCACGTCCACGAATATTGACAGATTCAATTCCTTCTGCCTTTTCAACTGAAGCGGAGCCAATTTGGATTTTTATGTCTTCAGCGGTTCTTTCACCGATCAAAAGATTAAAATTTGAATGTACATAATTTACAATTGCAGTATTAAACTTATCACCAGCTTGACGAATTGATGTAGATGAAACAATTCCACCAAGAGAAATCGTTGCTACATCAGTAGTCCCACCACCAATATCCACGACCATTGAACCAGTAGGATCCATTACTGGCAATCCAGCTCCAATGGCGGCTGCAAACGGTTCTTCTATTACAAAGGCTTCACGTGCACCAGCTACACGAGCGGCATCAATAACTGCCCGTTTTTCAACTTCAGTTACTCCCGAAGGTACACAAATCATAGCTGAAGGTTTGGAGTTGCCTACAGTCTTTTCTATAAAATACTTAAGCATAGAGGCAGTTGTATCATAATCAGCAATTACACCATCTTTCATTGGCCTGATAGCCACTATGCTTTCCGGTGTCCTTCCGATCATTTCTCTTGCTTCTGACCCTACCGCAATTACTTTTCCAGTATGGGTATTTTTAGCCACAACAGAAGGCTCCCTTAAAACAATTCCTTTGCCTTCCATATAAACAAGAGTATTGGCCGTCCCTAAATCGATGCCAATATTTTTTGCTCCTAATCCAAACACGTAAATCTCTCCTTAATTATTGCAGTCTCTAAATCTTGAATAATTATAGCATAAAGTGCAACTTAAAAAAGAAAATGAAATGTAACTTTAAGATGAATTTAAAATAATTGCCTTTCACGCAAACTCACATATTGTCCCTTCCCCACAATAAAATGATCAAGAAAGTCAATATGAAATAATTCAGAAGCTGCAAAAAGCATTTTTGTTAGCTCTATATCGCTTTTTGATGGAATTAAATTGCCACTTGGATGATTATGAACCACAAAAAAGCCGGCGCAGGCATAAATTACTGCCCAACGGAAAATTTCCCGTGGGTGAGCAATTGACTTATCTAAAGTTCCTTGAAATAATCTTTTTTCAGCAACAATATGATTACTGTTATCAATATAAACTGCCCAAAGCTCTTCTTGTTTACGACCAGCCAACTTATCCAATAAATAGGTACCTACTTCATCACTCGATGTCATAATAAGTTCACGATCTGGAACCGCCGACCTCAGTCTTTCAAGCAGTCCCTCACAAAGAACAGCTAAATTTTTATCGCATTGACTGCCAGAAATATATTTGAGCAAATCATCGAAATTCATGATTTTTAGCTCTGTCAGTTTTATAAAAAGTTCATCGAACTTCTCTATTCCACGTTCTTTCAACTCAGCAAAAAGGCTGTTTAACATTTCCCAGTCAGTTTTCAATAAATAGTGATTAGATTTTATCAATTCCATAAAACCATTCCTTTCACTATTAAATACGTTGAAAATTAACAAACCTTTTTCAGAAATTCATAAAAATCTTTACAGACAAATGCAGCATTTTGATAGTCGTTTTTACTTGCCGGAATTAAATCAGGCACCATTACGCACTTTAAACCTGCATTAACGGCCGCAAGCAATCCGGGAGAAGAATCTTCAAAGGCTAGAATTTTATTTTGAGGAACATGTAATTTTTGAGCAGCCAAAAGATAAATATCCGGAGCAGGCTTTGGCTGAACATTATTTTTTCTAACATCATCATAATTTAAATGAAACTGAAAATAATTGCGGCTACCTGTTGCCCACAAATTATGCTCTACCACATCTTCGGTGTTACTGGTAACCACTGCCATAGGTAAACCAGCTTTTTGAAAAAGATCAAGAGCTTCTTGGACTCCAGGGCGCAATTTTAGTTTACCTTCCTCGGTCCACTGCCACACCAACTCATCCGTACGCTTAATAAATTGGTCCCGCTGCTTCTTATTTTTAAAGTATTTAGAATAAAAATCGTCCATATCAGTGGTTGTTGAGCCAACTAATTTAAGATAGATATCATCCGGAGTGCCTAAATTTGCTTCTTTAGCAGCCTGTATATTAGCTTTCCAATACAAATTTTCAGAATTGACCAGCAATCCGTCCATATCGAATAATATTCCCTTAATTTCATCATCAAGACCTTGAACTCGCATTTTTTGTCTCCATTTGTAAAATATTTCCGACTAAATAAAACGATCCCGTCACTAGCAGTATATCATTTGTTTGACTCTTCTGCTCTAAACTCCTAAAAGATGTTTCCCAGTCAGCTTGGTATTGGTATTTTTCTTGAATCCAAGTCGGGAAATCTTTTTCCTTGGCTGCACGAGGATAATCAATTGTTGTAATGTATACTTCATCTTCTGGCTTAAACAATTTAAATACTTGCTCAATATCCTTATCTTTCATCATCATAATCAAAACTTTAACTTTGCCCTGTTTTTTCTTCTGTTCAAAATGAGCAAAATTAAGCAGGTTTTGCATGGCTTGAATATTATGTGCGCCATCAAGAATAACTAATGGGTTATTTTGCACTATTTGATAACGACCAGGAATTTTGGTTTGATTTATTGCCTCTTTAATTTCAGCTGCAGAAAGTTTCACTCCCAAAAGGCTAACAGCAGAAATAGCGATACCTACATCATAACCTTCTACTAAAGGTCTGGGTAAAAAGGAAATTTTCTTATTTTGATCTTGATAAGTTAAATTTTCTTGCAAGGAAATTTTAAAATCTTTTCCTAATAGTTTTATTGTCGCATGTTCTTTTTGTGCTTTTTGCTGAATTATGGGCAACACCTCTTTAGAAATATTACCCAAAACTACAGGACGATTCCTTTTAATTATTCCACTTTTTTCACGCGCAATATCCTGAAGTGTGGGTCCGATAATTTGTTCATGATCTAAACCAATCGTGGTAATTATGCTGACTTCAGGTGTAATCACGTTTGTCTTGTCATGTTCACCGCCTATACCGACTTCTATGACAGCATAATCACATTTTTTTCTTGCAAAATAGAAAAAGGCCATTACCACTTCATACTCAAAAGTTACTAAAGAAAAATTGTTGCTTGTTTTACGAATTTTTGTCAAAGCTGATTCTATGGCATTAGCTGTCTTTACTAAATCTGCGTCACTAATATTTTGCCCATTTAATTGAATACGTTCGTTAAATTCGAACACATATGGCGAAACAAAAAGGCCAGTCTTCTGACCGGCCTTTTGCAGCAAGCTGCTCAAATAGTATGAAGTAGATCCTTTACCATTAGTGCCCGTGACATGAATTGTTTTAACTTTATCTTGCGGATTATCCAAAAAGGTCAGCACTTTTTTTATGTAAGATAGATCTGCCTTTTCATGTAATTTAGGAAGTGAATATAAATAATTAATTACATCTTGAGCTTTAGTAAAAGTCACATTATTCACTCTTCTTTAATTCTTGAATTCTTTCCTGAACGCTTTGCAGTTGATTTTCATAATCAGCTTTTTTAGCTTTTTCCTTATTAATTACTGCTTCTGGTGCGTGAGCTACAAAGCCTTGATTATTCAGTTTTTTGCTTGAGCGTTCAACTTCAGCTTGGAGATCTTTCTCCTCTTTTGTCATGCGCTTGATTTCGTCATCAATATTAACTAAATCGGCTAGTGGGACAAAAATTTGAGCTCCTGCAATCACAGCAGTTTTAGCTAATTTTGGAGCAGTTATATTGGCAGCAATAGTCAGGTTCTTCGGGTGCAAGAAATTCTTGACGTAATCTTCGTTTTCAGTCAAAATCCGTTCATTATTGCTGTCTTCTAATTGAATCATAATATCAATCGGTGAAGAAAGTGGTGCATTAACTTCCATTCGAATATTACGTACAGCTTTAATAATTTCGATCAAGAAAGCCATATCGCGTCGCGCTCTGTCATTAACAAATTCATCATGAGGTGTAGGATACTTCGCAACCATGATTGATTTGCCTTCATGAGGCATTGACAGCCACAGCTTTTCAGTCACAAATGGCATAATTGGATGAAGCAAACGTAAAATTTGGTCAAGAATCCAAATTAAATTCTCTTGTTTTCTAGTCTTCAGTTCTTCATCTGAACCATTGAGAGCAACTTTGGCCATTTCGATATACCAGTCGCAGAAATCATTCCAGATAAAGTTATAAAGTTCGCGCCCAGCTTCACCAAATTGATAATCATCAAATAAACGAATTACTTCACTTACAGTGTGATTTAAGCGGTCAAAAATCCAGCTGTCTGACAGATCAAACTTGCTGGTATCAGGCATATGAGCTGCTTTTGCATCTTCTGGTAAATTCATAATCACAAATCGAGCAGCATTCCAAATCTTATTAATGAAGTTCCATGCAGATGCCAATTGTTTAGGATTATAGCGAGTGTCTTGTCCTGGCGCTGTCCCATTTAACAAGAACCAGCGCAAAGCATCTGCACCATATTGATCAATAACATCCATTGGATCGACACCGTTACCTAGAGACTTACTCATCTTGCGACCTTGTTCATCACGAATCAAGCCGTGAAGAACAACATCATTAAATGGTCTCTTGTGGGTAAAATGCAGACTCTGGAAAATCATCCGTGAAACCCAGAAAAAGATAATATCATAACCGGTAACTAAAGCATTGGTTGGGAAATAGCGTTTAAAATCAGCAGAATCTTCATCAGGCCAGCCCAATGTTGAAAATGGCCATAAAGCACTTGAAAACCAGGTGTCTAGAACATCTGGGTCCTGTTTCCAGTTTTCAATGTCTTTTGGTGCTTCCTCTCCAACATACATCTCACCAGTCTTTTTGTTATACCAAGCTGGAATTCTATGTCCCCACCATAATTGACGTGAAATTACCCAGTCATGAACATCTTCCATCCAATGATTTAAAGTTTGTTCAAACCTCTTTGGTACAAAATTGACTTTACCCGCAGTTTTTTGATTCTCTAAAACTTTATCTGCCAAAGGTTTCATCTTAACAAACCATTGAGTTGACAGACGTGGTTCAACTTGAACTCCAGAACGTTCCGAGTGTCCAACTGAGTGTACAATTGGCTTAACTTTAATTAAGTAGCCTTGCTCCTTTAAATCTTTAACCAATGTTTCACGGCATTCAAAACGGTCCATACCTTCATACTTACCGGCATTTTCGTTCATAGTACCGTCGTCATTCATTACATTAATCCGTTTTAAGTTATGACGATTGCCCACTAAGAAGTCATTAGGATCATGAGCGGGAGTAATTTTTACCAAACCAGTACCAAATTCTGGATCAACGTGTTGATCCTCAATAATTGGAATATGACGTCCTACTATTGGCAAAATCAGTTCCTTGCCCACTATATCTTTGTAGCGTTCATCTCCAGGTGCCACAGCAACGGCAGTATCACCGAACATTGTCTCAGGACGAGTAGTAGCAATCTCAACAAAACCGGAACCATCAGCAAACGGATACTTAATATGGTAAAAAGCACCTTTATCGTCTTGGTGAATAACTTCAATGTCACTTAAAGCTGTTTGCAGTTCCGGATCCCAATTAATAATATATTCACCACGGTAAATTAGACCCTCATTATACAGTTGCACAAAAACGCGACGAACTGCCTTGGATAAGCCTTTATCCAAAGTGAATCTCTCTCTGGAATAGTCGAGAGACAGGCCTAATTTTGCCCACTGACTCTTGATAATAGCAGCGTATTCATCTTTCCAGTCCCAAACTTGCTTAACAAAAGCTTCACGACCCATTTCATGTCGGTCTTTGCCTTGTTTGCGTAATTTGGCTTCAACTTTAGCCTGAGTTGCAATTCCTGCATGATCCATCCCTGGAAGATACAAAGTATCATAACCCTGCATCCTTTTGAGTCGAATTAATGTATCTTGAATTGCAGTATCCCAGGCATGCCCTAAGTGCAGTTTGCCAGTAACATTTGGTGGCGGAATAACAATAGAATATGGGTGTGCTTTTTTATCCCCGGATGGCTTGAACAAGTCTTGATCAAGCCACTTTTGGTATCTGCCTTGTTCGACCTCTTTGGGGTCATATTTTGGTGCTAAATCTGTCATAATTCTCCTCCCAATAAAAAAGTCCTAGACAAAATGTCTAGGACGATGTAATTAACCGCGGTACCACCTAAGGTTAAGCAGAATAAATTCTGCTTCTCTTAAAAATGATAACGGCAGATTTTGCCGGATTAGCTTACTTTCAGTTCAGCCAACCAGTCCAATCGAGCTACCAATCAACCTTCATTCGGCTTTTCACCATCAACGAGCCTTTCTCTATCTATAAGGTTAATACCTCTCAATTATTGCTTTGGGCGTATTATAACATACTTTTTAAAGTAGTGAAGCATCTTCTTCTGCTTTATCTGCTAAAAACTTATCATTAGGATAAATTGAAGTTACTTGAATGCCGGCCAGAGCACGTTCAATTAGATCAGCCACATCAAGGCGATTTTCAAATTCACGTGCTTTCTCAATTTTTGGTTTTGTTTTTGGACGAGGAGGTGCAAAAATGGTGCAGCAATCTTCAAATGGTTGAATAGATAAATCAAAAGTGCCAATTTTTTCTGCTAAATTGATAATTTCGGTTTTATCCATTGTAGCAACAGGTCTTATAACCGGTGTAGTGGTGACATCGTTAATTGCTGCCATTGACTCTAGAGTTTGTGAAGCTACTTGTCCTACAGACTCACCATTAAAAATAGCTAAGCCTCTTCTTTTGGCTCTGATTTTATCGGCTAGCTGCAACATAAATCTTCTTTGCACAGTCATCAAATAGCCTTCGGGAATTTTTTCCTTAATGATTTCCTGAATTTCTGCAAACGGTACTGCAATAAAATTGATTTTACCAGCATAATTAGCCAAAATACCGGTTAATTCTTTGGCTTTATTCAAAGCTTTCTCGGTAGTATATGGCGGACTGTAAAAATGCACCATGTCAATATCAACACCACGTTTTAGGGCAAGATAGGAAGCCACTGGCGAATCAATGCCTCCAGATAGCATCATGACAGCTCGACCACCAGTACCAACTGGCATCCCCCCAGCGCCATGAAGCAGCTGGTTAGAAATGTAAACTGCATCTTTACGAACTTCAATTCTGAGCACAATGTCAGGATGTTTCATTTCTACCTTTAAATCATCCATGTGTGAAAAAAGGTAGTCACCAACCATTTTATTCAATTCATTAGTATCATATAAAAACTGATGGTCACTGCGCTTAGTGTTAACCTTGAAAGTCATTCCTTTTTTAAAAGTTTCTTTCATTAAAGCAAGTGCAGTTTTTTCAATTTCCGCCAGCGTTTTTTCTACTTTAATTGTTGGTGAATAAGTTTGTATGCCAAAAACTTTTTTTAAACGTTGGTCAACCTCTTCAAAAGGAGCATCGTTTAAAACAATATGCATCCGATCATGGCGTGGGTGAATTTCAACCTGTGGAAATTCACGCAGCACTTTAGTAACGTTACCGGCTAAGCGACCGATAAAATCTTTTCGGTTCTTTCCTTTTGTTGAAAGCTCACCGTAACGCACCATTATTTCAGTATATTTCATAAAATCTATTCTCCTAAATGATTAATTGGGGCAAAGTGACGGTAAATTTTGTCAAAAACTCTTATAAACTCATCAGCTTCAGCAAGAGTATTGGATTCATCAAAACTTAAACGAATCGCACTGGTGGCAATTTTATCGTCAACATGCATTGCTACTAACGTGCTGGCTTGGTCAACCTTAGTAGAGGAGCATGCGGAAGTAGTGGAAGTATAAATGTCATATTCTTCAAGCGTATGAACTAAAGTTTCTCCCCTAATGCCTTCAAGTGCAAAACATAAAATATGAGGCGCAAAATTTTCATTGACAGGGGAAAATATAGTTATACCAGGCTTGTCCTGCAAATAATTTACTATTTTTTCCTTAATAGCAGCCTCTCTCGCGGCTTTTTCCTGCTCATTTTCTAAAAGTAAGCGTACAGCCTTAGCCATTCCTGCTATCGCCGGCAAATTTTCCGTGCCAGATCTAAGACTTTTTTCCTGTCCCCCGCCATCATGTAGAGGATCCAGCATCTTGCCTTCTTTTTTATAAAGGACACCAGTACCTCTTGGTGCGTGAAATTTATGGGCGGAAAGGCTAAATAAATCAACACGAGGAGTAAAAACTCGTGACCAAATATTTTTACCCAATGCCTGAACATTATCAACGTGAAAGCTCACAGTGGGATAGTTAGACAATAAATCACTGATCTCATCAATTGGCTGGATTGAACCAATCTCATTATTGACACCCATTATTGAAACTAATGTGGTGTCAGAATCAAGAGCATTGCGCAAATCATTGACATTGACACGCCCTTCTTTATCAACTGGCAAGTGAGTTACGCGAAAGCCGATGTATTCCAGCGCATTAAAAGCATTAGCCACAGAAGCGTGTTCAACGCTCGATGTAATGAGATGCTTGCCAAATTGCCGTTTTTGGAATGCTGTGCCCTTTATAGCCCAATTGTTTGATTCTGTACCACCGGAAGTAAAGAAAATTTCATCCTGCTTTGTACCCAAAAGATTAGAAATCTGTTTACGCGAGCTTTCCAAAAGTTGGTAAGCACGGTCTCCCAGTTTATGTAAACTAGATGGATTACCCCAAATAGTTTGTGCTACTTTATCGTAAGTTGCTAAAACAGCAGGATCAATTTTGGTCGTGGCGCTGTTATCAAAGTAAATCACGGAATTTCTCCTCCAATACACTACAAGGTCAGCTATTAACTTATAAATTGTAACTTAAAATAAACTCAGCTTCAATTATTTATTCATTAGCAATAAAAAAGCCTTAAAATCATTTACAAATTTTAAAGCTGAGATTTTTATTTGACAAAAGTTTATAAAATTTAGTCATTATTTTTCTTATCAGAATAATATAAATTTTCTAAACGCTGGTACGAACCCGGTTCCACTTTTTCAATAGCAGTTGCTATGGTATCAAGCGCATCCTTATAATTATAGTCTTGCTCATAAAGGTCCATGGCCTTTTTCTGCGCATTTTGAATTGAACCATTGTCAGAATATTTATTTGAATACTGCAAGGTTAATTGCACCAAATCAGCAGAATTAATAATGTCATCTGCTTCTCGTTTTAGTCTTTCAACGTCATCTGAAATTTGAATTAATTCTTGCGAGATTTTTTCCATGTTCAGACGAACTTGGCTCAATTCTTTTGCTACATGGCCAATTTCATTAACAACTAATGTATACATTTGAACAAAAGCATCCGGATTACCCGGCAAATTTTTACGTTCTAACCGCCGGTAAACTAGAGACACCTCTTGTTTAAAACGATTAATTGAATCATTAGCAACATTTTCTGAATCGTAAAGACCATCGACGTCTTGCGACATTGTCTTTTGCTGATTGCTAATTTCACGTAGACGGTCAAGCATGTTTAACCAGGATGACTTGATTTGTGAGTATACTCCCTTACCATCAGCAACATTTTGCGTGTCAACTGTATATTGCCTTTCCATGTCATTGACTTCCTGCTCTAGTTGCCTGCTGGTAGCAAGCTCATTATGCGTTAGTTCATAACTTTCATCGATATGACGCAATTTGGCCACCAAGTTTTTGGACTCAACCTGTTCATGAGCAAGAAGTCTCTGGATTTTGTCCTGATTTTCTTCTACAAAAGGTCTTGCTTTATATTCATTAGCCAAAGTATCGTATAGAGCAGCAATCTCTTTTTTGATTTTTGCGATTTCTGTGTTCAAATCGGATACTTTTAATTCCGTCAATAATTTGCCTGCATCAGCCACTTGACCGCGAATTTTTTTAATTTCGGCTAAAACATCAACTTGAGTTATATAATATTTTGAAGACATCATCTTTTTATAACTATTAGAAAGTTCATCCAGTTGGTCTTTAAAAACAGTATCAATTTGGTGACGCGCATTTCTAACCTCAGGTAAAACTGAACTGATATTCGTCAAAGCTACTTTAATCCTTGACAAAATACGTTTTGCTTCAACCTGGTCTCCTTGAGCAGTCAGACTTTTAGCTTCAGAAAAGTCACTTTCCATATTAGTCAAATTAGTTTCAATTTTATCAAGTGCACTGCCGTATTCGTACGAATTGGCCAAAACGCTTTTACGCAATTCTTTAAACTGATTGAATAAGTCATTATACTGCTTTTGATTTTCACGGTTTGATTCGAGTAATTCGGTAAAAACTTCCTTTGTGTTTTTAGCGTCTTTGTAGGTTGAGCCCATGATTTTTTGAGCCTGTTTGATATTTTTGTGGGCCGTAAATAGTTGATAGTGTGAGTTTTGGTCAGCAGCTTGTTCAAGAAAATTCTGTACAGCAGGAATTTTTTTAGTTGCTGCCTGCTCATAGCTTTTACGCCACGTAGTTAGTGTGGTCAGACTCTCACCCGCTAAATCCATTTTATCCAGATTAATAATATCTGTTTCTAAATGCATTTTATCAATTTTAGTAATCAAATCGTCCAATTCAAGAATCTGCCTTAATTGGCGTCGATTGACTATGATCATAAGTGCTATAATTATAATAATGATTAAAATTGCAATGATTACAACTATGGATTGAGTCGGTGACATATTTTTCCTCCAAAACTACTCCAATTATACCAAACTTCTACATTATTGTGGGCAAGAGTTTTTCGAACTGGTATTTTTCATTATGTTATAAAAATTGATATGTAAGATTGATAAATGCTACATTACTTTTAAATAAAATATTGACTCTTATATTTGCTGATAAACAAAATTTTCTTTTTCTTCCTATATTAATTAAAGCAAGCAATGTTTTCCTTGCTTTAATAAGTTAATACAACTATAATATAGAACGTGTAAAATATTTGCAGCTATAAGTGGCAAGAACGTCAACATCTTAATACGTTTTAGTGAACGAGTAACCGACGCTGCAATAGGCGAAAATGAAAATTAAGATGCACGAATGTTAAACTTATACGTAATTATTTTACTCCAAAAACTGTTATCAGATTTTATTGGAGGATTTTATGTCAAGATATACAGGTCCAAGTTGGAAACGTTCCAGAAGATTAGGAATCTCACTTTCAGGTACTGGCAAAGAGCTTAGCCGTCGTAACTATGCTCCTGGTCAACATGGTCCCAATTCACGTGGTCGTTTATCAGAATACGGCGAGCAATTGCACGAAAAGCAAAAGTTGCGTTGGATGTATGGTTTAAACGAGCGTCAATTTAGAACTTTGTTCGAACGTGCTGGTAAGATCCGTGAAGGTGAACACGGTACTAACTTTATGGCTTTGCTTGAATGCCGTTTAGACAGCATTGTTTACCGTTTAGGTTTTGCTACTACAAGAGAACAAGCAAGACAATTGGTTAACCACGGTCACATTACTGTTGATGGCAAGCGTGTTGATATTCCTTCATACGAAGTCAAGGTTGGTCAAACCATTGGCCTCAAGGAAAAGTCAAAGAACTTGCAACAAGTTAAGGATGCACTGGAAGCAGTTGTATCCCGTCCATCCTTTGTTTCATTTGATGAGAACAAAGTAGAAGGTTCACTTGTTCGTCTTCCAGAACGTGATGAAATGGAACCAGAAATTAACGAAGCTCTAGTTGTTGAATACTACAACAAGTTACTTTAATTTCTACATTTTCACAAAACCCCTTTCCTACTTGGAGAGGGGTTTTTGCTACCCGAAAGGAAATCTCATAGATGACTGAAGATTTAAATACCAGAGTTTCAAATGCTGCCCAAGGCATTACGCCACAGACAAAACCAGATGAACGCAGAAGATTTTTAGGGTCTCTTCGCGAACGGGTTTTAGTGAGAATGACCAATGCTGAAGTGCAGGATCCCAAGTTAACCAACCTTTTTTTACGCCATTTCAAGGATTACGCGGGTTACAATATCCTGATAAACGGTAATTTACATGATAATTTTGTTAACCAAGTAGAAACTTATTGTAGCAAATACGAAACTTCTTTTACCATTGTTAATAACGAGACAGCAAAAACTGGGCCTGATGATTCCGCAATCTTAGTGGTAGCTTCCAGTGCCATTAACAAAATGCGCATTGAAATAAGTCAAGTTTATCCGCCTGAAATACCTAAAGCTCAACTTACTGATACAAATCAAAAAAAAGCTGGCTTTTGGCACCGGCTTCTTCACGGAGACAATTAAATGAAGCCATTAGCTTATAGAATGAGACCGCAAAATTTGAATGAAGTTGTTGGCCAACAACATTTAATTGGTCCCGGAAAAATTATTCGGAGAATGGTCGAAGCCAAAATGCTATCCTCGATGATTCTCTATGGTCCCCCTGGCATCGGCAAAACTAGTATTGCCAGTGCCATTGCTGGTGCCACTAAATATGCCTTTCGCCAGCTTAATGCTGCTACTGATAGTAAAAAGCAATTAGAGCAAGTAGCGGCTGAGGGAAAATTAAGTGGAACTGTCATACTCTTACTAGATGAAATTCATCGGTTAGATAAAACAAAGCAGGATTTTCTCTTGCCACTTTTAGAATCAGGACAAATTATTTTGATTGGAGCGACAACCGAAAATCCCTATATTGCCATCTCCCCCGCTATTCGTTCTCGCTGTCAAATTTTTGAACTACAGCCACTGGCAAAAGCAGACGTCAACAAGGCGATTGATCGTGCGCTTAAAGATGATAAGAATGGTTTGGGGAAATACCATGTAAAATTAACTAATGATGTCAGAGAATTATTAGTGCAAAAAGGCAACGGTGACTTACGCGCCACATTAAATGGACTTGAACTAGCAGTGCGCTCAACCAAGCAGGAAATGATTGCTGCTGGTAAAAATGATGAAAATGAAATAACTATTAATCAAGATGAAATGGCTAACTCTATTCAGTTACGTAGTCAAAACTTTGACGCAAAAGGTGATGGTCACTATGATTTAGTATCTGCTTTTCAAAAATCAATTCGTGGTTCTGATACTGATGCTGCTTTACATTATTTGGCCAGATTAATTGAATCAGGGGATTTGGTCGCAATCTGCCGTCGTCTAAGTGTGATTGCTTATGAAGATATCGGTCTGGCAAATCCCGCTGCTGTGCAGCATGCACAAATTGCCATCCAAGCTGCTAAAAATTTGGGCTTTCCAGAAGCACGCATTCCCTTAGCTAACGCAGTAATTGAGCTTGCTTTGTCGCCTAAGAGCAATAGCGCTATTAGTGCCATTGATTCGGCCCTGCAAGATGTAAAAAACAAGGATTACGGCGCAATACCAGCGGACTTAAAAGATGCTCATTATTCTGGTGCTACAAAACTAGGCCATGGCAAAGGTTACATTTACCCACACTCTTTTGCAAATGATTGGGTGCCACAACAGTATTTACCAGATAATCTGGTTGGAAAACAATATTTTCAACCCAAAGGTAATTCTAAAATTGAAAAAGGGTTAAAAAAACAATACGAAACTTTGCATGAAATGCAGCAAGATGGTTTAAAATAATAAAATTTTTCTATAAAAATGCCACAATTGTTATCTCAAACAATTGTGGCATTCTTTTTTAGTTAGGAAAATTTACTATCCTTTAACATTTACTTTTTTAACAAATTTGCTTGTTGTCATAGTGTAGTACTTCTTGCCCTTTATCTTTACTGGATTACCGTATGTCTTAATTGATTTACGTTTCTTCAGTACTTTCTTACCTAGGCGATTACCATATTTACTGTATACATAAGCATTATGCTTCAATTTCAGTTTCTTGGCATCGATATTTCCTGCAGCTATATACAAGCCATCTTCAAGAACATAATATAACTTCTTGTTGATAACTTTTTGCGATACTACGTCAACATTTGAACCAGCATTTATTACCAAGCCATTGGCACGAACACCGTTTTCATCATAAAGATAAGCATTGTGCATTACCTTCTTATTAATAATGATATGAGATTGGTCTCCTGCCTCAACAGCAGCAGTTTGGTTAACTGTTACTTTTTCGATTGTTACATCTTGACTTGCAATATTAGCTGCTTTTACATAACGATTCTTGGCAATGATAAAGTACTTCTTACCGCGAATCTTAACGCTACTGCCGTAAGTGGTAATAACTTCGCCTGACTTTAGTTTGCCTGCTTTCTTTACCCGTTGACCATATTGGTTGTAAACATAAGCATTGTGCTTCAGTTTTTGAGCTGTACTCTTAACATTGCCAATTGCAACATAGTACTTCTTATTATTA
>NZ_SCMB01000006.1 GCF_014323605.1 Lactobacillus kimbladii | reverse complement strand
TTTTATTTTCCCAGATTCAGCCGCTTTTGTCAAGCACTTTTTTCTGAGTCCTTTTCGCCGTCTTGCCAGACAGCGTTTATTATCTTACTAAAGCAGCTCGCTTTTGTCAACTGCTTTTGCTCGATTTTTTTGCGCTGCCTGAGAGGCCTCCTGCCTTGCGGCTCATTGCCCGACGACAGTTATTAATACTAGCAATTATTTTTGCCTTTTGCAAGTCTTTTTTACGATTTATTGAAAAGACTTAGTTCCTTTTTTATGATAAAGTTGTTATATCAAGGTTTAGAGGGGAGTTTTTAAAATAAAAAAATTTGATTTAGCAATTATTGGGGCTGGTCCGATAGGATTATTCTGTGCTAATTTTGCCCATCTTCATGGTCTGAAAACTGTAGTTTTTGACTCACTTGCAGAAGTAGGAGGCCAACCAAAACTACTTTATCCATTTAAGAAAATTTTGGATATACCAGCTTTTAGTTCTATTTCTGCTCATGAATTAATCGAAAAGTTGCGAAATAAAAGCAGCCAAAACGCAACTTTTATCTTAAATCATCCTGTGGTAGATCTTAAAAAAATAGACAGAAAATTTATTATTGATAATAATTTTTCTGTAAAAAGCGTAATTATTGCCACCGGAACTGGATCATTTACTCCTAAAAAATTTCCGTTAAAAATGGACGATGAAATCGAAAAAAGAGTTCACTACTATGTTAGAGATCCTCAAAAATTTAAAAATCAAAAAATAGGAGTCTTTGGTGGAGGAGATTCTGCCCTCGACTGGGCAGCTGAACTAGCAGATCAGGAAGGAACGAAAATTAATTTAATTCATAGAAGAAATGAATTTCGTGGTTTGGAATCCAGTATTCAAAAACTTAAAAGTTTAAAAAATGTTGAAGTACAAACTCCCTATCTTCCTAAATCAATTCAAATCAGAGATAATCTACTTAATATTGGTTTAAAAGAGATGGGGACCAGCAATATTATTTACGAACAATTTGATCAAATAATCGTCGGCTATGGCTTCCGTGCTAATAACCAATTTGTAAAAAAGTGGGGTGTCAACTTAAATAATAACCAAATTGAAGTATCACGCTCTATGGAAACAAATATACCAGGCATCTATGCAATTGGTGATGTATCAACGTATCCCGGACGTGTGCCTCTTATTGGACTTGGATTTGGAGAAGCACAAATTGCAATTACTACAATTATGCGTGCGCTTTTTCCCGAAAAAACCTTAACAATTCATTCAACCAGTATTTAGGAGATGTTTATGACAATAATCAATTTTATTCTGCATATCGACCATCATCTGATTGAAATAGTTAATCAGTTTGGCAATTGGACATACTTGATTATCTTTGCCATTATTTTTATTGAAACTGGATTAGTTATTTTCCCTTTTTTACCCGGTGATTCACTAATTTTTGCTGCCAGTTCTTTAGCAGTTAATCCAGAATATAATTTGAATATTTGGTGGATTTATTTTGCGGTATTGCTGGCAGCTATCTTAGGTGATGCCTGTAATTATGAAATAGGAGCCTGGTCTGTAAGACAAGGTACAAAACACACTTGTTTTAACAGGCTGATTAACCAAAAAAATCGTCTGGCCGCTGAAAACTTTTTCAACAGACACGGGCCAATCACCATTGTTATTGGCAGATTCATTCCCTTTATTAGGACATTTGTTCCCTTTATCTCTGGTGGCAGCAATATGCATTATGGCAAATTTGCACTTTATAATGTAATTGGTGGAATAATTTGGAGTGGTCTATTTACAGTATTAGGCGCATTCTTTGGGAACATACCTTTTGTGAAAGAGCATTTTTCAATGTTGCTAATCGCAATTATCCTAATTTCTGTTTTACCGATCTTAATAGTTGCATTAAAAAAACGAATTAAAAGCAAAAAGGAGTTTCATTAAGAACTCCTTTTTATTTTTGCAACAATTTATCAGCAAAATACAGTTCATAAACAATACCTGCAATTGCAAAACAAGACGCAAAAAAACCTTCAGTGAGGACATTAATAATTGGATCTGTCACTGGATCAAATAACCAGGTTTTGCTACCCGCAAAAAATAAATGATGAAAAGTGATAAAAAAATTATCAAAATTAGTCAGTGCAAATGGCAATATTGCAACTGGCAGCAATAAGAACAACAACGCCCATACTTTATTTAAACGCAAAAATTTTTTATTTCGCTTTTTGCACCAAAAAAGTATTATTAAACAACATAAAAAAGCAATAATTGCCAAAACAAATAATTTTTTGACATCTGCAAAATGACCTGCGGCCATAGATGAAGTATGTAAATTACTCATTCGCAATTTACGTTTAAAGGGCCAAATTAAATACCACATTAATTGATTATAGTTGCTCATTACTTGGCCAACTGATAAATTCACCGTTTTATTTGTTTTTTGCACCAAAACAAAGACAAATAATAAGGGCCAACTAGCAACTAGTGCCGTTACAACACTAGTAGAAACAGCAAAAATAAAATTATAAATAATAGTTAGAATATTATTTTTTTTGTTCATAATTTAACCTGATCTAAGCTGTCAACCAAAATTGTAGGTTGCTTTTTACCTTCAATATCCGCAACTTGTGTAATACCAGTAGTTACCAGCAATTGGTCAACATGACTGTTAAACCCTGCCTTGATATCAGTGTCGTAGTTGTCACCTACCAAAAGCGCATCTTTTTTAGCAAAATGCAGCTTGGCTAACAACATATCAATAATCACAGAAGAAGGCTTTCCAATAAAAAACGGCTCTTTTCCACTCGAAGCTGCAATCATTGCACACTGAGAACCGTTGCCAGGCATTAAACCTTTTTCACTAGGCAAATTTAAATCCGCATTAGTACCAATAAAGTCAGCTCCTCTTCTTATTGCACTCACGGCCACTTGAATTTTGTGATAAGTCAAATCTGTATCCATTCCGACCACAACGTATTCAGGATTAGTATCGTTAAGTTCAAAAGCTGGATTTTGCATGAATTCACGCCATAAGCCAATTTGACCAATTATATAAACACCAATTTTGTCTGTTCGCTCTTTTTCATTTTTCAGAATATAACTTACAGTTGCCATACACGGCGTATAAATGTGCGCAACATCAGTTTGTACCCCATGAACTTTAAGCTTGTTTACAACCATTTGGGGAGTGCGTGTTGTGTTATTAGTCAGAAAAATATAGTCCTTATGCGCTTTTTCAAGGCGCTTAACAAAACGAACCCCAGAAGCAATAGTTTCCTTACCGCGATAAATTGTGCCATCAAGATCAATTAAAAATAAACGGTAATCTTTCACTTATTTGCTGCCCTTTCTTTTTTTTATTACAAAAGAATGTTGGTTTGTCCGTTCTTTTTTTACAGTAACTGTTTCAGGTTTTTTTATTCTGGTCGGTCGTATATGATAACTTTTAAAAGCTTTATTCAGTTTTCTCCGATTTGAACTCTGCGTCCTATTCTTGAACGAATTTTTACGCCTTTTTCTTTTATTATAATGATAATGATGAACCGGGCTTAAAAGTTGTAAAACAAAATATGGGCCTCCCGGATTGCAGTATTCCAATAAATAGTCGGCAATAGTCTGCTTTTTGCGATCTATTGCTGTTTGTGCATTATCCTGGTAAAAGCCTTTTAAACGCAAATGTTCACTTGACACATCACCAACAATAAAATCATATTGATCTAAATAAGGATCATATTTTTGGCGCAAAAGTTCAAGATCAAGAGCCTCATTCTTATTAACCACAACTTGATAAAACTGTTTGTTTATTTTTAGTTGATCATCATCCAAGCTAACAGCAGCCAGAGGATGCCGCAATGGCTGATCTTGTTCAAATTTATTATCTTTTCTTTTTTTACTGCTAGTTTGTTCTACCATTATTTTCACTTCCCGTTAATGGATACTTTTTTGCTAAATAATCCCCTATTACTTCACGTAAAAATTTAGGGAACAAAAATTCATTATCACCAACAATTGCCAGGGTGGGGAAAAATGGTACCAAGACATAATGATCCAAAACAGCAATTTGATATTCCCGATATGGATCAACTTCCTTGCCATTTACAAAAACCACTCTGCTTATAGGATCAAATTTGATCCCTTTGTAGTACATTTGACCAAAAATTTTCCCTCGAAAACTCATGCCCTGCAAAGGAAACTGATCCAAAAAATGTCGGTTTTTTTCGATTTCCATAACTAGGCGCCACAAATCACTGCCTTTTAAAGTAGAACGTACAACATGCATTGAATGTGGCAATGCTTTTTGCAAATCATATTTAGTCAAAATGCCCTTTTTAAATGGTGTTAAAAAAAGACCTGAACTGAGCATAGCTAAATCTGTTCCTGCAAAATTTGCAATGGCATTCATGGAAACCTGAAGAGCAGCTTCACGGTCATTATCATATTTCTCAGGCAAATCAGCCACAAGTTCGCGACTTAAGATTTCTTTTCCCTTTTGCCTGTAGCCTAAAATAGTTTCCTCATCATCTAAATTGGGCTTCATTAAACTGGTGGGCACAACATGTGGAATGATTTTTTGCACATGATGATTATCATCGATTTCCATATAAGTGTTTCCCACATAATTACCCCATTTACCTGTTTGAGTAATCCAGACATTTTCCACCTTTTTACCATGTGGCAACAGGTCATGACTGTGTCCGCCCACAATCAAGTCAATTTGAGGATAATTTCTAGCTAAAAAAGTATCCATATTTAAGCCAATATGAGTTATTAAAATTAACACATCATACTGACCCTTCATTTTTGGCAAAACACCGTCCATTGTTTCTTTCAACATTTTAACGTACCAGTGATTAGGTTCATAAGAAAGAGGATAAGCTGCAGTCAGACCAATTAGACCAATTCGAGTGCCTTTTTTGGTAAGTAAAATTTTATCTTGAACAGCCCAATGAGGCATTGAACCGTCTTCCTCGCGCAAATTCGCTAAAATAACGGGAAAATTAGCATGGTCAAATAATTTTTCCACTACGCAATGTGAATTGGAAATCCCTTCATTGTTGCCAATAGTAATTGCATCATAATGAAAAGAGTTCATTAACTTAATATTAGCTTGACCATATGTCGCATCAGTCAAAGGATGAGAACGATCCATGAAGTCTCCGGCATCAAAAGTAAAAATTTGATCGACAGATTTATCTTTTTGAGCTTCCCGCAAATACCGGCCAATTTTGGGGAAATGTTCGAAATGTGAATGTAAATCATTAGTGTGTAAAATGCGAATTTTTTCCATTATCATGCTCTCTATCCAATTTGATTAGATTTCAAAACCATATTATATGCATCTAGGACTTTTCCCTTTGGCTTTTTCCATTCCACCCAATCAGGATTTTTCCAGTCATCTTCATTAGTCAAAGTTTCAAGTTTGTAGTTTTCATTAATATATTTTTCATAGGTAATAAGGGCCTTAGTACGTGGAATATTCAATTGCAAAATTCGCACGCTTTTAATTTTTCCACGATCTGCGGCAAGTTCAGCTATTCCATTTTGATCAATATTGGAAATTTCAAAATACTTACTGCCATCGTTGCGCACAATTTCTTCAATTAAATCCAACTCTTCATATTGTTCATTCATCAATATCCCCCGCATAAATTAAATCTGTGACATGTAGCAAAAAATGTGCAACCATGCTATTGTAATTAACAATAGAGGTGTACACATGAAATATCAAAGCCAATTAATCAGGGCTCTCATTTTTAGCATCATTTTTATTACAACCTGTGGTTTCACTGTGGTCGGCCATCGGGGCGACCCCAGCAAATATCCTGAAGAAACTATTCAAAGTGACAACTCTGCTTTTAATTCTGGTGCTGATTACGTTGAACTTGACCTCCATCTTTCTGCAGATGGAGAGTTAGTTGTTTCACACGATGATGACTTGTTTCGCGTGACCCATACACATGCAATTGTATCACAAAATAATTGGCGGGCACTTAGCGAGTTAACCTATGACAACGGTGAACATGTCATGAGTTTACCACAATTATTTGAATACTATCAAAAAAGACCAAATACAAAATTTATTCTTGAAACTAAAATAGATCATTCGATTGATCCGTCTTATGAATTAGAAGACCAAATTGCAGCAACTATCAAAAAGTATCATATGGAGAAACGGGTTATGATCCATTCTTTTTCAGTTGCCAGCTTGTTTCACTTCCGTAAGATTATGCCCGATGCCTACCTAATTTTAATTGTCGGCAGCCTTAAAAGAATGAATTTTAGTAATTTACCGCAAGTAAATGCCGTTAATGTTTCCTCTGATTTGATTTTAAATCATGCTTGGCTGATACATTGGCTGCACCAGTTAAATAAGCAGGTTTTTGTATGGACTGAAATGAATGAGTCCCCTGATTTGTGGCAATGGCTAATTAATAAAAATGTTGATGGTGTCGTAACCAATTTCCCTAATACTGGTTTTAAATACAAACTGGCAAAAGAAGGTACTAAGAAATATGACATTCACCGCAGTGGCAGTTATTTTGGCAAAAAAAAGACTAAAACAATGATGAATCCTTATGTGCGGGATAAACAAGATAAGTTTGTTTATCCGGGGCAAAAATTTGAGGTAATGTATGGGGTCAGAGCCCATAATCAGCTTTATTATCAAATTGCTAACCAGACCTTTATCTCGGCAGAATTTGTTAATATGGATTTAAAGCCTGAAGATATCGCACCTTATCAAAATAAGCAAGTATTAGCCAAGCCTCAAAAAGATGTGCATGTTTACCGCTTTCCTGATAATCAATCAAAAACTAATAAAGTTTTACCTGCCAATACTTTGTTTAAAATAGAGAATTTCAATGGCAGTCCCAAAAGTTTATGGCTATATACATCCTTGGGGTGGGTCAAAGCACGTGACATTCTATTTTATGGCTTTTTTGACGAAGCTAGTTGGCAAAATTATCGTCATTTACCACGGATGAGTCGTTATTCTAATATTGCGTTAACTCCTTACCTACCATTGAAATCTGCCGAGCCTCTCAATACATGGGAACAAATAAGGCAAATTCAAAAATTAACAACTAAAAAAGTGTTGCATGACTAGCTTGCAACACTTTTTATATGATAAACAATCTTTATTCATTTGTTGTGCTTTGCTTTTTTAATATTTCATAAGGAAGTTCAATCTGTGTTTCCGGCACTTCTTCATTATTCATTAGCTTAGTGAGCATTCTCATTGCTACTGCACCAATATCATAAAGTGGTTGCCGAATAGCTGTCAAAGCGGGACGGACAACTGAGGCAATTTGCGTAGCACTTGCAGTAATTATTTCCAATTCTTCAGGCACCTTTTTACCAGCATCAATTGCGGAATTCAAAATGCCAACAGCAGTAACATCATTGGTTACAATTACGCCATCGACACCATCCTGATCTAATTGTGACAATAAATTATATCCGTCAGAATGATCCTTAACATTAGAATAAATATGACCTTCACCTAAGTTATGATCTGACATAAATTTCTTGTAAGCTGGAATTCTGTTTTGTACATTAACTACAGTATCAGGATTGCCTAATACCAAAGCCAAATTCTTTCTGCCATCATTATAAAGTAGATTTAAGGCTTCTGTATCTGCCTTTTTATAATCTATGGCAACTGACGGAAATTCACTGTGACTATCTTTAGTCCCTGCCAGAACCACTGGAGTATCAGTACGCTTAAAAGCTTCAACCGCTTCTTCAGGCAGTGTATCTGACATGTAAATTACCCCATCAACCTGTTTATTAAGCAACCCTTGAATCGCCTGGTCTTCTCTCATCAAACGGTTTTCAATACTGGTAATGATGATATTGTATTTGTACAAAAGAGCAATATCATCAATACCTTTTGACAATTCTGCAAAATAAAGGTTGGTTAAATCTGGCACGATTAAACCAACCGTAGTAGTTCTCTTAGACGCAAGTCCTTGTGCTACTGCATTGGGCTGATAGTGCAAACGGTTGATTACTTTCATTACTCGATCGCGCGTATCTTTACGCACATTTGTATTGCCGTTAACTACTCGTGAAACTGTGGCCATCGAGACTTTAGCCTCACGAGCTACATCATAAATTGTAATATCTTGTTTACGCATTCTTGGTTCCCCCATCTTATTTTTACTATTATAGAATTTATCATCTTTTCTCAAAAAGTGCAAACGTTTACAACTATTCTTTCATTTTTTCAAGGCAAGAACATGATATACTTTCTTTAACTGAAAATTCAAGATGGAAGGAAGAAGCTATGAATTTAACAAAATTACAAGAATGGCTGCAAAGTTCTGATAAGGATGTAGCCTATATTTCTAACCCAACTACGATTGCCTACTTTACCGGATATGATATGGAGCCTCACGAACGAATTTTTGCCCTTTTAGCATTCAAGGACCAAGATCCATTTGTGTTCGTGCCAGCTTTAAACGTTGAAGAAGCAAAAAACTCAGCGTGGAACGGTGATGTATACGGCTATCTGGATTCAGAAAATCCGTGGGAAATTATTGCTGACAAGGTAAAAAGCAGGACAAAAGAATATCAAAAATGGGCTTTAGAGAAAAACAACCTTTCTGTTTCTCACTACCAACTCATTCACGAACAATTTCCAGAGGCAAATTTTGATGGTGATCTTTCAAATTTCGTTAATAAAATTCGCCTTTATAAAACTCCTGAGGAAATCAAACAATTGCAGGCCGCAGGACGTGAAGCAGATTTTGCATTTCAAATTGGCTTCGATGCTATTAAAGAAGGCGTAACTGAGAGATACATAGCAGGACAAATTGAGTATCAGCTCAAAGTGCAAAAAGGAGTAATGCATGAAAGTTTTGAAACTATTGTGCAGGCTGGTGCCAATGCTGCCAATCCTCATCTAGGTCCTACTATGAATAAAGTTAAGCCTAATGAATTAGTTCTTTTTGATCTGGGTACTATGCACAATGGTTATGCTTCAGATTCCAGTCGGACGGTTGCTTATGGCGAGCCAACGGCTAAGGAAAGAGAAATTTATGAAATTGATCGTGAAGCTCAACAAGCTGCTATCGATGCTGTCAGACCAGGTATGACAGCTTCTGAACTCGACAGTGTTGCCCGGAATATCATTACAAAAGCCGGCTATGGAGAATATTTTATTCACCGTTTAGGTCATGGAATCGGAAAAGAAGTTCACGAATATCCTTCAATTGTCCAAGGTAATGATCTCATAATTGAAGAGGGAATGTGTTTTTCAATTGAACCCGGGATTTACATTCCAAATGTTGCGGGTGTCAGAATTGAGGATTGTGGAGTCGTTACTAAAGATGGTTATAAGCCATTTACTCACACCAGTAAGGAACTCAAAGTTCTGCCTCTTTAAACAAGAACTTAAATTGTTTGACTAAACAAAAATGGCACTAGCAGCAATATCTTTTCTGCTAGCGCCATTTTTAATTAATTTTATGGTCTGGAATATGGGTCGACAGGTGCATCAGACGGATCAGATGGACCTTCAGGCTTTGGAGGTTCCGGATGATTAAAATCATCATTTGTTTCTGCATGATGCAGATCATTCGCTACATCTTGAGCATTATCTTTATCCTGCGCGTCATCATCTTTTGAATTATCAATAACGATATCATCAAAATCCTTTAGTTCTGAATCATCTTCTACATTCTTAGGGAATGAAGCCAGTTGATTCTTTACTATTTCAGTACCGTTATCATATTTTTTCTTTAAATCTTGAACAGTTTCATTGTTCTTAACTTTTTTCTTCAATTCATCGATTTGGTCATCACTTACTAGTAGAGAACCAGCAAGAAACCCTGCCGCAGTCCCAACAATAGTACCTAAAACAAAACTTACAAACTTTTTCATAAAAGTAACTCCTTTTACTAATCTTCACCTTTACGTCGCTTATGCCGTGCAAACACCGATGCTAAAGCAGATGACATCAATCCGTTACGTTTCCAATGAAAATTATTGAAACGTTTTGCCATTTTTCTGGTAGAGGTATTAACATCTGAAACGCTTTCGCCTAGATCAGCTGCTGCCTGAACAACAGGATCAATAGTTTTCATTTTAACATTAACATCTGCTAACAAGACATTGGTTTTATCCAGCAAATCTCCAGTTTGATGTAGTAAATCATCGACATCTTCAGAAACTTGTTGAATCGACTCATTAGCACTTCGGATCGTTTTTTCTGCTTCTCTAGTAGCTTTTGCGGCTCGAATAAGCACTGGAATTGTGAAAAGTACTAAAATTAATAATGCAATGGCAGCAATCAACCCTGCTAATGCACCATAAGAAAATTTCATCTTTTACCTCCAATTCTATACCTAAAAAAAGTCTAGCATGAAAATGCTTTAATCTCAATCTATATGTCATATTTTGTTATAGTTAATATGCATATACGAAAGGTAATTACCATGAATAAAATATTTCAAATCAACAAAAATGTCCTCAAATTCAACTGGGACAGACTGGGTGAACAAGTTTTGGCAATTGTCTGGCAGTTAGCAATTTCATCCATAGTTTTTTACTTAATTGATCATTTTGGCAAAAAAATTATCAGCCATTATTTAAAGCGCAGTAAAAAAAAGCAAAATAAGAGAACACAAACTGTTACGGCATTAATTAACAGTATCTTTGAATATACAGTAATCTTCTTTTACTTATTTGCGGTATTATCTATTTTAGGCATTCCAATTGGAACTCTGCTTGCAAGTGCCGGTATTTTTTCATTAGCTTTAGGTATGGGAGCGCAAGGCTTTGTCAGCGATTTAGTTAATGGGTTTTTTATCTTAAGCGAAGACCAGTTTGATGTAGGTGACATTGTTTCCATCAACAACCAAACGGGAGTTGTAGTACAGTTGGGTTTAAGAACTACTAGACTTAAAGGATCGGATGGTTCTATTATCTACATTCCTAACCGCAACATTTCAATAGTACAAAATCTGGCCCATGGTGGCATCGGTTTGGATATAACAATGCAGCTTAAAGCTAATAATGACTTCACAAAAGTTCATGATATTGTTAGCCAAATAAATAATAAATTGAGTACTAATATTAATTTTTTAGTACAGAAACCCAAAATAGTTGGAATCACAGAACAAACGGCACAAACTGTCAATTATGTTGTTCATTTTCAAGTTAAACCTGGCCATGAAAAAGAAGTGCAAGATGTGTACCTAACACAATATTTAAAAATATTACCTCAAAATAAAATTTTACTGGCAGAATAAAATAAAAACTGATAAACATTACATAAGGTAAATTCAACGAAATTATTATTCTTGTTGAAATATTGCTTGCGCTTTTTATCAGTTTTTACTTATTCAAATTGAGCCAGCCAATTAGGTAATTCTTTGAGCAGTTGAGATATCGCTCTTCCCCGATGAGAAAGACTGTTTTTTTCAGCGATGGTCATCTCAGCAAAGGTTTTCTGTTTTTCTGGTACATAAAAAAGCGGATCATAACCAAATCCATCATCGCCTTGAGGTGCAGGTAAAATTAAACCCTCGCATTGTCCTGAAACAACCAAATCTTGTTCAAAATGACCAGGTTTAGACACTACGATTGTAGTGTTAAATCTAGCGGTCCGTTTCTTTAAGGGTACTCCGCCAAGTTCTGCCAGCAATTTAGCATTATTTTTTTGATCATTATGTTCGGGGCCGGCAAAACGCGCAGAATGAACTCCGGGAGCACCGTCAAGTGCATCAACGATTAATCCAGAATCATCAGCTATTGTTAACATATGACTATAATTTGCTAATTCGTGGGCCTTAAGCTTAGCATTTTGCTCAAAAGTTATTCCATATTCATCAACTACAGGCGGTCTGTCTAAATCAGCATTGGTTTTGAGAGTAACGTTAATTGCAGCCGTTTTAAAAGCTGATTTTAGTTCCTTGACTTTTCCTTTATTGGTAGTAGCAAATAATATTTCCATTTTTTCTCCTTTACTAAAGGTGCTGTGCACTAAATTTCTCATCCTGTAATACTATTTTACCAAGTTCATCAAACATTTTGACATCACCTGTAGTATAGTACTCGTGCTTTCCTTTAGCTGAACTGTCCGTGAACATCTGATCACGTTTCATAATATTATATGTATACTGGGCAACTTGATCAGCAGGGTCAATTATTTGTACAGCCGGTTTCACGCACTGAGCAAATTCACTACGAATAATCGGATAATGAGTACATCCTAAAACTAGAGTATCAACACCTAAATTGTTTATTGGCAATAAAATCTTTTTAAGTGCTGCCATATAAGCTTGATGTCCCGCATTGTTTTCAATTAGAGGTACAATTTGAGGGGCAGCTATTTCATTCACAGTTATTTCGGGATCACGTGCTTGTATTTCCTTTTGATATGCGTGTAAGCCAACAGTCATCTTGGTAGCCACGACTGCAATATTTTTATTTTTAGTCGCATTTGCTGCTGCATCGGCACCTGACTGAATTACGCCAATAATTTGCGGTTCAATTTCTTTTTGAATAGCTTTCATAGCCACTGCCGTGGCTGTGTTACATGCAAAAATAATCAGTTTGACATTTTTGCTCAGCAAAAAGTTAACACTCTGCTTAGTAAGCGCGATAATTTCCGCTTTAGACTTATCACCATAAGGAATATGAGCATTATCTCCAATAAAAACGGTCGCCTCATGTGGCATTTTGGCAATAATTTTTTTGACTACTGTCAACCCGCCAACACCAGAATCTAGCAAGCCAATTGGTCGGTTATCCATTATAAAAGTCTCCCTAAATAATTTATACTTCAATCAATTTTACGGTAAAATATAAGAAAATAAAAGGGATGAATTTCTGTATGCAAAACAATAACCAGCAACACGAACATGTTTATTTTGTGAATCAACTTTATCGTGATTTCCTACTGCCGACGATTTTAGGTAAAGACAATGAAGCGATTCTTTATTGGGGTGGCAAACGAATTGCCCGTAAATATGATTTGTTGTCATTTGAAGATGTAGTTAGCTTCTTTGCAACCACAGAATTCGGTAGCTTAGAAAAGACAAGAACCCATCGCAACGAAGAAATATTTAAACTCAAGGGGCAAAATGTGACCGATCGGATTAACAGTGGCAGTCAAGAGTTTTCGCTCGAAGCCGGCATCATTGCAGAAGCAATTGAAAAGGAAACTGGCCGCACAACTGAGTGCGAAATCAATGTTGATGAACGAAAAAAAGAAGTTAAATTAATCGCTAAGTTTGATTAAACTTCCAGAAACAAATAATTTAGTCTTTTGCTATTTTTGCAATATGATTAAAGTAAGAATGGAGGAAATAAAATGCTTAGAGAATTTAAAGAATTTATTCAACGTGGTAATGTTATTGATCTAGCTGTGGGTGTAATTATTGGTGGAGCTTTTACCAACATTGTTAATTCTTTGGTAAATAATTTGATTAACCCACTTTTAGGGCTATTTATCGGAAAAATAGATCTATCCAATTTGGTATTTAAAGCCGGTGGTGCCACATTTAAATACGGTGAATTTATCAATACTGTAATTAATTTCCTGATTATAGCATTCATAGTTTTCTTACTAGTCAAAGCTGTCAATAAAGTAATGATACACAATGAGAAGCAACAACCTGCTGGTCCATCTGCTGAAGACTATCTCAAGGAAATACGTGATTTATTAAAAGAAAAAAGCAATTAAAAAATTCCTGCAAATGCAGGAATTTTTTATTTTGTATATTGATCCAAAATCTGACTAAGTTTTGCTTTTGGAGTATAACCGGTAATACGATCAACAATTTCACCATTCTTTTTAATTAATAAAGTTGGAATTGCCATTACTCCTAAGGAACTAGGTACTTCTTTATTTTGATCAACATCCATCTTAGTAAATTTAACGTCTTGCCTCTCTTCAGCCAGTTCATCAACTACTGGTGATTGCATTTTACAAGGTCCACACCAGGTTGCCCAAAAGTCTGTTAAAACGACGCCGTCTTTTGTTTCTTCTTCAAAGTTTTGATCTGTAAGCTCATCAACCATGAAAAAACCTCCTTTAAGGAAAAAATAGTTATCTATTGATATTTTCATTATAGCAAGCAGACTTACTTTTTACAAGTAAATCAGTTTATTGCAAATGCACGATAGTAGCTCCGTTGCCACCCTCATTTGCCGGAGCGTAGTTAAAGCTTTTCACATGCTTGCTTGATTTTAGATACTTCCAAACTCCTTTTCTAATTGCGCCAGTGCCAATTCCATGAATAATCGTGACAACATCAAGTCCTGCCAGCAGTACAGAATCTATATAGCGATCGAGATTAGTCATCGCTTCATCATAACGCTGACCGCGCAAGTCAAGCTCACTTCTCACATTGTTCCGCCTGCTTGCACTAATAGCGCGAACTTGCTTAGTAGATTGTGATTCTTTTGGTGACCCGATTTTTTCTATGTCTCGATCACTAACTTTTACTTTAATGATACCCATTTGGACTTCATATTCATGTTCGGATAATTTTTTGGTAATAGTGCCAGTTTGTCCGTAAGACAGTACTTTTACCTTATCACCTACATTGACATGGTGACGTCTCTTTTCGCGTTGCAAAACGCGATTATGAGCCAAATTTTCATTTTGCCGTTCAAGCTGATTAAATTCACCTTTAGCAGCAATAATTTCATTTTGTTTAACTTTGCCCTTTTGCTGTTCAAGCTGCTCTATGATTTTATCAGCCTTTTTACGACTTTTTGTGACTACTTCATTAGCTCTTTCTTGTGCAAATTCCAGTTGCTTTTGCACACGCTGATTATACCAATCCAAAGCCTGTTGCAATTTTATTTCAAGTTTTTTAGCCCAATCAAGACTAGTTGTTAAATGACTGCGAGCATCCGAAGCAGCTTTGATTTGTTTTGTCAACTCAGTAATCATTTGGTTAATATCAACATTTTCATCACTCATTAATTCTTGAGCTTTTTTAACCACATCCTCACGCATCCCCAGCCTGCGGGCAATAGCAAAGGCGTTACTGTGACCTGGAATACCGATCTGTAAACGATAGGTTGGAGACAGTGTTTTTAGATCAAACTCCATTGAAGCGTTAGTCGTTCTTTCCCGATTATAACCATAAAGTTTGAGTTCTGGGTAGTGTGTTGTGACGATTATTTTGGCCTTCTTTTGACGTAAGAAATCCAAAATACTGATTGCAAGACTTGCTCCTTCTTCTGGGTCAGTCCCAGCTCCAATTTCATCAATCAAAACAAGAGTTTCAGCATTGACGCTTTTCATTATTTTAACAATACCGTTAATATGTGAGGAGAAAGTACTAAGCGATTGCTCAATAGATTGTTCATCTCCAATATCAGCACAAATGTCTTTGAACACACCTGCTTTGCTTCCTTCTGCAACTGGAATAAACAGACCTGATTGCACCATTAGCTGCAATATCCCTACTGTTTTTAATGTAATGGTTTTCCCACCAGTGTTGGGGCCAGTAATTAATATAGTATCGTAATCTTCACCAAGTCGTATGTCGTTGGCAACGACTTTTTTAGGGTCAATTAAAGGATGTCGTGCCTGCAAAAATAGTAATGACTGGTTATGAGTCAACTTCGGTTCGGTAGCTTTCATGACATGAGCCAGCTTTGCTTTTGCTTGGATAAAATCAAGTTCAACCAAGGAACTTGCAATTGTATCAATGCTGTCAGCTTCGGCACGTACTAAATCTGACAGATTACGTAAAATCCGGCTAATCTCCCTTTTTTCTTGCGCCAAAAGATTTTGCTGACGATTGTTAAGATTTAAAACTGCACTTGGTTCAATAAATAAAGTTTGACCACTAGCACTCTGATCGTGAACGACACCACCAAATTTATTACGATACTCTTGTTTAACTGGAATAACATAACGGTCATCACGAATAGTCACGATCTGTTCGGATAAGTACTTGCTACTATTTCCTTTTGTGTAGCTGTCCATTTTATCTTTAATTTCTGCATCATTATTTTTGATTTCGTGACGTAAATGGGATAATTCAGCAGATGCAGTATCAAGAACTTCCCCGTCAAAATCCAGCGAACGACTAAGCTGCTTGAACAGTGATTGAGGCACATCTAGTTTTGCCAAAATAGAGTCTATTGCTGCTAAATTCAGTTTTTCTTTATCATCTTCACTAAAAAAGTCGTTGATTTCATTAGCAAGTGCTAAAACCAGCAATAAGTTGCCTAATTCCTTTGCATTCAAATTTGCTTTGATTCGCAAACGCTTAATACTCGGCTCAACATCAGCAAAATCCGTTAAAGGCAGTTGTCCCTTGATCCGCAAAATTTCAGCACCCGCCAAAGTCTGCTTCAGTGCAAGTTTTACTTGAGCAAAGTCATCACTTGGTACAAGATTAAAAGCTGCCATTTTAGCTGGTGTAGTAATCGCCATTTGTTGCAGTTGTTCAGTAATTTTTGCAAATTCTAAAGTTTCTAATATCTTATCATTCATTAGTTTCTAAATAATTAATCTTGAATAAAAAAGGCTGGCCCAGCCAGTCTTTTTTATTCACCACTTAATCGGTCGTCGTCCAAAAATGTGTTCAAAACTCCTTGGACCATATTCCATTCATCATCTGCTTCAATCTCGTGTAAATCACTGCTAGTGACATCACCTTCGGAATCGGAGTCATAACTAAAAGCCAAAACTTCAATTTCCTCATCATCACTGGCAGCTGCCGGATAAAGCAGAACATATGATTTATCATAATCATCAGAATGAAATGTAAATAAAATTTCATATAATTCTTCGTTGCCTTGATCATCAATCAAGGTAATTTGACGGTCATCACCGTTAACTTCTTGTGTCATATTAATCCTTTCGGTTTAGATCCAAATAATTTTGTAAAATCAAGACAGCGGCCATTTGGTCAATCACTTTTTTACGTTGATGGCGGTTGTGCATATCTGCTTCTTCAACTAAAACACGTTCAGATTCAACTGTAGTTAGTCTCTCATCAGAATAATGCACTGGCAAACCAAACTTCTTTTCAAGCCTTTCACCGTATGCCTTACTTCGCGCAACCGCAACGCCAGAAGATCCATCCATATTTTTGGGCAAACCTAAAACAAAACCCGCTGGTTCATATTGGCGCACAATCTTTTTAATTGCACGCATACCAAAATTATAACGCGTTTCATCAATAGGGATAGTTTCAAGCATTTGTGCAGTGATGCATAATTCATCACTGACTGCAACACCTACTGTCTTTGATCCAACATCTAAACCAACTAATCGCATTATTTATCTTTTCCAAGATAATTTTTGACAAGCTCTTCAATAATTTCATCACGTTCGTGTTTTAAAATTAAATTACGAGCATCATTATGCCGTGGAATATAGGCTGGATCGCCAGACAACAAATACCCGACAATCTGATTAACTGGATTATAGCCCTTCTCTTCCAGAGCATTATAAACATCTTGCAGAGTGTCATGAACGTTTTTGCCTTTATTTTCATTAAAGTCAAAGTGCATTGTCTTATCTAGCGAACTCATAATCAATCCTCCTAGCACAATTTTACTTGAAAAACAGTATAAACTCAATCAATTAATTTTTTGAAATCGCTGTGATCACTGTCTGAATAGCCTTTTCAAGACCTTCAGGTTTTTTGCCTCCGGCTTGAGCCATATCTGGTCGACCGCCGCCACCGCCGCCAAAGATTGGAGCAGCTTGCTTAATTAAATCACCTGCTTTAAGGCCTTTCGCTAAGGCTTTATCACCTAAACTAATGATCATATTTGCCTTGCCGTCACTAGCAGTCGCCAAAACCAACACGTCTGACTTTTTGCCACTCTTCCAAGTATCGGCAAATTCACGCAAATCATTCATTCCGTTAACATCAACTTTTTGTGCAATAACAGACAAATCACCTGCTTGCTCTACATTATCAAAAATAGAGTTGGCCTTGCTTTGATTAATTTGCAAGTTTAAGTCCTCAACCTGCTTTTGACTGTCATGCAGATCTTTTTCAAGCAAATCAACCTTATCAATAATATCTTCTGGTTTAGTTGATTTTACTTCTGCCTGGATTTCATCTAACAATTGTGATCTGCTGGCCAAGTACTCATAAGCTTTCTTGGAAACTACTGCTTCAATTCTTCTCATACCTGCACCAATAGCAGATTCAGAAATAATCTTAAAAATACCTATTTGGTTAGTATTGGCACAATGAGTACCACCACAGAATTCAATAGAGAAATCTGCTATTTGGACAACCCGGACTTTATCACCGTATTTACCGTCAAATAAAGCTAGAGCACCCATCTTTCTACCAGTATCAGGGTCAGTAATAGTAGTTTTGACATCAATCGCCGCCCAGATTTTTTGGTTTACCAAGTTCTCAACTGATTTAAGTTCCTTTTCAGTCATTGGCTCAAGCGCAGTAAAGTCAAAACGTAAATAATCAGGGTCAACCAAACTGCCTGCTTGATGTGTATGTTCACCAAGTACGCTTCTCAAAGCTGCATGTAATAAGTGCGTGGCAGTATGAGAATGGCGCAGACCTTCGCGACGAACTCTGTCGATCTTTAGAGTATATTTCTCACCTTTTGTCAGAGGTAAAATCACATCGACAAAGTGCATATTTTGATCATTAGGCGCATGTTGTACATCGGTTACCTGAGCAACAAGTTCCCCTTCCTGATTATAGATATTACCATGATCGGCTACCTGGCCACCACGTTCACCATAAAAAGGAGTTTTATCAAAAATCAAAACGGCATTATCGCCATCTGCTTTATCAACTAACTGATCATCAACTATAATATCAACTAATTTTGCGTGTTTTTCTTCATAAACGCCATATTCAAATTCTGACTTATCCTTTAAGTTCATCAGAGTTTCATCTTGAGAGCTCATTGATTGCAAATTACCACGAGCTTTACGGGCACGTTCTTTTTGAGCTGCCATTTCGGCATCAAAACCCTTTTGGTCAACCTTTAAACCTGCATCCTGTGCAGTTTCAAAAGTCAGTTCATAAGGAAACCCATAAGTATCAAATAATTTGAATGCATCTTTACCAGTAATTGTTTTATCTTCTGACTTTTGTGCACTTGCAATCAAGTCATCAAGTAAAGTTAATCCCGACTCAAGAGTTAACTGGAATCTTTCTTCTTCGTTCTTAATTACTTTGGCAATAAAGTCCTTTTGCTCTGTCACTTCTGGGTAATGACTCTCCATAATTTTGCCGACTACTGGAACCAACTTGTAAAGAAACGCACCCTTGATACCTAAACGCTGGCCATTTAAATCTGCCCGTCTAATCAAACGCCGTAAAACATAGCCGCGCCCTGTATTTGATGGCAGTGCACCATCTGCAATGGCAAAACTTACAGTCCGCACATGATCTGCAATAATCTTAAAAGCAGTGGTATCTGCCTTATTTGTGCCATATTTTTTAGCAGCAGTCATTTTTTCTGTTTCATGGATAATCGGCAAAAAGAGGTCAGTTTCAAAGTTAGTTGGCGCATCTTGCAAAATAGACAAAACGCGCTCTAAGCCCATACCGGTATCAATATTCTTATGAGGTTGATCAACATACTTGCCATTTGCTAAGTGATTATATTGTGAAAAGACTATATTCCAAATTTCCAAATAACGGGCGTTTTCACCACCAGGGAAGTTTTCTGGATCATCTTCCGCCACATCGTTATTTTCTTGACCACGATCATAAAAGATCTCGGAATCAGGACCACAAGGGCCTTCGCCAATATCCCAGAAATTTTCTTCTAATTTAACAATATGATCTTCTGGCATGCCAACTTGTAACCATATTTTTTGGGCTTCTGTATCTTTAGGATAAACAGTGCAGTATAGCTTTTCCTGATCTAAGTCAAGCCAGTCAGGGCTCGTCAAAAATTCCCAAGCCCAGGTAATTGCTTCCTTTTTGAAGTAATCACCCACAGAAAAGTTGCCCAACATTTCAAAAAAAGTTTGGTGTCTGGCAGTTTTTCCCACATTTTCAATATCATTGGTTCTAATAGACTTTTGTGAACTGGTAATGCGGTGATTCTTAGGCACTACTGAGCCGTCAAAATATTTCTTCATCGTTGCCACACCGGAATTGATCCACAGCAAAGTTGGATCATCCTGCGGGATTAAAGATTGACTGGGCAATACCATATGGCCGTGCTGTTTGAAGAAATCCAAAAACATCTGTCTAAACTCTGAACTTGTCAGTTTCTTCATCAAATATATCTCCCTTTTTGTCAAAATAAAAACACCGTTGCTTATCTTAAGGACGCCTTTAAACGCGGTACCACCTCAATTGCAACAGTGCTTGTTACCTCTTAATTAATTTTATTTATTGAACTTTAAGGAGCACTTTTTAAGCAGCAGTAAATCTTTTTCACCAGTCGATTCTCTCTTTGAACTGCTAATCTTAAAAAACATATCTTAAGTTATCAGTAATTGTACTACTTGCACAGTTTTTGTCAATAATTGGTTAACTTGAAAAAATTTATAAATAAAGAATTCAATATCTCTATTTACGGTAAAAATCATCAAAGATGGTTACAGGCAGGTGTCTCTTATGTTCACTTTTACGCCATAGCGATTCGATTTTCGCTGCGGCTGTTTCAGATACCGTCCGACCTTCCAAATAATCATCAACATCCCTGTAACTGACTCCCAGTGCAGTCTCGTCTGGTAAACCTGGCTTATTTTCTTCCAGATCTGCCGTCGGCGCTTTTTGATACAAGTGCTCTGGACAATTTAAAAATTTAAGCATCTGCTTACCTTGACGTTTATCTAAACGGAAAAGTGGGGTCAGGTCCGCTGCACCATCGCCGTATTTAGTATAAAAACCGCTAAAATTTTCAGCCGCATGATCTGTACCAACTACCGCACCATTGTGAGCACCAGCAATAGCATATTGGACTACCATACGCTCGCGCGCTTTTATATTGCCTTTATTGAAATCTATAATTTCTTGCCCAGCTTCATTCAAACTGGCTACTAAAGCATCAACAGCTGGTTTAATATTGACTGTTAAATCCTGGTCAGGCTTTTGAAATGTTACAGCATCTTGTGCATCTTGTGCATCGGCCTGAACGCCATAAGGCAAGCGCACTGCAATAAATTGATATGAACTATCGCCCGTTTCAGCGCGCATCTCTGTAATTGCCATTTGGCATAATTTTCCTGCTAACGTGGAATCTTGCCCACCAGAAATACCCAGCACATAAGACTTTAAGAAGGTATTTGCTTTGAGATAATCTTTTAAAAAATCAACTGAACGTCTAACTTCTTTTTGTGGATCAATTTGAGGCAAAACATGCTCATATTTTATTATTTCTTTTTGCAGTGGTCTCATCATCTGATATCTCCCTTGTTAATATTTGTCCGAATATCCTGAATGATATTCATTTTACTGTCATACAAATCTTGAGAAAGATCGACAGGGTATTCCTGTGGGTTCAAGCTTCGTTTATATTCATCCCAAAGACCATCTAAATTAGCAGCACAAAAGTTTTTGATATCTCTTAATTTAGGCTTGTGATATTTTAACTGGCCATTCACAAAAATATCTTTTAAAAGCGGCTCCGCAGTATAATCCGTTACTACTTTGTTAATATAAGTATATTGCGGATGAAACATATAAAGTGAATCAAATTTTCGCGGATCTACACCGGCACGTGCAATCCAGTCACCCTCATTTTTCTTTTCGGTATTGGCTGAAATACGCCAAACCTGCTTTTTACCAGGAGTTGAGACTTTTTCCACATTTGAAGAAATTTTTAATGTATCACGCATATGGTGCTGATCATCTTCAATTGAAACCAATTTATAAACGGCCCCTAAAGCTGGCTGGTCATAAGCCGTAATATATTTGGTGCCAATGCCCCAAACATCAATTTTGGCTCCCTGCATTTTCAAACTGGTAATCGTCGTTTCATCCAAATCATTTGAAGCAAAAATTTTGGCGTTGGTATAGCCGGCATTATCCAGTTCACGGCGAACTTGTTTGGAAATATAAGCCATGTCACCAGAATCTATGCGCACGCCTTGAAAGTTTATCCTATCACCCATTTCATTGGCAACACGGATAGCATTTGGTACACCACTTCTGACGGTATCATACGTATCGACAAGAAAAACGCAGTCTTTATGCGTTTCTGCATAAGCTTTAAACGCTTCATATTCACTGCCAAATGCTTCAACTAATGAATGAGCGTGGGTACCAGAAACGGGAATACCAAACAACTTACCGGCACGAACATTGCTGGTTGAGTCGAAACCACCGATATAAGCTGCACGAGTACCCCAAATTGCAGCATCTGCTTCCTGTGCACGTCTAGTACCAAATTCCATGACACCGTCGCCTTGGACGGCTAGCTTGACACGAGCAGCTTTAGTTGCTAACAACGTTTGATAATTAATAATGTTTAAAATGGCGGTTTCAACTAATTGACATTGAGCCAGTGGCCCTTCAACTTGAAGCAAAGGTTCATTGGCAAAAGCAATTTCTCCTTCGGGCATCGACCTTACTGTAAGCTTTAGCTTCAATTGGCGCAGATAATCAATAAAATCATCATCATAGCCAATTTCTTCTTTTAAATATTTTAAGTCACTTTCTTTAAATTTCAGGTTTTGTAAATATAAAATGACGTGTTCTAATCCTGCATATACAGAATACCCATTGCCAAAAGGCTCTTTACGGTAGTAAACCTCAAAAACCGCGTTGCGTTCCGAAATTCCTTTTTTAAAATAGGTATACATCATGTTAATTTCATACAAATCTGTATGCAGAGTTAACGAGTCATCTTTATCCAATTCTTGGTAAAACATTCTGTCCTCTTAACTAAATCCACTAATATTTTTTTCTTATTATAAACATTTGTGGATTTTTAACAAACTTAGTAATTTATTCAATCTTGTTGTATACCAGCAAAATACTTTCTAACTGTTGTTTTAATGAAAAATGTCCTGCAACATAACTTTTTTCACGCTGAGCCATTTCTTTAAGCAGCTCTTTAGGAGTGTCTACAGCCTGCTTTAACTGAGTGCAAATCGAATCTACATCACCAATATTAGCTACAAAGCCATGCTTTTGATCCGGTATCATTACTTTAATATCTCCAACTGCAGTTGACAACAGCGGCAAAAGATTATCGCTTGCTTCCAATAAAACTAAGGGAAAACTCTCAGAATATGAGGTTAAAACCGCTAGGTCCATACGCCGATATAAATTTTTTAATTGTTTATGCGTCATAAAGCCTAGAAAAATTATTTGTGGACCCAATTTTAATTGTTGCGCCAGATTTTTTAGGGAGTTTAACTCCGTACCATCCCCAACAATAAATAAATGAACATTGGCATTATTTAGTTTTTTTAATGCTTGCAGCAGCAGTGCCTGACCCTTAACTTTTTCGGCTCTGGCAACATTTACTATATTAAAGTTGGGATGTTCATATTTAGCAGGAATCTGGCTGTCTTCATGAAAAAAAGTGCCATTATATATTACATGTACTTTTTCCGGGTTAATTTTTACTTTTTTAATTAATAAATTAGCAAATCTTTTGGTAACAGCAAAAATACAATCTGCTTGGCTAATTGCATGCAAATTGGCTTTGGTAAATATTTTGCCCTTTAACCCACGATCAGCAAAATCAAGATAGGGGTTGGAATGAATAGTTATGCACCATTTAGCCGTAATTTTTCGCCTAATTAAAGACATGAATAAATTCGCCCTAGGCCCGTGAGTATGAACTATATTAAAGTTTCCTTTATTAATGAAATCAGCCAGCTTATTCAAGCCACCTAAATCATAACGACTTTTTATCCCTAAAACATGTACATCCAGCTTTGCCGTGCGAGCTGCTTGAGCAACTGGACCGTCGGCTAAACATAATAAAGTAAAACTTCGTTGTTCATTTTTAGCTTCTTTTAGCAAATTAATGATGTGGGTCAGACCACCACCATTTTCGAGTCCAGCATTAACATGCAAAACCTTCATAATTATTCTTTTCCTTTTTTCGACTGGTAAACTTCGTGAACAAAATGTGGTAAAATCATCATTCGCTTTAACCGAGAAGGATTTTTAAGAAGACGATAAAACCACTCTAAATGAACAGTCTGCCAAATTTGAGGAGCTCGTTTGACTTTGCCTGAAAAGACATCAAAGCTGCCTCCCACTCCCATCATAAGGGCAGGTAGCAGATTTCTTCGCAAAACAGACAAGAGCTGTTCTTGACGAGGAGAACCCAGGGCAGCGAAAACCAGGTCAGGTTCTGTACGTTCTATCTGGTAGGCAACAAGTTCCAAATCTTCCTTAAAATAGCCGTCCTCAGCTCCTACCAACTGAATATCAGAATAGTCCCTGGCAATTTTTCCTTGAATAGCATGAATTACCTCGGGTCGAGCCCCGATAAGATATACTCTTAATCTACGTTCATTTGCCAACTTCATTAACCAAGAAAATAGATCATAACCTGTTACCCTTTCTTTAAGTGGCTCTCCTAATATGTGACTTGCTTTTACAATTCCAATGCCATCAGCGGTGATATAGTCAGCATCATAAGTTAAAATCTTCATAAATTCAGGATTTTCATTAGCTGACATAACAATTTCAGGATTGGCAGTAACTATAAAGGTTGACTGATGTGCATTGATTCTACCAACGAATTCATTTTGAAACTGGTTAAAACTTTTATTATCGAAACTAACTCCTAAAACATTTACTTTAGTCATAACTATATCTCCTAATCCTCAATTTACTTTATTTTATCAAAATAATATCGAATTGAGGATACGCTTTACCTTTTCTATAAATATGATACTATTAACTCGTCAAATTAATAGGAGTACTGGAACTATGAAAAAAATAATTACTTATGGTACATTTGATTTACTGCATTATGGTCACGTCCGCCTGCTGAAACGCGCCCGTGAATTAGGGGACTATCTTATTGTGGGATTATCTACCGATGAGTTCAATCAACTCCAAAAACACAAGGAATCGTATAATAGCTATGCTGAAAGAAAATATATTCTTGAAGCTATTCGTTACGTGGACCAGGTTATTCCCGAAAAGGACTGGGAACAAAAGACAAGTGATATCCAAAAATATGATATTGATACCTTTGTAATGGGTAATGATTGGAGTGGTAAATTTGATTTTTTAAAACCATACTGCAATGTAGTCTATTTGCCTCGCACTCCAGGAATTTCCACTACTAAAATTAAAGATGATTTAAAATAAAAAAGAACTCTGAACTAACTAACAAAGTTAATTCAGAGTTTTTATTTTGCAAAAGTAAATTCAAAACGATCTGCAACATAGCTGGCTCTAGTGTACTCAAACGGTACGCCATTAGAAAGCTCTGTTACTTGCAAACGAGTAATTAACGCTTCACCTTTTTTTGCATCAAGCAATCTAGCTGCATTTTCGTTTGCTACAGCTGCAGAAATATATTCGGTTACACGTCCTATTGTATAACCACTTTTTTCTAAAGTTTGATATAAATGTGAAGAAATATCGGCTTTTGACATATTTAAAATCAAACTATGCGGAATAGATACGACTTCATAGCAAATGGGAACATCATCTGCATAACGAATACGTTCCATTCGCAAAACTTCTTGTGTATCATCCAAATCCAGTCGTTCCATCTCTGATAAAGAAGGTTTGCCAAAACGATAAGAAATCAACTTACTAGAGGGTGTTTGACCATTTGCATGCGTAATATCGGTAAAGGACATGATTCCCGACATTTTTTCCTGCACTTTTTGGTTAGCAACATATGTACCGCTACCAACACGTTGCTCTAAAATACCTTCATCTTCCAAAGTTTTAATTGCCTGTCGCAACGTCATGCGAGAAACACCAAATTTTTGGGCTAACTGCCTTTCGGCTGGAATTTTACTCCCAACTTTGTAATTATGATTTTCTATTTCACGTTTAATTTGATTATGAATCTTGATGTACATTGGTTCTTCCATGAATGCACCCCCCTTACACATCTTATTATAATTCAAATTGGTCTACTCTGCATGATACCTTACAAATTAAAAATAATCAACTTAATTCTTTTTAGTGGTCCACTTCATACCCCATAAGCGAAATTCAGCATTTTGCCCACATTCTACCGTTATTGAATCATCACTTGTAGCAATCACGCTGGCATGCAAGTGTGCCTGATTTTCAACAGCCAGATTTGCACCATTAGAATTAAAGATAAGATCATGTCCTTCAAACTGAGCCTGATCGCTTAGAGCTAAGAAATACTCATACTCATTGCCACCATTGAACGTTACACGTCTTGAATTGCACTCAACCTCATTCTGAAAATCAGCATGATTGGCAATAACAGAATTGTTAAGTGTGATCTTCGCTTCACCTGTGGCAATTAAGCGGTTTATTCTGCTGTTCTGGATTATGATATGTGGGCTTTTTTCGCAGTAAAAGCCACCTTTAAACTCACTGCCAATGATATTAATCCAAGTCTCCTCGGTTATAAACATTCCAGTATCCTCTTGTGACAAAAGCTTGCTGTTAAGCATGTTTACCCAAGCCTGTCCCTGAATAAGAAGTGAGGAAACAACGGTGTTATTTATATCTAATTCAACATTTGACTTTTTAAAAGTATCAATACTGCCATGGATACGAGAATTATTGATAATAGCAGTGCCATGGCCTTCCAGTGCCAAAGCTCCAATATCTTGAACAACATTCTTGATAGTCGAATCATTCATTTCTAAGCGAAAATTGGAATCAGCAAATAAAGAAACAGAGCCATTCATAATTACTGTCGAAAATAACTCCAGTGTCACTTTACCGTTAGCAGCTATTGTAGCCGTATCACCACCAAAGCCTTTGACAATACAGTTGCGTAACGACAAAAAAGTATTAGCTTCAGCAGGTATAAACAAGCTGTTGGCATCATTTACAGTATTAACACACAAATTTTCTAAATTAACAAATTGACTCCCGGCATCTACATTCAGATAACCAAGTATTGTTGTGTCTTCAGGAAGATTGCCAGTTCCTTTAATAGTGATATCAGATAAAAAAATTCCTGCAGGTATTTCATAAAATCCAGGTTCCAAAAGCAATACATCATCAGCACGCAAATCATTTAAGGCATTATGCCAGCTAATTTCTTTACCTCCGGCACCAACTCGCACAAGTCTTGACATATATTTCCCTTCTTAATCAAAGTTAGCTCCTCTATTGTACTATTACTACACAAAAAAAGGTTAAACTTAACGATTAGTTTTAAATAAAAAAAATAATAATTTCTAATAATATTATTCTATATTTTTTAACATATGTATTCAAAAATGATTATTTAAAAATTTTGTTTCATAGCAAATATATACATTTTTATAAATAACGTTTTTATACAAAATAGCATTTTTAAATATTATTTAACCATAAGTAATAATAACTTTTTTCAATTATTTAAAATAACAAAAAGCTCTTATTTTACCAAATAAAAAGTTTGACCAACATCAATAAATACTGTATACCCTATTATAAAGGTAAATGTATAAATTACATATAGAGGTTTTAATTATGCTAAAGTCAAAACACAGAATGGGGAAAAATAACAATTATTATTTTGCAATAAATAACAAATTTAAGTTATTTTCTTATGGTATAATTGCAAGTGCTTTGTTAGGAGTTTCGTTAGCGACTAGTGAAAAATCGGTATATGCCAATACTAGTGAAACTTCTACTACGACTAAAATTTCTACTGACACAAATTATTCATTCGTGAAAAATAACAAAAAAATTAATTCACAAGAGGAAAAGAATAACAATCATGGCAAGGATAACGAATGTGAATGGACTTTTAATCCAAGTACTAAAACACTGACAATTAAAGGTGGAATACTGTCTTCTAAGCCAATTAGTCAGATAATTAACGCTAATGAAGTTCACTATATTGCTTTCGAACAGGTAATAGCAGATTATGGTTTACCCCTTAAAGTTCAACTCGCCTGCAATTCAAGTGGCAAATTTGCTAATCTACCTAATTTAGAAGGATTCATTAATATTGAAAATGTAGATGCTTCCGAAACTAGTGATTTGAGTAGTTTATTTGCAAATGATTCCAAACTTACAACATTGGATTTAAGTACATGGACTACAATCAATAACAGAGATATGAACAGCATGTTTAAAAATGATGTAAGTCTAACCACAGTTAATATGGATAACTTTAGAACAGATAGTGTTTTCGATTTTAGTCATATGTTTGAAGGTGCAAGTTCATTAGCAACTCTAAAACTTGCTAACTGGAAAACTGGCAACGTTAAGAACATGAGTTACATGTTTAGTGGGATTTGTGCAGCCGATTTGAATGATATTACAAAATGGCAAACTTACAACGTAACCAACATGAGTTATATGTTCAAAAATTCCAACATAAATCAATTAAATTTGAGTTTTTGGGACACTGGCAACATCTTTGAAATGGCTAACATGTTTGAAGGCATGGGAAAAAATCTAAATGGCTTTATTCTTAGCTTAGGCAAACATAGACTCAAGTCTGACGCTTTTACTAATATAGGAAATGAAAAGTTTATACCAGTAGCTGGTGGCAATGTCGCTCAACCTGCAGGAAAACCTATTACAGTTGCAGAATTAGCTAAATTATATGACCAAGAAGATGCTAAATGCCCCGCTGACACTTATGTGACTCAACCTATTTCATGGACAACCGGAAATATTGATTTAGATGATACTGTTAATGATATTCATATTCCAGTAAATAAGAATGATATTAATCATGGGAGCAGTAAGTCTATTCCAAATACTGGTTCGTTCCCTGTTGCAGTTAATGGAGAGCAACCAGCCTTGGCTAATAATAAAACAGTGACTCCAGAAGTAAGAGTAGCTAATTCTTCTAGTTCCGAAGCGCAAGAAGCTAAAGAGGTAGTTAAAACTCCTTTTACACTTTATTATCCAGCTCAAGTTTATGACAAAAATGGCCAACCCGTTAAAGGGTTTAAACTTAAAGCAGGAATGATTGTTGAAACTTTTGGTACTAAAAAAATTAATGAATTAGAGTTTTACAAACTTGGTGAAAATATATACGTTAACACTCAAGATGTTACTGGACAAAAGAAAAAAATTAAGCATAATTCATTCGTTTATAACAAAAAAGGTAAAAGAGTCCGCAAGTTGCTTTTAAAAAAGGGCAAGTCAGTTAAGGTCTACGGTACTCCTATTAAAATAAAGAATAAGATATATTACGTAATCGCTAAAAATAAGTATATCAAAGTTAATAACATAGCTTAAACAAACAAAAAGACAACTCTAACGAGTTGCCTTTTTTATTGGGTTAGCTGGATTCGAACCAGCGCATACTAGTACCAAAAACTAGTGCCTTACCGCTTGGCTATAACCCAGTGATAATGGAGGAGGGTGGATTCGAACCGCCGAACTCAGAGAGAGCGGTTTTACAGACCGCCGCGTTTAGCCACTTCGCTACTCCTCCGTCACGCACGTTAATTATAATACCGAAAAACGTACGTGATTGCAAGCAAAATTTTCTTAAATATTACTTCTTATTTTCTTTAACGAACTTTTCTAGTCGCTTCAGTCCTTCTTCAATTTGATCCATTGAAACAGCGTAAGAAAATCTAATGTAACCTTCTCCGCCTTCACTAAAACTGGAACCTGCTGTAACAGCAACTTTTGCCTTGTCAACCAGCTCATAAATAAATTTATTATCATCCTGTTCAAAACCATCTGGTATTTTAGCAAAAATGTAGAATGCGCCTTGGGGTTTAGCACACTCAAAACCTATTTTGGTTAGGCCGGAATACAAAGCATCACGCCGCTTTTGAAATTCTTCTTTCATTGGCAGTGCGTCATCCATACCGTTTTTAAAGGCCTCTTCAGCTGCATCTTGCATAGGTGTTGGCTCAGTAGTAACTATTGCTTGGTGAACTTTTGCAATTTGTTGCAAAATATTTTCTGGCGCACAAACAATACCAATTCGGTAACCGGTCATGGCCCATGACTTGGAAACGCCGTTCATTAAAATAACTTGGTCATGCAATGATTTCTCCATTGACGCGTGTGGTTGATCATAGTTCAACTCACTGTAAATTTCGTCACACAATGCGAAAATTGGCTTATCACGAATAACATCCGCTAAAGCATCCAATTCGTCTTGACTATACATTACCCCAGTTGGATTGGTAGGATAATTCATAACCAACATCCGTACCCGGTCGCCATACTTGTCAATTACCTTTTGCAATTTTTCTGGTGTCAGCTTAAAGCCGTCGTCTACTGTATTTACTTTTACGATTTCAACGCCTTCATTAATAACGCCCTCGTCAGTCATATAAAGTGGAAACAATGGAGTTGGCACAACCATAATATCGCCAGGATTCAAAGTAGCCAACACAGAATCAAAAATTGATTCAGTTACGCCATTGGTAACCAAAACCTCAGTTTCTGGATCATAGTTTTGCCCATATTTTTTACTCAAAAACTGGCTGGCTGCCTTGCGTAAGCCAATAGTCCCATTTGAAGGAGCATAGTGGGAGTGATTTTCATCAACTCCTCTTTTGGCTGCCTCTTTGATATGATCAGGAGTGTTGAAATCAGGCTCACCAAGAGTGAATTTTACAACATCCGGAATCTTGCCGGCATAATCTGAAAACTTCAAAATCGGATTAGAGGGAGCATCAGCTAAACCTTTTCGTACGTATTTAATTAAATCTACCATATTTTTCACCAAACTTTCTTTTCAATTATATAGATTATACCTTTAATAAAATTATTTTTCTACAATATTTTTCTAATTATTAACTAATTTTACATATAAAAACACCTTTAAACTGTATAAGTTAAAGGTGTTTTAAAATTAACTATTTTAATACTCCGTATAGGTTAGCTTATCCCTGAATTTGATCACGTAATTTAATCATCATAGGGTAGTTATTAGTAAAAATTCCTGCAACATGTTTTTGAAAATATTGTTTAGCAATTTGCGGGTCATCAACAGTCCAAATTCGTTCAGTAACTGCTTGCTCTCCTGGTAAAAGCTTGCCTGGATGAATGCCAGCAAAGTGGTTATCTTTAACTAATTTAGCTGAATTAACTACTTCTTCGTCAGTCAGGTAGCAATAGATCTGGTTAGGATCAATTTCCTGGCAATTTTTTAGTGTAACATAATCAAATGAAGAATAAATGATCGGATAAACGAAGTGATAAAGCTGAGCCAAGCTTAACACAGTATTTTCAATACCTCGATAATGAATTACTCCAGTTTTAAATTCCAAATTTATTTGAATATTTTTATTTTCCAGTAGTTCAAATAATTCTTGCAGCGTCGGTACCGACTCACCATTTGACAAGTGCAGCTGCCTTAAGTTACTAAGAGTAAAGTCCTTAATATAACCGGTGCCATCAGTTGTTCGGTCAACTTTTTCATCGTGCATTACTACTGGTATGCCGTCCTTTGTTAAGTGAACGTCAAATTCAATCCCTTCTGCCCCATTTTGAACAGCATTGCGGAAGCCTTCCATTGAGTTTTCTGCAAACTTCACGGGATATCCTCTATGACCAAATACTATTGTTTTATTTTTGCCACTATTCATATTTTTGTGTTGGTTAAACCTCATAAAAAAAGAAAACATTACAAACCAAACATAGAGGTTATAATAAACCCTTTTCCCTAATTTTTAAATAGTAAAATACCAAAAAAACAAAAATATTTTTGGTATAATTTTCCTGCAAAAAAAGAAACAGCTCCTATTACAGAACTGTCTCTTTTCGGGTTGGGTGTTCGTAAGAACAATTGGGTTAGCTGGATTCGAACCAGCGCATACTAGTACCAAAAACTAGTGCCTTACCGCTTGGCTATAACCCAATACCATCTGAGCTTTTACTTGTTTGCTCAACATTTAATAGTATAGGAAATTGTGCCCTGCAAGTCAAGAGAAAACAGCTTTTTTCTTGCTATAAATTAAGCTCATAGGCATTTCTAGCGCCATTTTCAGTTTGATCAACCTGAACAACTCCCCGAAACTCAAAGCCTAAACTTTTAATCAACCCCTGCATGCGCTTATTGACCCCATGTGTATCAATACGGAAATTATGAATGCCCAGCATCAACCCACGCGATATCAAGTTTGACATCATAAATTGACTCAGGTGCTGTCCACGAAATTCTGTGCTAATTGCTATCCTATGAATAGTGGCATATTGTTCATCATTATTTTTCCAAGCACCATCTATTTCATTATAATTGGGATCAGCCGTTGTTAACAAAACGGCAACACCGGCAATTTCTTTATTAGCCACAAGACAGTATGCGCGCTTTAAAGTTATATCTTCTGCAAGCATTTTGCGGTTAGGAGAGCCATTTTGCCATTGAGGATTACCGTCTTTTTTCAGCAATTCTTTTGCTTCATCAATGATTTTCATAATTTGGACCAAATCTTCTTTTTCAGCCAAACGAATATAAATTAACATTTTATTTTCCTCTGTACTTTCACAAATGTATTTTAAAAGTAATTATACAATAAAAGCAGCCTTTCAAATAGGCTGCTTTTTATGGCTGAAAACCATTATTATACTTTTTACTTTTAACTACATACGTAGGAACGCTAATAAAATGCATGGAACAAATATTATCATTATGCGAAATACTAAATCCATAATAATTATAATCACCATCATGAAGCGAGCCTTGGATGTTAAACAAGTCCCCGGCATGTTCCCATTCTTGATAATAACTTCGGTCAGATCTCTCTTTTTCACCGCTGCCAACGTAGCCAAAAATCATTTGTTTTAAACCAAAATAAACACTTTTCTTTAATTCCGTCATAGACATTGTGGGGCTAATATTATAAAAGCCGGCCATATCTTCAACAAAATTATCGTCAAGGTTAAGTCCATTAGCATGACAAGCGCGAATAATACCGGGAACATAATGACTGTCCTTAATTGTTTTATTATTTTTAGTATATTCCAAGGCAATATCTGCCGCTAATTTTCTAGTTCCATTACTTTCAACCCAGGGAGCTAAATTTAAATCATTCCTTGCTTCATTAATAAGGCGAAGAGAAAAAGCAGTTATATCTCCAATTTGCTTAGGTGTAAGCTGATTTAGGTCAACCTGAGTTGCATCATCAGCTTTACTTTCAGATACTTTGAGACGACTAAAATCATTAGTTTTCATCCCTTGCATTGAAGCATTAATAAAATTCTTGCTGGGTTTACCCTGATAAGCGAGTAGCAACTCAGTTTTAGTGTAACCCTTCGGTAATTTCATTCTTGCCTGGGTATATACTCTTTTGGTGCTCTTTTTAACTACTTTAACATCTTTAGCTAAAATCCAATGTGAATTGTTACCAATTTTATAGGCCGTTCTTTTTTTCTTACCAATTTTTTTCTTGGCACTATATGGATACTTGTATTTAGATTCTGCATAAAAATTAGAATGTTTTCCGGAAATTTTATACAGGCGAACTTTTTTCTTCTTTTTTACTTTAACATAGCCCTTGATAGTGGCTGCCGTTACTTGTTCAGCTTCGCCTATAGTTATTCCTGGAATAGTGATTAAAAAAATAATATTAACTACGGCAATAGCAAATTTGCTTTTCTTCATATTCTTCCTCGAGAGTTTTTCTAAATTGGCTCTTTATGGTACACATTTTAATTCTAAACTTATTATGAGAGATTGCCAATTAAATTATTTTTTCAATTAAGAAACATTTTGTAATATTTTTAGCTTATTTTAAATAAAAGCGGTTATGAGTAAATGTCGATTACCAAACATACTAGTTTCCAAAATGATTTTTTAAGATTAAGTTACCTCTCAGAAATATTATATTGCTTTCCTATATGTACAATGTTCTTATTTCCATCTTTAAAGCTTATTTTTGATAATAACAAAGGAAAACGAAAACCAACAGACTTCTGCAAAACTCTAGCTTCACTCAAACTTGCTATGGCAATACTAATAGCTATGTCCCGCGGCTTTACTTCTTTTATGTGATATTGGCTGTGTAAAACCTAATATAAAGATTTGCTTAAGTCAACCTTTTCCAGTCCAAAAAAGCGAAGCAAAGGAAAGTAGTTGCATTCTAATAACACAGGTTCACCATTACCTAAATTTAACCATTCGTTCAATATAAAGAGCCGTCTTTGCTTTTAATCTTGATTTTATTTTGCCTGGTTATTCTACTTTTTCACCTTAATTACTTGTGCACTGGCTTTAAAACTTTCGTTAGCCTCACGACTGTTTGTAAGACTCTTAAAATTTTAAGTGAAGAAAATTACTTTATTAAGCTTTATGATAAAATAACTTGTGTTTCTGACAAAAGTAATGAAATTAAAATTCAAAATCAAAAATTTTCAAGTTTAACAGACAGTACCGCTAGGACTGGCAAAAAATTTCTAATCATCTAAGTAACATCAAAAGTGTTATGAGTAATGATAAACAAAATACATTTCTCTAAACTACTAGTGAACAGCAAAAAATAGAAATTAAACGTTTGAGATATATCGATGACATTCCATTTTGCCTTGAATGGATTTATCTTGGTCCAAAATTTGAAAACATTAAAACGGGAGATCTTAACATGCCATTATACTAAATTTCACAAAACAAATTTCATATTCCTAGTAAGGGTAAGAGAACTTTTAAAATTGCGGTTGCAAACAGAGAAGAATCTTTTTTGCTTAGTGTTGACAAAAAACACCATTAATGCGAATTAAGGATCTAGTCTATAATGATCACAACTTCCTTTACACATAACGCGAGAAATTATTCGCAGTGATAAATTTACATATGCAGTTAATCATTAAGTTTAAAAACTAAAAAAATTAAACACTATTAATACTATAAAATGAATAAGAGAAAGATTTCTTTTAGAAAATCTCTCTCTTATATGAGCTATAAAGCTAAATATACTGCAAATGCTATCAGTATAATTCCTACAAATAATAAACTTAACCTAATTTCCTTAGCAAAGTTCTTCTTTAAACAGAGAATAACTAATATCAGTCCTAGTATAAAAGATAGGCTCATTATTCCAAATCCCATAGTTACGCCACTTTCTTTAATTTACTTTCGTAATTTTCCCATTACTAAGTCTAAATATATTTTCGTGCAGTGCAGCAACTTCTTTATCATGCGTCACTGTCAAAATTGCTTTACCTTCATCTTTTATCTTTTTAAACAGCCTTATGATAGTTTTAGCGTTTTTTTCATCTAGGGACCCAGTAGGTTCATCTGCTAATACAATTTCTGGATCATTAATTAGAGCTCTAACAGCAACAACTCGTTGCTTTTGTCCACCTGATAAGGTATTTGGATCTCTTGGGAGGAGAGAATCTATATCTAAATATTGAGCCAACTTATGCATTCTACTTATAATTTTGGTTTTGTTCTTTGCTTTTGAAGGCAAATAAACCGTAGGCAATAAAATATTCTGTTCTACTGAAAGTCTTTGAATTAAGATTGGTTCTTGTAATACAAATCCAATTTTTGTATTGCGTAAATGTGATAATTTTTTATCGTTGCACAGTGATAAATCTTGCCCTGCAACAATAATTTGACCACTGTATGAATTATCTAGTGAACCAATCAAATTCAAAAAAGTTGTCTTACCTTCACCAGAAGCACCAATTAATGCTGTCATAGAACCTTTTTCTAAAGAAAAATCGATATCTTTTAAAATAAATTTGTTTTTTTCAAAGCCCTTACTTAAATGTTTAACATTTACTACTTTACTCATGAGTCGCTCCCCATCCTTAAGGTTAAAGGTGTTTTATTAAATTTATAAATAATTAACATGGAGGAAAAAGTACCTATAACCAATAATATTAAAAAACTAAGAATTAAGCTGATTGATTCTATTTTAGGAAGAAGAGATGATAAAATTATTTGTGTTTGATCATCAAAGCGATCTGTTGCTAATACATAAGAATTTCTAACCGCGTAGATAGTAACTGGTATGAATGAAAATATTGTAAGCAATAACTGATACAGGAAAGTTATGATATACAAATGATATTTTCTCAACCCAAGTGAAATTCTAATTGCAATTTCTTGTCTTGATTCTGATAAACTTTTCCAAATATTCCATAAGAATAATCCTATGAAAATTATCAACATGACCAATGATAATACTAAGTATAATAAAGCTCTTGAGTTGTAAGTCGAATAGAAAAATTTAATGTTTTCTTTTATTGAATAAAACTTAACATTACCAAGGTTTTCTTTTCTAATAGTTTTAGCTAGTTTTGAAACTTTATTTTTAGAAGTATTGTAGATTAATAAATCTTGATACATTTCAGTTAGTTGATCTACATTAATATGCTTCTTATCTTTATCAGTCAACGGTCTAAATATAGTTTTATTGAGCATATAACTTCCATCCAACATGTAAGCTGATGGTAATCTTGTATTTTCTTTCATGATGCCAATAACTTTATAAGTTTCTTTTTTCCCAACTGGCTGACTTAAATCCTTAAAAGTTGATCCAAGTTTTACTTTCCTTAATCCTGCACCAACTATCACTGGTATTTCTTTTTTATTACCAATATAATCTGATTTTGAAAACAATCTCCCCTTTTTAACTTTAAGAGGATAAAATTTAAAGTAATTACTATTAATTGTATATATTTCTATGTTTCTATATCCATTTGGCATATCAATTTGATCTGACCAACTAGATGAATAATCATAGTTATGATCAATATAATTAAACAATTTCTGTGCTTTTTTATTCGATCGATTAGAATTTTTTTCGTCAAAAATATAATCAATTTGATCACTAGTCGTTTGGTCATTTCCCATAAATACATCTTTTTTAATTAATTGTTTTAAATCGTTCTTGCTTTGTAAGACATGTAAGTTAGAACGGATGAGAGTATAAGAAATAAAACTAAAGGACACCATAGTAACCAACGTTAAGAGGACTAAAACCACACGCTTTAAAAATACATTTTTAATAAATTCACTATACACTATTCTGAACTCCCTTTTATCAATTAAGTTTTAATAAAAGTAATAATCACTAGTATGCTTAATCTAAATGCACTTGTCACAATAAAAATTAAGTAAAGTTTTTCAAAAAGTGAATATATACACATAATTATTATGCAAGTGAAAATTACAGCAACAAAATTAGTAATCATTAATAATGACGGGCTTTGATACTTCATGCGTCGTATTGTTGACCCAACTATAATTCGCACTTGTTTCTCTTTTCTTGTACGTTCATCTAAGTGATACATGAAGAGAAGAGTAACAGTGTTAAGAAATATTGGGATAAATAGGACAAGAATATTGCTATTAAAAATCAGTTGCAAAGTACCAGGAATATCCTTGGGAGCAAGATTATTTAAAATATATAATGCAATTACAATGTTGTTTATTAATTCCGTCAAAAAGCTATAACAAAAATCAGTTGACTTTAAAACATTTTTATTCACTAATAAATCAAAACCTTACTTACAATAATAAATTATTTAAACTTATAATAAAATCTCGTTTTTGGTGCATGCGGATTAAAGCTGTCCCAGCAATGAATCTTAACTTGAATTTTTTCAGATTTTGGGTAGTGTTTACGATATTTACCAAGGTTACCAACGGATGAAGTTTTATTTTTTGTGACGATCCTACCCCCTCTAGTATATTTCGCAAATCCTCTTTTAGTATGATTAGCATAGTGGGGATAGAAGTATACACCACCATGATAATATACATTCAAAGTTTCAGTACTCCATGCACCTCTATGTGCTGTTCCAAATTTAGTTGTACGTGCCATTACAGTAGTGACACAAAATAAACTAAGGAAAATAAAGTAGTACTTCCGATAAAACTAATAATATTCTTACGACTAATTATGTTCATTTTATTTCTCCTACAAGCTTAATAATAACATCTGTTATATATCTATACTATTATATATTTGTGCAAAAGTAAATAAGTTTTTAGTCAGTTTTTAATATATATATATATATATATATATCGAAAGCACATGGATGTTTTGACGAAGTGCGGTGTAATTAAACTATAAAACTAACAAAATTTTCAAAAAACGTGCTAGGCTTTATTAGAAATCTGCTCTATCAGTTAATGCAATAACTAGCTATTGCAGGTATTAAAGTGGTTATATTATTGACTTAACAAATAGGAGATACATTGTTAAAACGAAATTAATTTACACAAACTAAATTAAAAACAAGCATTGGGTTTTATTAATAAGGCCTCTAAATTTAGGAGATATTTTTTGCTAAACTATCTAAGCAAGTTAAAGTTGAAATCTATCACTTTTCATTTTTATCAAATTAATTTTGGTGAATTAAGTCGAAGTTATCCAGTTAGAAGGGCCAATATTGTTTACTTGCTAGCAATGATTGCACCTCATGCCCTGGCTATTTTAGACCAGACTTATATTATAAATGACTTTAAGGAGCAAGCCCTCGGAGAACGAGCAAGTTGACAATACTTAAACACCTAATTTCAAGAGTAGCTCAAAAATCATGTCTTTAGCCAATCAACGGCACGAAAAAGCAATTTTCATAATGAGGGAATAATGAGAAAGTTTCTTCGGCAAACTCAAATGAAATGTTTTACAGTTTTGAAAAGTAGTTTGAAAATTTCAATGAACTTAAAGAAGTAATCAGAGACTACATTGAGTATTACAATCAGAAAAAAAGTAAGATCAAACTAAAAGGACTAACTCCGATTAAATATCGGCAGTTAGTCCTCAATTAACAACTAATAAAGTATCCTAATTTTAGTGTTCACATCAGTTTTTCAACCAGTGTCTGCTTACTTTTTTAAATATTCTGTTTTTAAACTGGCTAACTAATTAGTACCAGCCATTAGCTTGCCAGAATTGTTTAGCTGCTGCCCATGAGCCGTAACGATTAGTAACGTAGTTGTTAGCAACACGTTCTTGGTTAGCAGCTGAATAGTCTCCGTTAAGGTATGCAGCAGAAAGCTGATATTTACCAATATATTGACCATTTTGTGCACTGTATGAGCCACCAGATTCACGACTGGCAATCCACGACTTTGCTCCAGCCTCTGAATCAGATGAAGCAGTTGTGTAATTAATATTTGTAGCTGCAGTATTGTTAGTATAATTCGTAGTTTCTACATTATTAGCATTAGAAACTGTACTGTTTTCTGTTTGACTGCTAGTTGCAAAGTTTTGAGATTCATTTACTGGATGATAGCCTTTATTAACGTATTTAGCCTTAACCCATTGGTTCTTGCCTAAGTCATACCACTTGTGACCCTTTTTATCGTAAGCAGTTTTAATGACTTTCCAAGAAGAATTACTTGGTAAAATTTGCCCAGTAGCTTCAGGATGTTTGTAACTGTTCCACACGCGAATTGAATTGCCATCAACGTAGTTAACTGTTACAACTGCTGCATCATTTTCTACTGTAGCTGCTTGAACGTCATTTGCTTTAACGCTAGTCATAATTGCAACACCTGAAGCAGATAATGCTGCTACTGCTGCTGATTTAACTAAGATAGATTTTACCTTCAAAAAAATTCTCTCCTTAAACAAAAATCTATAATATATTTCTCAAATTGAGTATAGTAAAATATTATTCAATTTGATACTATATATGGTACTACCTCAAAATTGCAGAATCATAACAAGAATATCACTCAACCTTTAAGAATTAATTACCTAAATTGTTAAAAATGTCACAATTGTAATACAAAGTTAACTGCTATTTAATTCAAAAAATGTAATTAGAACAGGGTCACAAAGCTAATTATTGGTTTTAAGAACATTTGTTTGTAAACCACTCTTTAAAGAAAAAGAAATCACTTTTGCAACATAAATGAAAAACATTAGCTAGCTTTGCATATTTATGCTATAAAAGTGATATAGTTAATTTAAAATTTGGTAGAAAGGAAATTACAGAATGAGTAAGTTCGAAGTCACACTGGACAAAAAAGATTTGCAAATGCTTGAAGATTGCCATTCAAAAAATCCTTCAATTATGAAGGCATTAAATGAAGCAAAAAAGGTTGAAGACTAATTGTTTAAACCAGGAAGCATTAATATGCTTTCTTTTTTTGTATTTTTATAATCAATTGTCTTCAAATAAATATAAAGCCTATCGATTATAAAATTATTCAAAATTGAAAAACACAGCAAAATAAGTCCCGTAAGTTAGACAACTTGCGGGACTCACTTTATTTAGTTTAATATTTACTAGTCTATTAATTATTTTCAAACAAATTTTGAATTTCTGCAGGTGTATTGGCTGCTTTTAATTTAGCAATAAAATCTGCGTGAGTCAAAAGTTTGGCAGTATTTGATAGATACTGCAAATGAGCATTACTATCAACTTGTGGTATCAAAAAGGAAATAACTGTATCAATCTTTTTACAATCTAATGATTGCCAATCAATCGGCTGTTTGAGCTTCAAAACTATCATTGAAGACTTCGCAATTGCTGCTGACTGGGCATGGGGAATTGCAAAACCATCTGTCATACCCGTAGAGCCCTCTTTTTCACGCTTAACATAACTATTGTAAACAGCTTCACTGTCGTTAGCCAAGTTGTTTTTGACGGCAAAGTCTGCTAAATATTTAAGTGCTTCATCGCGACTAGCAACATCAACGCCAACTTTAATATTTTGTAAATCAAGAATATCACTTGGAGCAAAAGTTTCTACTTTAGTTTCTGCTTGTTCATGAGATGTGTTGTCTACACTAGGTGCAATTGTAGAGTCAGTTGCAGTTGCTAAAGCATCTTTTTTTGCAAATCTACCAGCAATTAGAGCTAGTAATGCCCCCGAAATAACCGATCCAATTAGAATCCACAATACCCATAAGAATGGTTTATTAACTAATGGTAAAACAATAAAGCCACCGTGAGGAGCAGGTACGCTAATTTTCGTTATGTAAGTTAAAACTGACGCAACTGCAGAACCAACCATAAATGCCGGAATATTCCATAACGGATGTTTAGCAGCAAATGGAATCGCGCCTTCAGTAATATGAGTAGATCCCAGTAAAAAATTGACATAGCCAGCAGCTCTTTCACTCTTTGAATATGCTTTGCGATTCATTAAGACCGCAAAGCCCGTAGCTAGAGGTGGGGCAATACAAGCAGCAGAAACACCAGCCATAAAGTAGTAGTTTCCTTGTGCCAGCAATACTGTACCTGTAACATAAGCTGCCTTGTTAATCGGACCACCAAAGTCCGCTGCACACATTATGCCAACTATTATTCCTAACAATGCAGGATTAGTATTTTCAAAACCTCTAAGCCAGGACATTAAACCAACGTTCAGTGCTTTAATTGGAGTATTTAATAGGTACATAATTGATCCTGTGATTAAAACCCCGAGAACAGGCAAAAGAAAGATTGATTTCAAGCCTCTAAATTTATCATCTGGCAGTGGTTGAAACAGCTTCTGTAAGCCTAAAACAACGATCGCAGCTAAATAGCCACCAACGATAGCTCCCAAAAAGCCACCGCCACCGTTGAAGGTGATAAAACCGGCAGCCAAGCCGACTACAAAACCCGTCCGTTGCGCCAAAGCTTCAGCAATATAAGCTCCTAAGACTGGAGCCATCAAGTTCATAGTAGTACTGCCAACAGTATTTAGCATCGCAGCAAATTGGTTGTATTCACTGCTTTTAGGATTAGCAGAATCAATTCCCCAGAAAAACGAGATGGCCATTAAAACTCCACCAGCAACGACAAATGGCAACATATGAGAGACGCCATTCATCAAAGAGGTATAAATTTTATTTCCTAGCTTTTGCTTTCCTACACTCTCATGAGTGGAATCTTTAGCTGCCTGGCCATCTTTATAAATTGGTGCCGCCAAAACTTTTTTAATTAAAGCATCTGGCTCTTTAACACCTCTTGCTACCGGAACTACCACTAGACGTTTGCCTGCAAACCGATCCAGGCCAACATCAATATCGGAAGCAACAATTACGGCTTGCGCATCCTCAATTTCTGCACTTGTTAAATTATTTTCAATACCTGTTTGACCATGTGTTTCAATTTTAATGGTATAACCAAGCTTTTCTGCAGCTTTTTCTAATGCCTCTTCGGCCATAAATGTATGGGCAACACCAGTTGCACAACCAGTTGCACCAACTAAATCATATTTAGCCACTTTAATTCATCCTTTCCGTTACTGAAATTTGTGGTAACAAATTATTTAAAGAAAAATCTGTTAGTCCAGTGCGACTAGCTGTATCGCTTCCTGCAGCTACAGCTACTTTGAGAGCCTCACTAATAGGTTTTTTCTTTTCCAAAAAGGCAATGAAGGTACCAAGCATTGTATCCCCTGCACAAGCTGAATTAACCACTTGTATTTTAGGTGCATTGGCAAACAGGATATGCCGTTCATTAATAAAAGCTGCTCCATTAGCACCTAAAGAAACCAACACATTTTGGCAACCCAGTTTAACTAGCTTTTGAGCAAAAGCGACTGTTTTCTCGTCTGTCATTTCACCCTCATAATTAAAAAAAGCTGCCAGTTCTGCGTCATTGGGTTTAAGTAAAAACGGCCGATATTTTAAAGTATCAATTACTTCCATATAACTGCTGTCAACTACAAATTTAGCCCCTTGCTTTTGAACTAGCTGAGCCAGTTGTACTAAAAAGTCCGGTTTGATGCCCCGAGAGAAACTGCCGGAAACAACTACCATATCATCCTTAGTTAGTGTATTTTTTAGATAATCCAAAAAGAGGTTTTGTTTTTCCAAGCTGACTACTGGTCCTGGGTTAACTTGTTTGTATTCTGTTTTTTCATCCAAAACATCGGTAAATACGTTAACTCTGGTAGGATCTTTTACCTTCAAAAAATTGGTTTGAATCCCCATTTCTTTAAGACCAGAAATGACATAATCTAATGTAAAGCCGCCACCAATACCAGTAGCTACACTATCAATGCCTAATTTCTTTAAAATGAACGAAACATTGACTCCTTTACCATTAGGTTGCAATTCAAATTTTTCAGTTCTATTAACTACCTTTGGTTCCAGCTTTTGGGTAACAATTACCAAATCAATCGCTGGGTTCAACGTTATTGTGTAAATCAAAGATTTCTCCCCTTTTTTTGCCTTTTGCATTATTATTATAGAAGTTAAAAAGTGTAACGTTTTTCCAAATTGATAGCGTTTACTATAATTATTGGGAAACTATTTACAAAAGGAGCGTATATATGCCAAATAAAGAACTTTCCTCAGCAGAATTACATCTCTGGAATATCGTAGAAAATAATCCCCAAAAGATTGCTAATATGTCGATAGTAAAACTAAGTCAATTTGCAAATGTCTCAACTGCAACAATTGTGCGCACCATGCAAAAAATGGGTTACAGTGGTTACACCTCTTACCGCGAATCTTTGAAACTAAAAAACAATTCAAATTCTACTTTTAGTGTGCTAAATGATGCTGACGATAAAATCAAATGCGTGATTACTAAAAACGAAATTGAAATGAATAACACTTTGCATAATTTGAACTACAGTACGATTGAGGACAGTATTTCGCTCACTAAGCAAGCTAAAATCGTTTTTATCTTTGCTCGCGGCCTATCTGAATCAATTGCTCACGAAATGATGGTTAAATTGCAATTAACTGGAAAATATTGCGAATTTCATTCAGACCCAAATATTATTAAGACGATCGCCTGTAAAATCAAGAAAGATTCATTAGCAATTTTTATCACTTTGAACGGTGAAACTGAGGAATTGGTCACTGCAGCTAAAGCTCTTAATAAAAATGAAGTTCCTATCTTGACCTTCACTACTAATTCATCTGGTAGTATTTTGCCCTTTTCCACTTTATCCTTTATCGGTTACAAATCTAAAACTAATTATTTTCCCGAGTACGAGGTCAGATCACGCTTGCCATTACAAATAATGACCCGTATTTTTAGTGATGCTTATTCAGTTAGAACTGATTTTTACAAGAGCAAATAAAAAGCTTTCTATACTAATTAAAGTATAGAAAGCTTTTTTAACTTCTAATTATCAAAGCTGGTAAAATTAGTCAGCAACTTCTAACTTATCACGCCAAGACTTGGCACCTTTAAGTGCCTCATTTAAGTTTTCAATATTTTCTCTGCCGTGAGTTGATAGCCACTTTCTACCGGCTATTTCACTTTCAGCAGCAAATGGCTTGATAGCTGGTTTCCAAGTAGCACGGCCACAAAGAACGCCGTTGAAGTCAGCACCGGCTTCTTCAGCCATTTTAATTTCAGCAATAAATTCTTCACTGGTTACACCAGCAGATAAGAAAATATAAGGCAGATCAGTTATCTCTGACTGCTTTTTAAGCAGATCCTTAGCTTCTTCTTGAGTGTAAACAACGTTGTTGTCTCCATTAAAGCCTTCAACAAACTTGATATTAAATGGAATTTCCACTTTAAGTACAGTTACATCATATTCAGGCTTTGAAAATTCTTTCATTGTCTTCAAGACCTTATCAGCTTTAACTTTCGCAAATTCTTCGCTCTTAGCATCAGCAATATTGGCATCATAAGTCAGAACTTCCAAAAAGAATGGTAATTCGTTCGCTTTTGCTTCTGCACCAACTCTCTCAACGAAAGCTTGTTTTTTATCATTAATTTCTTGACCTTCGTCAGGATCATAGTAAACCAAAAACTTAATGGCATCTCCGCCTTCATTTTTAATTCTTAATCCAGACTGATTAGCAATTAAGTCAGGCATTCTGCCAGGTTCGGTGGTATCATAGCCGGTTTTTTCATAAGAAAGTAATAATCCACAATTTTTGTCTCTAACTTTAGTTGCCGGCAAACCATATTCCGGGTCAGTCAAAATTGATGAAGCGTAAGGAGTTAACTCACTGGAAACTGCTTTTTTAAAATCAACAATAGTTGTTTCATCAGCAGGTTTATTAGCAGCCTCTGCTAACATCTTTTTCAAAGAGCCACGTTGATCGATTGCCAAAGCACTGATTATACCATCAGTTGTTGACAAGTTTGCCATATGTTTGGCAACTGCTGCAGAAATTGTTTTCATTATATATCTCCTTTAACATTTTCTTTAATCGCACAACTATTATTATATACTGATAAAGTTGCCTTTTAAAGAAAAACAAGAGTTTTAGTAAACTTTTTCACAACTATCATTACATCGGAAAAACTTTACCATTCTTATTTAAGGCTATTTTTGCTCTTTTTTGTCCGCTTTCTTAGTTTGGCAGCTAATTCTTGCTCCCCAAGAAGATACCTTTAAGTTCTTAATCGCTCTGACTTTAAAAGTATGAGCTGTTTCAGACCTTAGGTTGCTGAGGGTAAAGCTTGCCTTTTTAATATTGGTATATAAGAGATTGTCAATTTTAAGTTGATAACTATCGCAATCAGCTACAGGTTGCCATGATACCGTGATGGAATCTGCAGTAGTTTTTTCATCATCTTGTACCAAATTAGTCGGACTTGTCAAAGAATCATCTTCTGCTGGCAAACTGTTAACCAGTTTTGCACTTATAGCGATACCACCGATTTTAATAGCTATTTCGTTTTGACTAGTATTGGTCTGACCTATTTTTATTCTCAAAAATGTCTGCTTTAAATTGGTGCTAAATTCTTTTAAGTATGGGTTAACCAAGTAATTTTGATCAAAGAAATAGCAATTTTCTTGGCTGCGAAATTCAGCTATACTATTTACTTCATTCAAACTAATTTCTTGATTGCCAACCATAGTTTTGACAGCCTTTGGTGCTTTTTTGGTTCTGATATCAATTTCCGTTGTTTTTTCCGGATCAAAACTAGTATATGTACCTTTAGTTTTAGCAATTTGAATAGTCAGATCAGAACCCAACAAATGACTGCTAATTGTGGTTTGAGCATAATCGCCCTGCTGGTACTTAGCTGAAAAGCCATCATCCTCATAAGCTGTAAAGCAGCTGTTCCCATTGGTATAAACTACAAATTGCCGCTGCTTTTTCAGATCAAGGTATTCCTTAGGTGTGTTAGTTGCTGGTGCTACAGGAACGATTGCTCCTGCTTTAACAAATACAGGCAATTTCCATAATGGTGCATCAAAGTTATTAATTACTTGACCGCCACGATATTCTTGACCAGTAAAGTAGTCAATCCAGATTTGCTTTTCATCAGGCAAATAAATTTCGTTTCTGATATCATTCCCCGCTTCATCACTGGCAGTATCTTGATAAATCGGAGCAACTAAGAAATTTTCTCCCCATAAATATTGGTATCTGACCAAATTAGTATAAAATTCAGGCACATCAGGATATTCCAAGAACATTGCTCGCACCATGGGTTTACTAGTAAAAGTAGCTTGCGCTGCAATGCTATAAATATACGGCATCATCATTGATTTCTGCTTGAGGTAAGCGCGGTTAAGTTTATTTGTAATACCGCCAAATACAAATGGGTTTTTAGGATTCTTACCCCAGCCATCCATATTTAATTGAATTGGGGTGAAAGCTTTCCACTGATAATCTCTGGTATTAATAATAGGCTGTTGACCTCCAAAAATGCCGTCCATGTCTGACGCAACATTAGGTTGTCCTGAGAGCCCTTCGCCAATATAAGTTGGTATTTGGAAGCGAATATATTCCCATTCACCACCTACTTCATCCCCAGTCCAAACTGTACTGGTATTTTGAGTTCCTGCCCAGCCATCAACAGTAATAATAAATGGTCGCAATTGGTCACCTTTGATTTTGGCAATCATCTTGGCAGTACTTTGAGTGGCATTTAAGCCGAACGAATAACCATGGCCAACCCAGGCCTCATCAGTTTTAAGTGCAGTCACTCCGGCAACCAGTTCTTTTTCAAAATCACGGTCATCGGGTTTAGGATTGGCAGGATCTACAGGTGCAAGATTTTGCTGGGTCCAAAGTCCTACTTGCACACCTTTACTATTAGCATATTTAACAAACTCAGCTAAATTCTTGAGGTTACCTGCTAATGAATCAGTTTGACCATATCCAGCTCCATAACCATCATTAGGCAAGAACCAGCCTATAGGCATATCATTTTGCAGATATTGTTCGAGCATGGCACGGGCACTAAACTGATATGAAACCCCGCCATGTTCACCATTAAGCGTTTCCCTGATTGACTTTGGTTTTAATTCTGCCGGTAAATCTTTGGGCTGATATTCACGATAATACTTGCCATCAGGATATTTGATAGCTCCCTTTTCATCAGGTTTTACCTTAACCCAATAGTCACGGTTATATGCATTTAGATGAGCTTCATAAAAGCCGAAAACTGGTATCAGGGCAGGCCTACCAGTTAGCTTATGATATGCATTAATTAATTCATATGCTGAGTCGGCAAAGAAATAAATGGCATCAAAACGATTTTCTTCATGAACAGTCGTAATCTCGTCGTTCGAATTGCTATTAAAGTCATAATGTCCGGGCTTAAAAGTATTGCGAATTACACCGTAACCGGCAGTTGACCAGTAAAAAGGATTAGGTGAAGCTACACCTTGATCAACCCAGTTATTGGTATTTACAATTTCGATTTTTTCTCCTGCTAGTGTGAAACGGCCGTTTTGGGTACCTCCACCAAAGTAATTACTATTATGATCAATTAAAGTTTGAAGAGTTGCCGAATTTGTCAGTTCAATCGGCCGTGCCTCTTTTAATACTACCTTACCGTTTTTAGTAACACTCATTGTAGCGTCATTTTTAACTAAATTGATTTCAACTGCACCTGTATCAATTTGCCAGCCGTTTGTGGTTACATGGAGATTGGTACAATTCATTCCTTTGGCGCTATATATATCTGTCAAGAAAATTTGAGCATGCAATCCTTCTTCTGATTGTTCCGGCTCCTGAAATTTCTGGCTTGGATCAATATATAACCTGAATGTTTTTGCATCTAGTATATATAGGTGTCCAATCAGTCCATGTGTATAGTGAATCTCAAAATAACCAGATTGTCTGGTTACTTCAGTGATGTTTTGCAATTTCAAATTTTCGGATTCTACATTTTTTTGTATATTACTTTCTTTATTAATTTTTCTCTCCTCCTTCATATTAGAAGAAAATTAATCTTTCTTAAAATATTTGATAAATTTGATTATATGCTAAATCTAAGAAAGTATAAATAGCTTTATGATAAGTTTTTGTCATAACATTGTTTTTTCCTACTAGTTAGAAAAATAAAACCCCATAATTAGTAATTCTAATTATGGGGAAAATTTTAGTCGCTTAGTAACTAAATAATTAAAAACTTGATAGATTTAATCTAGTTTTTATTTTTATATCGAGTAAAAATTAACTTTCTTTACATATTTGTTTTTACCTATTGTATAGTACTTCTTAAACCCTATCTTTATTGCACTACCATATGTTTCTACTTTCTTACCCTTTTTCAAAACTTTACGTCCTACTCTCTTTCCCTTCCTATTGTATATGTATGAATTATGACGAAGTTTGCGATCCAATCCATCAATATTGCCAGCTGCTATAAAGCGACTATTTCCTAAATCATAGTATTCTTTATTATTAATCACTTTTTTACCAAGGACCATTACCTTAGAGCCAGCTTTTAGAACACTATCATCTTTTCTTTGACTGTTTTCATCATAAATATATGCATTATGCATCAAGACTTTACTTGTCTTAAATTTATTATTGTCTGTGTTTTCTTTATCCTTGTCCTTATTTGGTTCTGTCTGATCCGATGTATTTGCTGTTGGAGAAGTGATATTGCTATTTGTGATATTACCTGTATTGCCAGAGTTACCTGTATTGCCAGAATTGCCTGTATCATTATGCTGATTCTCAGCTTTTTCTTTAACTTTAATGCTAATTGTTTCAGTATCTTCCGGCTCATATTCCAAAGACCCCTTGTTCACCAGCATTTGATCTTTAAGACCAAAAGTAATAGTTTTCCCATTCAATGGCTTTAACGCAGTAAACTTAATTGTTGCAACAGTTCCATAACCATTAAGCAGCGGTGCTTCTCCTCTATTACCATAAATTACAAATACATCCGTGCTATTATCTGAATGAGTCTTATTCTTAGAGAAACTTGTCATACTTCCTGTTAAGCTTCCATTTTGAATGCCTTCAAATTTTAATTCCTGCGAACTATATGGCAGTCTAGCAGACAGAGTATTGACATTTTTTAAATTACTTGCACTAATAGTTACAGTGACTGTATCACCTTCATTATAGCTGTTTTTATCTGTAGAAATAGTTAGCTTACCTGAAGGGGTAACTTTGGCACTTTCATCAATATTTGCTGGTGGATTTCCTAATTGAGTCAAAACATAATTGATATCAAACGCATCAATCATTCCGTTTTGATTAAGATCACCATTTTCAACATAGCCATCAAAATCATTATCTTTACCACGCGTCTCTCCCGCATAATTGGACAAGGAAGTTACATCATTATCATCTATTACGCCATCATTATTAATATCTCCAGGAAGTACAGCTTTAGTACCATCTTTTTTGTAAAGCAAAAATTCTTGACCAGAGACAAATTTATTATATGTGCTGTTTTGTGGGATTATAAATTTTACCCAATAAGCCTTTGTACCAGGTGCAAATTTTATTTCCTTTTTATCTTTATCATAAGACCAGTTTGAACCACTTCCTGCTTCTTTCCAATGAATGCCATCAACGCTAGTTTGAATATTCATGGCCTTTATCATGCCGTTTTTACCACCATCATCTCTTGGTACATAAACAAAACGGTCAAGATCAGTAATTCCATCCAAATGAGTTGTAATAGTCATTGGTGTAGCATCTTGTTCCGGACCCGATGTAAACCAATTGGTATGTGCTTGACTAGTTAGATCACCGTCAAATAAATTTTCACCAGGTGTACCAGATTGCCAGATATTAGTACCTTTAATATTTGACTCTGTATTGACATAAGTAACTTTCACAGCATTTTTAAGTTCATCTTCATTTGACTTAAATGTTTGAATATCACTCCAAGGAGAAACAGCTGTTTCAGTTACAGTCTGTACTTGGAATGTATGCTGTGAATTTGGCTTTAGGTCAGTTAATATAAATTCTGGTTTCTTAATGTTGGTATACAAAACATTATCAACTTTTAAGTTATAACTTTGACTTCCGTCAACTGGAGTCCATGATATAGCAATAGTATTTTTTGTAGTCTTATCAGAATCTTGTTTAATATCCGAAGGGACTTTTACTTCCGAGCTTTCATCAGGAATTTTATTTACAGGATTTGCATCTTCACTGATACCGTCAAGTGACACTACAATTCCATTTTGAGTAACATCAGTTTTATCAAGTTTAATACGTAAAAAGCTTTGTTTAAGACCTTCACCCATATCTTTCAAATATGAATTTGTTAAATAAGAATTATCTAGGAAATAAACATTAGTAGATTTCTGATAATCCTCTAGGTCACTTGCTTGCCTTAGTTTGACATCCTTTGAACCTATCTTAACAGTAATAGTAGTAGGGTTAGACTTAGTTCTGATATCAAATTCTGTAGTCTTATTAGGATTCATACCTTGATAAGTACCCTTTGTAGGATCGACTGTAATTGTCAGCTTAGAGCCATCTAGCGCAGAATGAATCTGAGTTCGTGTGTATTTTTCATTTTTGTATTGTGCAGAAATTCCGTCATCATCATAAACAGTAAAATTACTATTTCCAGAAGGATAAATTTCAAATTCACGTCTATTCTCTTTCAGATTTAGATAATCTTTTGGCGTATTCGTTGCTGGTGCAACTGGAATAATAGCTCCTGCCTTAACAAAAACAGGCAATTTCCAAATTGGAGCAGCAAAATCATTAAGAACTTGACCACCTTGATATTCTTTCCCAGTATAATAGTCAATCCATATTTGGTTTTTATCAGGTAAATATATTCCATTACGAACATCATTTCCTTTTTCATCACTTGCCGTGTTTTGATAAATCGGCGCAACCAGGAAATTATCACCCCAAAGATATTGATATTTTACCAAATTAGTGTAGGCCTCAGGATAATCTGGGTAATCAAGAAACATTGCTCTAACCATTGGCTTGCCAGCAAAAGTTGAATCTGCAGCTATACTATAAATATATGGCATTAACATTGATTTTTGTTTCAAGTAAGCTCTATTAATATTAGTAGTATTTTCATCAAATGCAAATGGATTTTTAGGATTATAACCCCAGCCATCCATATTTAATTGAATCGGAGTAAATGCTTTCCATTCATATTCCCTAGCGTTAACAATTGGATTTTCACCACCAAAAATGCCATCCATATCTGATGCAGAGTTAGGTTGACCTGAAAGTCCTGATCCAATATACGTAGGTATTTGGAAACGAATATATTCCCATTCTCCTCCTGTTTCATCACCTGTCCAAACAGCTGCCGTATTTTGCGTACCAGCCCAACCGTCCACAGTAATAATAAATGGTCGTAAAAGATCACCCTTAATCTTGTTAATCATGCTTGCAGCAGTTTGAGTTGCATTAAGGCCAAAGGAATAACCATAACCTACCCAAGCCACATCAGTTTTTAATGCAGTAACACCATTTTGAATTTCTTTTTCAAAGTCGCGGTCACTAGGCTTAGGATTTGCAGGATCAACAGGTGATAGATTTTGCTGAGTCCACAAACCTACTTGCAGCCCTTTCGAATTAGCATAATCAATAAATTCTGCTAAATTTGCTAGATTGCCCTCTAACGAGTCAGTTTGACCATAACCTGCGCCATAGCCGTCATTAGGTAAGAACCAACCAATGGGCATATCATGAGATAAATATTGATCAATCATTGCCCGTGCACTGAATTGATAACTAGTTCCTCCATTTTCACCATTTAAAGTTTCGCGAATTGCTTTATCCTTCAAATCAGCCGGAAGATCAGCAGGCTGATATTCCTTATAGTATTTTCCATCTGGATATTTTATGGCACCAGAAGTTCCTTCGGGAACTTCAACCCAGTAATCACGGTTATATGCGTTTAAGTGCGCTTCGTAGAAACCATAGATTGGTGTCAAAGCAGGTAATCCAGTTAGCTCTTGGTAATCATGAATCAGGTCGTAAGAGGAGTCATCAAAGAAATAAATTGCATCAAATCTATTTTCATTATGAGTTGTTGCTATATTTCCATCTGACATGCTATCAAAGTCATAACTACCTGGTGCAAAAGTATTACGCACGACACCATATCCCTTAGATGACCAGTAAAATGGATTAGGAGACGCTACACCTTGATCAACCCAGTTATTGGTATTTACAATTTGAATTTTGTCACCGGTCAGATTGAACCTACCATTTTGAGTTCCTCCACCAAAATAATTACTACCTTTATCGTCTTTTAGTGTTTGTGTACTTGAATCATCAGTAATAGAAATTGGCTTATCCTCTTGTAAAATCACCCTATTTCCTTTACTTACGCTCATAGTTCCCGCTGTCTTATCAAAGTTAATATCAATTGTACCAGTTGACAACTTCCAACCATTTTCAGTTTCCTCATATTTTGTAGCTTCTAATCCACCCGTTCCATAAGCATCTTCTTGTAGCATTTTTGCATTTAAATCTTTTTGAGATTGTTCAGGATCGCCATATTCTTTCTTGGGATCTATATAATAACGAAACATCTTTGGACTTAATACATATAGTCGGGCTACTTGTCCATTAGTATAAGTAACTTCAAAATATTTATCTTTCTTTTCAATGCTAGCAATCGCATTTTGACTAGTTTCATCAGTACTTACTTTACTTTGTGTCTGTTCAGTTTGTTTGTTAGTATTATTATTTTGAGAATTTTCTATTGTTTCATTGTTAGTTTCATTGCTTTGATCGTTTTCTATTGTTTCATTATTGTTAGCAATGATCTTTTTAGTTACTTTTTTAGTTTTTATAACGGAAACTGACTTTCTATTTTTTCTAGTCTTTTTTAAAATCCTCTTATTCTTCTTTACATGCTTTTTATTTTTTGTAGACTGGTGAGTAACCACCTTGGCACTAACAACTTGAGAAGGACAATACATAATCCCAATAGAAATCGATGTTAGTGCTATTGAAGCAACACCCACTCCAATTCGCTTAAAAGAATTATGTCTGTCCTCATTTCTTATTTTTGCTGTATTATTAAAATTATTTTGTTTCGACATTATTTTTCCCCTTTTGTTAATTATTATTTATTATCTAGAAAGCGTTTTATAAATATATTATATTATCTTTAGTTCTATAAATAAACGGTTATTTTAAATATCTTGTCCACCCATGTTTTGATCTTATATATATTATTTGTTATTTTTTAATAAATATTTACAATTTAAACTATTGAAGTATAGTTTTCTTATCTGAATTTTAAAGGAAATTTATTTATCTCTATGATAAAATTAGTTTTAGTAATTAGTTTTATATAGGAACACGAATATGTCATTTATTTATACGTTAAGGTACATGCTGGATCCAAAAGCAAACACTCCAGCAAAAAACGAAAAATTAATTAAATTTGTTAAAGAGAGTAAAATTGACGATGTTGCTTTTTTTATAAATGGTGAAGAACTAAACCATAGCCACTTAACTAAAGCTGAGACTCAAGTATGGTTAGATGCCATAAAACCTTTACAAAAAGAACTTTCTAAAATTGGTGTAACAACTAGTTTAAACCCCTGGACAACCATTATGCATTCAGATCGAGGCTACCAAGTTAATCCTGAAATTGGCTTTAATACTTTCGTTGATATTAATGGCAATAAAGCCAAAGATATGGCTTGTCCAGCTGATCCAACATGGCGTAAATATTTAGCAAATACCTACGCACAATATGCCAGCATCCATCCCCGCAGGTTATGGCTGGAAGATGATTTTCGCCATTACAACCATTCACCCCTTAAATTAATGTGCTTTTGTGATTATCACATGAAACTATATAACGAAAAATTAGGCAAAAAGGAAACGCGTGCAGAATTTGTTAAAAAGATGTTGCAGCCTGGTAAACCAACTAAAGAAAGACAGGTTTACCTTGACCAGGCTCGTCAAGAGATGATTGAAACCGAGCATATAATTGAACAGGCTGTTCACAAGGTTAGTCCTGAGACAGATCTGGCACAAATGACTTCCTATCCTGATTGGCATGCTCTTGAAGGTCGCGATTGGGATAATTTATTTAAGGCACAGGCTGGAGAAGGTCATCCCAAGGTGGCTCGGCCTCATTTACCTGCTTATAATGAAGTTGCACCATTACAATACGGTAGATATTTCGAAGAATATACTCGCATTACCGCTGCGTTTTTAGGTGAAAATGCAGAACTGTACCCTGAATTGGAAAGCTATATGTATTCTCCATTAGTTAAGTCAAATGCGTTTACCGCATTTCAGATTATTACTTCCGCCCTAATTGGAAGCCAGGGAATTTTACTTAATTTATTTGATATGATGGGCAACGGTATCAATGATAGTTGGCACTATGCAGGAATGCTCGCTCAAATTAAACCGTTTGTTAACCAACTATTAGCAAATCGCTTGCCGATAGACCACTTAAGAGGAATAAAAGTTTTGGTTGATCAAGACTCTAGTTACTATTTGCAAACTAAAACTGGCAAAAATATTGAGGAGCTTTTACCTCACGAAAAGAATTGGACCAGTCTTTTGGGAGCTTTTGGTTTTGCTACAACAATTTTGCCTATCAGTAAAAAAACTTTACTGAAAAATGAAGTAGTTGCTATTTCTGGTCAGCTTTTACGTAATTTGTCAAATTCACAAATTAATGAATTAGTTAAAAACAATTTTGTGTTGCTTGATGGTGAATGCATCCAAGTTTTACTAGACAGAAATTTAGCCAATTTACTGCATATTAAAAAAGCAGAGTGGCATCCATTTCGTTCAAACTATCAAGTTTTTGAACAGGCAGATGGACAGATTGTTGACGGAGTTGAAAGTCCGCGAATTACAATGTTGCAGCAAACAGGAAACTATTTAAAAATTGAATATCAACCGCAAAGTTTTGTAAAAGTGTGGTCTTTTGCTTATAATGCAATTGATGAAAAATTAGGTAACGTCATGGCCGTTATTGACCAGCATATCGTTATCCTCCCAATGGATCAAGATCCACGCTATGGCTGGGAATCTCAATTTACTACATACAAACAGGGTCTGTTGCAACAAATACTTGATAGTGTTACGCCAGTAGACTATTTATTGGGAATGCCAAATGTTAAGCTGTTTATTGAAAATGATGGTCAAAAAGCTTGGTTAGCCAACTTTACTTTAGATGGCTATCAACAAATAAAATGGCACTTATCTGCACCACTAACAAGTAATGAAGCTACAATTATTAGGAAAGTCAATAACTCTGTCAGGAAAACAAAAGTCCACATTAATGTTGAAAATGGTATTGCTATTATTAATGAAACTCTAGCACCATTAGAGACAATCCAAATACTGTTTTAAATTTAATATAAAAAAAAGCGCCTAGTTTTAAAACTAGGCGCTATTTTTGTTAATAGGTTTACTTTTTCATATTAGCCAACATTTCAGTAACATCGACAATTCCAGCTTTACCAGCAGTTACAAAATCAGTTTCCGCACCACTCATTTGACTATTGAGCCATTCGATTACCAGTGGTAAATTCATTCCCGAGATTAAACGAATCTTTTGACCACCCATAATCATGCGACTAACTACATTAGCTGGGGTTCCACCCATTAAATCAGCAAAAACCGTAATATCTTCGATATTCATTCCTGAAATTTTTTCTTCAAGCTTCGACTTAAAATCATCTGGGCCTTCAGATGGGAGCAAACACACTGTATGCACATGTTCTTGCTTGCCCATAATCAATTCGGCACTATCTTTTACGCCCTCTGCCATTTTCCCATGACTAATTAAAATTAATTCTTTTTCTGCCATTCTCTATCTTTCTATTTAATACTCAATATTATTTAGCTTAAAGCTACTACCAAATTTAATTATATCTTAGCAATAACTCCAAGGCCACCTAAAACAATACAAAGTATTAAAACAATAAAGATTGCTTTTGTTGAAGTCATACCTTTCTTACCAAGAAGCCAGTAAACAAAGCCTACGACAGCTGCTGGTAACAACTTAGGAAGAATCATGTCCAAATTATTTTGAACATTCATAGTAACTTTGCCGATTTGTGGTGCCCAAGAGAACTTGATATTAACCATAGTGGCAACAAGTGCACCAACCATAAATACACCCAAAACTGTAGCGGAATCAGTTAAAGCGTTTAAACGATCTCTCATGTCAGTAACAAGAGAAACACCTTTATCATAGGCAAAGTGTAGTTGCTTCCAACGGAAGACACAAATCAAAAGGCAGGCAATTACCCAAATAAATACACCAACTGGGTTTCCTTGAGTAGCCATGGAAGCAGCCAACGCACCGAAAATAGTTGGAATTAAAGAGGCAAAGATTGAGTCACCGATTGCGGCGAAAGAACCCATCAGACCAACTTTAATACCCGTAACAGTATCTTTCCCTTCGATACCTTCATTTTCCTCAACAGCAAGATCTAGACCAGTAATAATAGTGTTAAAGAAATTAGAAGTGTTGAAGAACTGCATATGAGTCTTCATCATTTCCTTTAATTCGGGGGTGTCATCACCATAAATTTTTCTCAATTGCGGCAAAATAGTATACAAGTAACCACTATTCTGCATTCTTTCGTAGTTCCAACCTAACTGGTAGCCAAACAAAGATCTGCGGTTAATTTGATTAAAGTCTTGATCAGTTAATTTATATTTTGGTTTAGAGTTCGTCATCAGTAATCTCTCCTTCATCATTATCAGAGCTTGAACTTGTATCATTACTTTGACTTTCAGTACTCTGTACTTGAGCAGTACCTTTATTTATAGGAATATTCTTGTAATGTAAGATTGCAAGAGCTAATCCTAACATTGCAATAGCAAGCATTGGCAAGCCATTGAAAATAGTGGTGAAACCTTTGTTAACAGCCGACAGGCCTGTACCCAAAGCTTGCATTCCACTAAACAGAACTGAGAACAAAGTCGTAATTGTAAAGCCAAGGATCAAATATGCTGCATGTCTCTTAACTGGTAAGTACCGAAGCAAAACAGCAAAACCAACAGCTGGTAATGTAGCACCAGCAACAGTTAAACCATTACCCAGCCACAACAAGTCTCCATTTAAGGCATTTGCAATTTGTTGTACCAATCCTTGTCCAAAGGCTAATGCAATAAAGACAGGAACTGCACGTGAAAGTGACCATGGAATTGCACCATATAAAACATTTCTTTCAACTGCCTTATAGTTAATCTTATCTTGATCAATCAAGTGATCAATTCTGTGTGAAAAGTAAGTGTTTGCAAATCTTGCCAAAACGTCCAATTCAATCATAATAGCAGCAACTGGAACAGCAATTGAAGAAATAGCTGTTTGAGGACTCATACCTTTAATACTAGTTGAAAATGCTGTTGCCAAAACTGTACCGGTAGTAGCGTCAATTCTTGAAGCACCACCAAAAGTACCGATACCTAAAACTGTCAACTGCATTGACGCGCCGATAAACAAACCGGTAGGCAGATCTCCCATGATCAGACCGGCGATCAATCCAGCACCAACTGGTGTGTTTAATGATGAATAAATTTGCAATTCATCTAAAATTTCTAATCCTGCATACAAAGTAAGCAGTAATATTTGCCACCAAGCCATTTTTCTCCTCCTACTTCATCTTTTCATTAATTAATTTCATCAAATCCCGTGACTCAACACTAGGATTTAATTGGGCAATTAAGTTAACGCCTTTGCCAGAAATCTCTCTAAAAACATCGGCTTCATGCTCATTGATATTAACTTGCTTAGTCAATTCAGTAGTGTCATCTTGTTTGGACATATTACCAACATTAATTGTATCAAGCCTAATACCCATGTTAAGCACGTCAAGAAACTTATCGGGCTTTTTTGCTACCAGAAACAGTCTTTGCTTACCGTAACGGTTTTTCTTTAAATGATCTGCAGCAACTTCTGTTGGTAAAACGCTCAATCTGGTAGACATTGGGGTAGCCATTCTAAGACCACTCTTTTGAATATCATCTTTAGCTGCTTTTTCGTCCAGAACAATAATCCGTTCTACTTGCAACTGGGGTGTCCATAAATTAGCCACTTGCCCATGAACCAAGCGTTCATCAACTCTTGCTCCCACAATATTCATGTTTTATTCCTCCTTATCTTTCAAGGAAATCTAAATATTACATAAAACGCTTTCACACTTTATGATAAGGTACCAACCAATTTTTGTCAACCTGTATTTTTATATTTAAAACGGTTATTATTAAAAACATATTTTTACCTTTAGTACCCATAACAAAAGCACATTAATTGAATTCGTGAATTGTAACACCCTTAACTACACGATTAACTGTACCAGTTGGTGATGGTGTATCAGGCTTATTATTAACCTTAATAGAAGTTAACAAAGCTATTGTCTGACCAAACATGACATCAGGTAAAGTTAAGTAGGCATCGGGCAATAATTTTTTCTCAGCAAACATGAAAGATTTTCCTGAGAAATCCTGACCCTCCTTTTCCTGACCGACAGCCATCACCAGCGGTACGATTTGATCATCTTTAATTTCATTCAAAATATCTAAATCGTATTGTCTGGTATAAGTATCATTAGAAACAAAATCAAAAACAATTGTCTTTTTATCTAAGAATGACTTAGGACCGTGGCGTAATCCCATTGATGTATCAAATAAAGCCGCTACTTCTCCTGCAGTTAATTCCAAAATCTTAAGCCGTGTTTCTTCAGCCAAACCACCTAAGCTACCACTACCTATATAAGTAATGCGATTAAAGTCAATGTCAACTAAAGATTGAATTTTATCCTCTCTGTCAATGACGCTTTTACCCATTTGGGCAATTTGACTAACAATATGTTCTTTATTTTCATCAGTCAAAGTATCAAACACAAGTAGTGCCATTAAACTCATGCAAGAAAATGAACCAGTCATAGCAAAGCCCTGATCTAAAGACTTTTCTGGCATCAATAAAACAAGGCCAGTAGGATCACCTTCTAGATCCTGCGCCAAGTGTCCTTCTGGAGCACAAGTAATTGCTATTTGATATAAATTCGTGACTAATTTTTTAGCTAATTCAACAGTAGCTACAGATTCAGGTGAATTGCCACTACGTGCAAATGAAACCAGAATTGTCGGAGTATCTTTTGCTAGATAATCTTCAGGAGTAGAGACAATTTTTGTGGTATCAATTGCCTCAAAATCGTATTTTTTTCTATCGCCATTTTTTTGTAAATATGGCATGATAGTATTTCCGACATATGCACTAGTGCCAGCACCGGTAAAAATTACTCTGACTTTACCCCATTTTTGATTTATTTGGTTCAAAAAATCAGTGATTTTAGTTTTGTTATTCTGATAAATGGACCAGGTTTGTTGCCATAATTCAGGTTGCTGCTCAATTTCACGAGTAGTAATTTTTGCACCCAATTTTTCTAATTCTGCATCTGTTTTTGAAAACATTTATTTTTACCTTCCTTTATATTATCTAAAATAATTCATTATATTGACGTGAACGATAAACAAACTTATCGCCTCTAGCTAAAGAAATCGTAAACTCAATTGGTACATTTTTATCATTAATAGTCTTCCGAAAAATCTTTAAACTTGGTGAGCCGACCTTCTCCGCCAGATTTCTGCTTTCTTCTTGATTAAGACAAACAGCTTCAACATCCTCAAACGCCATTACACTAATTTGGTCATATTTTTCTTTCATGACATCATAAAGTGGCTTAGCATTTAAATCGTTTAAACTAAGTTCGGAAAATAATTTCTCCGGTAAATACGAGGTGCTAAAAATGCGCGGCTCATTGTCAGCAAGACGCAAACGAATAAGCTTATATGCTTTTTCATTTGAAGTTAGATTTAATTGTGCTGCAATATTATTATTTGGAATTATCAGTTCTAAACTTTGATTTTTGGTTGACGCTTTTTGTCCTGCTCGCTTTAATTCTTCTGAGAAAGAATACATCCCACCAATATTAGGTTGATTAAGAAAAGTACTTGAAACAAAAGTACCTTTACCATGAAGGCGATATATTAATCCCCTTTCTTCAAGATCTTGCAACGCCAATCTAATAGTATTACGACTAACACCATATTTAACTAGTAATTGCCTCTCACTTGGTAATTTAGCATTTGGCTTCATATCTTTTATTTGTTTTTCCAAGTCTAAAATAACTTGCCGATAAAGTGGTTTTCCCATTAATTCCCCCTCCTTATTAAACTGGTTGATACCACTTAAAGTTTATCAAAGAAAGCGTTTCATTGCAATTTGATTTTTTAGAAAATTCAACATAATTTTTTTGATTAAAATTGAATTTATATACACTAGTCAACAATATTAGCAATTAATGGAACATAAAAAGCATTGGAAAATATTCCAATGCTTTTTTCTTATTCAAAGGCTACTCCTTAAGAATCATTATTTAATGAACTTATTTCCTTTTGACAAAATTGCTCATCTTAATATACTTGTTAATTCCAATAATATAATATTTTTTATTTCTTATCTGACGAGGAGAGCCAAAAGTCAAAATTTTACGGTTCTTTTTTAAAACTTTTTTATTTCTTCGTTTACCCTGCTCATTATAAATATACGCATTATGAATAAGAACTTTTTTACTACCATCAATATTACCCGCGGCAATATACTTATTGTTATTTATAACATAAAATTTCCTACCTTTAATGGAAATTTTCCCATAAGTCAAAATTACTTTGCCAGAGCGAATCATCTTTACCTTGGTTTTTTTACCATTTTCATCATACACATATGCATTATGCATAACTTTCTTTTTTACTCCATGCTTCTTATTTTCTACCACAGTTTCGTCAGTTGCAGACTGATTAATGTTATCCTTACTGTCACTCGTTGGTAAACTAATAATATTTTCGTTACTTGTTTTATGATCAGAATTTTCGTAATGCTTGAAAAGCTCTTGATATGTAGGTGACTTTTCAACATTTACAGTATGTGGTGTATTATAAGCTCCCTTTGCCTCGAGACTTACTTTACCTAATTTTGCACTTTGAGCATCAAGACTCCAAACTGCAATTGAAATTTCATTATGTCCTTGTTCATTTAATAAACCTGAAGGCAAATAAAATTCTTGTTGTGGTCCAGCATTATTAATATATTGGCCGTACAACCAACCATTAATATATATATATGCTCGATATTTTGCCCCGTTAGGGCCAAAAGTATCATCACTTATTTTTAAAGAAATAGGTACGTCATAATTTTGGGGAATATTTAGATCAAAATCTGTATTATACCAAGCAACTCCAGGCGACGATACCTGATCAGGTAAAGTTATTTTCTTCCAAGATGAAGAATCAAACCCGGGTAAATACCAGCCATGACGTTCACCATAAAGTCCGCCAAGGTTGTAAGATCCTCTAACTGTATCAGTTATATCTTCTCCATTTATATTGCCTTGAAGTTTCCATGTAACGTCAGCTCCATTTTCCCTTTCTCTTTCTACGCTGGCGTCTATAAGGCCTCTAGCAGTTTTTTGAGTATCCTTATTATTGCCGTCTTCATCGTGACCCATATTTGCAACTAAAACAGAAATTATATTGTCTTTGCCCTTTTCAAGCCATGAAGAGTCAATCGTAAAATCTTTTTGCTTACTTTCGTCTTTTTCCATTTCACAGCTACCCATAAAATGACCATTAAGCCAAACTGAGTATGCACCATAATTGCCCGTAATTGCATTTAATTTAATAGTTTTTTCTTTGCCATCTGAATTAAAGTGACCCCGATACCAGACATTACCATGGTGAAAGCCATAATCATCTGCAAATAAAACATGTTTACCTGTAAAATTAGTTATACTATTAGAACTGTCTTTGTTGGCAGTCTGCCAATTTGAGTCGTCAAATTTAGGATCAGCTTCGAAAGTCGCATCATGATATCGCCAATTATTCAGTTCTGGTAAAACAACTTTATCTTGATCGATTCCAGGAATGGATCCAACTTCCCATTCAAAACTACTTTTCGTATTAAGTGGTTGGCCATTCCAAGTTATTTCATTGATATCTTTAGGACAAAAAACTTTCATTTCAACCGCTTTTGAACTATCACCACTCAAATTCAGCGTTTTATTTTCCGATTTGGCAGTTCTAACTAAATAAGGTCCATCAATTAAAACAGTTCCTTGATCAGTTTTTTTCTCCCATAAGTTATTCATTTGATCATAAGATCCCATGATCAAACGTAATGATTTTTCATTGCTGGTTATTTGAACATTTGCGAGACCATCAAATTGATTAGATAAACTTAAAGTTTTATTATTATCATCCCATTTTACATCTACTTTTCCTGTCTTAACTTTCACATCTGGCTCTGAATCATATTTAAGTACTGTTTTATTTTGATCACCATTGCCACTATATACTACAGCCACATCATCACTACCATTAGAAAAGTTAGTAAAAATTTCATTAGTAGAATATACTAAATGCTGTTTACCAAAGTTATAATTGGCAATTATAACTTTAGAATTTTTTCCATTTATTCTTATTGGCTCTGTAGTATCAATTTCTCCTGTTTTTATTGGCAAATTATAAGTATCATCATTGTTAGAATTGGTTTTATTATGCCGGACAAAATAAAATTTTGTTTTTGTATCTGGATTTTCTCTTTGGATCAAATAAAATGTATTGTCTGAAGATGTATTTTCAGAAACCAGATCAGTTTTTGCAATTGGTTTAACACTTTGTAGCATTAATCCAATCTTCTTTTGTTGAGCTGTTTTATCATCTAACTGCCGATATTCATTAATTGCCGCGCCATAATCATATGAAGTATAACCGCCAGGGAAAGGCAAGTAGCCCCAAGATGTCCCCCCATAAGTCATATAGGAACTTATTATGGTACCACCTTCACCTATAATATGCTTATTAATAATATTTTCTGCAGCCGTGCCACGTTGTTCACGCCAATAACTGTAACCCTTTCCTGCCCAGGGATCAAACCAGCCATTTCCTAATTCAGCTAAAAAGATTGGTGATTTAATTCCCCAGCCTTTAGTATGTGGATCCTCAAAGGTATTTGGTAGTGCTCCAACATTACCTAAACCCGGATACCGATCAAAAGCATACATATCTGGTGCTCCTTTACCACTAGCCCATGTACCCTGCGGTCCACTTTTGTCATTATGAAATGTTGGAACGGTTATGCCATCTTTTTTGACTTTATTTTTCAAGTCTTCCATGTATTGTGAATCACGTTTCCAACCAGTATATTCATTTTCAATTTGATACAATATAACATTGCCACCATTAGTAATTTGATGTTTAGCAATAATGGGATCTATATGATCTAGCCATTCATTATAGCTTTGGGTATAGTCAGCATCTGAAGATCTGGCTCTTCCTTTTTGTGTTAGCAGCCACCCGGGAAAGCCTCCTGCGTCTGTTTCAGCATTAATATAAGGTCCTGGACGAGCTATAACATATAGTCCAACATCTTGTGCCATTTTTAATAGCTTATCAACATTTCGAATTCCGGAAAAATCATATACACCCTGTTTTGGTGAATGAAAACCCCAATTAAAGTAAATTGTTACTGCATTGAACCCTTCTGATTTCATTTTTTCCAGGACATCAAGCCATAGAGATTGACTTGGCAAACGCCAATATTCAAATTCTCCTGAGTATATTGGAGTCCTTACTCCATTAATCATCAGTGAATACTTATCAAAAGTAACATTTGCCTTTTGACCCATTTCGGGCAAATCGTTTTCTGCAGCCAAAATAGTATTCTTTGTTGAAACACTCACTAGAAACAGTGTCACTGAAGCTGCTATAAGATTAATAAGCTTTTTTGCCTTTTTCATTTCTTAACTCCTGAATTCATTAAAAAACATAATATTTGCAATCTTAAGAAATAATAATGCCGTTAGGACAAAATTTCCTAATGGCATTTAAAGTTATCTATTTACTTAGCTTATTGCCTTTCCAATCATAGTATTTTTGACTAAGGCGATTTTTAGGATTATCAAAAACAACAATACGATATAAGGCATAGATTGTACCAACCATGGCAATTAGACTTGTTATCCAATTCTTAAATAAAATCTGTAGCAAGTTAACCACAATTACAACAACTGCCCAAAAAAGGATACGATTCCTTCTAGCCTTTTCTTTATCTGATACTTTTGTTTTCTTCAATTTGATCACCCTTAAGCCAATACATTCCAATGATTATTTAGCCTTTTTTGCTGCAGCATATTCTGCATTTCTCTTCTTCATTTGTTTTGCATACCAGATGAATAAAAGAAGGTAAACTGCCAAAGCGATTAAGGCATAAACAATAAACATTCCTTGTTGTTTCCAAGCATTTCCAACTAAGTAAGCCAAGAATTTTTCAACTGGACCTTCCATAGTAGTGTCTGAAACCAGGGTATGTGCAGGAATAGCAGCACCTACAGAGTGGGCCATGTTGGTAACAAAAGGACCAACCATAGTACCAGCCCAAAGGAAGATAGGTAATTCAATTGTCCCAATGATAATCATCCGAATAATTTTACCACGAGTAACAACTAGCAAAGCTGGAGTAACACCCATAGCGATGATTCCGCCTAAGGGCATTAACCTGTTACCAGGCAAAACCATTGCTTCAAGCATCATAATTGGAGCCAATACATTAGCAGCTGCCCAAATTTCGGAACGACCAGCTAAGAATGGCCAGTCAAGTCCAATATTAAAGGTACGGCCAGAAAATTTCTTAGTCGCAAAATCAGCAATACCTTGAGACAAAGGCTCAACGGACGCAATGAACCACGAACCAATTACAGAGAATAATTCAATACATGAACCACCAATAAATGATAGCGTGAACATATCTTTCCACCCCTGCTCAGTTGCAAAGTTATTACCTGCTAGCAAGGAAACGAACACACCAAGGTAAACACCAATAGCAAATCTACTGCCCCAGAAACCGATTTTTTCGTTCAATTTAGTAGAGTCAAAGTCAAATTTGTCTAGCCAAGGCAGACATTTGTCAAAGAACTTGTTAAACACCATGATGATTGGATTCATCATATAGTTCATATGAGTAGTAGTCATTGGGTTACCTTCAGGGGCATCTAACAAATCATTAAATGTAGGCTTCATTAAGTCAGAGTTAATGATTTTCATAGTACCAATGAAAAGTACCAATAAGGTTGACAGCCAAAGAGGAGCACCAACATAAACACAGAATAAGCCATCAAATGCCAGATGCCAAACATCAAAGATATCTACGTCAAGAGTGTTTGTCTTGTTTAATATCAACAGAACAACATTCAAAATAATTAAAACTAACAGATAAAACAAGGTATATGGTGAACCCCAAGTTATAGTAGCAAGTGGTGCCCAACCCATATCTTGCATATCCATGTGAATGCCAGTGTGCTTAACGAATTGCAACATTGGTTTTTGAAATGCTGTAGTCAACATATTCATAACATTACCTATCGCTGTGATAGCAATAGCTAATTTCAAGCCACCTTCTAAGGCCTTAGTAAACTTGACACGAAAGAGTACTGCAATTAATGTTAAAACAATTAACATTATTGCGGCAGCACCCATATCAATTAAAGGTTTAAAAAGTGAGTTAGCGAAACTAATTATCCCATTCATTTTTATTTCCTCTTGAAATCTTATTCAGCACTAATTTCTTTAACAACTTTTTCTACATTGTCATAAACTGGTTTAGCCATAGCTGGTATACGATACAAAATTGCTCCTGCATCAATTAACGGAATTTTTGGTTTAAAGGAAAGATCAGTTTTGGCAATTGTTAAATAGCCATCATAATGTGATAAAAGATCTTCATTGACATCTTTAATCATATAGGCATCAACTTTAACGTTATAACCACGCTTTCTCATTTCTTCTTCAACTGCATCCTTAATTTGGTGGGATGAGTTTACCCCAGCACCACATGCAGCTATAAATTTTACTTCTCTGCTCATAAAAAGCCCTCCTACTGTTGACTAAAATTCTTACTTAAGAACTGATAAATTTTATCAGTTTTGGTAAGATTGAATAATGTTTGTAACTTTGAAACTGGTGTGAGTCTAAGAAAGTCCATAATTTGTGCTAAAATGTTTGCTTGTCCTTCTGGATTATTATTCAAGATCATAAACAGAAATTTTACTGGCAAACTCTGATCAGGTACAATCATATTTTTAAAGGGTACTGGTGCTTTTAAAGCAACAGGTACTATCAAACATGTATTAACAAACTCACCTTCAGTATGCGGTACAGCAATATTTGGCAATTCCTTTGCAATTGGCGAAGTATCTATGCCAGTCGGATATTGTTGTTCACGCTGGCTAATTCCATTGAAAAAGCCGTCTTTGACCAAATTAAGAGCAAGTAATTTATCTGAAACTTCTTTAAAAATTGTGGTTGGATCCGACGCATCACTTACAAATACTGCATTCGCAGAGAACAAGTTATTTTCTTTCACAAATTAGGCCTCCTTAACAATAGACAAGTTTTTCGCTTTTGTTTGAATATGTTAGTTTTTGTTCACTTGTCTATTGCTATTATATTTAATGGTAAAGAAAAATGCAAACGCTTTTTTAAAAAATATGATAAAAAACAAACAGATTATCTATTTTTAACCAGTTTAAATGGACTATTTGACTTCAGGTAGTTATTCGAGCGATGTTTTGTTATAATCATCAATTTATTTCTCATAATTTTTTCTCTTATTTTCAAGCAAGAAAAAGCCATGACCTTCAAATCATGGCTTTATGTGCGATTAAATTATAATTCTATATCTTTATACTATTTACCATATTAGTCGTGGTATATGCCTTCAGCCCACTTCTTATTTTCTTCATCAAAGAAGTGTACGTTATCCTTTTGGTCTGGATTTGGTTTGGCAATACCATCAATTTTGGCAATTAAATTTTGTCTTTCGGGAGTAGACTCATATTTGGCATTTAAGAATGAGTCGACAATGTCAAAAATAAAGTCTCGTCCTAAAACTATACCACCAAAGCCTAAAACATTGGCATTCAATTCCCGTCGAGCATATTCAGCTTGAGCAACATCACCAACCATAGCTGCACGAACTCCCTCGTTTTTATCTGCAGCAGTTGAGATACCGATACCAGTACCACAAAGGACAATACCTAAATCGGCACGACCATCAGCAACGTCTTCAGCAACACGTTTACCGTAAATTGGATAGTGGGTTCTGGTATTATCATGAGTACCTTCATCAATGACCTGATATCCCTCTTCTTTTAAATGATCAGAAATAGCCATTTTGACAGAAGTAACAATATGATCATTTCCTAAAGCAATGACCATATGCTTATCATTTTTAGGATCAACAAACTCGGGCTGTGGTCTATCATTATCTAGCATCAGTAAGCCTCCTTAAATCATTTTTTCAAGCATATTCAAACGCACTTGATGGCGGCCACCAGCATATTCAGTATCCAAATAATGTTGCACGATTGAATAAGCCAGTTTTTCACCCACAATACCACTACCTAAAGCAATAGCTTTTGCACCATTGTGCATAGCAGTCATATGTGCAGTTCTTTCTTCATTAACATTTGCGGTAACCATACCTTTAACCTTATTTGACGCCATGGCAGATCCTACACCGTATTCGTCGAACATAATAGCTTTTTTAATGCCATTGTCTAATACTTCATGAGTTACCTTTAAACTAGATTCCACAAAATCCTCAGCGGGTTCCGGAGTAACATCCAAAACATCATATTGATGTGCCTTCAGGTAATCTTTTACTTTTTCTTTTAAGGTAAAACCTGCCTTGTCACTACCAATGACAACCTTCATAGCCAAATCTCCTCTCAAAAAACTACTTATAAATAGTCGTAAATTGACTGTAATGCTTTTCCAACTCAGGCTCAATTTCCCGATTAGTAATTAAACCATCCACATTGCGCAAATCATAAAATTGGTGAAAATCACTATGATCCAATTTAGTATAATCAGCAGCCACAAATTTTATTTGTGAATGATCTAATCCAATACCTTCGGTTTGACCCTCCTCTAAGTTAGCAGTTGTCAAGGAAGTATCTTTAATGCCATTAACACCAACAAAACCCACAGAAAATGACATAGTTTTCAGTTCATTATTGGCCAAAGCACCTACAAAAGCACCACTAATTCTTCGGTATGAGCCACCAACCATAATTAAATCGTAATCATTCATATTATTTTTGGCAGCTTCAAATACAGGCAATGAATTAGTAACAATCCTAAGATGCTTAACTTTTAAATTAGCAACCAACAGTTCTAAAGTTGTTCCAGGACCAACGTAAATTGAATCATTTTCATGAATCAAATTACAAGCCCTTTTTGCTACTTCATATTTTTCTTTACTATGAATTTCACGTTTTTGCTGATAACTTTTTTCAGTCCTGATTTGATCAGACAATAACTGTGCACCACCGTGAATACGCAAAATTTTATTTGCTTTATGCAGTTCATTAAGATCTCGTCTAATTGTCATGTCAGACACTTTTAAAGCCTGTGCCAATTCATCAACTGTGACAAATTTCTGGGTTTTTACTACTTGTAAAATAGTTTTCAGTCTTTCACTTTTTAACATTAGTACCCTACTTCTTAAACTAGATTAAGCAACTAACTTAGTTCATTTTAATTATAGCTGTTCCTTTTTGTTTGTCAATGTTTGAAACTGTTCGATAACTTGATATAAACTTAAAAAGTTGCTTTTTAATTAAAATCATTAAAACAATCTTTTTCTATTTGCTAAAGCAATAATTGCAAATTATTATAAAAACTTATTCTTAACCATATTAATTCAATATTTTAAGTACAAAAAATGCATCTTTTCCTGTTCAAACAACAAAAGATGCACTTTATAGTAATTATTTATAAGCTTAATTACTTTTTAATTGACTCAGCAATTTTTTCATACTTACGAACAGTGTCATAGTCACTATCTTTAGCTTTGACATATCCTTCATGTGAATAAACGCGTTCGATTACTTTTCTACCTTCTTTAGATTTACCAATAGCAATAAATGCATTAGCTAACTTTTCCCGGAAGGATTTTGACAAACTCGGAATGACAGAAATAGTATCATTAGGAATTTCTGTTGTGTAATAAATTGGCACTACTTGCGATTTAATCTTAGGGTTGTCCTTAATAACATTATTACGGGCATCCTCAAAAACAAAAGCTGCATCAGTATCTTTATTTAAAACATTCAGAACTGCCTGATCATGTCCAGTTGTAGTAACCAGCTTGCAGCTACGAGGAACATCCAGTCCCTTTTGCTTTAATTCGGCAACTGGGAAAATATAACCAGAAGTTGAAGTTGGGCTTTGAATTGAAATTTTCTTACCTTTAAGATCCCTCCAGCTCTTGATACCAGAGTCTTTTCTAACTAGAATTTCGGAATGGAAAGTATGAACTAACTTTTTAGTCCAGTTACCATCTGGTCTAGTTAAACCAAAACGCTCTGACTGTAATAAAACATCAGCTGCATGCTGTTTATGCGCCTGCACATAGTCATCACCTGGTAAAAAACCGACATCTATTTTTTTGGATTTCATTGCTTCTACCAGTGCATTACCACTTGTTGAAACTGAAACGTGAACTGGAATTCCCAGACGCTTTGATAGCATTTTTTCTAATGGTTTGGCCTTAGTCTCCAGAGTATTAGCAGAAACGCTCGGTACGAACTGCACGTTGAGAGACTTTGGTGTACCGCTATCAGCTTGTTTTTTAGCTGAGTTAGAGCACCCAGCAAGTAAAGCAGTGCCCAAAACTGCAATAGCACCAACTAAAAACTTCTTAAATTTTGGCATGATTTCCTCCTGATCTGGAAATATAGCAATCAAAAAAGACTTAGCATTTCACGTTGCGTGATATGCTAAGTCCATTAATGATCATATTAAAAAACAGCAACAACAGATTGTTCAGATAAGAAAGCCGCACTTCCCCCATAGCAAATTGCTCAAAATTTTGAGTTAACACATGCATATGGAGTAATCTACCTCTCTTTCTTAGTCTAAGAAAATAATAGCACAATATTGAGAGTAATTACAGTAGTTTTATTCTCAAAATATGTTATTTTATTCATTTAAAATAAGAAAGCGCTTTCCAAATAAATTAAAAGATGTCTGTATCAATCATAAGAGTTCACCTCTCTTATACTCATAAAATCTACTTCCATAAGTTTCTTTTTATTTGCTGTAAAATGCTAAATGCAATAATAATTTTTAAATGATCACGAACAGTTTTATTTACCTCTTAATCTTGATTTCACCTACTTCATCTCCATGTTTTATTTTTCTATTAATTATTTTGGGAAACTCAGTACCCTTATTTAAATTAGTAAAAACAACTATTACAATATCATCTTTTTGTTCTTCTTCTATCATAGAGCAATTCATTGTACCAATATAATCATTTGAAAATATCTTTTCACTTTCTTTTACTTTAATACTAAACGGCTTCCCTTCCAACTCAACAGTATCAATTCCAAAATGAAGTAATATTTCCAAACCATTTTCTGTCTTTATTCCAAGAGCATGCTTTGTTGAAAAAATTGAAGAAATCATACCTTTAACTGGAGAATACAAATCATCTGAATTCGGTTTAATCGCAAAGCCATCGCCTAACATCCTTTTGGAAAAAATATCATCTTTTACTTCGGTTATCGGTACTAATTCTCCGTCTACTGGTGCTGTTATTTTAAGGCTTTCCTCTTTCTTTTTGAAAAAACTTATCATATCTTTTCCTTCTCACTCTAATTCATTTAAATTCTCACCATTTGATTGTATTACCTTTTTATACCAATAATAACTGTCTTTTTTATAACGTTTAAATGTTCCCTTACCATAGTCATCAGCGTCAACGTAGATAAAGCCATAGCGCTTAGACATTTCACCAGTAGAACAACTCACAAGATCAATAATACCCCAGCTAGTATATCCAATTAAATCTACACCATCTGTAATAGCTTCTTGCATCTGTTGAAGATGCCTTTTAGTATAATCTATTCTGTAATCATCATGTATATGACAATCAGGGGTTAACTTGTCTAATGCACCTAAACCATTTTCTGAAATAATGATTGGAACACGATAGCGATCATATACATGGTTTAAAGTATATCGCAGGCCCTTAGGATCTATTTGCCAATCCCATTCATTAACTTTTAAATAAGGATTTTTTGCACCACCCATAATATTTCCAGAAGTACTTTTGGCTTTTTTTTGAGTATTAGTTTTACATATAGTCATATAATAACTAAAAGTATAAAAATCACATATTCCATCTTTCAATAAAGTTTTATCTTCTTGCTCAACATTAATTTGAATATTATTTTCTTTAAAATATTCAAGAGCATAATAAGGGTATTCTCCGTAATGAAGAACATCACCACAAAAACAATTGCGAATTTGATCTTCATGTTGAGCTAATAATATATCATCCGGATTACATGTCAGTGGATATACAGTAATGTGGCATATCATTGAACCAAATCTAAAATCAGGATTTATTTTTTTCCCCAAAATTACAGTTTTTGCATTAGCTATAAATTGGTTATGTAAGGCTTGAAATCTATGATTTGGATTATCAACTTGATGCTGAAAATCTTTTGTCCCCTCATTAATTATTCCACCGTGATTCCAGTTGCCAAGTGGCACAGTAAGATCATTAATTTCATTAAACGGTATCCAATATTTTACATAGTTTTTGTATCGTTTCATTACCAATTCGGCAAATTTTATATAATCATCTATTGTTTTGCGTGAAGACCAGTCTTGACCAATTTGAGTTAAATGTAATGGAAAATCATTATGATAGATTGTAACAAGTGGTTCGATATTATATTTTTTTAATTCAGCAAAAATATTATCATAAAACTTTAGACCTGCTTGATTAGGCTCGACATCATTACCATTAGGAAAAATTCTAGTCCATGCAATCGATAACCTAAGCATTTTAATTCCTTCATCGGCCAATAGTTTAATATCTTCTTTGTAATGATGATAAAAATCAGCAGCTTTATGTGAAGGATAACACACATTAGGATCTATTTTCTTAGTTATTTTTCGAGCTTTAGTATGTGAGCCTAAAGCCATAACATCTGTTATACTAGGTCCCTTACCATCCTTATTCCAAGCTCCCTCACTCTGATTTGCAGCTATTGCTCCTCCCCAGAAAAAATTGGAAGGAAATTTATTCAACTTACGCATAGTTTCTCCTATTTTTAAATTTTTGAATAATTCAGCAAAGATTTTTTAATTCGCTTAAGTACCCCAATTAAACGTTCATCACTTTTATAAGTTCCTAAAACTATTCTGAGATAGCCCTCTCCGTTAGAACCATAATTTGTACCAGAATTTAAAAAGACTTTTGCATCTTTTATAAGATAGTTTTGGATATCTTGAGACTTACCCAGTTTAGAAATGTTAATCCAGCCCAAAAAACCTGATTCTGGTTTAAGCATTGAAACTCCAGGGATTGAATTAAAAATTTCATAAGCTTTATTCCTACGATAATTGTATGATTCCTCAAATTTTTTCATAAATTTGGGATGTTTAAAAGCTTCAATCAAAGCAATTTGAGAAACTGTATTTGTTGCTCCAATAACACTAACTGCTGCGCCATAGTATTTATCCATAAAATAGTCATTTGTCATAATATAAGCTACACGGAAGCCGCTGAGCCCCATCCCCTTTGATACTGAGCAAACAGTAACTGTCCTATCAAACATCCCTTCTAATGATGCAGGAGTTATGAATTTATTTTCAAATGTAAAATCCTCAAATGCTTGATCACATATCAAAACTAGATTATATTTTATAACTATTTGCCTTATCGCTTCTAAAGATTCCCTGTTAAACACTGTCGTTGTGGGATTATTCGGATGTGTAAGTACAATCATTTTAGTATTTGGAGTAACTAATTTTTCTAAAGTTTTGGCTGTAATCTGATAATCATTTTCTTCTTTTAATTTCAAATAAACAGGTTTGGCTCCTAACAAGTTTGTATTCTGAATATTATTTGGATAACAAGGAATAGGTAAAATTACCTCGTCTCCTTTTTCCAAAAATGGCATCATTGCAAAGAAAAGACCGGAATCGGAACCTGGAGTTATCAAAATATTTCTATTGGGATCAAGTTTAAGGTGATTAAATTTTTCTGCTTTTTTAGCAATTTCAATCTTCAACTCTTCATTCCCAACAGGTGGTGTATAATGCGTTGGCAGTTCTCCTTTAAGAGCTCTAATGCTTTCATTTAACACTTCTGAGGGTACACATCGATCAGGGTAAAATGGGTCTGCCCATCCTAAAAGATCAACCCCCTTTTTTCCCAGATCTTGATAATTATTGCCTACATCAGCTTTTTCAATTTCCGAAAATAAACCACCACTAATGTTCTCAAAACTTGAATTAAATTGATACATGAGATGCTAACCCTCCTTAAGTGGTGTTTCTTCAAAACCAAATATGACAGTAATAATAGCAGCAACAACAAATGCAACTATAAAAGCTAAAACAACAAACCAAACATTATTAGGATCACCAATAAACATTGGTAATGTTAAAAATGAAGGACCGCCTAATGCGTAGCACTTAGCTTTTAAAATACCTGCAACTAGACCACCGGCTGCTCCTCCAATACCAGCATACAAGAATGGTTTCTTTAAGCGAAGATTAACGCCATAAATTGCTGGTTCTGTTACTCCACTTAAAGCTGAAATACACGCAGATGCTGCTACGGCCTTAGTGTCCCTATCTTTTGAACGAAGCCAAACACCAAAGGCTGCCCCAGCTTGACCCATGTTTGAACTTCCCGATGCAGGACTAATATGATTAAAACCATAACGAGAAATACTATCAACTAAAATTGGAACCATACCATGCTGTAAACCCGTAACAACTATAAGTGAGTAAAATGCACCATAAAGAAGACTGGCTATAATTCCCCACCGGTCAAACATTACGTTTACTCCTGATGCTAATCCAGTACCAATCCATTGAGCTAATGGTCCAATAATTAACAAAGCTATTGGAGTAGCAAGCAATAAGGTAAAAGCTGGTACTACAATTATTTTTATTGCTTTTGGAATTACTCTATTTAGAAACTTTTCAATATATGAAGCAAACCATATAACTAATATGATTGGTAATACACTGGTTTGATAATCAACTAAATGCATAGTAATTCCAAAAAATTGCAAGGTAGTTTTACCCGCAGTTATGTATTGAATAAATGTTGGATGCAACATTGCACCAGCTATTCCCAGTGCTACCGCAGTATTCATTTTAAAAATTTTAGATGATGAATATGCCAGTAAGAATGGCAAAAAATTAAACACACCATCACTAATCACATTCAATACAATATAAGTTTGAGATTTATCGGTTAACCAGTGACAAGCTAGGCAAAGAGCTAGAATTGCTTTTATTAATCCTGAACCAGCAAGAGCAGGCACAATAGGATTAAAAATTCCAGCTATCGTATTTAAGATATTTGCTCCCCAAGTACCTTTAGAATGTTTTTCCTTAACCGTCCCTTTTTCTGTAGAATTGTTTAAATAATCTACAAAAGAGTTATATACTTCTTCAACATTAGGTCCTATTACTATTTGCCATTGATCACCTTTTTTTACGATTCCCATAATTCCTTTAAGATTTTTTATCTTGTCAGTAAGTACACGAGAATCATCATGGGTTGTTATGCGTAATCTTGTCATACAATGTGTATGTGATGCGATGTTGGCTTTGCCTCCCATATCTTCCACTATTTTTGAAACTAATTCGGTATACAATGTTGTCTCCCCCTTTATGCTTCAATTATTAATTCAATTTCGACTTTACTATTTAAAGGTAAATTATTGACTTCAACACACGAACGAGCAGGAAGTGATTTAAAAGCCCTTTCATAGATTCGGTTAAAAATAGCGAAACCGGACATATCTGTTAAAAAGCATGTTGTTTTAACAACATCAGCAAAGGATTTGTTTAGCTCCGCTAAAATTATGTTTATGTTTTTTATAACTTGTTCTGTTTGCCCAGACAAAGTTCCAGAATCAATTTTTCCAGAATTAGAATTAATAGGGATTTGACCCGATATAAAAATATATTTATCAGTGATGATCGCTTGAGAATATGGACCTTTTCCACTCGATAAACCAGTAGCATTAAATTGTTTCATTTTTCATCCTCTCTTTCTTAACTCAATCTCATATTAATACTAAAATATTTTTTAGTCAATGAATTATTTTACATTATTGTTTGATTTTAATTTTTTATAGGAATAAACTGTAATTAAAATTTACTTTGTTTATTTGGGAGTCAAACGCAATTTAAAATATTATCTTTTGGAGGAAAAATGAAACTTTCAAAAAATGATCTTAAAATTCTAGATTCATATAAAATCCTAGTTTCTTCACTGAGTACTTATTTAGGTGAAGGGTACGAAATTGTTTTACATAGTCTAGAGAATTACGAAAATTCAATAATTTATATTTGTAACGGTCAGCTTAGCGGTCGTAAAATTGGTGATCCGATTACTGACTTGGCTTTACACATTTTGGAAAAGATAGAATCAGGAGAGCAAACTAATGATTATTTAACCTACTTTAATCGCAATGCTAAGGGAGAGCCAATTAAAGCAATGACCTCTGTTATTAGGGGAAATAATCATCGAATTATAGGCTTGTTATGTATCAATTTTTATTTAAATACCCCATTCATTAGAATTATGGGCAACTTTATTCCACAACATAATTCTTTGCAACAAGCAAAAGTTATTGAAAATTTTGAAAACTCAACGGATGAATTGATTTTAGCTGCTGTAAATAAAGCTAAAGCTGATGTTGATGCTGATGCTACTATTAATTCTAAAGATCATAACAAACAAATTATTTTAAAACTAAAAGAAAACGGCATTTTTAGCATGAAGAAGGCTATCCCAACTGTTGCCAAGCAACTTAAAATTTCAAAAAACACAATATATTTGCATTTACGCAATAGTGAAAAAAACTAATTGTTTTAAGTAATAATTCTAAAAATCAAAGAATTCAGAGAAAAAAGCTATTTTTTTGACCAAATTAAAAGGACTGACTCCCGACTGAAAATCGGAAGTTAGTCCTTAGTTAAATTATTCTAATTTTAGAATTAGCACTTCAAACAATATTAATTATCGTATTTTTTATCACTAATTATTTTACCATTGCCAATTGACTTAATCTTTTGACTGCTGTCATCGCTGTCGCCAGTTTGTTTGAAAAGACCGCCAGTGTATAACATCACTTGCTTATGTTCAAAATCATCATGTTCGAAAGTGTAAGTAATCTTGTAAGTTACGCTGCTACAATTATTTGGCGCTGGAGTAATCGAAACTACAGAGCATTCCATATTATAATCATTAATATCGTCATCATTATCAAAACCAGAATCTTGAGAATGCAGTTCCTGATAACCTTTATTTTCAGCTCCACCAACAAAGTCATCTTCGTCTGGAGATGTAAAGTCATTTTCTAAAAGTTTTTCAGCATCATCTTTACTAATTAAGCCGGGCCATTCGGGTTTAATGACATTACTGCTGCTATCATCGTCATCTTCAAAGCCCATATCGTCATAATCAACCGACTCTGATTTGATAGATTTACCATCAACTTTAGTAACCACATAGATCTTCATATCATCAGTTACAGGGTAATCTTTAAACACTTTCGTGCCCCTTTTATCAAGATTGCCTACTTTTTTATCATTAATGTAAATCGTAGCAGAAGGAATACTTTTAATCATGAAATTAACAGTTTTAATGTTCATGTTAATTTCTTTATTAGAAAAAATAGTGGTACTTTTATCGGCAGATAACTGGTGACCAGAGGCAACTGATTTTACTTCAATGTGGTATTTACCCGGAAATAAAGGAGCAATTTTTTTATAATAGTCCTCACCGCTGCCGTCAACGCCACCAAATTTTTTATTGTTGACATAAATAGTAGAATTGGCGTGATTAGTTCTAATCTGCGGTGTATAAGTCTTTAATTGCAAACAATATTTGGGGAATAAAAGTAAATAACGACCACTTTGGACCAAGCTGACGTTTTCATATTCATTACCGTATTTAAAAGCATCAGCCATTTTATCTGCTTCAACGTAGTGTTCCGCATAATATTCCTGAGTTGGCTTTAGAGCTGCCGTTGTTACACGAGCATTAGGATTTTCAGAAACTACGAATTGGGCTAAATCAGAATGAGGATTTTTCAAACTGGCTGCAATTTGATTAATCTGATTATTTCTTTGATAGTGATTAGAACCCCAAGCATAGAATGCCACAAATGCAACAATCAAAACTCCCAAGCAGGTCAGCAAGACCTTGTTTCTTTTTTTCATAGGCTGATGCTGATGGACTGAGCTCGCCGTAGCTTGTGGCTGATTGACAACTGGCTGCGCTGCAGTATTTCTCTGCTGACTGCGATATTCTTTTCTACTATGCAGGGTCTGAGGTAATTTTTGACCACAGTTAGGGCAAAATTCCGCATTCGGCTTTATCTCTTTACCACAATTAGGACAAAATTTTTTATCATTCATTTCCTTCACTCTATCTACATTGAACCATTTTGCATTGACATAATTTGATTGATGATTGAATGGACCATGGAACTATAAATAATTGAATCTAAAATCATCAGACACACAAAGATAATGGCAAAAGCAATTAAGAAGCCCAAAATTTTATCATGCACTGCTCCCTGATCGCCAAATAATATAATATGCTGGCTAGCAAAGAATAAAGCTAGCATTATGATAAATACGGCAATCACGAATTTAATACTATTTAGTCCTAAAAGCATTAGTAAAAAGAATGCGGCAGAAATAAGCAGATTGAAGTTGAACGCATGGGCACCACGATTAATAAACTCAAAAAAGCCCAGCTGTCTGTCATAGACATACCGATAACCAGCATAAAAGCCGCCAATGACTATTGCTTCAAATATCACCAGCACCACAAATATTTCCAGCATAATGTTAAAGGGAACATGAAAATTCTCCCAGCCATTAATGTTGGCTCCCATGCGGTTGGCCCAGTTAATCAAAGTACTAACAATAGTATTGGCACAATAATATAGACCCAACACCACAAAGGCATCTTCAATCAAAATGGTCAACCAACCATACCAACTTGCCACATTAGGACTACAAGTACCTGGATTACGCCAGGAATCAACACACCATTGCCAGTAATTTTGAAATTGATCTCCGTAATTAACTGGCTCACTGGCAGCTGGAGGCTGAGGTTCGGTCTGTTTTGGCTCTACTTGAGCAGTGTTTTCAGCTGAATTAGTAGGCGCCTCTTCTACTTTTTGTACACCAACATTGCGCAAATCATAACCGCAAGACGTACAAAAATTGACGTCTTTTCCCATTATGGCGCCACATTGTGGACATTTTTTCATTGATAACTCCTTCTTAATTCCACTATTTTAGATATTTATTTACTACTTTAATTTTATACCACTATTTATGGATTATTGCATAGCATAAAATCTATGAAGAAATAACATACTACCACTATTTAATTTGCTCATTTCTAGTAATTGTAAGATATTACTAAAATGCATAATATAGAGTAATTTTAAAATTATTTATGAACACTGTCAAATGCTCTTTTAATCACCATCTTACTGCAATCTTATAATATATAGTTACGCCGGCAATATGTAGTAAACTATAAGGTATAGATATATTATATGTGAGGTTGAATTATGAAAATCGTTAATTTGGATAGTTATGCCTTAAATCCAGGAGACCTAGATTGGTCACCTCTTAAAAAACTAGGTGAATGCAAATTTTATGATCGTACCCCAGTGGACGACGATGAGGAAATTTTAAGGCGGATTGGGGATGCTGAAATTGTTTTGACTAACAAAACGCCACTTGACCAACATGTGCTTGAGACCGCTCCCAACGTTAAATACATTGGCGTGACTGCTACCGGTTACAATATTGTCGATACGACTGCAGCTCGTGAAGCTGGCATACCTGTTACTAACATCCCTACTTATGGTACTGATGCCGTTGCGCAATTTACTTTTGCATTGCTACTTGAAATTACCAGTCAAGTCGGTTTACATAATAAATTAGTCCATGAAGGTCGCTGGAGCAGCAACCCTGATTTTACTTTTTGGGCAAAACCGTTAATGGAATTGAAAGGTAAAACGTTAGGACTCATTGGCTTCGGTCACATAGCAAAAAAAGTGGCAGAAATCGGCCATACTTTTTCTATGAATGTGATTTTTTGGAACCATCGTCCTAAACTGGGCTTACCTGATTACGTTAAGCAGGTTGAACTTGATCAACTTTATCAAAAAGCAGATATCGTCAGTTTACACGTGCCGCAAACACCGGCAACCACTGAAATGATAAACCAAAAAGCAATTAGTCAAATGAAAGATGGCGTCATTTTAATTAATACTGCTCGCGGCGGTTTAATTAATGAAAAAGATGTCGCCGTTGCTTTAAATGAAGGAAAGATTGCTGCAGCTGGAATTGATGTTGCACAAAAAGAGCCAATTCCTGCTGACAGTCCACTTCTTTCTGCTAAGAACTGCTACATTACCCCTCATATTGCCTGGGCACCACGCGAAACCCGCAATCGCTTACTGGGCATTGTCGTTGAAAATCTGCAGGCATTTCTAAATGGTGAAAAATTAAACGTCGTAAATTAAATATCATAATCAAAAACCAGTAATCTTGATTGAGTTACTGGCTTTTTTATTCTCAAAAATCATTTTCCGTGCTTGACCTTGACGCTACGTCAACCAATATACTAAATTTTGCAAGTGAGGAGATTTTAAACATGTCGTATTCTATCAATGAACTAGCAAAACTAGCTGGCATTTCAACACGAACTTTACGCTATTACGATAAACAGGGACTTTTAAAAGCGCGCAGGAATCCCGAAAATAATTATCGCTATTATGAGGAAAGCGAAGTTGATCAATTGCAGAAAATTCTATTTTTAAAGCTATTTGACTTGCCACTGGAACAAATAAAACAGGTAATGCAGACTTCAACGGAAACTCAATATCAAGTTTTACGAAGTCAGCGAAGCAAACTAGTTGCGCAAGAGCAATATCTAGATGATTTGATTAGGAATTTAGACAAGACACTTGCAACAATGAAGGGAGAAGCACAAATGACTGACACGGAAAAATTTGCCACATTAAAAAAAGAAATGATTAACAAAAACGAAAGACAATATGGCGCTGAAATTAGGGAGAAATATGGTGATCCTCAAATAGATCTTAGCAATCAAAAATTTAGCTCTTTATCTGCAGATGAATTATCACATTTCAAAAAACTGAATGCTGAAATTTTAACTGAATTAAAAGACTTTGATAATACTGCTGGTGTCAAACAAGCTGCTGCCAAGCACATTTTCGAATTACATAAAGAATATTTACTGATAATTTGGCCTAAAAGCCAATATTCGGCAGAGGCGCACAAGAATCTCGCCCAAATGTATGTCTGTGACGGACGTTTTAGCAAATATTATGAAGAAGCCACGGGCAACCCTGACGCTGCGAAAATATTGAAAGCAATCATTGACTACTATGCGTAAGACTCTTTAATCTATATAAAGTTAGTTGCAAAATAAAACCTTTCAAATACAAATTCATTAAGAATTGTTTTGAAAGGTTTTTTGTTTAAAGTGATTTTATATTATTATATCAACTTTATCTGAGGCCTAGTCGTCATCTTCATCATCTTCATCAAAACCAATAATTTTGACTTTGGTAGTATCAAGGCCATCAAATGTATGATCTGTCAGCTTTACTCCCCAGCCAGTCAGATTGATTTCAATTAAAGATGTATCACCTGAAAACATACCTAACCTGTCAGCATAATAATCAAAAGAACTTTCATCCCAACTACTTAGGTCAAGCCGAGTCAGTTTTCTGTCGTTAAAAAACATATAGCTAACATCTTCAGCTTTACCAGTATCTACCTTATCAAGACCAGCAATGTCCTGTAACTTATATAATCTGGCAAATAAATATTCGGAATTGCTTGATAAAGCAATATTGCTATCAATACTTATATGTTCAATATCAGAAGGCTTAAACATATTTTTCTTAGAAACATGTTTCTTAGCATTATAAACGGCATCATAAATCGGAGTACTACCTAATTTATTACTATTTACACCTTCTTTAATATGCAAGGTTTTAGTACTAGGATCGAACTTCAAAATACAATCATTACCATATGAATAATTACTAATATCAACCTTTTTATTAACATTGGCAGTTTTATGGCTAGTTACCGCCTTCTTGACCTTTTTCTTTGCTTTTGCGTGTTTTTTCTTTTTGGCTTGAACATTTTGAACAAGATCTGCTTTCTCAGGAATCACATTAATAGCAACTCCGCCCAAAATGCCTGCAATTGCAGAACTAACTAGCAACTTACTGGTGAATTTTTTGATATTATGATTAACTTTCATTTTTTCTTTCCTTCATAAAAAAACTATTTCTTTAACCATAACTAATTTTAGATCTTTTATACATTTATTTTCAATAAGAAAAGACATAAAGACAATTATTTCGTACCTAGTTTTACTCTCAACTGCAAGAATCCAAATCTTTAAAATCATTCCGGCTCCATAACCATAATGGATTTTGCAAGTCGGTTGGCACAAATTCTGTTCCCTGCAGTTCTTTTGCCCAAGTACTAATCACAAAGGTCTGCACTTTAGAACTTTCCATTTGTTCTTTAGTAATTAAGCCTAATTTGTAACTTGCTCTGATTACATGCCTGTCTGCAGCAATATAAATATTATTAGTATTTTTTAAAGGAATAGCAGTGTATTTACTGAGAACATACAACCAATAGTTACAAAGCTTATTACCAGACAAATATGGAAACTTTTTCTTGGCATCTTTTTGCATAAAATGCCTAATCTTATTCACATCATTATCCAAGCTGTTAGCGAATTTAATAACACTACCATCAGAAAGCTCTGTAAATGTCTGACATAATTTAAGCCAAATGTCTGTCTGCTTGTTCTTTTGCAAAGCAAGCCGATACTTAGTCAAACCTTTTTGCACTGCTTCATACTCAGCATTAATCACTTTTGCCGGTATAAAAACAAAATTAGTTTCTGGATCTTCATATGTCTTCAAGGCACTTTCCCACAAAGTATAGGAATTTCTCTGATAGTTTAAGGCCATTGGCAGCGTGAAATAAAGCGCATTTTCATTGGAACTTGGATCTAAGTTGGGGTTGCTATCTTCAGGTAAAGCAGTATCACCTAAATCGCCATTTTGGTACATTTGATAAATTTTTCTTGCTTTTTTAAGAATTACATCAGACATAAATTGCTGACCTCACTTATTTTTCAAACTAACGCTTATTATTTATACATCAAAGCATCCAAGTATTTATGCAAATATTTCTCTTTTTCTTCAGGATGATATTGTGTAATAAAACGCGGATGCTCAAGTGGAACTATTTTTTGAAAAAAGCGCCACTTTTTATTAATTTTGCTCAGTTCTTGATAATTTTGACTACTGCCTATGCAGTAACAAATAGAAGTATCAATTCCAAAGTTAATTTGCGCTTTAAGCGCAGAAATTATAAAAGAAGTTAGTATTCCTTCAACTCGCTTGTTTTCATAATAATTGCAATTTATCTGGTTACCTTTGGAATTGGTCTTGCAAATACCCAAGGGACAAACAAAATTGAGATAAAAATCATGATAAAACTTGAGCTTTCCACCGTATTTATCTATGACTTCATTTAAAAAATTAGAAGCTGCATTATTAACATGAAAATTTGCTATTGAAATTCCTGTTTCTTTTTGGAGATTTAAAGCATCTTCAAAGGGAATTCCAGTTATTGCCGATCTTTTTCTCGCTGGACAACTGCCCAATATTAAGCGTCGCCTGTTAGTGTCATTGAAATATTTGTGATAGAAAATTTGGATCATTTGTAAAATTTGTTTTTTATTTCTGCCACTATAAGGATTAATTAATTTATAAGGAGCCGGTAAATCAATTTTTACATTACCTAATTCCTGATCAAATTGAAAAACTTTATCTGAAAAAGTTTGTTTTTGCTTCATAAATGCCAGCTACCTATCAAGTTTCAAAAAAATCTATAAGCAAATTATAGTACATACGTTAGTAGCAATGCTAATTTTTTTTAAGATTTTGAATTAAAATAAAGGATTAGTCCTACGCTTTTGGACTAAGTTCTAAACCTGTAACCAACATTGGGATGTAATGAACTCTTGCCAATGGTTTTTGTTTTTTATCAAAAGTTAAAAGTATGTTAGAGTCAGTGAAAATTAATGCAGCTCTATTGGTTACGTTCGCTATTAACAAAGTTTGGTAAGATACTAAAGTTGCTATATTAGCAGCAGTTGAGACAATTCCAGAAATAATTCTCATAAAAATCAAAAAAGTCAAAGCTAATAACTACGACTTCCTTTTTTACTCAATTAATTTTTTAAAGTAAGTGATCTCTAAACATTCTTTTGGCATAACACGGAAATACTTTGCAATTTCACTTCAAAACGTGTTCCGTATCGTGTGCATAATTATCTTTAATAAACAAAAAATAACCTTAATTTACCAACAGAAAACACTGATATATCAAGGTTGTTTTACCAATTTTATTCTTCTGAATGCTGATTGCCAGAATCGAACTGGCGACCTTTTCTTTACGAGGGAAACGCTCTACCAACTGAGCTAAATCAGCAACTTTCACAACGTTTAAATTATACCAAAACAAAAAAAGTCATGCAATCGAATGCGCGACTTTTATTTTATTTCCAATCTAGGCAAAGCTCTTGCTTGTGCAACAATTCTGGCAACTCGTCACGATCAATTCTCTTATCGTTTAACTTGTCACCAGTTATTTGCTTGGTAAAAGAATCAATACGTCTATTAGCATCCCGCAAGTCATAGTAAGTGGTAACGACTTGGTCATAGTCTTTCAAGTCTGCCACTTTAAAATCACGCGGATACTCATTTTCAAAAGTTGTAAATGCTAGTGGCAAGCGCGGTTTCAATTGCGGCTCTTGGTCAGGAACACCCACTTGCATCCCTAACGCTGGAAACGTCAGTTTAGGCAAATCAAGCACTTCCAACATTTTTAACGGGTGATCATTAATGGTACCTAGAGGCACATAACCAAGATCCATACTTTCAACAGCATTAGCCACATTTTGCCAAGCAAGTAATGTGTCATCCATCCCCTGAAAGAAAATGTCAGTGGTATGAACACGTCCGTCATCTTTACCTAACTGGCGGCGAATTTGTTGGTTTCGGTATAAATCCACTACAAAGATAAACAAATCTCCTTCAGCACCAACATATTTTTGTCCGCACAATTCCCTGATTTTTGCCTTTTTAATTTCATCAGTAATATGAAGCATTGTCGCATTTTGCATAAACATGCTCGTCGCGGTGTGTTGAAAAACGGTGTATAAAGTATTTAATTGTTCTGCACTTAGTGTTTGATCTTTAAATTTTCTGATAGAGCGATGATTAATTTGCTGGTTAATTGTGGAATTATGAATCATTTTGATACTTCTTTCTAACTATCTTACTAAAAGTAACTGTATTGCAAAATGATTTTACTGTCAATAATTGTCTTTTAAATTAACAGACTGTGCTAAAATTTAGACAGAAGATCATTACCATATATTAATTGGAGGAATTTATGCGCGTTTTAGTTATCGGCGGTGCTGGGTATATTGGCTCGGTAGCTGTTAAAAAATTAATTGAACAAAATAATGATGTTGTTGTCCTTGACGCTTTGTACACTGGGCACAGAAAAGCTGTCAACTCTAAAGCCAAGTTTTACCAAGGAGATATTGAGAACAAGTTTTTAGTTAGCCAAATATTGCGTCAAGAAAAAATTGAGGCAGTTATGCACTTTGCTGCATATTCTTTAGTGCCTGAATCTGTGGAAAAACCACTGAAATACTATGATAATAACGTTTCAGGTATGATTGCGCTCCTAGAAGCAATGAAAGATGCCGATGTAAAATACCTTGTCTTTTCTTCAAGTGCGGCAACTTACGGCATCCCTAAGAAATTGCCAATTACTGAAGATTCACCGCTTAATCCGATTAGCCCTTATGGCGAAACCAAAGTAATGATGGAAAAAATCATGCATTGGGCAGATAAAGCTGATGGTATCAAATCAATTGCACTGCGCTATTTCAACGTTGCTGGTGCTGCAAGTGATGGGTCAATTGGAGAAGATCACTCTCCGGAAACGCATTTAATTCCTAATATTTTAAAAAGTGCTGTCAGTGGCGATGGTAAATTTACTATTTTTGGTAATGACTACGACACTAAAGATGGCACTAATGTCAGAGATTACGTTCAAATCGAAGATCTCATCGACGCGCATGTACTGGCACTAAAATACTTAGTTAAAACTAACAAGTCCGATGTGTTCAACCTTGGAACTGCTCATGGCTACTCCAACTTAGAAATCTTACAAGCGGCTCATAAAGTTACCAATGTTGAAATTCCATATACTATGGGACCACGCCGTGCAGGTGACCCTGACAGTCTAGTTGCAGATTCAACCAAAGCCAGAACTATTTTAGGCTGGCAGCCACAACATGAGAGCGCTGAAGATGTAATGGCAAGTGCATGGAAATGGCACCAAGCTCATCCTCAAGGATACGAAGACAAATAACAAAGTGTGTGGGAAAAAGAATCAAGTTACCCAAGCAAAAGAACGACGAAATCCGTAAGGAAATCATCGTTCTTTTTTCGCGGTCTGAGAACTAGTTTTTTCCCAGACCCTTTTTTGAGTAGTTTTTAGAATTAAATGTGATATATAACTCCATATCACAGAACTTACCGTGATACTTAACTTCATCTTTAAGCCTGGCCACATATTCAAAGTGCAGCCTATCTGCAATGGCTCTACTAGGTTTATTATTATGATCTGCCAGTAATTTAATACTGTGTAATCCAAACTGGTTGAATGATACGTCTACTAACTTTTTAACGGCCTGAGTCATGATTCCGTTACCCTGATATTTTTGCCCCAGCCAATAGCCAATTTCGCCGCTTTCATTTTTTAACTTAATATTGTGCAGGTCAACCATTCCCGCTGGTTTGCCATTGACAAGAACAACTAGTACCAGTTTCTTATAATTAGCGGTGTCAACTCGCATTGCCTTAATAAAATCAACTTCATCTTTTACACTCGCAATCTTACCTGCCCAAGGTAAAAAATGTGCCAGCTGATCACGGTCATGGACAATAATTTCGTATAAGGTTTCCGCATGACTGACTTCCGGTAATACCAAACTAATATCCAAGTTATTTACAGTAAATTGGCCAATGGTAAACATTAAATCTTCCTCCTTAATTTATTTTTAATAAAATATATGATACTACAATTTGTCTTTAAATAAAGCCCTTTTTAACATAACAAAACTTACAATTTGACCAAATTTTATTTTGTTAAAAACATACGCTTTTGTATAATGCTATAATTTAATAATGTAACTAATTTTTAAGTATTTGGAGTGATTTAATGAGCGAAGAAGAAGAAAATAACGGTTCTGGTTACGAACGAACCTTGACAAACGCGCATATTCAATTGATTGCCCTGGGTGGGACAATTGGTACAGGTTTATTTCTAGGTGTAGGTAATAGCATTAGACGAGCCGGTCCTAGCGTCATTTTAATTTATGCCATTGTCGGTATTTTCTTATTTCTACTTATGCGAGCTTTAGGTGAGCTCATAATTTCAGACTTATCTAAGCATACATATATTGACTTTATCGAAAAGTACTTGGGTAAAAATATCGGGTTTATTTCTGGTTATCTCTACTGGATTAGTTGGGTAACCCTGGGTATGGCAGAAATGACAGCCTTGGGAATATATTTTCAATACTGGTTTCCCCATTTGCCTACGTGGGTGCCTGGTTTAGTAACCATAGCTGTTTTGCTATTTATCAATTTGCTTTCTGCCCGTCTTTTTGGCAATCTAGAATTTAGTTTTGCCATAATTAAGATTGTGACGGTTATTGCATTCGTGATTTTAGTAGCCTATTTATTAATAACTGGTGGCAAGACCTCTTTTGGACCCGTTACTCTAGCTAACTTGTCCACAAATGGCGGCTTTTTTGCTAAAGGCGGCACCGGGTTCTTTTCCGGTTTTCAGATGGTTATCTTTAGCTTTGTTGGCGTTGAACTAGTCGGATTAACTGCTGCAGAAGCGCAAAACCCCAAAGTAACGATTAGAAAGGCTATTAATGAGGTTCCAATGCGCATCATTTTATTCTATGTGCTAGCCATTATTGCTATTTTAGTAGTGATTCCCTGGGGTAAGGTGGCTACTAATTCTAGTCCATTTGTACAAACTTTAGCGGCAACCGGTATTCGCAATGCTGGTTCAATCATTAATTTCGTGGTTATTTCAGCAGCCGTTTCTTCAACCAATAGTATTCTTTACAGTGCAGGCCGGTTATTATTTTCTGTTACTTTTAACGGTAAGGGTAAATTTAACCAAACATTTGGACATTTAAGAAGACAATTGCCCCAAAATGCTTTAACTTTATCAGCATGCCTAATGGCCTTAGCACCATTTGTTATCATTGTCATCGGCAATGAGGCATTTAATTTTATTTCTTCAACCTCCACCAGTATGTTCTTAATTATCTGGTGCTTGATGCTTTTAACCCACATTGCTTACCGCAAAAAGACACCTGCACAAGAACTTACCGATTTTAAAATGCCTGGTTTTCCTTTCTGGGACTATATCACCTTGATCTTTTTCATTTTGATGATTATATTACTGCTGATTTTGCCTGAAAACAGGATTTCCATGATTTCAGCACTGTTAATCTTTATAGTTTTGTCAACCCTGTCTAAAATTTGGCACGAAGAAAAGAAGGCATAGCAATTCAAGCTTTATAAAAGAAAGTTGCTGGTGAATTGGGTGTTGTGGAAAAAATAAATATTAAAAGCAAGAATTAAGTAAAAAAATTCCTAGACAATTGATTTTGTCTAGGAACTTTTTATTTATGCATTATTCTTCTTTTGATTTTTTGCCACAATCCAAGTGCCTGCCGCATTCTATTGGCAGGGACATACTTACGAATAGCGCGCAAAGTTTTTTTATTATTACGTGTTGTAAAAATAAATTTTCCGTTTGCACGAGTGCGAATTTCAAAACGAGGTATATAACGTCCATGGAAATAAACATCCGCCACCACATAAGTAACTTCTGGCCACGGAATCTGAACATAATCAGAGATGTTGCGGTCATTATAGAATTCAAATGCCTTATCTCCGACCATTACTTTACCGTATGTAGATAACGAGCGAAACCAAGTCGCATTTGTCGTTAAATCAACTTTGGTGTTACTTGATTCAACCATTTTAGATTAAAGCACATGCAGAACATGCAAAACGACACCAACAATGAAGATGGCAATAATAATTACGATTGGTGAAACTTTCTTCTTTAGCAACCACATACACAGGAAAGTCAAAAGTAGTCCAGCTAAACCAGGGATTAAACTATCCAAGTTGTTTTGCAAAGTAGTAACTTTAAACTTGGTTAAAGACAAGCCATTTGCCTGATCAATTAAAGCTTGTTGAATACCTTTAGCACCGGCTGGAAGTGAGCCCCAATCAATATAGCCACCCTTTTGGACAGGCGTCTTTGAAACAATCGGAGTGAACTTAATGTTAACCCAGCGTTCAATCAGGGAGCCTAAAACAAACATACCCATCATCGAAGCTCCACGGGTTACCTTTTGCAATAGACCACCAGACATATCATTAGTAATCGCAGAACCAGCCTTGTAGCCAAATTCCTGTGTGTACCACATGAAGGCCAATCTAATTACGTTCCAAATAACGAAGAACAAAATTGGTCCTAAAATATTGCCTTGAATAGCCATTGAGGCACCTAGAGCACCAACAATTGGCCGTACAGTGTACCAGAATACAGGATCACCGACACCGGCTAAAGGTCCCATCATTCCAACCTTAACACCTTGAATAGCTTCATCTTCAACTTTAGCTCCGTTAGCCTTATCCTCTTCTAATGCTAAAGTAACACCGAGAATTGGAGATACTAAGTAAGGATGAACGTTAAAAAAGACTAGGTGTCTCTGCAAAGCAGCAGCCATATCATCTTTTTTAGGATAAAGTTTTCTTAAAGCAGGAATAAGTGAATATGCATATCCACCATTCTGCATTCTTTCGTAGTTCCATGAAGCTTGCAAAAATTGTGAGTGCCACATAACTTTGAAGCGGTCGGCTTTAGTTAATTTTATTTTTTTATCAGCCATTGTAAAATCCTCCTCTTAAATATCACTCTAATAGTCATCTATGATATCGCCGAGTGGATCGCCGGTACCTTCATCATCAGAATTTGAACTGCTGTTATTGCCAACTTTTGACTCTAATGCTAAATACATGAGAGCCATTGCCAAACCAATGGCACCCAAAGCAATCAAAGTTAAATCTTTAATAGCTGCTAAAGCAAAACCGATAGCAAAGAACGGCCAAACTTCACGGCTGGCCATCATGTTGATCACCATTGCGTAACCAACGGCAACAACCATGGCACCACCGATTGACATACCATCACTTAGCCATGCTGGCATTAAACCTAGCCAATATTTAACAGTCGATGCTGGAATAGCTAACAGCAATGCAGCTGGAATGGCAATTCTTAATCCTTGCAGACAAACGTCAATCCATTGCCACATATTAATTTTACGCCAATTACCTTTTTTAGCATCTGCGTCCATAATGTGTACAATACCAGTAGAAATCGTCCGCACAATCATAGTCAAAAAGAGTCCAGCAACGGCCAGAGGCATCGCAATACCTGTAGCCATCCCAATACCCTTTGTTCCTTGACCACTTTGAACCAAAATAATAGCCGACGCAACAGAAGCTAAAGCAGCATCAGGCGCAACAGCGGCACCGATATTAGCCCAACCCAAGGCTATCATTTGTAAATAACCACCTAGGATAACACCTAAAACCAGATTTCCGGTTACTAAGCCAATTAATGTACAAGCAACCAATGGTTGATGAAATTCCCATTGGTCTAAGATGCCTTCCATACCTGCAAGAAAGGCAACTATGACAACTAAAATCATTTGAATAGCGTTCATTTTTTACTCCTATTCTCTTACTTGTTTTGCTCGTCAAGCAAACTTTGAGCTTTATTTAAAATAGCTTCCATATTGCCTTCTTTATCAGTTGGAACTTTCCGCACGTCATACTTAACTCCCATTTTTTCAAGTTCGTGGAAAGTATCAACATCTTCTTGATTCATAGACAATACATTGTTAGCATTGACATCTCCAACTTTATAGGACATTGAACCAACATTAACTGTTTTAATGTCTACACCTGCTTTTATAACTTTTAAAACATCTTCTGGATTTTCAAAAAGTAGTAAGGCGTGCGTGTTACCAAAACGGGGATCCTTAGCTATCTCAACTAACTTGTTCAACGGTACAGTGTGCGCTTTAACACCTGCAGGTGCAGCTTCACGAATCATGCTTTTACGCATTTCGTCTTTAGCTACATTGTCTGAAACTACAATAACCCGGTCTGGATGCATAGTTGGTATCCAACCAGTAGCCACTTGGCCGTGTAATAATCGTGAATCGATCCGAGCTAAAACAAATTTAATGTGACCATCACCAACAACAGTGCCTTCCGGGATAGTCTTCTTTTTAGCTGAAGATGCTGCTTGTGCCTGCGGTTTTGTACCTGCAGTTTCCTTTGGCATTAATTCTGCCGGCTTGATTTTAATACCATCTTTTGCTGGCTCAACAACAGCTGTTGCAATTTGATGAGCGGTAATGTCAGGGTTTGTCATCCTCTGAGTTAGAGCTTCAACAACCATTGGTAAATTCATACCAGTGACAACTGCCCAATTAGGATGCTTTTCAAGCAGAGTATTAGCTTGATTAAACGGCGTACCTCCCCACAAATCAACTATTAACAGTACTTCATCCTGATTTTCAAATGAAGCAATTGCTGTTTCCATTTTGCTTCTTATATCATCAGGCCCTTCATCGGGCTTTAAAATGACATGAGCAAAATTGTCTTGTTCGCCAAACAGCATTTGCACAGACTGCGCAATTCCATCGGCAAATCCACCATGGCTGGCTAAAACAATTCCTACCATGAGATTTCCTCCTTTAGATAAAATGTATCCGATAATATTGTACCGTGAAACAGGCTCTGTGTCACATTTTCTAACCATTACCTAACATTTTTCTAATATATAAGGACTAACACTTTATGCTTAATAAATAGATAAAAAAAGAGAACCCGCAGGTCCTCTTCTCTTTGCTCGCTCCGGCTGTCAGACTCGAACTGACGACATCTTGATTAACAGTCAAGCGCTCTACCAACTGAGCTAAGCCGGATTGCTAAAAAGCACGGCAGCGTCCTACCCTCG
>NZ_SCMB01000005.1 GCF_014323605.1 Lactobacillus kimbladii | reverse complement strand
GTACGGTGGCAAGAGCAAGAAGGAAACACCTGTAACCATGCCGAACACAGCAGTTAAGCTTCTTCACGCCGAGAGTAGTTGGTGGGAGACTGCCTGCGAGGGTAGGACGCTGCCGTGCTTTTTAGCATTCCGGCTTAGCTCAGTTGGTAGAGCGCTTGACTGTTAATCAAGATGTCGTCAGTTCGAGTCTGACAGCCGGAGTTTAAATTGGAGTGTTGTCCGAGTGGCTTAAGGAGCATGATTGGAAATCATGTATATGGGTTAATCCTGTATCGAGAGTTCAAATCTCTCACACTCCGTAAATAAAAGCCCATAACAGTTGATGTTATGGGCTTTTACGTGTTTAAGTTTGCCAGAAATTTCGCTTAATTTTTAACTATTTAATAACCTTATTTTTGAGTTTTAATTATATCCATTAAGGACATTATTTTTTAATAGACGATGGTTATTTCTAGCATTTTACTAAGACTGACTTATATTGCAATGATTATTAAAATTTGTCTTCTGTTACAGCATTGCCCTTTTAATCTTTTTTTGTAAAATAAATATGTAATCATAATTTGGTGGTGAATAATGATATTTTTAACATTAATATTAGACCTTTGCTTTTTCGGTTCTATCTTCTATATGCTGTACGTGACCATAAACTTAAAAACCAGTTCAACTAAGAAACCTTTAAAAAAGAAGTTGGGCACTTGTATTGTTGACTGGTTTAGGATATGGTGCATCCGATTTTTTTAGTGACACTGAATACATTAATAATGAGGATACTAGTTACCAGTCTAATCGTGAAAATGAAAGCTTAACTAATGACAACGATACTGATAACATAGCACAAAATTGTGTTTACCTTTTTATAATTAGTACTATCATGGTCACTATCGTAAGGTCGACTGATTTTACCTGTGCTCACAAGATGGTTGCCTTTTTCATCGAAATTTAATTATCAGATTCAACTGTGTATAACTTATTTTTTATGGACTAAAACTTTTAGCAGTATGCAACTCGATCTATGCACTAACAATAAGGTATTAAAAATAATGTAAGATTTTATAATAAAAGATTATATTTTATGTTATATTCCTGTCACGATTTACATTCAAAAAATTTCAATATTTCCCTTATAAAAAAATTTACTTCTAAGTTTAAAATTTAAACAGTTATTGCCAAGAGTATAGTAGAATGAATGATTAGCCTAATGTCATTAAGTATGTGGTTGTGTGAGCTATTGATTATTGAAAGAAGTTATTCTTGTTGAATAATTCTTTTCTTCATCCATAAAGTCAGAAAAAATAAAAGTGCCGATATCCTAGGTTCGATTTTCCAGATTAGCTTTTCTATCAATCATACTTTCATTTAAAAAAGGAGTAATCAGTTGAAAAGTTTGTTATTCTCATATTTTGATAAAAATATTATTACTAAATTTATTTATTAAATAAATTATTTCGTGTAAAATTAATTTAAGCTATATATTATTTTAGAATCATTGAAGTGAAAGCAAAATTTTTAACATATATAAGATTGAATTGTGGTGATGAATTTGAAATTGAAAGAGGCTAAAATTTTCAAAGATACTTCAAATAAACTAACTTTTGTAAATTATAATCCAGATACTGATGACTATTTTAATTTTATTGCAGAACAATATAATAAACGTCAACTAAATCAGGTCATTATTACTTCAAATATAATGATTATATTGATTTTTTCGTTAGTTGATAAATACAAGTTTTGCTTAGAACGAGTTGAGTTTATGAACGATGATGATACACTGGATAATGAAATTCAGAACTTAGTTAATAATATAAACAATGAAGAGAATTTTATCTTTTTGTTACACAAGTTGCTGCTTCTATCCTATGAACAATCGATTGACATATTAAAGATTCATCTAAAAAAAAGGTACGAACATAAAAGCACACAAATTAAAATACAAGCTAACGGAATCTTTTTTATTGATAAATCTAATTTTGATAAATATTCTCAAAAGATATTAGATATAGTATCAGATAGTAAGGTTTATTATTAAATTATGGAAATTGCTATAAGAATATATAAAGATATTAAACCTGTAATTATATTGTTAATTAGTAATTATCTACAATACTTGCTGCCACTAGCTCATATGATTCCAATTTTTAAAACTAGTTCTTATTATACAGTAGATATTACAATATACACAGCTATTTTATCATTAGTGTTGGCTAAAGTAGAAAATAAATTAAAGAAAAGACGAAAAGAAATAAATGTAATTTATTATAATACAAGGAATAGAGAATTATTTTCAGACATATGTACTTTGAATATAAGCGGTTCAGTATATGAAAGACTCAAGATTCAAATTATGGTAAGTGGAAATATAAACTCTAAAAAAAATACTACTTTAAATTTTATATTTCCAAATTATGTTTCTGTGCAACAAAAAGAAAAAAAAATTTTTTGTGGGGAAATTAAAAATAATTGTTTGACTATTAACTTAAAGGAAATTGCTAACCAAAATGCTGATCAAGATTTTATTACTACAATTGAGCTTGCAGTAATTCAATCTGGTCACTATAATGCCAGTTCAACCGTAAAAAGCTTTTTAAAAAATAAGGATTTTATGTTAACTTTGAATAGTAAAAATAAATTAGTAATAAAAGTAAATTAGTATTTAAAATTTTTGGAGAGTGGTTAAATGGTTTCTGTAACTAGATGGAATGATAACGAGTGTAGGAATATTGAAGATATTATAAATACAATTACTAATACTAAACATAGTTATGATTCAAAACGCATGTTATTTAAAGATATAGAGACACGTCTCCTCTTAAAAAAAAATAAAATAATAAAAATAGAAAATAAAAAAATAGAATTTAATATAATAAGATATAACTATAATCAGATTAATAAAGATAATTCTCAAAATCCCTTGCCAGTCGAAGAGAGAACAATAAAAAAATCGGGTTATGTTGTCGTGTACACCGACATTAATGATAGTAAATCAATTGTAAACTATATAATTAATCGTAATTCCGATGCATTAAAAATTTTAAGAGTTTTATTAAATTATTCTGAAAAAGGTGAAATTAGTAAAGAACAACCAGTTTTAAAAAGTGATATGTTTATTTGGCTGATAAAGCGCATCTACTGCAAAGAGAATAAAATAAAGTTAAAAGAAAAAAAGAAAATTTTAAAAATAGATAATTTAACAGAATTCAGAGGACAAACTGAAGATGCCACTAACATAGTATCAGCAAATGGTGAAACGATTATGAATATTTTAAGTACGCTATCATTTTTGCTTGAAAGTAATAATATGAGACAAATTAAGTTTAGTTTGGCATATGAGGATCATGAAAATATTGAACTAACTTTCTCGAAAAATATCATAGGCACTAATGTTAAAAGTTATTCTGGTTCTTTTGAAGATGACAATATTCATCTTGACAAAGAAGACAGAGATTTAGTTATTGAATCTGAAATTTACTTACTTTGTTATCTGATTATATTGCCCAATATTATTAATGTATATTCAAAGGAAATCGAAGAGAAAAATTGGAATTTAGAAATTCATAAAAATTTTTTGGAAAAAGTTGCCACTAATTTACAGAAAAAAATAAAAAATAAAATTACGAAACTTACTCAATAATAAATTTTTTGTCCTTTTAGGAAAATATATGTAATAAAAATAATTTTATATAAATTTTCGTTTGTAAAGTGTAACTGTAAGATTGTATTAGTCTTTATCTGTATTATCAGTGACAAAATCAGATAGCATTATAATTTGAGTACTAAATATAGTATTACTTTTCATGCAAAATTATCAAATCAGATAAAACCGATTTTTTATTATACGACTTAGTTGTTTCTTTTGCATCACAAGGTTCACTGTGTATAAATTTTGAATTATGTGTAGAGCCAGTATACTTATTGAGTTGCAAAAATTTTTCTAGTAAATTCTGCTTTTTTAACATATAGAGCTAAATATAGTCCCCAGTTAATGGATTTCATTTTCAGAAATCTCCATATTTTTTAAAAATTTACTGTTAACTTAACTCTTTATTTTATATAGAAATTTTGCTTTTGTTTTCTAATCTAGTTTGAAATTATAAAGTGATAATATCTCTATTGATATAAGTTTACTATTAATTTTAAATTTGAGTTATCTAATAAAGAAGTATTAGAAAAATTAATTTCTACCTTAAATATATTATTATTATTTATGATTTGTTCATTTTTAAACATATTTATTGTAATTCTTGTTTTCAAAAGGAAAATTTTTCTATCTTTTATTTTCGTTAACATCATTGTCTTGTCGCTGAGCTTTTGATAATAATTATTGTATAAAATCTTTTACATTTAAAAATTTTTGTCTTTAAATCTAATTATTTTTCTTGTTACAAAATGATAAAGGAAACAGAAAAATAAAATTATTATTTTCTACACTTTTATTTTTGAAAATACAAATTTAAGTTATATTTTAGTTGTAAAAATGGCAGGTTTAAAATTTTATAAAAATTAGAGGGTTACTTTAAAGTTCTATATCTATTGGAATTAATATAGAATTTTCCAAAAAAATGTAGACATAAATAGAAACTTATGCTAAATTATTAAGAGTGGTCGAGAGATGACAACAAAATGGAGGATTAGCTCAGCTGGGAGAGCATCTGCCTTACAAGCAGGAGGTCACAGGTTCGAGCCCTGTATCCTCCATAATGATGGTGGTGTGAAGGGAAGTTCGCGCCGCCATTATTTATTGATTTAATAAATTGAATCCTTGCATTTTCTTTCAAAATAGGTATACTATTGAATGTGCTTTGATTCAGAATAATGACCCGTTGGTCAAGTGGTTAAGACATCGCCCTTTCACGGCGGTAACATGGGTTCAAATCCCGTACGGGTCACTTTGGAGGATTAGCTCAGCTGGGAGAGCATCTGCCTTACAAGCAGGAGGTCACAGGTTCGAGCCCTGTATCCTCCATCGTTCTATGGCTACCGAACATGCGGTAGCTTTTTTTATTATCAATATAATATATAAGAACATGGAACGAAAATTTTTAAAAAAATCGGTTCAAGTCCTGAGAGGATCCTTAAATGGAGATGCCTTGTAACCGAATAGCTATTGTCTATAGGGGGACTAATATGGAAAAACGTTTGTTTACTTCAGAATCTGTTTCTGAAGGTCATCCAGACAAAATTGCTGATCAGATTTCTGATGCAATTTTGGATGCTATTATTGCCAAAGACCCTCAAGCTCATGTAGCTTGTGAGACCATTGTCAATACTGGTATTGTCTATGTCTTTGGTGAAATATCAACTAGTGCTTATGTTGATATTCAAGGAATTGTTCGCAAGACAGTTTTGAGAATTGGCTATGATAAACCAGAACTTGGTTTTGATGGCAATAATTGCGCTGTCTTAATTGATATTGATGAACAATCACCTGATATTGCTCAAGGCGTTGATCATTCTCTTGAAACGCGTGAAAATCAATCTGACGAAGATCAGCTTGATCAAATTGGAGCTGGAGATCAAGGCTTAATGTTTGGTTTTGCAATCAATGAAACGCCTGAATTAATGCCTTTGCCTATTTCGCTTGCTCATCGCTTGATGAGACAGGTTGCCAAGCTACGTAAAGACGGTACTTTAACTTGGCTTAGACCTGATGCTAAGGCAGAAGTGACTGTTGAATATGATGAAAAACAAAAACCAACACGTGTAGATACCGTTGTTATTTCAACACAGACCGATGATAAGGTTTCAAATGAGGAAATTCGCCAGGCTATGATTGATTTGGCAATTAAAAAGGTAATACCTACTAAATACCTTGATGAAAAGACCAAGTTTCTAATTAACCCATCAGGTCGCTTTGTTATTGGTGGACCTAAAGGTGATTCAGGATTGACTGGACGTAAAATTATTGTTGATACTTACGGTGGTTATGCTCGCCACGGTGGTGGCGCTTTTTCTGGAAAGGATCCGACAAAGGTTGACCGTAGTGCCAGTTATGCTGCCAGATATGTGGCTAAAAATATTGTTGCTGCAGGTTTGGCTGATCGCTGTGAAGTTCAATTAGCTTACGCAATTGGTGTTGCTCATCCCGTTTCAGTTATGGTTGATACAGCCGGAACTGGTAAAGTAAGTGATGACCTTTTAACAAAAGCAGTACGTAAGGTCTTTGACTTGCGCCCAGCTGGAATAATAAAAATGCTTAATTTAAGGCGGCCAATTTATGAGCAAACAGCAGCATACGGTCACTTTGGCAGAACAGATATTGATTTACCTTGGGAGAAAACTGATAAAGTTCAAGATCTTTTGAATTTTGTTAACGAAAATAAGTAAAGCTTTTCATTAATAAAGGAGTTGTAATTTTGAAAAAGACAAATGTACGAGTAGTAATGATTGCAATTTTTATGACGACATTTATGACCGCCATTGAAGGTACAATCGTTTCTACTGCAATGCCGACAATTGTTTCCGATCTGAATGGATTAGAAATTATGAATTGGGTTGTTTCAATATTTTTGTTTATGACTGCTGTATCGACTCCTTTATATGGTAAATTAGCAGACAGCTTTGGTCGTAAACCAATTTTTCTATTTGGAATAGCGCTTTTTGTTATTGGGTCTGCACTTTGTGGTCAGGCGCAAAACATGGTTGAATTAATTTTATTCCGTGTTATCCAAGGACTAGGTTCTGGAGCTGTTCAACCGGTTGCTATGACCATAATTGCAGACTTATACAGCTTGGAAAAAAGAACAAAAATGCTGGGTCTCAACTCTGGTTTTTGGGGCGTAGCTTCAGTCATTGCTCCATTACTCGGCGGCTTTATTGTCCAAAATCTTTCTTGGCACTGGGTTTTCTACATTAATGTGCCAATTGGGATTATTGCTCTTTTGCTGATCATCTTTTTCCTTAAGGAACCCAAGAATAAGAAAAAGACTAAGCTTGACGTTAAAGGAACATTTTGGCTAGTTGTTTTGCTTTTAACCTTAATGTTTACTTTACAAGATCTTGGAACCATTAAACCGCTTATTTTAGCCGCTTTGGTTGCTTTAATCATTGTTAGTGCGGTAATTTTCTATCACGAAGAAAAGCGCGCCGATGATCCGATAATGCCGCTGTCAATGCTCAAAGGCAGAGAGTTCTTGGCTGTTAATATGATTACCCTGTTCGTCGCTGGAGTAGTTATTGGCTTTGAGTTTTATATTCCAACCTGGATGCAGGGCATTAACGGAACTTCTGCTACTATTGCAGGTTTTGCCGTAACTCCAAGCTCTGTTATGTGGGTCGTAGGTTCATTCTTGATCGGAGGCATGCTAAGCCGCTGGGGCGTAAGAAAAACCTTCTTTGGGTTGCTGACAGTTCTTCTAGTGGCTGATTGTATGTTACTGCTTGTTCCAATCCATACTCCGTTTTGGGTATTTTGTGTAATAGCAACGCTTAATGGGTTTTCGTTTGGTGGTGTTTTAACTGCTTCACAAGTTAGATCTCAGGTTTTGGTTTCTAAAGAAAATATTGGTGTTGCTACTTCCTTTAACACTTTAATGAGGTATTTGGGTCAGACTATGATGGTTTCCATTTTTGGTATTACTTTTAATACTGTGGTGGCACATCAACTTGCTAAACATCCGAATTTAACATCAGGCATGATGAACAAAATAGTTTCATCAGCTAAAGCTCAAGAATTATCTGCAAACTTAATTCCGCAATTAAGACAAGTACTGTTTAGTGCTTTAAAAGGAGTTTACTTCGTTTCGCTTGCTGCTATAATAATATCTGTTATTTTTAATTGTATTTATAAAAGCAAAGAGAAAGCTAATTAGTAGTTAGATTTATAACAGACCTGCTGGTTTATTTACCAGCAGGTTTTTTATTAGTAGAAATATTTTTTCTAAAAAATTATAATTGTTAATATTAAATTTAATAGGTAACTGGGGTATTAAAAATGACAAGGGAAATTACTAATTGGCGTTCCTTAGGTGGTTACACTGGATTTGCAGGAAGAAAAGTAAAAGATGGACTACTATTTCGATGTGGACAATTGTATAATTTGACGTCTTATCAAAAAGAACAAGTCCAAAATAAATATCAAATTAAGAGGGTTTTTGATTTTAGGGGTGAGGAAGAAAGAAAACAATTTCCAGATTATTTGTGGTCCGGATTAGATTACGTTGTAATTGATGTGTTAAAAGATGCGCAAGTTAATCAAGCCAGTGTTGATGAAATTGTTTCCGGTAATAATCAGGCTGAAGAAGATATGCTTACCACCTATGAAGAACTGGCTTTACAAAAATCTGCTCAAAATGGCTATCACCAATTTTTAATGGCGCTCATAGATGATCCTGTTCCGACAGCATTTCATTGCTTTGCGGGTAAAGATCGCACAGGAGTGGCAGCAGCTTTAATTTTGAAAAGCCTGGGAGTAAGTGACGATCAAATCTTTGCCGATTATCTAAAAACTATTTCGGCCCGCAAGCAGGAAAATCAAGAAATTTTGGACTACTTAAGAGATCAATTAACTAGTTCACAATTAAAAGATGTTGCTATAGCTTTAACGGTTCAAAAGTCATATTTGGAACGGTATTTTTCTGCCATTAAGCAAAATTATGGCGATTTTGATAATTATTTGATTAAAGGACTGAATTTACCGAGTGATTTTAAGAGCAAAATGAGACAAATTTATTTAGTTCAAAATTAATTAAATAAGAAAATGATATGTTTCTTGAATTCTGGAATCATATCATTTTTAGTTTTTGACTTCCTTCACAACTGATTTTGAATAATAGTGTCATACCAATATAAGGTATGTGTAATATTAGTTTTGGTAGATGTTGTTTGCCTACAAAAAATTCAGCTGACAATAGAGACAAAGTGAGCTAAATTTATATTAAAGGAATTTAATTATTCAAAATTTATTAAGGAGAAAAAATGCAAAGAAACGACTATATCAAAAGTTTAAATCTTGAACCTCACCAAGAAGGCGGCTGGTTTAGACAAGTTTATACTAGTGACGAAGAATTTTATGATAAGGATAGCAAAGGAAATCGTTTTTATTACACTTCCATTTACTTTTTGCTTGATGATACCAGCTGTTCTCACTTTCACCGACTGAACCATGATGAAATGTGGTATTACCACGATGGAGAAACAATTACTATTCATTGTATTTTTCCAGATGGTAAATATACTGCTGTTAAGTTAGGCAAAAATGTTTCGGCTGGAGAATGTATGCAATTCAAAGTTCCCAAACACACCATTTTTGCATCAGAAGTTACTAAACCAAATAGTTTTTGTTTAGTAAGTTGTGTTGTTTCACCAGGATTTGATTACCATGACTTTGAGATGCTTAAAAAGGCAGATTTATTAAAACAGTACCCTGCATATAAAAGCATCATTGAACGACTAGCACTAGATTAGAGTAATTTTGACATAAAAAAGGATTCAAGCTTATTTTCAAAGCAATGAATCCTTTTTACTTAATAAATATTTTTTTGTGCTCTTTGATTTTCTAAATAATAGTGGTATAAGAAAGAATAACCAATCAAAAGAAATGCAATTCCTTCTAAAAAACCACCAACCACATCAGAAGGGTAGTGAACGTGGTTGAAAATCCTTGTATAACCAATTAGTATTGGAAAACAGGCCCAAATGATGCACAATACAGTTTTTATAGCTTTATTTTTAATTAATAAAATTGTTAAAACAATCAAAATCCCAAATAATGTGGCACTGCCAACTGAATGTCCTGATGGAAAACTATAACCGTGAGCTGCCACAAGGTGTTGGGTAAGCGGTCTGTGACGAGCTATTGCGTGTTTGATGATCCAGTTGTATCCGTTAGCCACAATCATTGTTCCAGCAGTAAAAAATGCATAAGCAAATTTTCTGCAAAACGCCAAAACAATTACCAAGATGATCGTTTCGAGCATAATTACGTTAGTATTACCTAAATTAGTAAATGTAGTTGCAAACTTGATTGTGGCAGGATTGTTATTGCAAATAATATTTATGACAGTTTGATCAAATTTTTGGATAAACTGGTTTTCGGAAGCAACTAAAATTGCCCACGCTGCATAAGCAATCAAAAAGATTGTAGCAGGTACTATTGTGTCTCTTTTTGTCTGAATTGTTTTGTTCAAAAACTTTCTCCCCTTGTTTTTTTTATTCATTGTGGTAAATTATAATCATTATTGGTCAAAAAATAAAGATCAGGAACTAGTAGCAATTTTGTTTTTCTATAGAGAAGAGTCGGAAGGTGCAAGACTTGAAAAATAGGTTGTGAACTGAGCCTGGAACAAATCTAACGTTTGCTATCCGCGTTAAGGGGCATGAGTGTCGCACTTTTGGTGCGGAACTTAGGTGGTACCGCGATTATTCGTCCTATGAAAAAATATTTCATAGGACTTTTTTTATGAGGTAAAAAATATGTACAATCACAAAGTTGTCGAAAAAAAATGGCAGGATTACTGGGAAAAAAATCAAACATTTAAAACCGGTAATGACCCGAAAAAGAAAAATTATTATGTTTTAGATATGTTTCCTTTTCCATCCGGTAAAGGACTGCATGTAGGACACCCAGAAGGTTACACAGCAACCGATATTGTCGCACGAATGAAGCGCAGTCAAGGCTATAACGTCCTTCACCCAATGGGTTGGGATGCTTTTGGTCTTCCTACTGAACAATATGCTCTTCAAACGGGACAAGATCCGGCAGTTGTTACTACTGAAAATATTGCTAATTTTAAAAGACAGCTCAATACTCTAGGATTCTCATACGACTGGAACAGAGAATTGGCAACTTGTGATCCAAAATATTACAAGTGGACGCAATGGACTTTTGAGCAAATGTATAAAAATGGCTTGGCTTATGAGGCAGAAGCACCGGTTAACTGGTCACCAGATTTAGGTACAGTTGTTGCTAACGAAGATATTGTTGATGGTAAGACTGAACGTGGTGGTTACCCAATATATCGTCGTAACATGAAGCAATGGATGTTAAGAATTACCAAATATGCTGACCGTCTTCTTGCAGGCCTGGATAATCTTGACTGGCCAGAAAACATTAAGGAAATGCAACGTAACTGGATTGGTCGTTCAGTAGGTGCCCAAATTACTTTTAAAGTAAGAAACTCTAATGAGACTTTTGATGTTTTTAGTACCCGTCCAGATACTTTGTTTGGCGCAACCTATGCTGTTTTAGCGCCTGAAAATAAATTAGTCCAGAAAATAATGACTGATGGTCATAAAGATGAAGTCAATGCCTATATTAAACAAATTGAATCTAAGTCCGACCTTGAAAGAACAGATTTAAATAAAACTAAGACTGGCGTTTTTACTGGTGCATATGCAATTAATCCTGTGAATAATGAAGAAATTCCTATCTGGATTGCTGACTATGTACTTGGCAGTTATGGTACTGGTGCGGTCATGGCAGTTCCTGCCCACGATACACGTGATTATGAGTTCGCTCGGAAATTCAATTTGCCTATTAAGGCTGTTATTAAAGGTGGAGATATTGCTCAGGAAGCATTTACCGGTGATGGTCCACACATTGAATCAGAGTTTCTAAACGGCCTTAATATTGCAGATGCTAAAGAGAAAATTGTTGCCTGGCTTACTGAACACCAGGCTGGAGAAAAAAAGGTCAATTACAAATTACGCGACTGGGAATTTAGTCGTCAGCGCTATTGGGGTGAGCCAATTCCAGTAATTCATTGGGAAGATGGGGAAACTACTTTAGTTCCTGAAGATGAATTGCCGTTAGTTTTGCCACACGCAACCGATATTAAGCCGTCAGGCACACCAGAAAGCCCCTTAGTAAACTTAAAAGACTGGGTTAATGTAGTTGATAAAAACGGCCGTAAGGGTAAACGTGAAACTAATACTATGCCTAATTGGGCTGGTTCTTCATGGTACTTCCTGCGTTTTGTTGATCCGCACAATGATAATAAATTAGCCGATTACGAATTGCTGAAAAAGTGGATGCCGGTTGATCTTTATATCGGTGGTGCAGAGCATGCTGTGCGTCACCTGCTTTATGCTAGATTTTGGAATATGGTTTTATATGATTTGGGAGTTGTTCCAAATGAAGAGCCATTCCAAAGATTATTCAACCAGGGATTAATTCTGAAAGACCATGATAAAATGTCTAAGTCAAAAGGCAATGTAGTTAACCCGGATGACGTGATCGATGAGTATGGTGCAGACAGTCTGAGAATGTACGAAATGTTCATGGGACCTCTTGATGCTTCTATTGACTGGGATGATAATGGTCCCGCTTCAACCAAGAAGTTCTTGGATAGGGTTTGGCGCTTATTTGTCAACGATTTAGATCTTAAAGCTATTCCTCAAGAAAATATCGTGGAGGACAACGATGGTACTTTAGATAAAGTTTATAATGAAACTGTTAAAAAGGTAACGGAAGATTTTGATGATTTACACTTTAATACCGCGATTTCTCAATTAATGGTCTTTGTTAATGCCGCACAGAAAGCTAAAACTATTCCAAGGAAATATGCGGAAGGTTTTATCACGCTTTTAGCGCCGATTGCTCCACACATGATGGAAGAAGTCTGGCAGATATTTGGTCATAATGAATCTGTGACCTTTGCCAAATGGCCAACCTATGATCCGGATAAATTAGTTGTGTCAACAGTTGAAATTATGGTACAAGTTAATGGCAAACTGCGCGGAAATTTCACAGCAGCTGTTGATTTAGATAAAGCTGAAATTCAAAAGCAAGCCTTGGCTTTACCTCATGTACAAAAATTTTTAAAAGGCAAAGATATTAAGAAGGTCATCGTCGTACCAAATAAGATTGTTAATATTGTAGCCAAATAAAGTTAATTTTTCCTAAAGTGCAAAGTATATTTGTTGTTAATTGCCTTTTTTCATTCACAATAATATAGTTAGTAAACTAGATTTAGGGAATATTAATGAGAGAAAATAATTTATCTGAAGAAAATACACAAAATACCTTCATTAAGGGCAGTGCATGGATGACTTTTGGCTCTATTACTTCACGTATTTTAGGGGCACTCTATATTATTCCATGGTTTTATTGGATGTCACCTTACGGCAATATTGCCAATGCATTAACTGCTAGAAGTTATAATATCTATAGTATTTTTATTTTAATATCTACAGCAGGAATTCCTGGCGCTGTCGCGAAACAGGTGGCAAAATATAATGCGCTTAATGAGTACGGTGTAGGACGTAAACTTTTTCATCGTGGTCTGATTTTAATGGTAATTTTGGGTATCATTTCAGCTGCAATAATGTACTTTGCTTCGCCTTTTTTGGCATCTAATGGTTCGCAAATTGATCCCAGACAGGTAAAAGTCATGCGTAGTCTGTCATATGCTATCCTGATTATCCCTGTTTTAAGCATTATGAGAGGATATTTTCAGGGCTATGAGGACATGATGCCATCGGCCATGTCTCAGTTTGTAGAGCAATTGGCAAGAGTTATTTGGATGTTGTTAACTGCTTATATAATTATGCAGGTGCAGCACGGTAACTTTGTTGATGCAGTTGTGCAGTCAAATTTAGCTGCAGCTATCGGAGCAGTTTTTGGGATTGCCATTCTAGCCTGGTTTTTGCTTTCAAGACGTAATAAGCTTAATAAATTAGTTGAAAATTCTAATAATGAAATTCAAGTTTCAACCTCTGCTCTTTTTGCAGAAATTATTGCTCAGGCAATTCCGTTTATTATTATTGATGCCGGTATCCAGCTTTTTTATCTGGTGGATCAATATACCTTTCATCCTATGATTGGTAATTTAATTAATGCCTCTAATAATACAATTGAGACTTGGTATGCGTTATTTGCTCTCAATGCTAATAAGCTGATTATGATTATTGTTTCTCTTGCCAGCGCGATGGCTGTAACAGCGATTCCTTTGTTATCATCAGCCCATACCAAGCATGACTTTAAAGGTATTTCTGATCAAATAGGTAATACTTTAGATCTGTTTCTATTTGTCATGATTCCAGCCTCTTTTGGTATGGCAGCAATTTCTACACCAGTTTATACCATTTTCTATGGTTATGATAAATTAGGTTCAAACGTATTATATCTTTCATCATTTACGGCAATTAGTTTAGGTTTATTCACTGTATTGATGGCAATTTTACAGGGATTATCCGAAAATGGTCTTGCCATAAAGTATTTAGTATTAGGCTTGATTATAAAAATTTTGATGCAATATCCAATGATATACTTGTTTAAAGTATTTGGACCATTGATTGCCACTAATTTGGGAATGCTAGTTATTATCTTTATGGCCTTAAAACATCTTAAGGTTGGCTATAATTTCAATGAAAATCGGACAAGAAGGCGTTTTATCGGAATTACTGCTTTTTCCGTGATCATGTTTTTGCTGGTTTTGGCTGCGGAAAAAGGTCTTGAACTGTTTTTGAATCCTGCAAGTAGTTTACAGTCACTTGTCATTGTTTTTGTCGCGGTAGTTGTGGGTTGCTTGTTTTATGGCTTTGCGGCTATCAAATCTGACCTGGCACAGAAGATACTAGGCGATAAAATTATTCCTATCTTAGAAAAACTGCATATTCATGCATAAGTGTGAAGCTAATATTAAAACTTGGTACCGTAATAAAAACGGCATCAAGTTTTTTGCTTTGAGCTAAATATATTTAGAACTACTTTGTTAATCGACTTATATTAGCTTTTTAAAATTAAATGAAAAACTCTTTGCTAACTGAATTAAAACTCGGTAAGCAAAGAGTTTATTAATTTAAACCGAAATGTAATATTTATTTTATTGACCTACTTTTTAAGCATGCAATTATTTATAATTCAAAGTATAGTCTACACAGTCAATAATCTTTTGCATACCTTTAAACAAAGCATCTTTTTCGGTAGATAAAGAAATTCTAAAGTATCTGTCAGAATACTCGAAATCACTACCTTTGGCGACAATTACATGAAAGTGGTCTTCTAATAGCTTATAGTACAAATCAACATCTTGGATTTCATCAGGGATTTTAATAAATATATATAAGCCTCCCAGATACTTTGAGGAAGCAAAATATTTACTTGCAGAAAGCAGCTTAGTCAGTTTTTTACCTCTTTGTCCAATTTCTTCAATGTGATAGGTATATTTCTCTGGTTCTTCTAAAATTATTTCACCAATGAATTGACTAATAGTTGGGGCACTGAAAGTGATCCCCTCATTATAATAACCGTCCCGTTCAATAATACCGGCAGGAGCAATCACATAGCCTAGACGTATTCCTGGGATAGCAAAAGTCTTGGAAAAGCTGCTGACTAATATTTGATGAGAAATGTCAGTTGAGACTGGTTGATACTTATAGGTGCTCGGATAGTCACTATAAACATGATCATCAACTATAAAAATATTGTTTTCCTCACAAAGTTTATTCAAGAAGTTACGGTCTGTTTTTGAAATAGTTGCACCAGTAGGGTTATTAGGATAGTTAATGATAATAGCCTTGGTATTTCGATTTACTGCGTTTTTGATTTGGTCTTTTGGTAATGCAAAATCTGGAGCCTCTGATTTAACAATTACTGGAGTTGCGCCCACTCCTGCAATTAAATTTAAGTACGAAGGGAAAAAGGGAGCTATAACTATAATTTCATCACTTTGAGATTTGATGATTGACTTTAAGGATAAAAATGCACCATGTAAGCATGACACTGTGATTTGGATGTTAGCTACATCAATATCTTTTATACCGTAATTCTCTTTGTAATACGAAATAATTTCTTTTCTAAGTTTTGGCAGGCCCATACCCGGAGTGTATCCATTGCCTTCTTTTTCAACCCGTTTCACCAGTCTGTCAATTATTCTTTTGTTTATTCCAGAACGAAAATCCCCAATAGATAAGTCAATGTAATCTGATGGGAGTATATTAACGTCTAAGCTCATAATATATTAACCTTTCTTTAAGTAAATTATTGTATAAATCATATTATTTAATTCGAAAAAGGTCAAATTGCATAAAAATAAATTCAGGTCTAATTTTCATGTAATCGCACTAGAATTAAACTTGAATTTTTGAGTAAGACAAATAAATTTAAAAATTTAGTACTTGTGAAATTCACCGTCAGGAGTGTCATTACCGTGATCCTTTTCAGGCATAACAATTGCTGCAATAATATATAAAAGCAATCCTGTAAAGAATGAAAACAATATTAAGGCTCCGCCTCCAATCCTGGTCCACGCTTTATCCCAGCCAAAGTATTCTGCGACTCCGCCAAAGACACCGGAGACAATCTTATCCTCGGATTTTGTTAAACGTTTTTGCATGGCTATACCTCCTTTTACTATAATTTTAATACAAAAAAATCATTTAAGTACAATTGAAAACATATTTTTAAAAATAAAAGTAGCCAAGTCTAAGTTTTTGAAAAATCACTTGCGAAATATTAAAGTGCCTAGCAGAAACTCCGCGAAATACCATTGATACTATTTACAGGTATAGCAATTTTTATACTAATATAAGCATTTATCTTTTGCTTATTTTTAGTTAAATCGTTGTTGCTTCAAGTAACTATTGTGACTGTCAATTAGCAAGTTCTGAATAATACGCTAGAAATAAGGAAAAATAGAAAACAAAAATCGTAAAATAATTGAACAAGAGGAATTAAATAAATATTTAGGAAAAAGCAAAAGAGCTAGTTCCACAATGGACCAGCTCTTACTAGTTTAACGTGATGCCCCGAAAAAGATTCGAACTTTCACTTAGTTACCTAAACAGCGACCTGAACGCTGCGCGTCTGCCAATTCCGCCATCGGGGCTTATTATTTTTAGCACAGTAATAATCATACCAAAAATTTGGTAAAATGTAAGCATAAAACTTAAAATAATCCAAAAAATATCAGGGAAGGGAGAATCACACTTGAAAAAGAAAGCAAAAGCCATCATTCTATTTTTTATCAGCTTTTTATTACTGGCATTTCCAGTTGACGTGTATGCTGCTTCAAAATTGCCTGGTAATTATGATCAAGATAAAGTAGCTATCGATGCTAAAGCAGCTATAGCAATTGACAGTATGACTGGACAATTATTGTATGGCAAAAATATTAATCAGCCATTGCCCATAGCTTCAATGACAAAACTGGTAACCGCATATTTAACCCTAAAGGCAATTGATCAGGAAAAAATCAATTGGAACACTAAGGTTACGCCTACTCGGCAAATTTTTGCCGTTGCCAGTAACAGAGAGTATTCAAACGTTCCCTTGCGTATGAAGCACACGTATACGATTAGACAATTGTATCAAGCAACCTTAATTGAATCCGCTAACGGAGCCGCAATGATGTTAGCAGAAGCAATTAGTGGCTCTCAGGTTGCGTTCGTTAAGCAAATGAGACAGCAGCTGCAAAAATGGGGCATTAAAGATGCTCGTATTTATACAACCTGCGGATTGCCCAACAAAAGCGTTGGTAATGATGCTTATCCTGGGGCAGGTAAAAATGATGAGAACATGTTGTCTGCCAAGGATATGGCTATTGTAGGTCAGAAATTAATACAGGATTATCCTGAAGTACTTAAGACTACTAAAATTGCTAAAATGGACTTTATTGACCAAAATATGGCAACGCCAATGAGCAATTTTAACTGGATGCTAAAAGCGATGCCGCAATATCATAAAAATCTAAAAATAGATGGTTTGAAAACAGGAACTACTGATGCTGCAGGTGCTTGTTTCATTGCGACTGCACCTCATCGTGGTGGGCGAATAATTACTGTAATAATGGGAGCAAAACATGTTACCAACACTGATCCTGCCCGTTTTATTCAAACAGCTAAACTGCTCAATTACGTTTATCAAAAATACGAGCCCTTGATTTTTCAGCGTAATGAAGTAATTATTGGTCACACGAATATGGCAGTTCACAATGGACAAGCCAGACAGATAAATATTGGTATCAAAAATAAAACACTGATCTGGATACCACAAAATGGCTCTAAATTTCAGGTGGGTTTAACAGCTGAAACTGTTGAAGCTCCTGTAGAAAAAGGGCAAAAAATTAACTCTTATTACTTTAAGACCGGCAAAAACAAAATTATTTCACTGCAAAGTCCTAATGGCCTATTGTTGCCCGCCCATGCTTTAGAATCAACTAATAGAGTAAACATTTTTGTAAGGTTTTGGCGCTGGCTATTTGGAGGCTAATATGGCAGTAATTACAGAAGATATTTTGACTAAAGTAATAAAAAAAAGACCAAGTAATTCTCACAAAGGCAATTACGGCAGGGTCTTATTAATAGGTGGCAGTGAAAACTATGGTGGTGCAATTATCATGGCAGCCGAGGCTGCACTTAATAGTGGTGCTGGACTAATTTCTGTGGCTACCCATGCAGTGAACCTGGATGCACTGCATGCGCGTAATCCTGAGGTCATGTTTATTGACTGGCATGACCGGAATTTGGTAAATTTAATGAAAAAAATGGATGTTATCGTTTGTGGACCAGGTTTAGGATCCAGCACTTTTACTCGGCAATTAATGTCAACGATATGTCAAAATGTTTCTCAAAATCAAATATTGATTTTGGATGCAAGTGCTTTGGACATGATTGATCAGGATGCAAAGAAAATTCCAACTCAAATCGGTTTAGTGGTCATAACACCACATCAGATGGAATGGCAAAGGTTGAGTCAAATTAGAATCCCATATCAGACTGACAGTGCGAATTTAAATGCTTTGAAAAAGATTTTTCCTACACAAAATGCTGTTTTGGTTTTAAAATCAAATCACACTCACATTTATACCAAAGCTAATCAGATTTTTGTAAATCCGTTAGGCAACCCTGGCATGGCCACGGGTGGAATGGGAGATACATTAGCAGGTATTATTGGTGGCTTTACAGCTCAATTTGGTAATAATTTGGATTCTGTTCTGGCCGCAGTTTTTATTCATTCTTTAGCAGGCGATAAAATTGCTGAAAATAATTATGTGGTGCGACCGACTGAAATAAGTGCAATGTTGCCTCAGCTAATGAGTCAATATGCTAATTAGATATTTTACGTTAAAAATTTGGTTGGGAGAAAGGTTATAACATGAAGAAAAGTCTTTTAAAAGTTCTTACTGCTTTTTGTGTTTTATTAATATGTGCTATTAGTCTGGCACGAATTTCAATGCCATCTCAGCCAGAAACTAAAAACTCAACTAAGGAAGCGAAGAAAACAGCTGTTATTAAAACTGCAGCATCTTATCGACCGTACCGGGACCCAAAGGATTTACGTTCTCCTTTTAATTGGAAAAAGCCAAGTGAGACAAAGCCTTATCCTAAAATTAAGCATCTCGAAAATGACTTAACAATTAGAGTCTCCCTCAAGGGTAATCGAGTTTACATCTTGCGGGGTAATAAACGAGTGTACACCATGCTGGCAAGTGCTGGTTTGTTTAAAAAAGGCAAGTCATTGACACCAACAGGAAATTATAAAATTAAAAATGGTCGTGGAGACGCTTTTTATAATCCTGAATTAAATGAAGGTGCTAATAACTGGACTAGTTGGGACAAAGAAAATGTTTATCTTTTCCATTCCGTTCCTACGAAAGGCAACGGCAAATACAATATTAAAGAGGCTGAAAAGCTAGGTGTCAAGCCTGCCTCTCATGGCTGTATCAGGTTAAGCGTTCCTGATTCACGCTGGTTGGCTGAAAATATTCCAGTAGGTACCAAAGTAATTATCAAAAATAACTAAAAAATTTGGCTCAGCTTTCATTTCCTGTTATAATCTTTTGGTGAAAGTGGTTAGGAGTAGTAGGCATTTTTTTAGAAAAGCGAGCTTGAGTTGGTGAAAGTCAAGCTGGAAAAATGACTGAAGGCGTGTCTAACTAATAATTTAGCAAATTTAATAAGCGGATACTTTGTATCAAATAGAGTGGTACCGCGGGTTATAACTCGTCTCTTCTTCAAATAATGAGGAAGAGACTTTTTTTGGCATTTAGGAGGAAAAATGGATTTTAAAGATAAGGTAGTTGACTTAATCGCTAGTCAGGTTGACCTTCCCAAAGATCAAATCAATTCATTAATTGAAAGACCAAAAAATGAAAAAATGGGTGACTATGCTTTTCCAGCCTTTGCATTGGCAAAAGTGCTGCATCAAAATCCGGTAGTTATTGCGCAAAATATTGCAGACAAACTAAAAAGCGGTGATTTTGCTTCAATTAAAGCTGTCGGACCCTACGTTAATTTTTCTATCAATCACAGCAAGTTGATTTCACAAACTCTCACAGAAATCTTGCAGCAAAAAAAGCACTTTGGGGATCAAAAGTTAGGAGAGGGTAACGTCCCAATTGACATGTCTAGTCCTAATATTGCCAAGCCAATGTCTATGGGTCATTTAAGGTCAACTGTGATTGGTAATTCAATCGCTAAGACTTTGAAAAAGGTGGGGTATTCACCTATCAAAATTAATTATTTAGGTGATTACGGCACTCAATTTGGAAAATTAATCGCTGCTTATAAGCATTGGGGCGTTGAAGAAGATGTGAAAAAAGACCCCATCATGAATTTATTTAAATACTACGTAAAATTTCACAAAGAGGCTGAAAAACATCCGGAACTGGATGATGAAGGACGTGCGTGGTTTAAAAAACTAGAAGAGGGCGATCCCGAAGCAGTTAAATTGTGGCAATGGTTCCGTGATGTATCTTTAGCTGATTTTAATCGCATTTATAAAGAACTCGGAGTTACTTTTGATTCATATAAAGGCGAAGCTTTCTTTAATGATAAAATGCAACCTGTGATTGATGAACTGAAAGAAAAAGGTCTCTTGCATGAATCTCGCGGTGCACAAGTGGTTGACATGGGTGAAGATGAAAATCCTGCTTTGATTGTTAAATCTGATGGTACGAGTATCTATTTAACACGTGATTTGGCAGCTGCAATTTATCGGATGAAGACTTATCATTTTGTTAAAATGCTTTACGTAGTCGGCAATGAACAGGCTCAGCATTTTGTGGAGCTAAAAACCGTTCTGAAGAAAATGGGCTATGATTGGGCTGACGAAATTTATCATGTTCCTTTTGGCTTAATTACTCAAAATGGTAAAAAGCTTTCTACTAGAAAAGGGAACGTGGTTTTCCTTGATCAGGTTTTACAGGATGCTGTTAATTTGGCACAAAAGCAAATTGAGCAGAAAAATCCTGATTTGACCAATAAAGATCAAGTAGCTCATGATGTTGGAGTTGGCGCAGTTATTTTTCATGATTTAAAGAATGAAAGAACTGAAAACTTTGACTTTGACCTTGATGAAGTTGTTCGTTTTGAAGGTGACACAGGTCCATATGTGCAGTATACAAATGCTCGTGCCCAAAGCGTTTTACGCAAGGCAGCTGCTCAAGGCTATGAACCACAACTCTCAGATATAAATATTGATGATGATTGGGCTTTTAATGTTGCCAAATCTCTGGCTGATTTTCCGCGCATTATTGCTCGCAGCAGTGAAAATTTTGAACCGTCAGTAATCGCTAAGTATGCCCTTGATTTAGCTAAAAAATTTAACAAATATTATGCTAACGTCAAAATCTTAGTAGATGATGATCAAATTAATGCTCGATTAGCTTTAGTTCAAGCAACCTCAATTGTTTTAACCGAGGCTTTGCGCTTATTGGGCGTAAATGCCCCTAAAGAAATGTAAAAATTTTAAATAATAACGTTTACATCAAATAAAAGATTGTTCAATGTTTAATTAATACGATACAATATGACTGTAAGTTTAATAGGAGGTATATTTAATGGCATATTTAGATAATGGTAATCAAATCTTTAAGGATGCTCGTAAAAACCATTATGCAGTAGGTGCTTATAACACTAACAACTTGGAATGGACACGTGCAATTTTGCAAGCGGCTGAGGAAACAAGAACCCCAGTTTTAATTCAGGTGTCAATGGGTGCTGCTAAGTACATGGGTGGCTATAAAGTTGCTAAAGACTTAGTTGAAGACGAAATTGATGCAATGGACATCTCTGTTCCAGTTGTATTGAACTTAGATCATGGTAGCTTTGAGGCTGCTAAAGAATGTATTGCTCTTGGTTATTCATCAGTTATGTTTGATGGTCATGCTTTACCAACTGAAGAGAACTTAGCTCAAACCAAGGAAATCGTTAAGTTGGCGCATGAACGTGGCATTTCAGTTGAGGCTGAAATTGGTAAAATTGGTGAAAATCAAGGTGCTGACGGGGGTGAGCTTGCATCTGTCGAAGACGCAAAGACATTCGTAGCCGCAGGTGTTGACAAACTTGCTTGTGGTATTGGTAATATCCATGGTGTTTACCCAAAAGGCTGGAAAGGCTTAAACTTTGATCGTCTGAAGGAAATCGCTGATGCAGTTTCTGTTCCGTTGGTATTGCATGGTGGTTCAGGTATTCCTGAAGACCAAGTTAAGAAGGCTATTTCTCTTGGAATTTCTAAAGTTAACATTAACACTGAATTCCAATTAGCTTTCCAAGCTGCTACTCGTAAGTACTTTGAAGCCCACAAAGATGAAGATAAGGACAACAAGGGTTATGACCCTCGTAAGCTTCTTCTTCCAGGTACAGAAGCAATTACAGCTTCAATGAAGGAAATGATCACTTGGCTTGGTACTCCATCAATTGATGACAAGATTAAGTCAGCTGGTTTTGACAAGAGTTCATTGAACTTAGAATAATTTAATAATTAATAATATTAGAGATCAATCTGAATGATTGGTCTCTTTTTTTATTTTAACAACTGGGATTAAAAATCGATTGCAAACGAAAAACATTATTTTCATAATTATATTTTAAGACTGAAAAATGTGCCTCTTCTAATTTAACTTTCTCATGTTCAAAATATTCTTTTTTCGGTTCTTTTGCTTGTTTAATTCCTAAAGAAGTTAGAGGTGAATCACAAAATCCCTGGATCTTATGTTGGACATTAAACAAAATTTGTCCGGGACACATTAGATAAACATATTTCATTTTTTACCTTCTCGGATATATACATTTAATTGTAAACAAAAATATCATAAAATCTAAATGAAATAAATTGACTTAAAGTCTAATTTAAGCGTTATACTCAAGAAAAGAAGTATGGAGGGATAAACATGATTTTTGAAGAAACATTTACACTTAATAATGGGGTAAAAATCCCTAAACTAGCATTAGGAACCTGGGAAATCCCGGATAATGAAGTAGCTGCACCTGTGAAAAATGCCTTAAAAATGGGTTACCGGCATATTGATACTGCTCAGGCATATCATAACGAAAAAGGAGTTGGTCAGGGTATTAAAGATTCAGGTATTAGCCGTGATCAAATCTTTGTTAATTCTAAAGTAGAGGCTGAAATCAAAAATTATCAAGAAGCTAAAAAGTCAATTGATGAAACCCTTACTCGCATGGATCTTGACTATTTAGATATGATGATTATTCACAATCCTCAACCTTGGAAGGAAGTTAATCAGTCAGATGATCGCCATTTTGAAGGCAATCTAGAGACTTGGCGAGCATTAACAGATGCTATGAAAGAAGGAAAATTACGCGCAATTGGTGTTTCCAGTTTTCAGCCGAAGGATTTGCAGAATTTATTTGACAACAGTGATGTTAAACCAATGGTAAATCAAATTTTGTGTCATATTGGAGCAACACCAAAAAAGTTGATTAATTTTTGTCAAGAACATGACATCGTTGTGGAGTCATTTTCGCCAGTTGCTCACGGTGAGGCTCTGACGAATAATACTATTAAGAGTATGGCAGAAAAATATCAAGTTTCAGTTGCCCAATTGTGCATTCGTTATGATTGGCAGCTCAACACAGTAGTTTTACCTAAGTCTGTTAATCCAGAGCATATGAAACAAAATTCAGAATTGAATTTTGAAATAAGTGATGTAGACATGAAAACTTTGGAGGATATTCATAATTTTGATTATGGCACTTCGAGTCATTTTCCAGTATTTGGTGGAAAAAGATAAAAAGAATACTTCAAATCTTCTAAAGTAAACTATAGTTTAAATTTTTCGAATAAGTTATCGGAATATAAAGTTAATTTCTTGATTTAACTTGATAATAAAAACAATCAAATACCAAACTTGCCTTCTAGACTGACTTTCAGCATAGAAGGTTTTTTGTATTTAAAAAATTTAAATTAAGTCGATTTATAACTAATAAAGTAACTTTTTGATAAGCTTATTTTTACTTACAATTAATATAAATGTCCGTTGTAGAAACAAACAATGGACACTTTTTAATTATTTAAGCGTTTACATGAATGGCAAAATAAAAATATCAGGAGGTATGACCAGTGCATAAAGAAATTAGTCAAGAAATTATTGATTATCTCAAGCTTCACAATAAGTTCATTACTTCTGAGGAACTATCAAATGGTTTAAATGTTTCGAAAAAAACAATTGCTCGCCATATCAATAGTATCAATAAAAAATATTCTCAACCAATAATTATTTCTCAAAGGGGGCGGGGCTATGAGCTAAACTATTCAAATTATCTAAATGTGGCAAATAACAATGTCCATAATGATTCATCAACACAACTAAGACAGGAGAACATGCTGGCAAAATTGCTTTTTGCATCCCCCAATGATGTTAAAATTTATGACTTAGTTAACAGTTTGTATATCAGCGAACCTGTCTTGAGAAATGATGAAAAGCAAATCAGTAAAAGAATAAGTAAGTGGAATTTAAAACTTGAAAGCAAACAAAGATCTGTAAAGATTACTGGCAATGAAAAAGACATCAGAAGTGCTTTGATGGAGGTAGTTCTTCACATTAATAAGTCTACAGACATTGAAACATTGCGAAAAAATACTTCTCAATTAGATCAAAAGGATTTTAATTTTGCTTTGAGCCAGGTCGAAATGGCACTGCGAGTTTTAAATGGCTCTTTACCTTATCCGTATAATATAAATTTCTTTGCACATATTTATGTTCTTTTGATTAGGGCAAAAAAATTTAAGGCAATGGATAAGTCAATTTCTTTAGATACGAGTTTGCAAACAGAAATTAAAATGAACCCTGAAATTTTTAGCATTTGCAAAAGTATTGTATCAAACGTGAAAAAGTATCTGGGCTTTAAAGGAGAAGAATTAGATTCCGAAGTTTATTACTTGTTTAAGTATCTGCTAACTTCTCGTTTTAATTCATTTGATGGTATTGTTCTTGATGATCGCGATTTGGCAGATCAGGTTACCGACTTTTTTATTTCAAAAGTTTCCGCTTATTTGCATTGTAGCTTTTCACCTTCTATAAAAGATGAAATCAGAAATCATGTTTTGGCCATGATCAGCAGGTTAAAAATGAAGATATCTTTACCAAACGCTCTTTTAAAAGACATCAAACTAGAATATCCGCAAGTTTTCACCGCTACCAAAAAAGCTGCAACCCTAGCAAGTCAAAAATTTAATTTACCGGTAATCTCGGATGATGAAACTGGATTTATCTGTTTGTACTTTGCTAAATATTATGAAGAAAATAATAAATCAAATAAGAAGATTAAGGCCTATGTTATTTGCACAACAGGTATTGGGACTTCCGGAATTATTTCCACCAAGATAAAAAATTCAATCCCTGAAATTGAAATTGTTGGGTTAGCTTCAAATTACGATGTTGAAAGTATTATCAAAAATGAGCCTGAAATTGAATTGCTAATTAGTACAGTTCCGATTAATTATCACGGAAAGATCCCTGTCGAATTAGTGAGTGCCTTTTTTACGAAAAAGGATGAGCAGAAAGTCAGAAATGTAGTAAGGAACATCATTAATGAACGAAATTTTGCTTGAAAGCTATGATTTTGATGTAACAGATCAAAAAGCGGCTTTTCAAATTATAGCTGGTATAGTCGCCTCAAAAATGGATGTGAGCAAAGTAACAGTTTTAAAAAGTTTGTCAACGAGAGAAAAAATCGCTAACACGGCTTTGGTAAAGGGAATTGCCATTCCTCACATAATTTTAGAATCCGATTTTACGCCTTGGTTATTGATTCTAAAATCAAAAACTTTGATAGTTGATTGGGATTGTCTTGATGAATCCAAGGTTAATACGCTTATCTGTTTAGTAGTTCCAAAAATAATAAAAAAATCCAACAAAAGCTTTAAAAAAATAATTCAGATCATAGACAAGTTGGCCAACGACAATGTCATTGCAGAAATAAACAAAGCTGAAAGTGCAACTGAAATTGTTCAGATTTTAAAAAGATAGGAGGTCAAAAAATTTGGCTGATAAAGAAATTAATATTGCGAAAGTCATTAATTTAAACTTGATTGACCTTCATTTAAATGGAAAAACTAAAAAAGATGTAATTAAAGAGCTCAGTACTCTTTTGAAAGAGGATGACGATATTACAAATACCCAGGACTTCATTGATGACGTATTTCTACGTGAAGAAGAAGGGGAAACTGGAATTGGTCAAGGGGTGGCAATTCCACACGGCAAATCAAAAGCCGTCAAAAATACTATGATAGCGATTGGTCTAAGTGATCATCCTATACCTTGGGAAACTTTAGATGATAAACCAGTTACAGCCGTAATTTTATTTGCAGTCAGGGATCAAGATGCGGATACGTTGCACCTAAAGCTTTTACAAAGAGTGGCAATTTTACTGTCTGATGATGATTTCATTGATAAGCTACATGCCGCCAAAAATAAGAAAGATGTTATTGATCTTTTGTGTGGAAACAAAGGGAGATGATTAATTATGAAAATAGTTTGTGTTTGTGCTTGCACATCTGGTATTGCCCATACTTATCTAGCAAAGGCAAAGTTGGAAAAAGCAGCCAAAGAATTGGGGGATGAAATTCACATTGAAACTCAAGGAACAATCGGTACAGAAAATGCATTAACTCCTGAGCAAATTGCTGAGGCAGATGTGGCATTGCTGGCTGTTGATATTGCAACTACTGGCAACGAGCGTTTTAAAAATATTCCGACAGTAAAAGTAGGTACTTCTCTTGTTGTAAAGGCTCCCAAACAACTGCTGGAAAAAATTGAAGAAGAAGTGAAAGAAAAAAAGAGTCAAAAGGAGTGATTTAAATGAATACATTTGTCACAGATGCTAAAAAAGCTGGATCAGCTATCAAAAAGCATCTGTTAACTTCCATTTCATACATGTTGCCATTAGTTGTGGCTTCAGGATTATTAATTGCTATAGGTAATCTGATGGGCGGTAAGCAGGTAACGAACCTTGCTCAAATGAACTTTCCTAATAGTATGACCACTTTGGGTGTGTTGGGAATGGGCCTACTACCATCGTTCATCGCTGGTTATATTGGTTATTCAATTGCCGATAGACCCGGTATTGCACCTGGATTTTTAGCAGGTCAAATAGCTTCTTTTTTAGGAGCTGGTTTTCTTGGCGGTATCATTGGTGGATTTATTGCTGGCTATATTGCACTAGGCATTAGAAAAATTAAAGTTCCTCGGTGGGCTAACGGACTGATGCCTATGTTAATAGTACCAACAGTTACTGCAATTTTTACAGCACTGATTATGTTTTTCTTATTAGGTCAACCATTAACAGCTGCCACGACCGCTCTTAATCACTTCATTACTGGCTTAGATCGGTCACAAAGAGCCTTATATGGCTTCTTAATTGGCTGGATTGGTTGTGCTGATTTTGGTGGAGCTATCAGTAAAATTCCAAACCTAATTTGTGATGGCTTATTGCTTGATGGAATCAAAGGGCCTGAAGGAATTAAAGTCCTAGCGGCCATGGTGCCACCATTTGGAATTACTATGTCTTACTTTTTTGCCAAACTATTTCATAAAAATATTTATACCAAAAGAGAAATTGAAAATATTGAAGTAGCCTTTCCGATGGGATGTTGCATGATAACTGAAGGTGTTATTCCTATTGCAATGAATGACTTATTACGGACTTTGCCTTGTACTTGGATTGGCTGTGGCATTACAGGAATGATTAGTTATGGCTGGGGCAATGAGAGCTCAGTTCCTTCTGGCGGAATTTTTGTAATTCCAGCTATGTCTAAGCCGCTGGTTGCTGTAATTGCTTTAGTAGCAGGTTCATTAGTAACAGGAATTTTATTGGCAATTATTAAAAAGCCGTTGACTGATAAAGAGGTAAATGAAACTCAAGATGAAAATCAAGATGAAGAAAAGAATGTTGATCTCTCAGGAGTGAATTTACAATAAAAAAATTAGAGGAAGTGATGCAAAATTAATTTATAAAAAGAAGTTAATAATATTTAAATTTATTATATTTAGTATATGAGGAGAAAAAATGACCTTAGTAAATATGAATCAGCTGCTTGAGGTAGCAAGAAAAAACAATTTTGCAGTAGGAGCATATAATGTTTCAAACTTGGAATTAATGAGAACGTCAATTGAACAATGTGAAGCTGATTATGCACCAGCAATTATTATGATTCACCCAACAGAATTGAGATATTGTAAAGATGATTTTATTAGCTATGTTTTAACACGTATTCGTGACAGTAAAATTCCTGTGGCACTTCATCTTGACCATGGTGATTCAGTGGATAGTGCAGCTAGAGCAATTCATGATGGCTTTAGTTCAGTAATGATTGATATGTCGGCTGAAGATTGGGATACAAATGTTGCTCTAACTAAAGAAACAGTAATAATGGCTCATAGAGTTGGTGTTTCTGTTGAAGGTGAAGTTGGTACTATTGGTCAAACTGGAGTTCATATAGAGGGACATAAAAAAGAGGGTATTTATACCACACCCGAAGAAGCTCAAAAATTTGTCGAAGAAACAGGTGTTGATACTCTAGCGGTAGGAATAGGTACCAGTCACGGTATTTACCCAGCGGATGTTACTCCTAAAATTAGAATTGACATTTTACAAAAGATAGTTCAGGCAGTTCCTGATACACCTCTAGTTTTGCACGGTGGTTCTTCAAATCCAGACGAACAGATTGCTGAAGCGGTAAAGAACGGTATTAGCAAAGTTAATATTTCTTCAGATTATAAACACGCCTTCTTTGAAAAGACTCGTGAAATTCTAGCTGAAAATGACGGTTGGGATCCCAATCATTTGTTGCCAGAAGCAATTGAAGCAGGAAAAAAGGTTATTCATCATAAAAATGACCTATTTAATTCTATTGGCAAAGCCAAATTATATGAGGGTATAGATCCTTGGCGAGCAGATAAAATCTAACTAAAAACTAAATTGTTACATAAAAAGTCTACAACTTTTAAAAGTAGTTGTAGACTTTTTATATACATTTCAACACTCAATATATTGTATTGGTGTACAAATTTAGAGGTAACAGTATAATGTATCTTATAACGGATGAATAATGAAATATTTTTTGAGGTGATATTAAAATTGCGCGAAGAACTGAGATTTTTAAAATGTGTTGATCATGAGGTGCCAATGCAAATTGATATTCCGGATGAAAGTAGTAAATTTCCTGCTGTATTGATGATCCATGGTTTCATGTCTTCCAGGAATAATGATAATCATATGTTAGCAAGAATTAGCAAAAAAATTGTAGAAGCCGGAATCGTTGCTGCAAGAATTGACTTGTGCAGCATGGGAGAGAACCTTTATTCAAGAGAAAATTATGGCATGAAAGTGATGACCGATGAGGTTAAAGCGAGTTTTAAATATTTGCAGTCTTTACCATATGTTGAAGAAAATAACGTTGGACTTTTAGGTCATAGCCTTGGTGGTCGCTTAGTATTTACTTGTTCGACGTTACCAGCAAAAATTATAGTTTCTCTAAATGGCGCTATCAATACTTCTGAGCCTCTTGAAATGGCATATGATAAATTTCAAATGGATAATTTAGGTTACTGCATTGTTCATACCAGTAGCGGTGGTGTTGAACTGGTATACCGCAGGTTCTTTGATGAATTGAAAACAACTTTGAATGACAACATTAAAAATTTTAAAAATCCAATTTTAGTTGAAGTATGTATCAGCGATCCTACTTTGGATCCAAATATCAGTTTAAATTTTATTAAAAACTGTCACATGGATAACGTAGATTCGTTTACAGTTGAAAATGCGAACCATACTTACAATGTTGAAACTGGTGATTTTACCAAACTTAATGAAGTTATTGGTAAGGTCGTGCCTTGGATTAGTTCGCATATAAAATAAAAAACCAGTCTTTTGTATGACTGGTCTGTTAAAAACAATTTTGAGCTAAACTTTAATTATTAAAGTTTAGCTTTTTTAATTATAACTTTGTGAAAGTAGTTGGTTCTTTAAGTGCGCGCTCTGTCCAAAGCAAAACTTGATTTTGATGAATTTCAATTGGTAAAAGCTCATGCTGATACAGTCTTTCTTCCACATACATTTTACCTTTTTCATTAACAATAACAGGATAATCCCACTTGCCAATTGTAACTGTTAAATTACCATCTTTTTCATTTAGAGTGATTAAACCGTAGCCTGGGTTTTCATAATCTCCTAAAAGATTATCTTTAGCCACAACATTTTGGGGTGAATTTCCTTTAAGAATGGCAATGTTTTCTTCACGCGTTGCTAATTTTTGATCAACAATCCGTTTGATTTTGCTGGTCCAATCCGTATCCGAAATACCTAAGGTATCATCTATTGTTTGATATGCCAATGCAAAAATTGCATCTGTTGAATCCATATTTGTGGTCGAAACAAAAGCTAAATCAAGATCTGGAACAAAGCCCATGAAAGAGCAGTAACCAATGTATGAACCACTATGGTAAAAGTATTTGTGTCCGCGGTAATCTTCCATCATCATACCTAAACCATAAGCACCAAAATTAGCACCACCGTAGGCACGGCTTGGAGCCATAATAGATTGAGGCAAAAAGTGTTCAGCTATTGCGTTGTTTTTGTTTTCTTTTTGCAATTTTAACTGGTATTCAGCCCAGGTAAGCAAATCCGAAATAGATGAGAGCATACTGCTGGCACCACCAACTTTACCAGGTGCAATAAAAGGAACTTCTTCTGTAATTCCATTGTCTCTAATATATGGTTTAACTATATCTTCTCTTGGTGCTTCATGATGGTTAATATAAGTTCTAGTTAACTTAAGGGGTTCGAGTAAATGCTGGTGCTCATAGGTACCGTAATCTTCACCAATTACTTGTTCAAAAGCATAGGTGGCTAAAGCAAAGCCCAGGTTGCTGTATTGCATTTTATAACGTAATTCATGGTTAGGCTTTAAATGACCAACGTGTTCAGCTTTTTCTTTTAAAGAAAGGTCATGCTTGTTCATATTAGTAAAACGCATCAGATCGTGAGCTGGTAAGCCACTTTGATGACTAAGGGCGTCCCTCCATGTTAAATGATCTTCAGCATATTTATCTTCTAGCTTAAGCTCAGGCCAAGATTTTTTTAAAGGATCATCTAGATTTATCTTACCTTCATCAGCCAATTGACAAACGGCAGTAGCAAAAAATGTTTTGGAAATTGAAGCTAAAGGATAAAGATTGTCTTGCTCAGCTTGACCATATACATGACTATAGCTTTCACCTTTGTGATAAACACCAATTCCTAAACTGGGTAAATTAAAAGTATTAATAGCTTTTTGAGCTAAATCGGCAATTTTTTGCTTGTTCATATTCACTTTCTAACTCTTTCTATATTTATTTTTTCCATATTAAAATTATACAGAAGCATTTGTTATTTTACACTAAATAAAAATTCTTTTAAATACTCCTTTAAAATATTTGATTATACGATTTGAAATAAATGAAAAACTTATTAATAATATGAGTAAAATATAATGAAATTAGTGATTTTTATGAAAAAAAGAAGTAAGCTTGCTTCTGCTGGCATTTTGAGTCTAGCAACCATAACACTGGCAGCCTGTGCTAAAAGTGCTAACAATAGTGATGACACTAAGACAGTGAAAAAATTTCCTGTTGAAGCTCCTAAAAAGAATGTTAAAGATGGTGGAACTGTGAAAGTTGCAGTTGTTACAGATACACCTTTTTCAGGTATTTTTTCACAAGAACTTTCCTCTGAAGACCTAGACTCAATGGTTGCAGCTCCCGGTCAAGAAACTTTATTCGATAGTGATGATCAATATGGTGTCACTGATAAAGGTCCAGATACACGTAAATTAGATCCTAAAAACAAGACGATCACAATCAATATTAAAAAGGGCGTTAAATGGTCTGACGGTAAGCAAGTAGTAGCCAAAGATTTCGAATATGCGTATGAGATTTTGGCTAACAAAGATACAGCTTGTCCGCGGTATAGCAGTCAGTTTGAAGTCTTAAAGGGCTTAAAAGAATATCACGAAGGCAAAGCTAAAACTATTTCTGGAATTGAAATGCCTGATGGAGAAAATGCCGTAAAGTTGTTTTACACTGCTCAGCTTTAAATCCAAGTATGTCAAATGCAGGAAGTCGTTCGCTTTGGGAAGCAGTTGAACCTTATCATTATTTAAAAGATATTCCTTTTGCTAAATTAAAGTCTTCAGATAGGATCAGGAAGAATCCCTTATTTTTCGGACCGTTTAAGATTGAAAAACTAGTTAGAGGGCAATCTGCAACCTGGGTACCGAACAAATATTACTGGAGAGGGAAACCAAAATTAGATAAAGTTGTTATTTCAGTGGTATCTCCTAATTCTGCTTCTCAAGCAATTAAAAGTCATAAATTTGATATTATTCCTGTAATTAATACCCAGTGGCCACAAGTTAAAAATACCAAAAACGTGAACTTCATTGCCCAAATCCCAATTGCTTATCATTATTTAGGCTTTAAAGTAGGAAAATGGGATGCTGAAAAGAGCAAGAATGTTATGAATCCTAATGCTAAGATGAATAATAAGGCTTTAAGGCAGGCAATAGGTTATGCCATGAATGTTGATGCGGTTAATAAGCGTTATACATATGGTTTAACGTTTAGAGTAAAAACTTTGGTTCCAGAAAAATTTGGTGACTACTTTGATAAAACTGAGAAAGGATATAATTACGACTTAAAAAAGGCAAATCAGATTTTGGATAAAGCGGGTTACAAGAAGAAAGGAAAGTGGCGCGTTCAGCCAAATGGCAAGCCTTTGGTAATTCATTTTGCAGCTATGAGTGGAGATACTACTCAGGAGCCAATAGTTCAAAACTACTTGCAGCAGTGGCATAAAGTTGGACTGAATGTACAATTGTCCACGGGTCGTTTAATTGAACACAATTCTTTCTATGATAAATTACAACATGATAATAAAGGCGTCGACATGTATCTGGCTGGTTGGTCAACACCTACTGAACCTTCGCCACATCCATATTATAGTGAATCAGCACCGTTTAACATGACCAGATTTGTAACTGCAAAAAATAATCAGCTTTTGGATGAGATAAATTCTCAAAAGGCTTTTAATCATGATTATCGGGTTAAAAAATTTCATGAATGGCAAAGATATATGAATGATGAAGCCTATGTTATCCCAGTTGATAATTCCTATCAGATCTTTGCTGTTAATGATAAGATTTCGGGCTATTCGCTTAAGCCGTCAAAACAAAACAATAAACATCCTTTATGGAATGAAGTAGGTTTTACTAAATAGAAAGAAGCTGTAAATTTTAATGAGAACTGGAACAAAAATCATCACTTTAGATAATGGCTATCATTTGTGGACAAGTACCCAAGGTGAAGGTGATATTCATTTATTAGCCCTTCACGGAGGTCCTGGAGGAAATCATGAATATTGGGAAGACACTGCCGATCAATTAGCAAAGCAGGGACTACATGCTCAAGTTACTATGTATGATCAATTAGGTTCGCTCTACTCAGATCAACCGGATTATGATGATCCTGAAATTGCAGCCAAATATTTAACTTATGAATACTTTCTCGACGAAGTTGATGAAGTTCGCGCTAAGCTTGGTCTTGATAATTGCTACTTGATAGGACAAAGCTGGGGCGGCTTGCTCGCGCAAGAATATGCGGTTAAATATGGTCAACACTTAAAAGGTACAATAATTTCTTCTATGGTTGATGATACTGATGACTATATTGAGTCAATTAACCGTCGTAGGCAAGAAATTTTCCCACAAGCGGAAATTGACTTTATGCGTGAATGTGAAGAAAACAACGACTATGACAATAAACGCTATCAAGAGGATATTCAAATATTAAATATTAACTTTCTTGATCGGCGACAGCCATGCAAGTTATATCATATTAAGCGTATCGGTGGTTTGCCTGTGTACCATGCCTTTCAAGGTGATAATGAATTTGTGGTAACTGGTAAATTAAAAGATTGGCATTTTAGAAAGTATTTAAAGCAAATAAAAATGCCGACTCTTTTGACTTTTGGTGAAGAAGATACTATGCCTCTTGAGACCGCAAAGATTATGCAACGTGAGATTCCTAATTCACGCTTAGTTACTACACCGAATGCAGGACATCATCACATGGTTGATAATCCTGATGTTTACTACAAACATGTAGCAGACTTTATACGTGAAGTTGAAGCCGGTACTTTCGTGGGTGATTAAATTATAAAAAATCCTATTAAATAGATTTTGTTGAATTAAAATTTGTTAATAAGCTGCAAGCAGGAGAGGCATATAGTTTTATTATTTATTAGCAAAATTATTTAACTTGAATTTTAAAGAACTATATTTAGAAATTTTAATTATATAAAGAAGATTGTGGATCGTTTGATAAACGGTCTTTTAATTTTGCAGTAAAGGTATATTTACATCTGGTAATTTCACTTTCAGTTTGTCTAATGTAAAAGGTTTTTGTAGCGAAATTTGATACGCAGTTAAATGTAAAAACTGTTCATTTTTAAAGTTGGGGTTATACAGTGGATCTCCCACAATTGGGCAGTCAATCGCAGCCAAATGAACCCGAATTTGGTGTGTTCTTCCTGTTTCTAATTCTAATTTAACTAAAGCAGTATTGTTGTCTAAATACTTTAAAATCTGATAATGTGTGATTGACTTTAGACCATTGCTTATTATCTTGCGTTTGCGCTGATCAAGTGGATCATGACCGATTGCTAAATCGATTGTTCCTCTGTTAGCTATCGGTTCATTAACATTAATCACAGCTAAATATTCTCGGTGAAAAAGTTTACTGGTTAATTCGCGATTCAAAATAGGAACAACAGCTGGGTTTTTGGCAACCAGTAGCAGACCACTGGTTAACATGTCTAACCGATGTACAATAAAAGGGGAAAATCCTAAATAGGTGGCACAATCATTCAAAGCTGTATTAGTTTCATTTGAATTAGGATGCGTCTTTTGTCCTGCAGGTTTATTTATAATTAAGAGATTGTCATCTTCGTAAATCACTTCTGGATTTTTACCACTTGCTGGATAAGTATGTTGCTTACTTTCAACGTGATTGAGCCAGAGTTCAACTTTATCCTTTGGCTTTACTTTTTGATTAAAATGATAGTATCTGCCATTAATCAGTACTTTTCGTTCAACGCGTAAAAAATGACGCCATTTTCTCGGAATGAGTAATAGACGTAATAAATTATTTACAGAACACGGATTGAGATTTTGGGGAAAGGTAAAGGTAAAATAATAGCTCATAAATATTTGTTAAATCTTTTTGAAAATAAAGGTAATTTCCTTTAATATGATACAATTTTAGTTGTTTCTAAAGGAGCAGATAAAATGGAAAACAATGAACCAAAGAAAAACGGGATAGGTGGCCTATGGCACCGTTTTGATAACCGTTTTTTTATCGGTCGCTGGATCATTTTGATTTTGCTTACCGTGATGTTATTGGTTTGTACTTATTATACCGTTAAAGTTAAAACTTCAAATATTTCAAATTTAAAGGCATCATTATCAGCTACAACTGGTATTTACGATTATAGAAGCCAAAAATCTGGTTCACTATACTCACAAAAAGGTACGTATGTTGGTTATAACAAAATTTCACCTAATGTAAAAAATGCCGTTATTTCTACGGAAGATCGTACTTTCTGGACGAACCCGGGCTTTAGCATCAAAGGCATGGGCAGAGCCGCTTTAGGTTTGATTCTTAATCGTGGTCAGATATCTGGTGGTGGTTCGACTATTACGCAACAATTAGCTAAAAATGCTTTATTAACGCAAAAACAAACATTCTCTCGTAAAGTTGAGGAACTTTTTTTTGCTGTCGAGATAAATCATGTTTATTCCAAAAAAGACATATTAACTATGTACCTTAATAAAGCATATTTTGGCAATGGTGTATGGGGAGTTGAAGATGCCAGTCAAAAATATTTTGGCAAAAATGCCAGTCAGTTGACAATCGGAGAAGGAGCAACATTAGCCGGTATTTTACGTAATCCAAGTAAATATAACCCAATTGATCATATGTCCTACGCTTTGTCTCGGAGGAACCTGATTTTAAATCTAATGGTTGATAATAAAAAATTATCAAGTTCCAGAGCGAAAAGTGAACAAAAAATTGGTTTAACTTTACACGATACTTATCATAATAAAGATGGCTATCGTTACCCTTATTTCTTTGATGCAGTGGTGGACGAGGCAATTAACCGCTATGGGCTAAAAGAAGAAGATGTAATGAATAAAGGGTTAAAAATATATACAACCCTTAATCAAAATTATCAAAGTCAGCTGCAACAAAAATTTGACCAAGGCTATCTGTTCCCACAAAACGCGACTGATGGTACGAAACCTCAGGGTGCAACAGTGGTAATGGATCCCACAACTGGTGCAGTTAGAGCTGTAGTCGGTGGCCGAGGCAAACATGTTTTCCGTGGTTATAACCGTGCTACTCAAATGAAGAGACAGCCGGGCTCTTCGATTAAACCGCTAGTTTCTTATGCTCCAGCGCTGCAACAAGGTTATCACTATGATTCACAGCTTTCTAACAAACTGCAGCGTTTTGGTAAGAATGGTTATCAGCCGCATAACGTTGACAACGGTTATTCTGATAAAATCCCAATGTATTCTGCCTTGGCGCAAAGTAAAAATGTTCCCGCGGTTTGGTTATTAGATCGAATTGGGGTATCTAAAGGAGTTCAATCTGCTAATAATTTTGGTATCAAGGTGCCCAAAGAAGACCAAAATCTTGCTTTAGCTTTAGGTGGACTGTCAACAGGTGTTTCGCCTATTCAAATGGCGCGAGCATATTCGGCTTTTGCCAATAAAGGTAATTTGCCTAATAATTCTTATTTCATCACTAAGATCACTGATGCTAGTGGGAATGTAATTGCTGAAAATCATGATACTGGCACACACCGCATTATTTCGGAAAATACTGCTAAAGAAATGACTACCATGCTATTAGGAGTGTTTGCAGGAGGAACTGGAACATCCGCTCAACCAGCCGGCTATCGAGTTGCAGGTAAAACTGGGTCAACGGAAGTACCAAACTCTTATGGCTTTGGTACTAAAGACCAGTGGATTGTTGGCTATACACCGGACGTTGTGGTAGCTACTTGGGTTGGCTTTGACCGTACTAATCAGCAGCACTTCATGCATGGCGTTTCGGAAACTGGTATTACCAGGCTATATAAGGCTGAAATAGAAAGTATTTTGCCATATACAGCTCAAAATCAATTTAAAGAACAGGCTCCAAAGCAAATTATTCAAAATAACGGTGCAGGTTCTGATTGGACAAAGGGCTTTGGTGATAAAATCGAAAAAGGCATAGGTTCAGCAGGAGAAAAAATTAATGAATGGTATAATGACATTAAAGGACTTTTCGGTCATTAATTAGGAGGAAAAAGATGATTAATATTTATGATTCAGCAAATCAAGTAGCAACTGATCTGCAAAAGCTTGACGAATTTAAGGCTTTAAGTGATGCTATTGCTGCGGTTAAAAACAATGAAGAAAGTACAGCTTTGTTCAAACAGATGGATAAGATGCAGGCAAAGATTATTAATTCACAGTCTGAAGGAAGAGATTTTCCTAAGGACTTAGAAGAGGATTATAAAAAATTAAATGAAAAGGTGCAAAAAGATGCCCAAATATTAAAGCTCTTGCAGGCTGAACAAAGTATGTATAAAACTATTGATGATGTTCAAAAAGCAATTGCTAAGCCAATTAATGACCTTTATGACGGTCTTAGGAATAAATAATAATGAAATTTATCCATTTTGCTGACGCACATTTAGATAGTCCATTTTTGGGGCTATCTTTTTTACCATCTGAGAGTTTTAAGCAGATTCAAAATGCTCCAATGCAATCTTTAACTAAAATTGTTGATCTGGCTCTGAAAGAAAAGGTAGATTTAGTATTAATTGCTGGGGATACTTTTGATAGTTTCAAGCCAACTCCCAGTGCACAAATTTTTTTTGCCCATGAAATTGAGCGACTAGTCAATGCGCAGATTCAGGTAATTATGATTTTTGGTAATCATGATCATATGGCAAAAGAAGACTTGCTGGTCGCTGAAAGTCCCTATTTCAAATTATTGGGTAATGGTGAAAAAGTAGAAACTGTCTCTTATAAAACAAAAAACGGTTTTGAGTATGACGTGACCGGTTTTTCATATTTAGCCAATCATATTAATGAAGACATGGCAGCGAAGTTTCCTGCTAAAAGCAATCGTTATACCTTTGGCATTATGCACGCACAGGAAAGAGCAGGTGCAAGTGCACAAAATGTTTATGCGCCTTTTAGTTTGAGTGAATTACAAAATCTCAATTATAATTATTTTGCATTGGGTCATATTCATTTAAGACAGGTCTTGTCCGAGACCCCATTAATCGTATACCCAGGAAACATTCAAGGGCGTCACATTAATGAAACCGGTCCCAAAGGTTGCTATTTAGGAACTATTGACGAGCAAACAAAACAAACTAAGATTCATTTTGTGCAGACTAGTTCTATTACATGGAGTAAAAAAGAAATTGAATTAACAAAGCCAATGACAAAAACAGAATTGGAAAATATGGTTATTAATTGTTTGTCCGCAATATCAACTACTTATTTTTGTCTGCAAATTAAGGGTGCTGATTTTTTGAATGAAAAAGAAAAAGAGTTGGTTCAAGACAGTGATTTTTGGCAAATGATTTCCAGAAAACTTACTCACGATTCACAATTGGTAGATGTGAGGTTTATTAATGGGGATAATTTAGAAATCGCTTCTAATGATCAAAAATACTTTAAACAGGCTGAAAAAGAAGTTTTTAGTCCTGATCAATTTGCTCAAATCAGTAAAAGCTGGGCTTTAAAAACTGATTATACTGATAGTTTGGCCCAAGATCCTGAATTTGCTCAGGAAGTAAAGCAACTCGCGGAAGTCAAGTTGAATAGTAAATTGAAAGGAGTTAATGGTGAAATTAATTAAACTTCAAATAGTTAATTTTGGTCAATTTTCAAACTTTACTTTTGATTTATCAAATTCAAACATTGATGTTTTTTACGGAGCTAATGAAGCAGGAAAGAGTACCATCGTTGCCTTTATTAAACAGATTTTATTTGGCTTTCACCTTGCTAACCAAAGTTCAGATTTTTTTGAGGACTACACTCCTTTGGCACAAGTTAGTCCAATGGGCGGGTCTTTATTTTTTGAAAATGAAAATGGTCAGCATTATCAACTGGAAAGACTTTATGCAAAGGGTAAAGGGTCAAAAACTGGTACTTTGACTGTTAAATGTGATAATCAAGTAGTACCGGAAAGTGTTTTTTTTGATCAAATTAAAAATATTGATGGTAAATTTTATACTGACAGTTTTATTTTTAATCAGGATATGCTGGCAAAAGTTGATCAGATTAAGCAGAAAGACTTAATGGAACGTATCTATTATTTGGGTGCGGCTAATAGCGACAGCCTAATAACTTTACGTGATGATTTTGCTAAAAGTGCTGATGGTTTATTTAAAAAGACGGGCAGAAAGCCGCCTATTAATCAATTGCTGTTAGAAGTTAAAGATGAAGAAAGTAAAGTCAGTAACTCTGAAAATGAATTTTCCCTTTATCAAGAACTCAATGACAATTTTAAGAAGCAAAAAGGTTTGCAACATCAAGAAGAGCAAAAAGAACTTGAATTACAAAAAGAGTATGACAAGTTAGAAAAGTTGCAAAAACTTGTTCCCAGCTACGAAAAATTACAAGATTTACAAAATCAAGTTAAAACGATCAACTTTGATTCAGAGCAGTTTCAATCTGCACAAACTTTAACAATGCAGGCAGAATCTTTGCAAAAAAAACAACAAAAAATCACAGCAAAGTTAAATGAATATTCTGATGATCCGGAAGAAAATACAGCAGTTTCAAAGCTTATTCAAAAAAAGCCGGAAATATTGCAATGGCAATCTGAGTATCATAACTGTTTACAAAAAGATGAACAAATAAAAGATGAGCAAAATCAACTTATTGCACTTGATTCAAATTTAAATAAAATTGTGAAAATGAATCAAGAGCAAATAATTAAGTTGCAAGAAGATTATCAAAAGCTGCCCCAAAAGGAATTGAAGATTGAGCAGAGTAAGAGTGATAATTCTAAACAGTGTCTTCTTTTTGGTGGCATTATTTTTATAGTCGGTTTAATTTTATTGTTTATTGCACGAGCTTTTGGCTTTTTAGCTGTTGGTATTGGATTAATTCTTGTATTATTTGGTTCTTACCAGCAAAAGCAAACGCAAAATGCAGTAGAAACTGCAACAGAGCAAAATGAAAAAATAAGGCAACAAAGACAGTCTTTTGAAAGACGCTATGGTATTAATCCAATTAATATAGATATAAATAATTTAATTAATGAATGGAGACAATATCAAGTATTAATTCAAAACTTAAAAAGAAATAATCAGCGAAAAAATGAGTTAATAGGATTAGTAACACCGATAGCAGTCGAATTAGGTGATGAACTGAAGCAAACTGTAAGTACTTTTGAAGATGTATTGAATGCACTAGACCAACTAACTGAGAAAATAAATTTAGAGAAATTACGCCGTGAAAAGCAAACTAGCTTAGAAAACAGTTTGGCTGAAAATAAAGATGAACTAACTGAAAATGAAACTAAGCTAAAAATGATTCTGGCAAAGGCTCAAGTTACTAGTTTAAGTGAGTATGAGCAAATACAAAAACAAAAGCTAAAACAAGATGAAATACAAAATCAGATCGATGCTCTTAAGACAAATTTGCAAAATGATTTGCGTGAGTTAAAAAGTTATGCCAAAAATAAAACAGGAAATCAAACTGAACTCGCAAATTTAAGGTCAAAAATTTCTTCAGTTCATGAAAATATTAATCACTTACAGGGAAAAGCAGCTGAAATAAAAGTCAAGATGGAAAACTTGGCAAACTCAACGGCTGTTTTCGAGGAAAAGCAAAAACTGGCCAACTTAAAGGCAAAATTGAAAAACTTGAGTGTTGAATATTTGGCTGATCTTTTTACCTCAAAATGGCTCAGTCGTGCTCTTGATCTAGCTTCGAATGAACGATTTCCCAAAATGCTGGTTACTGCTAAAGAATATTTGCGACTATTAACGGATAACCGGTATAATAATATTGAAATTAGTAAAAAAATAACGGTTACTCGTTTTGATGGTAAAAAAATAGAAGTGCAATACCTTTCACGAGGAACTTCTGAACAATTATACTTTGCGTTAAAACTGGCTTTTGTTCAACAAATACGAGATGAAATAAATTTACCTATATTAATAGACGACTCCTTTGTTAATTTTGATGATCACAGAGTTGATGAAATTGAAAAGCTGCTTCAAGCAATTGCTAGAAACAATCAGGTATTAATTTTTACTGCGCAAACAAGTCTTGTTGATAAATTGCGAATACAACCGCTAACTTTTAAGAGAGGAACTAAAAATGTATAAACGTTTGCTGGATTATAATGATGGCGAAGAACTAGAGTTGGTTGTGCTAATTAAGAATTCTCAATTGCGACATACAAAAAAAGGCAAACTTTATCTAGCAATGTCATTTAGTGACTCTTCTGGTGAAATTCGTGGCAACTTCTGGGATGCTAATGATCAAGATGCTGCAACATTTAATGCAGGGACTATTGTTGAGCTTGACGGCAAGCGCGAAGAATATCAGGGTCAGCCACAAATAAAGATTTATAGCTTACGTGTTGTGGGCCCAGAAGAAGGGTATGATCTTAGGCAATTTATCAAGTCAGCTCCCGAAAAAATTGTTGATATGAAAGAAGAAATAAACCAGTATGTTTTTGAAATACTGAATCCTACTTGGAACAGGATCGTACGATTCTTATTAAAAAAATGGGATAAACGTTTTTTTGAATTTCCTGCTGGTAAGAGTAACCACCATGCAGTGCGTGGTGGATTAGCCTACCATACTGTATCGATGCTGCGTGATGCAAAAGGTTTAGCTGATAATTATTCGCAAATTAACCGTTCTTTGTTATATGCCGGCTGTATTCTCCATGATATGGGCAAAGTACTCGAATTAACCGGTCCGGCTGCGACTCAATATACAACTGAAGGTAACCTGATTGGACATTTGGTTTTAATTGATGAACAAATCATGCTCGCGGCTCAACAGCTTAAAATTGATTTAGAATCTGAAGACTTGTTGCTCCTACGGCATATGGTTTTATCTCATCATGGTAAATTTGAATATGGCTCACCTAAGTTACCTGCTTTACTTGAAGCCGAGTTATTGCACCGCATAGATGATTTGGACGCATCTGTTTATGCTATCACCAATGCCTTACAGCACACTCGTCCTGGTAACTTTACCGATAATATAATGAGTCAAGGCGGCCGTAAATTTTATAGACCCAAAACAGATGAATCACTAGGAAAGGCTCATAAATTAGAGTAAAAAAAGAGTTCAAGCATGCTTGAACTCTTTTAATATACTTTAATATAATTATTTTTTATCAGTAGATGTAGAAACATAAGAAGCTAAGACATCTTTTAGATCTTTATCTTTTATGTCAACTCCGGCCTTTTTAATAACTTTGGCTAGAACATCATGCATAGTTTGTTGGTCTTGTGACATCGTCTGATAGATCTGGTCATCAATCTCTTTTTTGTGTGAAGCAAAAGTTCCTTTAGCAGGGTGCTTAATCATTTTGATTACGTGATAACCTGATTGAGATTTAACTGGGCTCTTCGTTGTTTCGCCAGTCTTTAATTTAAAAGCGGCTTTCTTAAACGCAGGGTCTAAACTGGAATCGGTAGAATCAAAAGCTGGTAGTTTTCCCTCATTTTTCTTAGTTCCTGGATCTAAAGAATACTTTTTCACTAAACTCTTAAAGCTTTTACCATTCTTTAATTCATTAGTAATTTCTTCAGCTTTAGATTTTTTAGAAACTAAAATATGTTGCACTTTAACCTTTGGCTGATAATCTTTCCAAACTTTATCTTCTTGACTCTTTGAAATCTTCTTGATGTCCTTTAAAGCAGCTTCAGTAAGCAAGTTTGTTTTCAAGTTTTGCTTGAAACTTGAAGCAGTCATGCCATTTTGTTGCAAAACGGCATCAAATTGACTACCATATTGCTTCTTGTAGTTATTGTATTGTTTATCAACTTGCTTTTTTGAAACCTTGTTGCCATATTGTTGCTCTAAAACACGATTAATAATCATGTTTGCCAGGGCGGTTTTACCAGACTGAGACTTTTTCATTTCGTCATAGTATTCTTGCTGAGTAATCTTGCCGCCTTTATAAGAAGCAACGGTTTTACCACCATTGGAACAAGCCGCTGTTGATAAGGCCATACTTGCTACGGCAATCACAGCTGCTGTTTTTCTGATATATTTTTTCATAAAATAAATTCTCCACATCCTTAATAAATTAAGTCACCGACAACTAATATAACATAAACTGGCAAAACTAGTTTTTATTTTTTCGTTTTTTGCCAAAAATTGCCAGTTTCTTTACTAATTTTTAGAATTATCAGTTTCATTTTCAATATTACGATTAATCGCTGAAGCTTTGCCTTTTAGTTTGGCTATAATTCGATTAATGCTTATTTGATAATATTCCACTTCATTTTGTAATTCAGAAATTGCTCTTTTTGCTTCTGGCAAAGACTCTTTTAACTCCTGCTTGGCAGTCTTTAATTTTTTGTTAGATACGGCAAGATCATTAATGTCTTCTTTGACTGAATTAATTGGTTTTTGCACCGATGGGAATAAACGATTACCATTTTGGTCTTTAAATAGTGAAAGAACAAAGCCAAAACCCGCTCCCACTGCTAAACCTAAACTAAAATGTTTCATCATGTCACCTTAGAACTCGGCTCTAATTGCAGCTGCAACTTTTTGGTAATCTTCCTCAGTATATTTTTCAGCGTTATTGCGCGTTGCAATCTTTAAACCGTCTCCTTCAAAGCGTGGTATAAAGTGAATATGTGAATGCATTACTACTTGGCTGGCACTGGCGCCGTTATTGCTACTGATATTCATACCAGTAATTCTAGGGTCAAACTTTTTAATTGCATTGGCAATTGTTGGAATATACTGCAAATATCTTTGAGCATCTGCAGGCGTATAATCAAAAAAGTTAGTGATGTGTTTTTTAGGTACCATTAAAGTGTGACCGGGATTTACTTGAGACAAGTCTAAAAAGGCTTTGACGTCGTCGTTTTCGAAAACGGTGTAGCTGTTTGCTTCACCTGTGATAATTTTACAAAATAAGCAATCTTTGTCTAATTCTTCCATTTTAAAACCTCTTCATTTCAAAATTTAGTTTCTTTTAATATCATGCTATCATATTAAATGAGTAAATTCATTAAAAGAAAGATAGGAATTATGACTTTAAAAATTGAGCATTTGACCGGTGGCTACACAGGTGTACCGGTCATTAAAGATATAAACCTGGAGATCACTCCAGGCGAGGTTCTAGGACTAATAGGACTAAATGGTGCTGGCAAATCGACAACAATTAAACATATCTTGGGGTTATTACGACCACAAAAAGGCAAAATTACTCTCAATGGCATTGATTTAGCGGCACAACCCACTAAATTTAAAAGAGATGTCGCATATATACCCGAAACGCCAGTTTTATATTCAGAATTGACTTTGAAGGAACATCTGCAATTAACTATTCTCAGCTATCAGTTAAACGAAAAACAGGCTTGGGCAAAAGCCCATGAATTGCTGCAGATGTTTAGGCTGGATGATAAACTGGATTGGTTGCCGATTCATTTTTCAAAGGGCATGAAACAAAAAGTGATGATTGTGTGTGCCTTTTTAGCAAATACAGAACTCCTTGTAATTGACGAACCATTCACCGGACTAGATCCTTTGGCAGTGGCCAATTTAGTACAATTAATCAAAAATGCTGCTAGTCAAGGCAAAATGGTGTTAATGTCAACACATATTTTGGCTAACAGTGTCCAAGCAGTTTCACGCTACGCGGTCTTAAACAATGGCAAAATTGCGGCTTCTGGCACTTTGGCTGAAATTCGCATGCACTATGCTTTAAAGGAAACAGATTCATTTGACCAAATCTATCAAATTTTAAGTCAGGAGCAACAAAATGCGTGATTTGGCTAAAAGAAGGCTGCAGGAAAACTTACGCCAGTCTTTAAAATATCTAGTTTTGGTTTTTAATGATTTCTTTATCTTAGCTCTGATTTTCCTTTTTGGCGCGCTTATGTTCTGGTACGCACAGACAATGAAGACTATGCCTGAAAGTCTGTGGTACTATCGTCCGCTCGTTGGTATTTTGCTGTGGCTACCACTTTTAATAGGCAAACTGGTAACTTTGCTAAAACCAGCTGATTTACAATTTTTACTGCCCGAAGATGAAAATATAGTATTATATCTGAAGCCAATGTTAATTTACAGCTTAATTGTACCTACAATTTGCTTGGCTTTAATGGCGGGAATTATATTTCCTTTTGCAACGATAAAGGCAAAGGTTGAACCGTTAGATTATATTTTCGCTGTTTTTGCTGTGTTTTTGGCCAAAATAGTGCAACTTAAAGTTAGGGAATATAATTCATATTTTAACCGTAAAATTTCCATCTTAGTTTTAAATATCCTTTTCCTACTTTTGTTTGGTTTGGGAATGTTTAAACCACAGAGCATGATCATAATCGCAATTTTGCTAGCTGCTGCTGTTTTTATTTTAGTTTTGAAGCCGCTGCATGCAGCCCTTTTTGACTGGCAATATGCTGTGGAGCAAGAGGAAAAGCGCAAAAATGTTGTTTATAGCGCTTTTAGTATGTTCACAGATGTTAAAGAAAGACAGACTAATATTAAAAGACGGAAATATTTGGACTTTTTATTGCCTAAAAATTTAGCGTCAGAAAATCCCCATAAATTTTTGTATCGTCGTTCAGTGCTTAGAAATCCTGAAAATATTAATTTAGTTTTCCGAATGACCGCTTTTGCAGTTTTAATTTCTTGGCTGGTTCAAAATTGGGTTTGGGCATTATGTTTATCATGCTTAGTAGTTTTTTTAACTATTTACCAGTTGATACCGATGGTTGATGAATTCGATAGCAATATCATGTATCGGGTTTATCCAATTGAGCGCACCAATCGGGGGTTAGATTTAGTAGCCGCATTAGCAGGAATATTATTAGCTCAATGGGCTATAATCAGTATTTCTTGGCTGATTACTTTACCAATTAATTTACACTTGTTTATAGCAATGGGATGTTTAGTTGTTTTCAGCTGGGGCGTATTAAGGTTATACTTACCTGCAAAAGTAAAGAAAAGGAAGTAGTAGAATAGATGAGATTACGTAACAAGCCGTGGGCTGTAAAGCTGGTGCAAGATCATCCGGAAAGTGTGATTGATCGACCGGATCCGAGTCAAAAAATTGATTGGTCAAAACGGTTTGCTGATGTTTCAAGGCCATTAGAGATCGAAGTAGGACCTGGCAAAGGAAAGTTTATTACTACGATGGCAGAAAAAAATCCTGAAAAAAATTTTGTTGCTCTGGAATTGCAAATGACAGCTGCTGGCATGATTTTGCGGACGAAACTAGCAAAAAATTTGTCTAATTTACAAATTTTATGTGCTGATGCAGCTAATATCGCTTCTTTTTTTGATAGTCACAGAGCAAGTAAAATTTATTTGAACTTTAGTGATCCCTGGCCAAAAACTAGGCATGAGAAAAGGCGGTTAACCTACAAGACCTTTTTACAAAAATATCAGACCGTCTTGCAGGAAAATGGTCAAATAGAATTTAAAACTGATAATGCAGGCCTTTTTGCTTATTCAGTGCAAAGTATGAATAATTTTGGGATGAATTTTGATTTTGTTTCGGTTGACCTTCATAATGAAAAAGATGAAATAGTTAGTGCCAACATCGAAACTGAATATGAACACAAATTTGCGGCTCAGGGCAATCCAATTTATGCTCTGCATGCAGATTTTGGGGTAAAATAATTAAGTAAGAGTGATGATTGAGAGGTTTTTTCAAAATGGAACAAATAAAAGAACTAAACAAAGATAAATTAGACTCGATTACCAAAAATGGACGAGTAGTTTTAGAATTTTCAGCAGGCTGGTGTCCAGACTGTCGCTTTTTAGACCCCTTCATGCCAGAAATTGAAAAAGATTTTGCCGATAGCAAATTTTATCAAATTGATCGTGATGGCTCAGTTGACCTGGCAAAGGAAATGAACATCATGGGTATTCCTTCCTTTGTGGTCTACCAAGATGGTCACGAAATTGGTAGACTAGTTAATAAGGATCGTAAAACTAAAGATGAAGTTGAAAGCTTTTTACGGTCACTTGACTAAGTGAAAGAGGATTATTGATTCATGATTACTAGTATTAATAAAAGAAGTTATCCTAATACCTTGATTGTAATTTTAGGTCAAGACAAGGGTAAAAGTGAATATGATGAAAAAGGTGATGTTACACGCATTACTGATGAAAAGGGTAATGTTACCGGTTACAACTTTTTTAACGTTGATCAACTAATTGACTACGATAAGTTACCAGATGGACAAGTTAAGCTGTCAAATGATGATTTAACTGCTTTAAATGAAAAACTGGCGGAAGTTGGTTTTACTGATAAACTTGCCTATGGCAAGCCAACACTTGTTTATGGCTATGTCAAAAGTTGTGAGAAACATCCCGATTCTGATCATTTGCATGTTACACAAGTTGATGTGGGCAATGGTGAAGAACATCAAATTGTCTGTGGTGCACCTAATATTGCGCAGGGACAAAAAGTGGTTGTTGCCTTGCCAGGTACTTTGATGCCTAATGGCCAAGTGATTTGGCCAGGTCAACTCCGTCATGTGGATTCCTATGGTATGATTTGTTCTGCTCGCGAATTGGGTTTAGCTCATGCACCGCAAAAGCGCGGAATTATGGTAGTTCCTAATGAATTTACTGTTGGAGAGGCCTTTGATTCCGAAAAGTGTGATGAACTTTTAGCAAGCGGTCAGATTACTTTATAGCGCTTGGGACTTTATCATTTTGATGGTAAAGTCTTTTTGTATCATTAATTTGTGAAAAGTATTTTAGCTAATTTTTAAAGCTTTTTTGATGATCCTGCTTTTTGGACTCAGTAATGGTAAAATAAACTGCAATGATAAAATTTTGGAGTTCAGTAAATGTTAGATAAAAATAAGCAAATTTGGTTTATCGGAATTAAAGGAACTGGAATGGCTTCTTTAGCTTTAGTGTTAAATGATTTAGGCTTTAATGTAGCTGGCAGCGATATTAAAAAGTATACTTTTACCCAAGAACCGCTAAAAAAAGCTGGTATTGAAGTTAAAGAATTTAGCGCGAATAATATTAAAAATTCAGGACAAATTATCGTTAAAGGAAATGCGTTTAAAGATGACAATGTAGAAGTAAAAACTTGTGAAAATAAGAACATTACCTGGCAAAGTTATCCTGATACAGTCGAAGAAATTATCAAAATGCATACAAGCATTGGTGTTTCGGGAACTCATGGTAAAACTTCTACTACAGGCCTTTTAGCTCATGTATTGGGTGAAGCTGCACCCACTTCCTATTTAATAGGTGACGGTGAGGGCAAGGGTGTTAAGGATTCTCGTTTCTTTGTCTATGAAGCAGATGAATATCGACGTCATTTCTTAGCCTATCATCCAGATTATCAAATTATGACTAACATTGATTTTGATCATCCGGATTATTTTAAGGATCAGGCTGATTATACTTCAGCTTTTCAAACTGCAGCAGATCAGACTAAAAAAGGACTATTTGTCTGGGGTGGTAATGAAAGATTGAGAAGCTTATATTCTGATGTTCTCAAATATACTTATGGTTTTGAAGATAATGATGATTTTCAAGCTGTCAATATTAGAAGAACAACTGAAGGATCGACCTTTACGGTTATGACTCATGGTAAAAAAGTTGGTGAGTTTGAAATACATCTTTTTGGTGATCACAATATTTTAAATACCACAGCTGTGATTGCTGTTGCCTACACCGAAAAGATTCCTGTAGCTGATATTCAAAAAGGTCTACTTACTTATCAAGGTGCAAAACGTCGTTTTTTTGAAAAAGATTTCGGTGATATCAATATTATTGATGATTATGCTCACCATCCAACTGAAATGAGAGCAACAATTCAGGCTGCACGACAAAAGTTCCCACAAAAGAAATTAGTTGTCGTATTCCAGCCACATACTTTTTCCAGAACGAAGAAATATGCGCAAGATTTTGCAGAAATATTGCGTGATGTAGACAAGGCTTATGTGACTCCGATTTATGCTTCAGCAAGAGAGGCAAATGGAGATATTTCAAGTAGTGATTTAGTTGCTAAAATCCCTGGTTCTGAAGTGATAGATCTTGATAACATTGCAGATCTTGCTCAAAATCGCAATAGTGTAATTGTCTTTATGGGCGCAGGCGATATCCAGAAATATGAAGATGCTTTAGAAAAGTTACTATAATTTAACTTTATAGCTTTACTAAAATTCTAGTAAGGCTATTTTTTTGCGCAAAATTTATGATATTTTGTGAAAACTAATGAAATATAATTAAATAAAACGAAAAATAATGATTGATAAATGAAATTAAATGAAATATAATAAAAATGTAAGCGATAACAAATGAAAAGAGGACGAATTGATGAAAGAAATAAAAACTGCAACAAGGTTAAATGCTTACTTGCCACATTATGACAATAAGATTGATAAGGTTTTTGGTGTACTGAAAAAAGTTGGAATTAATTATGTAGATATTAATTTCCCTCAACAGACTATTGGGATTCCGGCACGAGACATGAAGAAAATGTTAGACGAAAACGGTTTGCGTCCTAACGGAATGGAAATGAGATTTGAAGGTCATTACATTAACGGTGATCTCGGGAATTTAAACGATAAGATCTATCAGGATGCAATTGAAATGTGTAAGCAGGCAGTGGATTATTGCCGAGAGATTGGCGGTTCAATGATTAATATCTGGAGTGCTCATGATGGTTTTGACTACAGTTTTCAAATTGATTATTTAAAAGTTTGGCATAGAATTGTCAAAGCCTGTCAAGAAATTGCTGATTATGCTCCTGATATTAAATTTAGTATTGAATATAAACCTTATGAGCCCCGTGCCTATGCTTTTGTGGACAGCATGGGAACTTTGGGAATGATTCTAAAAGATATCAACCGTAAAAACTTTGGCGTTCTTTTAGATTATTGTCACATGCTAATGAAACATGAAAACCCGGCTATGGGATCAGAAATTTTTGCCAGTCGTGGTGAATTATTTGGGGTTCATATTAATGACGGCTATGGTGTCCATGATGACGGCTTAATGGTCGGTACCGTTACTCCATTTAAAACCTTAGAATTTCTCTATTATATGAAAAAATATCATTTTAATGGCATGTACTATTTTGACACAGCTCCAGTAATCGAAGACCCTAGTCAAGAAACTAGTAAAAATATCGAAATGTTGAAATACTTTTTAAATCTGCTTGACCAAGTAGGCATGGAAAAAATAGACAAAGTGATTAATGAAAATGATGCAATTAAAGCAAGAGATCTATTGTTAGATTTTATAAAAAAATAACTATTTTAATTTAAAAATTGTATTTTTGGAGGCAAAAAATGGATTACAGAGAAACTGCACGAGGTATTTTGGCTGCCGTTGGCGGACCAAGTAATATTTCTAATATGACACATTGTGCAACCAGGTTACGATTGAATTTAAAAAATGAAAATATTGATGATGCCAAAGTGAAGGCAGTAGATGGCGTAATTAATGTTTCAAAGGGTGGTGGACAATATCAGGTATTAATTGGTCTTGAAGTACCGAAAGTTTTTGATGAATTTGAAAAGCTTGTCAATGGAAGTACTGATAATGAAGTTAGTACGCAAATCAAACCTCATGGGTTTAAAGGATATGTCAATGCCTTATTTGCGGCAATTGCTGGTATTTTTTCACCACTGCTTCCAGCCCTTGCAGGATCGGGAATTTTATATGGCTTACTTTTGTTTTGCAGCCAAATAGGATGGATCAGTCAGAAAAGTGGTACTTTTGTCATCTTGACTGCTGCTTCAAAAGCCGTATTTTATTTTTTGCCAATTCTGTTAGCTTTTTCGGCTGCGCGAAGATTTAAAGTCAGCCCTTACATTGCTGCACTAATTGCCGGCGCACTTTTATATCCAGATTTCATTCAATTAATGGGTACCCACGGCAACGGTGCAATGACTTCATTTTTGGGTATTCCAGTTGTTTTAATGAATTACAATTCAACAGTAGTTCCAATTCTAATTTCTATTTGGGCTTATTCATATTTGTATAAGTGGTTAGATAAACACGTCAGTAAAGATTTGGAGCTTGTGGTCGTGCCACTAGTTTGTCTTCTAGTTATGGTGCCACTGACTGTAATTGTTATTGGTCCACTCGGTGTATATGGCGGTCAATTTGTTGCAGATGTAGTTAATTGGTTAATTAAAAATGTTCCACTGCTTGCTGGAGTAGTTGTTGGTGGTGGATGGAGTTTCCTGGTATCTTTTGGAATTCACTGGGCTGTAAATCCAATAATGATTAATAATATTGCTACACAAGGCTTTGATTTTATTTGTCCATTAACCTTTGCCTGCAATTTTGGTGTTATCGGAGCTGCTATAGGAGTTTGGCTTAAAACGCGAAATAAAGAGCTAAAAAGCTTTTCTTTAACTGGAGTAATAACAATTTGCCTTTCTGCAATAATAGAACCAACATTATTTGGTTTACTGGTAAAAAACAGAAAAATATGGGCAGCGCAAATGATTGCTGGTGCCGTTGGCGGAGCTTATCTAGGACTAACAAAGGTATTTACAAACGCATTCGTTTTTGGTTCGGTAACAACTTTTCCGGCTTTTGTAGCTAAAAATAGCAATAACTTCTTAAATGCGATGATAGGATTGGGGATTTCTGTAATTGTCGGAATCATTCTTGGTTTTATTGTCACCAAAAAAGATGAGCGTCTTGCTTAAAATAAAGTTAGATGGGGTATAATTAAGGAAGCAAAACACTTATGTATATAAGGAGAAGAGAATAAATTGCTTCCGATCGAAAGACAAAATCAAATCTTAAAAATTTTAGAAAACAAAAATTTGAGCAAACTGGATGAACTTCATAAACAAATACCAAATGTATCTATTTCTACATTAAGAAGAGATATCAAAACGTTAGAAGATGAAGGAAAAATTGAATATTTATTTGGCGGGGCTGTCAGGCTAAGTAACGGTTCTGGAGAAGTCGAATTCACTAAAAAGGAACATAAGTACCAAAAGGAGAAAAAACAAATTGCTGCTTTAGCTGCCCAAGAGATTCATGATAGCAATGCAATATATGTGGATTCAGGTACAACATGTACTCTGCTGCTTGATAAAATAAAAAATAAACGGATCACAATTTATACTACGAATACACAAGTATGCCATATTGTTGGTAATTTTAAGGCTGAAATAGTTTTAATAGGTGGCAATTATAACGGAGTCACTTCTTCACTTACTGGCGCGTTAACTAACGATTTACTATCCAGACTCCGTTTTGATAAAGCATTTTTTGGCATGAATGGTGTTGATATTAATAATGGATATACAACACCACAATTTGATGAAGCAATAAAGAAGCAGCTGATCGCAAAAAGAACTTCACAATCTTTTATATTAGCTGATTCAAGCAAGTTTGGCGTATCTTCAAATGTTCAGGCTTTAGAATTAAAAGACGCAATCCTAATTTCTAATGATAATGACTCTCAAATTGCTAAAGAAACAAAGATTATTTGTCCGTAACTAAAACATAAAAGTTAATTAAGATTATATTTAGTAGAAACATCAAACCTAACAGAAGTTTGATGTTTTTGTTTAAAGAAAGTTCGAGTAATCCTATACAAAAAGCGTAATAAGCTAAAACTAAGTAATTAATCTAAAGCAGACAAATGGTACTTAACCTGTTTGTTATAAAAACAGTATTGTGCAAGATCCGTGCAAAAACTGTTAAAATGGTAGTTGAATAAAGAAATTTGGTTTAATTGTAAGGAGATCTAATGGCTGATAAAAAATTACTTTTAATTGATGGTAATTCAGTTGCCTTTCGTGCTTTTTATGCACTGTACCGCCAACTTGAAAATTTCAGAAATCCTGAAGGATTGCATACTAACGCCATTTATACATTTAAAAATATGCTTGATGTCGTCTTAAACGATGTCGAGCCTGACTATGTTTTGGTTGCTTTTGATGCAGGCAAAACTACTTTTAGAAACAAGATGTATGCCGATTATAAAGGCGGCAGACAAAAGACTCCATCAGAATTATCTGAACAACTGCCATATATTCAGGAGCTTTTGCATGATTTGGGCTTGTCCACATACGAACTTGATAACTATGAAGCAGATGATATCATTGGCACTTTTGTCACTGAAGGAGAAAACGCGGGCTTTAAAATTACTGTGGTCACAGGAGACAAAGATTTAACCCAACTAGCTTCACCTCAAACAACAGTTATGGTTACTAAGTCTGGTGTCCTTAATTTAGAGTCATATACACCACAGCATATGAAAGAAGTTAACGGTGTTACTCCAACTGAATTTATTGATATGAAAGCATTAATGGGTGATAATTCTGATAATTACCCTGGTGTAACTAAAATAGGACCCAAAAAGGCTTCACAACTTATCCAAGAGTATGGTTCTGTAGAAAATCTTTATGATCATATAGATGAAATGAAACCTTCTAAAATGAAGGAAAATTTGATTAATGATAAAGATAAGGCTCTTTTAGGCAAAAAATTGGCCACAATTGATCGTCACACTCCTCTGACTATTGGGATTGATGATGTTAAAAGGAGTCCTATTGACTATCAGAAATTGCGTAGATTTTATGAAAAGATGAATTTCCGGAAGTTTTTGAGTGAACTAAATCCCGATGGAGAAAGTCAAGCACAAGATCAGTCTGAAAAGGCAAATGCTAAAGCAGTTGCTTTTACCGAACTTAAAGAAAATGATATCAATAATTTTGCTGTTACTGGTGGACAAACTATTACTTTTTATCTGGGAATGCTTGGTGCTAACTATCATTTAGCCGAGTTTGTTGGCTTTGCTTTAAAAATTGATCAGAAAATATATGTTAGCCGCAATGTTGACTTGTTAAAAGAAGATAAACTTAAGAACTTACTTGAGAGTGATAAAGTCTCTAAAAACGTGTTTGACCTAAAACGGACAACTGTAGGTTTGAACCGATTGGGCATTCACGCTCGCAACATTGATTATGATATGCTACTTGCTTCATATTTAATCAATAACGAAAATAATTCTGACGACATGGGCGAGATATGCCGGATGTACGGTGATAATTCAGTTAAAAGCGATTATGATGTTTACGGCAAAGGTAAAAGCGTCCATATTCCAGAGAACGATAAGGTGTTGTTTAACCATTTGGCCGGCAAAATAGCTGCAATCGAGAACTTAAAAGATACTCTGCTAGCTAAACTAAAAGAGCACGAGCAGGATGATCTTTATGCTAACATTGAAATACCGGTTGCACGAGTTTTATCTGTTATGGAAATAAATGGTATTAAGGTCCAAGCTAATACTTTAACTGGGCTGCAAGATGAATTTGCGGTTGACCTTAAAAAAATGGAACAACAAATTTATGATGAGGCCGGTGAAGAATTTAATATTAATTCACCTAAGCAATTAGGTCATATTTTGTTTGAAAAGATGGGCTTGAAGCCAATTAAAAAGACCAAGACTGGCTATTCAACTTCTGTTGATGTTTTAAACCAGTTAAAGGATGAGAATCCTATTATTGAACAAATCTTGACTTACCGACAGATTGCTAAAATCCAATCTACCTATGTTAATGGCTTGCTAGATGTTATCCAAAAAGATGGTCGGGTTCACACCAGGTATTTACAAACCTTGACCGCTACTGGTCGTTTGTCTTCAGTTGACCCTAACTTACAAAATATTCCTACCAGAACGGAAGAAGGAAAGCAAATTAGAAAAGCTTTTGTGCCTAGTGAACCAGACGGTTATATTTTCTCATGTGATTATTCTCAAATTGAATTGCGAGTCTTGGCACAAGTTTCCGGTGATGAACAGATGCAGGAAGCTTTCAGAACGGGTTATGATATCCACGCTCATACTGCAATGCGCATTTTTCATCTCAAATCAACCGATGAAGTGACTCCGTTAATGCGGCGCAGAGCTAAAGCTGTTAATTTCGGTATTGTATATGGTATTTCTGATTATGGTCTATCTAAAAACCTTAATATTAGCCGTAAAAAAGCTAAGGAATTTATTGATAATTACTTTGAGCAATATCCGCAAATTAAAGATTATATGGATAAAGCAGTACAAGTAGCCCGTGAAAAAGGTTATGCCGAAACAATTATGCATAGAAGACGTTATTTGCCTGATATTCATGCCAAAAATTATAACGTCCGTTCATTTGCCGAAAGAACAGCCATTAATTCGCCAATTCAAGGTTCTGCTGCAGATATTATCAAGATTGCGATGATCAACATGCAGAAAAAGTTGGATGAATTGCATTTAAAGACTAAAATGGTGGTTCAGGTGCATGATGAATTGATTTTTGATGTACCAAAGGATGAATTAGAAACAATTAAAAAAATTGTACCGGAAGTTATGCAATCCGCTGTGAGACTTGATATACCTCTTGTAGCTGACTCTGGATATGGTCATAACTGGTTTGATGCTAAGTAAGGAGTAATTTTAATGCCTGAAATGCCGGAAGTTGAAACTGTCAGGCGGACTCTTCTTCCTCTTATCAAAGGGAAAACAATCAAAGAAGTAACTGTATGGTATCCTAAAATAATAACTGGCGATGCAAAAGAATTTGCCAGAAAATTGGCAGGTAAGAAAATAGTAACAATTGATCGTTATGCTAAATATTTGCTTATTCGTCTCAGTGACAATTTAACCATTGTGTCGCATTTACGCATGGAAGGTAAATATCGTTTAGTCAAAATAAATACTAAAAAGGACAAGCATGATCACGTGCAGATCATTTTTAGCGATAATTCTGCTTTGCGCTACAATGATGTGCGTAAGTTCGGGCGCATGCAGCTGATTAAAACGGGAACCGAAAAAGAAAAAACTGGCATTGGCAAATTAGGTGCTGAACCCAACTCAGCAGCTTTTACTGTTTCTTATTTACAAACTGGTTTAGCCCGCAAAAAGAAAAATATTAAAAACACACTTCTTGACCAATCTATTGTTGCAGGTCTGGGCAATATCTATGTTGATGAGGTTTTGTGGGAAACAAAAATTCACCCGTTAAGTCAGGCCAATAGCATTCCAGCAAAAAAGGTAGCAGAATTGCACGATAATATTAATTCTTTAATAGAATTGGCAATTGCTGAAAGAGGTACTACGGTTCATACTTACCTGGATGCAAACGGTAAGACAGGTGGCTTTCAAAAAATGTTGCAGGTTTATGGTCATAAAGGTGAGCCATGTGTACGGTGTGGTACGCCTCTTGAGAAAATTAAAGTAAATGGACGAGGTACGACATTTTGTCCTAAGTGTCAGGTGATTTATAAATGACAAAGATTTTAGGCTTAACCGGTGGAATAGCCAGTGGTAAAAGCACTGCGGATGTTTTTTTTAGAGAAAAGCAAATCCCTGTTATAGACTGCGATCAAATTGCTCACGATATCTTAAATAAAGGTGAAAAAGGTTATGAACTAGTATTAAAACAGTTTGGAATGAACATACTTAAGTCAGACCAATCTATCAATCGTTCAGCGTTAGGACAGATAGTTTTTGATGATGAAAAACAGCTTGAAAGCTTAAATAGAATTACCCATCCGTTGATTTTTCAAGAAATACAGGCTAAAATTGCGCTAAACAACCCGAGCAAAAATTCTTTGGTTGTTGTGGATGCACCAGTTTTGTTTGAATCAAATGGTCAAAAATATTGTGACTTTACCTTATTAATTGCAATACCTGAATCTCTGCAAATGAAGCGGTTAATGTTAAGGGATAATTTAAGTAAAGGTGCTGCTTTGAAGCGTATTCGTAGTCAGATGCCCTTGTCCCAGAAAGAGAAATTAGCTGATTTTGTGATTAATAATACTGGAACAAAGCAAGATCTGAAATCCAAATTAGAACAGTTGCTTCTTGAAATAAAAGGGGAGGACTTATATGGAATGTCCTAATTGTCATAAAAATGCATCAAAAGTCATTGATTCACGTCCAAGTGATGAAAATCGAGCAATTAGACGTCGGCGTGAATGCGAAAACTGTGGCTTTCGTTTTACCACGTTTGAACGAGTTGAAACCACGCCTTTACTAGTGATCAAGAATGACGGTACTCGTGAACCTTTTAATCGTAAAAAAATTTTGCATGGCGTGATGGCGGCTGGTCAAAAGCGACCAATATCAAGTACACAATTTGAAGAACTAGTTGACCATGTAGAAAACAAAATTAGACAACAGGGGATTAGCGAGATTTCTTCGAAAAAGATTGGTCAACTGGTAATGGATGAGCTGGCAAAAATTGATGATGTTGCCTATATTCGTTTTGCTTCCATCTATCGTGAATTTAAAGATATGTCCAGCTTTATGAAAACAATGGAAGATATGATTGCAAAAAGGGAAAAGGGTAATTAATTATGTTTGAGACAAATAATCCCAAACAGCCGTTTTTCATTACCAATCGGGTGGATATTTTTCCTAAAGATTTGCGCATATTAATTAAACTATATCAACCACTTATTGGTTCTCTTGCTTTAGCAGTCTATTTAAGTCTGAATGAAGATTATAGTGCACAGGCAATGCTTTCTGATGCTAAAGGAATTTATACACTGCAAGAACAGATCGATTGTGATATAAAAAAGTTATTTGGTGCGTTGCATAAGCTTGAAGCTGTTGGTTTGATTCAAACGAAACTGCTTGATAACCAAATCATGGGTCAGGTTTTGTGTTTCGAACTTAAGAGAGTTCCAGCAAGCAGTGAATTTTTTGCAACTGCACTTTTAGCTAGTTTATTAAAAGAAAAAGTTGGAGTAACTGCTTTTAACAAATTGAGTCATGAGTTTGCCAGAGAAACTAAACAAAACAAGAGTGAATTAAGTGGTATCAAAGAGGCACCTAACATTTCTGCTTCTTTTATGGATGTTTTCCATATATCTGACCAAGAGGCGATAGATCCTTCAGTTGAGGTCAAAGAAGCAGCTCAGGAAAATAATTATCCTTCAAACAATTTTGCTACTGTCAATGACCAGGATCAGATTGACTGGGATTTTATGAAACAGCAATTCGAAATTTATCAAATAGCTGGCAGTGAAATTGATCAAAACAAAGAGGCTATTCGGGCAGTCATGCGCATATATGGGCTTTCAGAACAAGAATTTGTTGACGAGGCAATACCTTGCTTGCATGGTGACTATCATTTAAGTATGAGGGAAATCAAGCAAACTATTGCTAACAGCATTCATGGCAGCGATACGCGCAGACATTTGCAAAGCAAGGCTAAAATACCTGACAAATTTGATAATAATGGCCAATTAAATCAGGAAGAACAAAAATTATTGCAAAAAGCGCAGACTGATACTCCAGCACAGTTTTTATATCATTTAAAAACTGAGAAAAATGATTTTGTTGATGCTAGTGAATATCAAGTGTTGGATAGCCTATATAACGATAAGGGAATATCAGCGGAATTACTTAATATTCTGACATATGCTTGTTTAAAAAGTGGCCCCAATATCTCATTTCGTTTAGCAAATAAAATTTTGCATGATTGGTTGCAGCACGGTGTTAAAACTGGTAGTGAGGCCTTGGATTACATGGACAAAAGAAAAAAGGCACAAGAACAAAGGCAAAGCAAGCGGTATAACCGGTTCGCTCCCAGAAAAACAGTTGAAAAGGGCACTGATTGGAACAAACAAAAGCCAAAAGTAAAAACTGATGTCTCAAGCGCGGAGCTAAAAGAATTTTTCAAGAATTTTGAAGATAAGAACGGCATGAAGTAGGTGAAATAAAATGCAACCCATAAAAAAATTTATGGCTAAAGGACAAACTGCTAAAGCAGAAGACGAGAGTACCGCTAAAATTAAGCAAAAAGTTTTGGCTGAGCCTAAAGTGCAACAATTTATCAGTCAGCATCAAGCACAACTTAATGACAGTATAATTGATAAAAGCCTTCCCAGTCTTTTTGAATTTTATCTGAGCCAACATAAAAAAGATCCGGTGACCAAAGGATATTATCCGGATTTGATAATGAATAAAAATGCCATTAGCCTCAAATTTGTTCCTGAAGACAGTAAACTGATTCATGATCAGGAAATTAATATTAAAAAGCACTTGCGTTTAATTAATTTACCCGAGGGCTTGCATGATGTGCGCTTAAGTCAAATTGAAATGACACCAGAAAGAGCCGAGGTAATGACTGCTATTCAGCGTTTTTTATATCAATATTCTCAAGATATCCACCAAAAGGGTCTTTATTTATCCGGTAATTTTGGCATTGGTAAAACTCATATTTTAGCAGGACTGGCAAATCAGGTAGCTGCGATGGAAAAATATGTTGTTTTTCTGCATGTACCTACATTCATTGCCAGTTTATCCAGTCATTTTAATGACAATAGTTTACAAACTGAAGTACAAAAAATTGCTAATTCTGACTTGTTGATATTGGATGATATCGGTGCGGAAAATTTAAGTCAATGGTCGCGAGACGAGGTCTTAGCAGTTATTTTACAGGCACGAATGGACAATATTTTGCCAACCTTTTTTTCGTCCAACTTTGCTATGAATGATTTGGAAGATCATTTCAAGGAAACTAAAAGCTCAATTGAACCAGTAAAAGCTGCTAGAATAATGGAAAGAATACATTCTTTAGCAACGGAAATAGTAATTTCTGGACCTAATCGGCGTCACTAAGCTATAAAAGCTGCAGAATAATTTAATTTTTTAATGAAAATATGCTTGCATTAAAAAATTATTGGGTTATAATTAAGTCCAATGAATGAACATGTTGCAAGACGGTTCAGAGAGAAAAGCATTATTCTGAAAGCTTTCATTAGTGTTTGCAATCCACTCATTCATACCTAAATTTTGATAATGGGTTAGATTCCGTTAGCAATCTATAACGAGATAGTTCATTTTCTTGAACTAAATTTTGGGTGGAACCACGTTAATTAACGTCCCAGTGCTTAATTGCACTGGGATTTTTTATTTTTTTTAATTTTTGGAGGAAAAAATGAGTTTTTCGATTACTTTGCCTGATGGCTCAAAAAAAGATTTTACAGATGCTGTTTCAATATCTGATTTAGCACATGGTATTGGTACATCTTTAGGAAAAGCAGCTCTTGGTGCAAAAGTAAATGGTCAAATTGTTGCTTTAGATCACAAGTTGAATAAAAATGCAGAAGTTGCAATTATTACTGACAGAGATGAAGAGGGTTTAGCAATTCTGCGTGATACTGTTGCATTTGTTCTTGAAGCTGTGGCCAAGAAGGCCTATCCTGAGATTCATTTTGGTGAACATGGAACTGACGATGAAGGTTTTTACGTTGACACTGATAAAGAAAATCAAATAAAAATCAATGAATTACCTGACTTGGAAAAAGCGGTCAAAAAAGTAATTAAAGCGGGAGAAAGTATTGCATCCTGCATGATGTCTAAAGACGAGTTGGCTGGTATATTCAAGGATGATCCTTATAAGAGTGAAATGCTTAAAGATGAAAAAGGTGACCAAGTTCAAGTATACAAACTGGGAGACTTTATCGACTTTGGCTTTAACGCATTACTGCCTAACACAGGTAAAATTAAGCAATTTAAATTATTGTCAGTTGCCGGTGCCTACTGGAAAGGTCAGTCTTCTAACCCGATGCTCCAAAGAATTTCCGGTACGGCCTTCTTTAAAAAGGCTGACTTAGACGCAGACATTAAACGGCGTGAAGAAATTAAAGAACGTGATCACAGAACAATTGGTCGTGATCTTGATTTATTCTTTGTTGATCCCAAAGTTGGTGCAGGTTTACCTTACTGGATGCCAAAAGGTGCCACAATTCGCCGCGTTGTTGAACGATACATTATCGACAAGGAAGTCGCTGACGGATACCAACACGTTTATACCCCAGTTTTAATGAATGTTGATGCTTATAAGACTTCTGGACATTGGGCACACTATCGTGACGACATGTTCCCACCAATGGATATGGGTGACGGTGAAATGCTTGAACTGCGACCAATGAATTGTCCTTCACATATTCAAATTTACAAGCATCACATTCGTTCATACCGTGAATTGCCAATTCGAATTGCCGAATTGGGCATGATGCACAGATATGAAAAATCTGGTGCTCTGTCAGGACTGCAACGTGTACGAGAAATGACTTTAAATGACGGTCATACATTTGTGACCTTAGATCAAGTTCAAAGTGAATTCTCAAAGATTTTGACTCTAATTTTAGACGTTTACAAAGATTTTGACATCACTGATTACTACTTCAGACTTTCCTATCGTGATCCGAAGAATACTAAAAAGTATTTTGCCAATGATGAAATGTGGGAGAGAAGTCAGTCAATGCTGAAAAAGGCAATGGATGACATGGGACTTGACTATGTTGAAGCAGAAGGTGAAGCTGCTTTTTACGGCCCTAAACTTGATATTCAAACTAAGACTGCTTTAGGTGCAGATGAAACAATGTCCACAATTCAACTAGATTTCATGCTTCCTGAGAGATTTAACTTAACCTATGTTGGTCAAGATGGTGAAGAGCACAGACCAGTTATGATTCACCGCGGAATTGTAGGTACTATGGAGCGTTTCATTGCTTACCTGATTGAAATTTACAAGGGTGCTTTTCCAACTTGGCTGGCTCCAGTTCAGGTAGAAATAATTCCAGTAAATTTGGATGCCCATTCAGATTACGCCAAAAAAGTTCGCGATGAACTTAATAAACGTGGTTTTCGAGCCGAAGCAGATCTGCGTAATGAAAAATTAGGTTACAAGATTCGTGAGTCACAAACACAAAAAGTACCATATACTCTTGTTTTAGGTGACAAGGAATTAAAGGACAATGGTGTTAATGTTCGTCGCTACGGCACTGAAGAAGAAGTAGCCATGAGCTTTGATGAATTTATTCGTGAAATTGAACAGGATGTTAAATCATATTCACGTGAAAAATAATCGAGTAAAAAATAGTAAAGATAAGTTTAATTTAATAGATTGCAGGAATAATTTGATAACTTAGACCTTAAATGTAAAAACCGCTAAAATTTGCACGTCGAGTAACAAAATGTAGTGTTGACGGGATGCACTTTTGATTAATTAATCAATTGCTAAAAATTGAGTTGGATAGTTAAATTACGACTGCTAAAAAGGAGCAATATTATGTCAATGGTAGAATTTCATGACGTGCAGAAATTTTATGGCAAATTTCACGCGTTGCATAGTATTAATTTACAAATCGATAAAGGCGAAACTGTTGTTTTAATCGGACCTTCCGGTTCCGGTAAGAGTACGCTTATTAGAACAATAAACCGCTTAGAGTCAATCCAGGGTGGAAAGCTGATAGTTAATAACCAGGATTTGTCCAATCCAAAGACTGACTCAAATAGGTTGCGCCAGGATGTCGGTATGGTTTTCCAACACTTTAATCTTTATAAGAACAAAAATGTTTTGGAAAATGTGATGCTGGCACCACGAATTGTCAGTCATATGCCTGAAGCTGAAAATAAAAAGCAGGCAATGCATTTACTTGATATGGTTGGAGTGGCTGATAAAGCCCAAAATATGCCAGCCCAAATATCTGGTGGTCAAAAACAGCGCGTGGCGATTGCTCGATCTTTAGCGATGCATCCTAAATTATTGCTTTTTGATGAACCAACTTCAGCACTTGACCCAGAGATGATTGATGAAGTTTTACAGGTAATTAAAAAGATTACTTCTTCTAGTGATATGACTTCCCTGATCGTTACCCACGAAATGGGTTTTGCCAAAGAAGTTGCCAACCGGGTCATCTTTATGGATCAGGGTCAAATTGTTGAAGATGATGACAGTTCATCCTTCTTTAAACAGCCGAAAACAGAGCGGGCGCAACAATTTTTAAGCAAGATAATAGCGCATTAAGAGGGGGCAATATCATGAAAAAATTAATTTGCTCAATCTCGCTATTTTTGGGAATGTTCCTTTTATCTGCTTGTGGCAATAGTGTCACTGACCAGTCAGCTTTGAAAAATGTGCGCTCGTCCAATACCATTACTTGGGCAGTTGAAGGTGACAAAAAACTTTTTAGTCTAATCGATATTAGAGATGATAAAGAAAAGGGCTTTGATATTGATATGGCCAAAGCCATTACTAGAGAAATTTTAGGTTCTAAAGGGCAGGCTCGCTTTACGCTTGCCACTTCACAGTCGAGAATACCTTTATTGAAAAATGGTAACGTTGATGCGGTAATTGCCACTCTGACAATTACTCCTGAAAGAGCACAAGTAATTAGTTTTTCCAAATCGTATTTTCAGGCTGGTAAATCATTTCTTGTCCCTAAAGGATCAAAAATTAAAAAGCCAAGTGATCTTAATGGCAAAACTGTAATTGGGATTGTTGGCGATAATTCTGTTGAGGCAGTAAAGAAAGTTGCGCCCAGAGCTAAAGTTGTTGCTATGCAAGACTATGGTCAAGCAGTCTCTGCTTTAAAGTCGCATCAAGGTGATGCTTTGACTAGTGATAATGGGATTTTATATGGTTTAGCCGCACAGAGTCCCGGGAGCCTTGAAGTAACTGGAGGAACTTATACTAAAGAACCTTATGGTATTGCAGTAAATAAAAATCAAGAACCATTTCACAGAGCTATAAATCGAGCGATTGATAAAATTCAAAAGAGTGGAGAATACAATCGCTTAATTAAAAAGTGGTTCGGCCAAGTACCTGGTTTTAACTATAAGGAGATGTATATTAAATGATTCGTATCTTTAATAATTTTAGTAGTCAACTAGTTTCAGGTTTTGGCTGGACTATTTTATCAAGCCTCTTAACATTAATATTTAGCCTGATTTTCGGAGTTTTAATAGCCCTTTTAGAGGTTATTCCTAATAAAGCGGCAAATAAAATCGGTAGAATTTACGTTGAAATTTTTCGTAATATTCCATTATTGATTATTGTAATGTTCTTTTACTTAATAGTTCCAAAATATTTTGTCAAAATAGACGGCTTTACTGCAGGTACAATTGGCTTATTCTTGTATACCTCAGCATTTATTGCAGAAATAATTCGCTCTGGTATTCAGTCTGTTTCTCAAGGCCAAATGGAAGGTGCCAGATCTACGGGGATGACTTATAAGCAAGCTATGCGCTATGTAGTTCTTCCCCAGGCTTTTAAAATTGTTATTCCACCATTAGGTAATCAATTTGTCAATTTAATCAAAGATTCGTCAATTTTAGCTTTTGTGGCGGGTTTTGATCTAATGTATCAAGCTAATGCAATTGCTTCTGTGACTTTTGATACTATTAACAGTTATTTCGTAATCGGTGTGCTCTATTTAATAATTACTATGCCGTTAAGTTATTATATGCAATACCTAGAAAAGAAAATGGCGTAGGGAGGCGACAAAATGCAAACATGGATTAATGCCCTATCATGGTTAAACTTCGGTTTTCTGTTAAAGGGGCTAGCAGTCACATTATTTATTTCAGTTTTCGCCATTGTATTAAGTTTTATTTTCGGATCAGTGCTGGGAATAATTCGCTATGCCAAAATTAAATTTATTTCCGCAATTGTTGGTTTCCTTATAGATATTGTTAGAAACTTACCCTTATTATTAATTATCTTCTTTACCTATTTTGGGTTGCCCAATATTGGTTTGAGACCTGGAGCAATTTTGTCAGCGATTATTGCAATGACAATCTTTGAATCCAGCATGATCGCCGAAATTGTGCGTTCAGGTATTCAGTCAGTTGCCGTAGGTCAAATTGAAGGGGCAAGGTCTACAGGAATGACATTTGTGCAAGCACTGTGGCACGTTGTTTTGCCACAGGCATATCGGCACATGATACCTACTATTATTGGTCAGTTTGTATCTTTGGTTAAGGATACGTCATTAGCAACTATCATTGTCGTACCTGAATTAATGCAACACGCACAGGTTATTTATGGTCAAAATGCCAATTACATCGTACCAATGTTTGCTGCTTTAACACTTTTGTACTTTATTGTTTGCTTTTCCCTATCCGTTATCGGTAATAGACTCAATAAACGTTTAGCATAAAGCAAAGTATGAAAACTTATCTTATTGACACATTCGCAAAAGACGAGTATAATTACGAAAGTTGAGAACAAGAAGAAGCTTCCCGCTTCTCGCCTAAGTTAAGTTGACCTCTAGGCTGATCGATATTTTCTGTTGATTAAGGGCGGGTAAAGTTTACCCGTCTTTTTCTTGTCCTCAGATTAACACGGAGGTGAAGAATTATTCCAAGGAATTTGATATTGAACGATCAAATTCGCGCTCGCGAAGTTCGTTTAATTAATGAAGATGGTGAACAAGTTGGTGTTGTTACTAAAACTGAGGCTTTACGCCAAGCAAGTGTTGCAAATTTAGATTTAGTTCTAATTTCGCCTAATGCCAAGCCACCTGTTGCTCGTATCATGGACTATGGTAAATACCGTTTCCAGCAACAAAAGAAGGTTAAAGAATCTCGGAAAAAGTCTAAAACGGTTAGTGTAAAAGAAATCCGTTTAAGTCCAACGATTGAGGGTAACGATTTTAACACCAAGTTAAAACATGCGCGTAAGTTTATCACCAAAGAGGGTGCTAAAGTCCGCGTTTCGATCAGGTTCAGAGGTCGAGCAATCACTCATAAGGAACTAGGTCGTGAAGTGTTGGAAAAAATGGCTGAAGCCACATCTGATATTGCTACTGTAATTAGCAAACCCAAGATGGAAGGCCGTTCAATGTTCTTAATGCTCGCTCCGAAGAGTGACAAAAATAATTAGTTAATTTGGAGGAATTAGAAAATGCCAAAAATGAAAACCCACCGCGCTTCTGCTAAGCGTTTTAAGAGAACTGCTTCTGGTCAATTAAAGCGTCATCACGCTTTTACCGGCCACCGTTTCCACGGCAAGACTAAGAAACAACGTCGTCATTTGAGAAAGGCTGCAATGGTTTCACGCAGTGACTTGAAGCGCATCAAACAGATGCTCTCTCAAATGCGTTAATCAAATATATAAAACGATATTTAGGAGGAATTTTAGATGCCAAGAGTTAAGGGTGGAACAGTTACACGTAAACGTCGTAAAAAGATTATGAAGCTTGCCAAGGGTTACCGTGGCGCAAAGCATATGCAATTTAAAGCTGCAAGTACACAATTATTTGTATCTTACAGATATGCGTTTCGTGACAGAAGAAAACGCAAGAGTGACTTCAGAAAGTTATGGATTGCCAGAATCAATGCTGCAGCAAGACAAAATGATATTTCATATTCTAAGTTAATGCACGGCTTGAAATTAGCTGGTGTTGATATTAACCGTAAGATGTTAGCTGATATTGCTTATAACGATTCAAAGACTTTTGCAAAATTAGCAGAAACTGCTAAAAAGGCTTTAAATTAACCAAAAATGGCGCTTATGGCGCCGTTTTTTTATGTCGAAATTTAGCACTTGCAGTAGATAATTTGGTATATTAAACTAGTGCAATGATAGATAAGAAGGAAATTGAATGTTATTCAGACCACACTATACAATTGACACGATTTATCATTTAGATATTAAAGTGCTAAAGCAAATAGGTATCAAAGCTGTTTTTTCAGATTTAGACAATACTCTTTTAGCTTGGAATGAGTTCGAAACTGCTGCAAAAATGAATAATCTAAATAAAAAATTAGCACAAGCCAATATTAAGTTAGTTGTGATTTCCAATAACAATGCTGAAAGAGTGGGCAAAGTTCTAAATCCTTATCATATTGACTTTGTAGCCAAGTCGAAAAAGCCATTGCCCTTTGCTATAACAAAAAAAAGAAAAAGAATGGGATTAAAAAAAGACCAGGTCATGATGGTTGGTGATCAGTTAATCACAGATATACAGGCAGGAAACTTGGCTGGTGTAGAATCAGTATTAGTAAAACCGCTTATTCAAACTGATAAGTGGAATACACGTATTAATCGTTTTTTTGAGAAAATTATTTTTTTCTTTTTAAGTCTTTCACACCCAGTTACATTTAAGGAGACATTAAAAAATGGATGACCAAATTATTTGTATCGGTTGCGGTGCTGTTCTTCAATCAGATAGTCCTGAAGAAGCAGGATTTTTACCCGCTTCCCGTTTGAAACAGGCAAGAGAAAGTGAAGATGAGGGCAATGATATCTATTGCCAGCGTTGTTTTCGCTTGCGTCATTATAATGAAATTATGCCAGTCGAATCTGACAATGATGATTTTTTAAAATTATTAAATTCCTTGTCAGAGAAGAAAGCCTTAATTGTAAATGTTGTAGACCTATTTGATTTCACCAACTCCTTGCTTTCAGCAATTAAACGCTTTATTGGAAAGAATGATTTTATTCTTGTTGGCAATAAATTCGATCTTTTCCCGCAAAATTCGCGTCAAAGCAAAATAAAGGATTGGATGCGGCAAGAAGCCAATCGAATTGGGTTATATCCTAAAAAAATATTTCTGGTAAGTGCAAAAAGCAAGACTAATTTGCCAGAACTGATAGCGTATTTAGATCAAAACTCACATGATCAAGATGTTTATTTTGTAGGAACGACTAATGTAGGCAAATCCACCCTTCTTAATGCAGTTATTGACCAGATGGGTGACATCCAAAATTTAATCACCACTTCCCGCTTTCCGGGTACAACACTTGATAAGATTGATATTCCTCTGGCAAATGGTCATTTTTTAGTTGACACACCGGGTATAATAACGGAAAATCAACTGGCTACGCGTTTGAATGCTCAGGAATTGAGTTTGATTTCACCGCAAAAGCAGCTTAAGCCTGTAACTTTTCAGCTTAATCCAGGTAACACTTTATTTTTAGCTGGATTAGGCAGAGTGGACTTTTTAAAAGGAGATAAAGCCAGTTTTACGGTTTATGCATCACGGGGATTATATATTCACAGGACTAAAACGGAAAATGCTGATAGTTTCTATGCCAAACACCTTGGCGAATTACTTGCTCCACCATCACAAAGTGATGAGTTGCCACCTTTAAAAGGAAAGGAATATCATACTAAAGAAAAAAGTGATTTGCTTTTTGGTGGGATAGGTTTTGTTACTATCCCTGCAAATTGTTTGGTTAGAATATATACACCAGATCAAATTGGTTTAGGTATTAGACGTGCATTAATTTAGAGGATATAATGATTGCTATTGCTAAGAATTATCAAAAAACGCCAACTGTTGAAGTAGCCGAAGAAAAAATAGAGCCTAAAAAGGGGCGTCAAATCGGTATTTTTGGTGGAACTTTTAATCCAATTCATTTAGGTCATTTAATTGTAGCGGAGCAAGTATTGACTAAACTTCATCTTGATGAAGTTTGGTTTATTCCCACCAATGTTCCTCCATTAAAGGATCGGCCAGTAGTTTCTGCCCAAGATCGTGCAAATATGCTTGAGCTAGGTACTCAGGATAATCCTCGGTTTCAAGTAAAATTATTTGAATTATATCGTGGAGGAGTTTCGTATACGGTTGATACTTTAAGATATTTACGTGAATCTCAACCTGAAAATCATTATTACTTGATTATGGGCAGCGATCAAGTTAATAATTTAGGTGAGTGGAAAGAGCCTACTAAATTGGCTCAACTGGCAACTCTTGTCGGAGTTCAAAGAGCTGGCTATCCCCAAAAAGCTAAATTACCAATGATTTGGGTTGATGTTCCTGCCATTGCAATTAGTTCTAGCCTTGTGAGGCAAACTATTGCGATTGGGGGCTCAATTAGATACCTGGTACCTGATACAGTAAGAAATTATATCCAGAAAAAAGGCTTATATCATGAATGATTTATTTTTCAAAAAAACTTATTCAACTTTATCTAGTGCTGAAATTGTGGCTAAAGAAAAAAGTAATATGACTGAAGACCGTTTTGAGCATTGTATTGGAGTTAGCAGAACTGCTAAAAGATTAGCAGAGTTAAACCAATATGATGCAGATAAAGCTGCATTAGCCGGATTTATACATGATTATGCAAAACAAGTTTCAGTTAAGGAATATCGCGAAGTTATTAAAACGAAGGGTTTTGATCAAGATCTGTTAAGTTGGAACCGAAGCATTTGGCATGGCATTGTAGGTACATATTTTATCCAGAGAGATCTGAAAATTACTGATACAGAAATCTTAACGGCAGTACGCAGGCATACAACAGCTGATGTTGAAATGACGACTTTAGATAAAATTGTTTTTATGGCTGATTATATTGAACCTGGCAGGTCGTTTCCAGGAGTTGAAGAAGCGCGTAAAATAACTTATGCTAATATTGACAGGGGAGTCGGCTATCAATTAGCACATACTCTTGAATTTTTAATTGAGAAAAGAAATAAAATTTATCCACGTACTTTAGACGCTTATAATGTTTGGGGTATTAAAGAATAAGGAGAAAAATTGACTAGTAAAGAAATATTGGCTTTTACTCTAAAGGCAATTAGTGATCGGCATGGAGAAGATACTGCGGCTTACGATATGCAAGGACATAGTATTTTAGCTGATTACTATGTTGTGACCAGTGCTGGTTCAAACAGACAATTACATGCTATAGCTAATGCTATCATTGATGAAGCTCATAAGGTTAATTATTATGATTATCGCGTTGAAGGCACGAGTGAATCAAATTGGCTTCTGCTCGATTTAGGCGATGTAGTTGTAAATGTTTTTACTGAAGATGCACGTGATTTTTACAATGTTGAAAAACTGTGGGTTAACGGCAAAAAATTAGAATTAAAGGAAGATTAGCTAACCATGAGTGTAGTAGGGATCATTGCGGAATACAATCCCTTCCATAGTGGGCATGAATTTTTAATGAATCAGGCTCGCTATATTGCAGGCAGTAAAGACCCGATCATTGTTGTCATGTCAGGCAATTATGTTCAGCGTGGAGAAATGGCAATTATGGATAAATGGTCTCGTGCGCAGGCAGCGCTTGAAAGTGGTGCTGATGTAGTACTTGAACTGCCATTTTCCACTTCGGTTGAACCAGCTGATTTGTTTGCACTTGGCAGTATCGACCAATTAGTCAAAGTCGGCGTCACTGACTTAATTTTTGGTGTTGAAGACGCTACACAAAATTATGCTTATTTAGGTAGTAAGATTGCTGAAATTCCACAAAGTCACATGGACTTTAATGATTACAGTCAAACTTATTCAACCCAATATAATCAAATGGTCGCAAGAGAAGTTGGTCATGAAGTTAGTGAGCCCAATGCGATTCTTGCTTTGGCTTATGCTGTTGCTAATCATAATTTGGGTACGCCCATAGTTTTGCATCCAGTTAATCGGATTGGTGCCGGTCATGATGATGTCTTGCAGAGCAATAAAGTTGTTCAAAGCGCCAGTGCAATTCGAAATATGATTCTCCATAATGAAACTAATTATACTTTAGAACAATGGCTTCCTAAAAAAGAGGTACAGCTTTTATTTCAGCAGAAAAATTATCCAAATTGGAATCTGTTGTTTCCATTCTTGAAGTATAAGTTGGAATCTTCTTCAGTTTCAGAATTGAGAAAAATATACCAAATGAGTGAAGGCCTTGAGTATAAAATGAAACATGAAATTCATGCAGCACAAACTTTTACGGAATTTTTGCGAAGAGTTAAGTCAAAGCGTTATACGTATTCTCGCTTGCGCCGTCTAAGCCTGTATACGCTTTTAAATGTAACTCAGGAAGACATGATTGACAGTTTTAACCATGAATCGCTTTTACTTCTAGGCTACAGCAGACTCGGGAGAAAATATCTTAAAGAAATCAGAAAAAAGACTTCCGCAAATATTATTTCGAAGGTTGATCAAAAAAATACTAAAAATGGTTCGATGAAATTACAATTACGTGTTGATCGCTTTTTTGAACAACTTATGGCGGTTGATCAAAACTTTGGACAACGTCCGCTGGAGGTCTAAATGTTAACTTTAAATTTTACTCAAATAAAAAATAGTAATGAACCTCTGACTCATATTGAATGCGAGCTTGAATTAACAGAGGAATTTATTAAGCGAAGTCACGGTTTAGTTTATCAAGTTGATAATGTAATAGTCTCAGGTGATGCGTTTTACAATCAACCATATGTTACCGGAGACTTTCAAGTGCAAGCCAGTTTGATTGTTCCTTCTAGCCGCAGTTTGAATCCCGTTGAATATACAGAAAATTTTCACTTTAGTGAAAATTATACTGATATAGATGTGGCTAAAGAAGAAATTGATGAAAGTGACATCCCGATCGTAAAAGTGAAAAATGAAGTTATTAACTTGCAAAAAGCAATTGAAGACAATATTTTACTACATATCCCAACTACAATTTTGACTGCAGAAGAAAGAGAACAAAATATTTATCCCGAAGGAAAAGGTTGGGCTGTGATTTCAGAAGATGAATTTGATAAGAAAGAAAAGGAACAAATAAACCCTGCCTTTGCTAAATTAAAAGATTTATTTAAAGAAAATAATGAGAACCACAATTAGTTAAATAAGAATAATTAAATATAATTAGAAATCAGTATTGTTGAAATGCTGGTTTTTAATCTTGTTTTAAAAGCATTTTTAAAGTATGCTTTACTTGTTGACAAGAATTAAATTAAATTAATCAAAATTAAGTTTTAAAAGGATGACGAAAAATGGCAAGAATATTAATTGTTGAAGATGAAAAAAATTTGGCGCGTTTTGTGGAATTGGAATTAAAACATGAAAAATATGATACTGTGGTTGAAAGTAATGGTCGCAAGGCCTTAGATTTAGCTTTGAAAGAAGATTTTGATGCTATTCTGCTAGATCTTATGCTTCCTGATCTTAACGGTTTAGAAATTGCCCGTCGAGTCCGTCAAGTTAAGAGCACACCAATCATTATGATGACTGCACGCGATTCTGTCATTGACCGTGTCTCTGGTCTTGATCATGGAGCTGACGATTATATTGTTAAGCCATTTGCAATTGAAGAACTTTTAGCTCGCTTACGCGCAGTTTTACGCAGAGTAAAAATTGAGAAAGACGCTTCAGACGATTCCGTTGAGAAGAAGGTGGTAAAATTTAAGGATCTTACTATCGAAACTGCTAATAGAATTGTTCGTCGTGGCGATGGTAAAGCTGTTGATTTAACTAAGCGTGAATATAACTTGCTCATGACCTTGATTAAGAATAAGAACAACGTTGTTAGCCGTGATCAGTTGCTCGCAAAAATTTGGGGACCCGGTTCAAATATCGAAACTAACGTTGTCGAAGTTTATGTACGATATTTACGCAATAAAATAGACGTTCCTGGCAGACAATCATATATCAAGACGGTTCGTGGAACTGGCTACATGGTAAGAGATGAGGATGATGAAAAGAAGTAAAAAGAGATCACAAAAAGAGACCAAGCACTCATCGCTTGTATTACGGTGGGTAAGTGTCGTTGCCTTGACGATTATGGTCTCTTTTATTGTATTTTCCGTAATAATATATTCATTTGTTGGACAGCAATCTATGGTCCAGCAAAAGGAAACATCAAATGAGATGGTAAGCAAACTCAATAGTAGTTTGAACAGAATTCCAAATCAATTAGAAATTGCAAACGTTGTTCCTGCATTAACACCATCGACCAGAGAAGTATTAAAAGGCAATCCTCCGATAGGTTCTGACGAACGCAAAAGCAGTGCTTTTAATGACGACTTGTTGTCATCACTAACAAACCCTGATTTGAGCGTAGTCGTTTATAATCTTAGACAAGAGGATGTCTTTGATAATGGTGGCAAACTTTTACCTTTTAAAAAAATAAAAAGTGACTATGAGATGACGCGCGTTAATAAAAATCATAAACAAGAATTAATCACTTATCAAAAGGTTAGGGCTGCTCATTCAGGAAAAGTGACAGGATATATTGTTGTTGCTAATAAAATGACCTACTATAATGGGTTAATGAAAGACCTTTTAAAGTGGATGGTGAGAATTTCTTTAATCGCCATTGTATTTTTTACCTTGGTAGCTTATATAATTGTTAGGGACATTGTTAAGCCTGTGAAAGAAATGTCACGAGTTGCTATGGAAGTTAATGATGATCCCAATAGTACAGTGAGAATCAAGGATTTTCATCGTCATGATGAATTGCAAGAATTAGCAGTTTCTTTTAACCAAATGTTAGATCGAATGCAACGTTATATTGATCAGCAAAAAGAATTCGTGGGTGATGTTTCTCATGAGCTCCGCACTCCTGTTGCAGTAATTGAAGGTCATTTAAACATGCTCAAACGTTGGGGTAAAGATGATCCGGAGATTTTGGAAGAATCAATAGATGCCTCTTTACAAGAAGCTAAAAGAATGCAACATTTAATTCAAGAAATGCTGGATTTAACGCGTGCAGAACAAATCAATGTGCAGTATCCCAATGCTGTTACCAAGGTTTCTGATGTCCTTAAGCGGGTTGTCGGTGATATGTCACTTGTTCACAAGGATTTTATTATCAGACTGGACATGGACGATTTACCTCTCGACACGGAAATCCAGATTTATCAAGGACACCTGGAGCAATTACTTGTTATTTTAATTGATAATGGTGTTAAATATTCCACAGACCGCAAGGAAATGAACGTTTCGGCTGGATTATCACAAGATGATGTACATATTATAGTCCAAGATTTTGGTGAAGGTATTTCTGAAAAGGAGCAAAGCAAAATCTTCAACAGATTTTACAGAGTTGATAAAGCCAGAACAAGAGAAAAAGGTGGCAATGGTTTAGGTTTATCAATTGCTCAAAAATTGGTTACCAGTTATCATGGAAAAATCAGTGTTGAATCCGTAGAAGGTCAAGGCAGTCAGTTTATAATGGAATTTCCGGCACTTACAAAAGCTCAATCCAAAAAACTTCATAACCGTGAACAAGCTGAAAAAGCAAAGGAAGATAAAAAAGAAACTAAGTAAAAAGACCTTTTTAAGTCTATTGATTATTTGTTCATTGTAATCAAATATAGACTTAAAAGGTCTTTTTACTTCTTAATTTATATATGAGCCTGAAAGTTGGATCGCTTTTGGAACCCAATAAAACAACTAGGGCCGTCTTTGCTGCTTTCCTTTGTTGCGATTACGCAAGTTTTTGTGTAATTCTTTTGTTTGCTCAGACTGAACCGGAGAAGCCGTTTTAACATTAAGAAGCTCGTCTACTTTTTCTTTTGTTACTACTTCCTTGATAGGTTCACGTTTTAATTCCTCATCAACTTCTTTTTTAACTTTAGGCATAATGATAAAGGATACAATCAGTTGCTGGATGACAGAGAACACGTTACCAGCTGCCCAATATAAAGCAACGGATCCAGAAACCGAGAGGCAAATAAAGAGCGTCATAATAGGATTCATGAGCATCATTGACTGCATTTGCTTTTTTTGCTCCTGCGGTATGCCAACAAGTGAAAGGTAACCTTGTAAGAATGCAAAAATAGTTGCGATAACAGTCACCGAGATGGATCTGCTACTTAATGAAATGCCAAAGAATGAAGAACTAGCTAAGCTTTGTGAGTACATCACTGCATCATAAATTCCAATCATAATTGGAAACTGGATAATTAATGGCAAACACCCCATCCCACCTGTTAATGACAAGTGATTACTGGAATATAGTTCACGTTGCCAGCCAGCCAATGTCATTTGTTGGTCCTGGCTTAGATCTTTGCGCTTCATAGTATCCTGGATTAGCTTCATCTGCGGTTGCAAGCGCGCCATTTTTTCTTGCTGGGTAGTTGATTTCTTTTGCTGATTAAGCATTAAGGGCAAGAGAATCATTCTCACTACAAATGTCATTATGATAATGGCCCAGCCAGCCCCATTAGCTCCACCTATGATATTTGAGAAGTAGAGCATGATGTTTTGCATGGGTTTACCGATAAATTTATAGATTGACCCGTATATAAAGCCTGTTGGAGGCTTGTTAACTCCACCATTTTGTGCACAAGCAGTCACAAACAGCATGACTGCCAGACAAACACTAATTAATCCGATATATCTGCGAAATTTTTTCATTAAATTCACCCAATTATTATTTTTTGCCAATAACTAATATGATACATGAAAACCATTCATTTTGCTTACTTTTGTTAGTTTTTCTTTTTTAATATTTGAAATGCGCGCAAATTGAGAAATATTTTTGGGTAATTCAGCACAAAATTGATTGACTCGGTTTAATTCAGCTTGTAAAGTAATTGTGACTGTTCCGTCATTGTTATTACGAACATTGCCAGTCATTTCCATTTTTTGCGCAAGATTTAAAACACTCCAACGAAAACCCACGCCCTGGACAATACCTGAAACGGTTAGTTGCCAAGTTTCTCTTAAATCATTGGTCGGATTGCTTTTTCTTTTATTCTTGTGCTTGTTAAAAAATCCCATAATAATCCTTCCTAGTCCTGCTTTCTTGATTTTAACATTTTATCAGCTTGAAATTAAAATAATATATTGATAAAGATGAAAGAAGAGATTTAGATGTCTGAACAAATAAGTTCCGTAAATAATAAGCTAATAAAAAATTTAACTAAATTAAAACAAAAAAAATATCGACAAGAAAATGGCTTATATATGATTGAAGGCTTTCACTTGGTTACAGAGGCTTTCAAAGCCAAAAAAAGCCACGAGTATCTTTTAGGGACTGAGGAAGCTTTAGCTGAGATCAAAGATATTTTTCCCCAACTAGTGACCAGCAAAAAAACCGTCATAATCAATTTGTCCGTTGCTCACCATCTTGCAAGTACAAAAAATTCTCAAAATATTTTCATGGTATTAAAAATTGGTCAACCGCAAAACTACCATTTTGATTTTGGTAAGTGGGTATTGTTAGATCATCTGGCAGATCCTGGAAATGTGGGAACAATCATTAGAACTGCAGATGCAGCGGGATTTAATGGTGTTGTTTTATCCCCTGAAAGTGTTGACATCTATAATCCCAAAACTCAGCGCGCAATGCAGGGCAGTCAATTCCATATCAATGTAATTACGGAAAGCTTGTTAACAGTTATAAAAGAAATGCAAGATAATACCATACCAATTTATTCAAGTATGTTAGATAAAAACGCCAAGGAATTACCAGAATTTAAAAAAGTACCGCAAGTTGGTATTGTTATTGGTAACGAAGCACATGGCGTTACTTCAGAGGTAGCAGAAATCTGTGATCAGAAACTATATATTCCCATCAAAGGTCAAGCCGAATCTTTAAACGCTGCTGTGGCTGCAGGCATCATTATTTACTATTTCTCTTAACTCTTAATGCTTGTTTTTAGTAAGTATATTTAATATAATAAAAGGCGAAACAGACACTTTCTTGTGGGAGGGACAGTATCATGCCTCAAGGTATTAAGGACAAAAATTGTGCTGGTTGTGGTGCTCCTAATTATGAGTACTGTAAACATTTTATTAACGCATTTAAAATTATTGGTAAAAAGTGGAACGGTTTAATTATTAGTTCACTCTGTGCCGGAGATTATATGCGCTTTAAAGACTTAGCACAATGCGTGTTGCCTTGCTCTGACCGTGTTTTAGTTGAAAGATTAAAAGAATTAGAAAAAGAAGATATTGTTAACCGTTCAGTTGATGGTAAAACAAAGATTATTTCTTACAGTCTGACACAAAAGGGTGAAGAATTAAAGCCCGTTTTTGATCAAATTCATGGTTGGGCCGATAAATGGGTCTAATTTGTCTAATCCTCTTGCATGTTTTTTAAAAAAGATATATTCTATTAACTAATTACAAAGAGTAAGACTAGTAGCAGCGATCATTTAGTCAGAGAGACCTTTTTATTGAGCTGAAAGAAAGGTTTAAACGGAACTGTGAATTTCATCTTACTAGTAGAATCTAATCCATTCCGGTATTCACCGTTATCGAAACATGAGTGTGGGCTTTCTGAGTCCAAACTAGGGTGGTACCGCGAAGCTTCGTCCCTTTAGGGATGAAGCTTTTTTGTTTGATTTGAAAGGAAAAGTTTTATGGACTTATTTGACAGGTTAAAAGAACTGCGTGAAAAAGGTCTTGATGAGATCGATAAGGCTAAAAATGAAGAAAAGTTAAATGACGTTCGCGTTAAATTAACTGGTCGTAAAAGTGAATTGACAACCATTCTTCATTCCATGAAAGATATTGATCCCAGTGATCGCCGTGAAGTTGGACAAAGAGTTAATAAACTGCGTGATCTTTTTAACAATAAGCTTGATGATGCTAAAACTGAGATTGTAGAGGCCTTAGTCGAAGAGCAGCTGGAAAAAGAAAAAATAGATGTCACTTTACCTGGACGGGAAATGCACTTAGGTGCCAAGCATCCCATCAATATTATTTTGGATGACCTTGAAAAATATTTTATTGGTATGGGTTATAAAGTAGTACAAGGACCAGAAATTGAAACAGACCACTACTGCTTTGAAATGATGAATTTACCAAAAGATCACCCGGCAAGAGACATGCAAGAAACCTTTTATATAGATGCTGAAGATTTATTACGTTCTCAGACTTCTGGAGACCAAGCTCGTGTATTAGAAAAACATGACTTTGCCAAGGGTCCTTTAAAGATGGTAGGACCAGGTAAAGTGTATCGCCGTGATGACGATGATGCTACTCACTCACATCAGTTTATGCAAATGGAAGGTCTGGTAGTTGATAAAAATATTACAATGGGTGATTTAAAGGGAACTTTAGAGTTAATGGCTAAGCATATTTTCGGTCAAGATCGTGAAACCCGATTGCGTCCCAGCTACTTTCCTTTTACTGAGCCATCAGTTGAAATGGATGTTTCCTGCTTTAATTGCAATGGCAAAGGCTGCTCCATTTGTAAATATACTGGTTGGATAGAAGTTTTAGGTGCTGGAATGGTTCACCCCAACGTTTTGCAAAATGCTGGAGTTGATCCTAATGTTTATGGCGGTTTTGCCTTTGGCGTGGGATTAGATCGTTTTGCCATTCTTAAATATGGTATAGATGATATCCGTGATTTCTATACTAATGATGTCCGTTTCTTAGAACAATTCAGCAGGGAGGAAAGATAAATGCTAGTTTCATACAATTGGTTAAAAGATTTTATTGAGTTAGACCAAGATCCCAAGGATTTAGCTGAAAAGATAACACGTACAGGTGTTGAAATAGCTGAAGTCAAACATCCTGAAGAAGGTATGAAAAAAATGGTTGTGGGCCATATTATTGACTGTGAACCTGTTGCTGGTACTCATCTAAATTTAACTCATGTTGATGTTGGTGAAAGTGAGACTCATCAAATTGTTTGTGGTGCACCAAATGTTGCCGCAGGAGAAGATGTAGTGGTGGCTTTACCTGGAGCCAGGATTGCCAATAATGTAAAAATTAAAAAAAGTAAATTACGTGGAATTGAATCAAATGGAATGATTTGCGGTTTACAGGAAATAGGATTTCCTGATAATGTCGTCCCTGAAAAATATGCCAATGGTATTTATGTTTTTCCGCAAGATGCAGACTTAAAACCGGGGCAATCAGCCTTTGAACCTCTAGGAATGGATGACTATATTTTTGACTTTGACATTACTCCTAATCGCGCTGATACGTTATCAATGGAAGGCTCAGCTTATGAGGTTGGTGCTATTATTGACACACCTGTCAGAGTTGAAGACATAACTCTCAAAGAAGATGGTCCGGACTGGACCCAAGATTTTACAGTAGATGTTGATCCTGAGCTTGCACCTAAGTTCTATTTACGCAAAATCAGTAATGTGAAAATAGGGGACAGCCCGCTTTGGCTTCAAAGGCGGCTTTGGAATGCCGGCATTAGACCCATTAATAATGTTGTTGACGTAACAAATTATATTATGCTTTTAACCGGCCAGCCAATGCACAGCTACGATGCTCGTGCTTTTAAAACAAATAAGTTAGTGGTTAGAAAAGCTAATAAGAACGAGAAATTGACACTTTTAAACAATAAAGAAGTTGATCTTGATCCTAATGACATTGTTATAACAAATGGTGAAGAAGTTGTGATGATGGCCGGAGTTATGGGCGGTCTTAATTCTGAAATTGAAGCTGATACTACTGATGTTTTGTTAGAGTCTGCTATTTTTGATCCAACCTTAATTAGAAAAGCGGCTCTGCGTCACGCTAACAGGACAGAAGCTTCTAGTCGTTATGAAAAAGGCGTTAACTGGGATGCGACGACAAAAGCATTAGATATGGCTGCCTTTTTATTACGTAACGATGCTTCAGGAAAAATAAATGAGGGTGTGATTACGGGAAGTTCTGAAAAAAGGCAACCAATACAAATTAAAACAACTATTTCTTACATAAATAAAGTTTTGGGTACCGATATTTCTTCATCAGAAATTGCTACAATTTTTTCCCGCTTGAATTTCAAGGCAGAAATTAATAGTGATGACTTAACTGTTGATGTTCCTGCAAGGCGTTGGGATATTTCTATTCCGGCTGATTTGGTTGAAGAAGTTGGGCGCTTATATGGCTATGACAATATCAAGTCTACACAATCAGTTTTAGCTGAGACCCATGGAGGCTATTCCAAGACTGAAGAAACAATCAGGCATATTAAAGATATTGTTCGTGGTCAAGGACTAATAGAAGCAATTTCATATTCATTAACATCACCTGAAAAAGCAATTGCTTTTACAAAAGAACCCAAGAAACTTGTTAAAGTGCAAATGCCTTTGAATTCAAGTCGATCAACTCTAAGGCAAAATTTAATGACAGGCTTGGTTGATGCTGCTGGTTACAATATGGCTCGTAAACAAAATCAACTGGCAATTTTTGAGCAAGGACGCGTCTATGATTTCGACAATAATACCTATAATGAACATGAGCATTTGGCTACACTTTATACTGGTAACGCTTTCTTTGAAAATTGGCAACACGATAATGAAAAAATTGATTTTTTCTTTGTTAAAGGTCAACTGACAAATTTATTTTTAGCAATGGGCATTGATTTAAATGATGTTGAATATAAAGCTGAAATAATAATGGCTATGCACCCTACAAGAACAGCTGGTATTTATATTAAAGGCAATTATGTGGGTATGATTGGAATGATTGGTCGCCCAGTAACTGAAACCAGCAAAACAATGAAAGGAAATGAGATCTACGGCTATGAATTAGATCTTGATATTATCGTGCCACTAATATTGAACCCGCAAACAACTGCACAAACTGCACCAAAATTCCCTGCGATTGAGCGTGATCTTTCTATCCTAGTAGATCAAGATGTTACTAATCAAACAGTTGAAGATGTTATCAAAGCAAATGGCGGCAAGTACCTTCATGCTTTGCGTATCATTGATGTATATCGTGGGTCTCATATTGCCGATGATAAAAAGAGCTTCGCATATCGTCTAACGTTTTTAAATGAAAATGATACATTAACTGATTCAGTTGTTAACGAGGCAGTGAATTCTATTGATTCAAGTCTCACAAAGCAGCTTAAAGCAGAAATACGCTAATGGTTGACATTAATCGTTAAAGTAATATCATAGATCTTTGCAAAAAGAAATTTAACTTTAAGGAGTGGAAATTTAATGCCTGAAAAATCTTATCCGATGACTGCTGAAGGAAAAGAAAAACTGGAAGCAGAATTAAAAAATCTAAAAGTCGTGAAACGCCCTGAAGTGATTGAAAGAATTAAGGTCGCCCGTTCATACGGTGACTTGTCTGAAAACTCTGAATATGACGCTGCCAAAGACGAACAGAGCCATTTAGAAGATCGTATTAGCGTTGTTGAAGAAATGCTTAAATATGCTCATGTGGTTGACGCTAACTCTAGCGATCCAGATGAAGTTGCAGTGGGTAAAACAGTAACTTATACGGAAGTTGGTGAAGATGAACCAGAAACCTATACTATCGTTGGTAGCGATGAATCAGATCCGATGAATGGTAAAATTTCTAATGATTCGCCAATTGCCCAAGCAATTTTAGGCAAGAAAAAAGGCGAAACAGTAACTATATCAACACCTGGTGGTAAATTTGATGTAGTGATCAATAAAGTAGAGGAATAGTTAGCAGTCTTTACAAAAATGTTTTACTATTTTCGATAAAAAAGACCAGAGCATATACGTTTTCTTAAAATGAAAAACGTAAAGTTCTGGTCTTTTTTGTGGCAGATTTAGTGACTGGTGAAATAGCGGTAATCTTTGCTTCTATCAAAGATTACTCCGCGTGCATTCTCACCGTTAGAAATTGAAAACTGTGCGTCTGGATATTTTTCCCGAACTTTATCTTCAAGAAAATCTCGCAGCATGTGATTGTTAGCTAGTACAGACCCGGTTAATGCAATTTTCATTGGTTTAGGGTTTTCATAACGATTCATGCCAATAATAATATCACGCGCAAGAAGTTCTGCTTGCTCCTTAATTACCTTTAATGCAAAAGGATTGCCGTTATCGGCTAATTGAGCTACATTCACTGCCATAGAAGCAAAGTCAGCGTTTGCTGTTTTATAAAATTTAGCAGTAGCGTCGTTGAGGTTGTCAACATTGAACAATTTATTGAACATAGGAATTAGTTCATTTTCTTCTCGTTTGTCCCAACTAAGCAGAGCTGATTTCAAGGCAGACAGAGCAATGGCATATCCGGATCCTTCATCACCTAAAATGGAGCCATATCCACCCGTTGTGATAATTCTGCCATTTTGCAAACCATTAAAAACAGAACCAGTTCCTGCAATTACTAAACCACCATCTTCACCTTCAAGACCATTATAAAGAGCTAAAAGGGAATCAGTAATTGCTCTAGTCGGTAAGTTATTAGCTTTTGCCGAAATTTCAGCTGCTATTTCCGGAGCATGACCAATCACAGATAAGCCAGCTATTCCGCATAAAATACGTTGGCAATCACCATCGATTTCATCAATTAACTTGTTTATAGCATTGGTAATATTGGTTATTGCATTGTCATAATTTGTATTTACCTGACCTGGTCCAGCTTTAGCACGTGCCAGTTCCTGACCTTCTAAGTCATAAGCAATTGCTATAGTATGGGTTCCGCCAGCGTCAACTCCAATTTGAAATTTAAGTGTCATAGTTTGGTCTTCTTTCTATAATTTTTATCCCACCAATATTTTATTACAAATGAATAACTAACAGAAGATTTTTTCATAAAGTGTTTATAACTAGTTTATTGCTTGTCATTTACACGTTATCTATTAAAGTTTTTTCAAAACGTTAACATCTCGATAGATTTGTTATCTAGTTTTTGCTAAAATTACACTAGTTTAGTGAGGATGAGTCTAATTGAATTTTTTTAAGAAAAAACTGAAGACGAAAAATAATAATTCCAAAAAACAGGCTTCTACTCCAATTAGGATGAAGATAATTTTGGGAATTATTTTTGTCCTTTTTGCTACATTAATTGGGCAACTGGCTTATTTGCAAATTGGCTATGGTTCACGCTTCAAGGCTGAAGTGCAAAAATCTAATTCTGCTGTAGTTTCTAGTCAGGTTCCTCGCGGAGTGATGTATGACAGCAAGGGACGTGTATTGGTTGGAAATAAAGCTAAAAATGCTATTACTTATACCAAAAGTGTTTCTACTACGAGTGAAGACATTTATGCAATTTCAAATTCTCTTAGTCAATATATTACAATTAAAGATGAAAAACCGACACAGCAGCAAGTAATTGATTACTATTTGGCTAATAAAAAAAATAGTGCTAAAGAAGCTGCTAAAGTTCCTAAATCTGTCAGAGAAACTCAGGATGATAATTTAATTAATAAAAGAATCCAAGAGCAGGTTGGTTCTGAACATGTTAAATTAAGTGCACGTGAGAAAACAGCGGCTTTAATTTACAACAAGATTTCTGGAGCCTATACTCTTTCTACAATTTATATAAAAAATAATCATCTGACAGACAAAGAAATTGCGGAAGTAGGCGAGCATCTTTCTGATTTGCCCGGTGTAGGCATTGGTACTGACTGGCAACGTTCTTATCCTAATGGTTCATCAATTCGCAGCATTATTGGTTCCGTATCAACTGAAAAAGCCGGCTTGCCTAGTGATAATTTACAATATTATTTAACTAACGGCTATTCCAGGAATGATCGAGTCGGTACATCATATTTAGAAGAAAAATATGAGCCACTGCTTAAAGGAACGAAAGCAACAAGTAAAGTTTGGACTAAAAATTCAGGCGATATTGAACAATCGAAATCGGTTTATTCTGGTCAAGCTGGTGCAAGTTTGGTTTTAACGCTTGATGCTAAATATCAAAAAGAGGTTCAAAGTTCATTAGAAAATATCTATGCGTCAGCTGTTGGTTCAGGAGCGGCTCGCTATTCAAATGGAGCTTATGCTGTTGCCATGAATCCCAAAACTGGTGCGATTTTGGCTATTGCTGGTATTAGTCGTGACCCAAAGAAGAATAAAACTACTAATAACGCATTAGGGGTAATTAATCAGTCTTTTGTAATGGGGTCAGCTGTTAAAGGCGCAATGGTAGGTGGAGGATTGATTAATAAGGTAATCACTCCCACAAATAATGTAATGCCCGATACACCGGTTTACTTGCCCAGTACTCCTGTTAAAAAGTCTGTTTATCCAATAGGTACTTTTGGAGCCCTTGATGCAGAAACGGCACTTGAAGTTTCAAGTAATATTTACATGATGCATTTAGCAATGAAATGGGTTAAAGCTTCATATGTTCCTAAAACAAAAATTTATATGCCACAAACGGCGTTTGAACCTTTACGACATAATTTTAATATGTTTGGATTAGGTCAAAAAACTGGCATTGACTTACCGGGAGAAATTTCCGGAATTCAGGGCAAATCATTTAATGATCAAGGATTGGTTCTTTCGGGTTCTGTGTTAGACCTGTCTTATGGTAACTATGATGCTTATACTTTAATTCAAATGGTTCAGTACGTTTCTACGATTGCAAATGGTGGCTATAGAATGCAGCCTTATGTGGTGCAGTCAATTGGACGAACTTCAAATAATGGCAAAAAAGTTTATGTAGATTATAATAAAAAACCAGAAGTTCAGTTACGTATACCCTGGACATCAGATGAGCTGAATATTGTCAAACAAGGTTTTTGGCGCGTTGTTCATGGTACAAATTCTTGGGGTACAGCGCATAAACTAAAAAATGTAAAGCCTTCTATTTCCGGCAAATCGGGAACTGCTCAAACATTTTATTACGATCCTGATAATACTAACCAAAAAAATCCACCTGAGCTAGTTAATGCTACTTTTGTTGGCTATGCGCCATCAAATAATCCTGAAATAGCAACAGCGGTAATATTTCCAGGACTTGATCCCGAACTCGAAGGTTCCTACACTCTGCAAATGACTAAAGCGATGGTACAGGACTACTTCAAATTACATAAAAAATAGAATTTTGTGAATATTACTGGTAATAATAATGGAAAAATGCTAAGATAATACAGTCAGAATAAAAGCGTAGGTGGTGAAAGAAATGGCAGATAACATCATTTTGGAATGCACCGAATGTGGCGATAGAAGTTACTTATCTAAGAAAAACAAGCGTAAGCATCCGGAACGTTTAAGTTTGAAGAAGTATTGCCCAGTTGAAAGACATACTACTCTTCATCGTGAAACTAAGTAATTAACCAATATGGCAGGAGCCTATGCTCCTGCTATTTTTTATATGGAAGAATCATGACAAAAGCAAAAAAAGAAATTAGAAAACAACAAGTAGAAAAACTAAGTAGTTTTGCGGAAACATCTCAAAAAAGTACTGAAGATCAAATTCTGCTCAAAAATATTATGAATTCTGAACTCCTTGACAAATGCCAAAGCATTGGGATAACTTCTTCTCTTACTTATGAGGTAGATACTTCAGGCCTAATTGCTCAGCTATGGGATCAAGGAAAAGATGTTTTTTTAGCACGGGCTAATGATAACAGTGAACGTTCACAAGATTTTATTTATTATAGTTATATGACCAAGTTAACTAAGTCTAAATTTGGTGTTGAAGAAGTAAGTGAACCTGACGCTCAGATCAATAATGATCTGGACTTAATTATTGTGCCTGGACTGGCTTTTGCTTTAGACTCACATCAACGTTTGGGCTTTGGCGGAGGCTATTATGATCGTTTTTTGGCAAAACATCCTAGTTCAAAGACAGTAGCCTTGGTCAATTCAAAGATGATTTTTGAAACTGCAGCTTGGAAAATAGAATCTACTGATGTTCCAATTCAAACAATTATCACTCCTGAATCAATTTTATCGAAATAATTGAGGCTATTATGAACCAGCGACAAAACCTGAAAAATTGTTATATAACTGTCAGTATATTGGTTGTTCTTTTTTTGGTTTTTTTAATTGAAACTGCAATAGGTGGCTCCGAAAACATCTATGTTCTAATGAAATTAGGAGCTATGAAAAATGATGCTATCGTTATAGGTAATCAATGGTGGCGCCTGTTTACTGCACAATTTTTGCATATTGGAATTATGCACTTAATATCAAATGCAGTGATGATCTATTATCTGGGAGTTTATATGGAAACAATAATAGGTCATTGGCGCTTTTTAGCTATCTATTTGCTTTCAGGCATCGGCGGAAACCTCTTAAGCCTAGCTTGGGGAAACGATAACGCTATTAGTGCTGGTGCTTCAACTGCTTTATTTGGTCTTTTTGGAGCAATGACAGCTATTGCATTGCAAAATCGTGCGAACCCTATTCTTGTTTATCTCGGCAGACAATCATTTTGGCTGGCATTGATTAATATAGGCCTTGACCTTTTTGCTCCTAATATCGATATCCCAGGACATATTGGCGGTTTTATAACCGGATTTTTAATTGCTGTGATTTTGGGTGAAAGAAACTTAAGAAAGTATTCAATGAAAATGCGTGTTGTTGCAGTATGTGCTCTAATAATTTATTGTGTGGCAGCTGTCAGAATGGGTATGGTAATCAGTTTATAATGAAAACTTTGTATGATGTGCAACAACTTTTGGAAAAATACGGCATTTTTGTCCATGTCGGCAAGAGAATTTGGGACATTGAACTGATGGCTCTTGAACTAGATAACATCAACCGTTCACATTTAATCGATAAACATGATTATTTAGTTGCAAAAATAATACTGCGGCGAGAATACGAATATGAAGAACGCAGAAATGGCAATAAGCCTGGCTCTTAAGCTATATTAAGAGTATATTGTTTTTAGAAACTTTTAGTAGGAGAAATACAATTTATGTCAACTTTTTTATTTATTCTAGATGCAGTTTTAATTATAATAATTTTAGCCTTTGTGGCAGTCTGGTTATGGAATAAAATACAGACTAAGCGCTTGGGCGGTGGAGACTTGTCCAACGATGAATTTAATAAGGGAATGCGTAAAGCACAGGTAGTAGATTTACGTGAAAAAGAACCTTTCAAAAGAAAACATATTGATGGCGCCAGAAACTTACCTTATACAATGCTTAAGTATCAATATACTGAATTAAGGTCTGATCTTCCGGTTTATTTATACTCCGATTCTTTATCAGTTACTTTACGTGCTGCCAGATTTTTACAGAAAAAAAACTTTTCTTCTATCAAATGGTTAAAAAATGGCTTTGATGAATGGAACGGACGTACTAAAAAATCCAAATATTGATTAGAAAACATGTTTGTTGATTTTTCAAACGTGTTTTTTCTATATTATTAATTGAATGAGGAAAAAGATGCAGAAAGTTCTGGCAATCATTGGCCCAACCGCAATTGGAAAGACTTCCTTGGCAATTCAGCTCGCTCAAAAAGTAAAAGCTGAAATAATTTCGGGTGATTCAATGCAGGTCTATAAAGAAGTGGCAATTGGAACAGCTAAAGCAACTCCAACCGAGCAAAAGACGATTCGACATTACCTTGTTGATACTCAATCAGTTTTTGAGCCCTATTCCGTGATAGATTTTATTGATCAGGCTGAGAAAGCCATTGAGCAAATCGCTGCCAAAGGTAAGCTGCCACTTTTAGTAGGTGGTACCGGTTTTTATGTCAATGCACTTTTAAACAAAATGCAATTAGGAGAACCAACTCGCCAAAAATCAGTGATTACAGATAAATGGGAAAAATTTTTGCAGGAACAGGGGAAAAATAAATTATGGGCAGAATTAGCTAAGCGAGATCCAGATGCTGCTCAAAAAATTCCTTTAAATAATACCCGACGCGTTTTAAGGGCACTAACAGTTATAGAGCGTACGGGGAAAAAGTTTTCTCAACAGCAAAAAACCATTGAAGCAAGATATGATTACCTCATCATTGGACTCAATTCTGACCGTCCTATAATTTATCGTAGGATCAATGAGCGTGTTGATCAAATGATGGAACAAGGCTTGCTTGAAGAAGCAAAATTTGTTTATCAAAATCGTGCTCAAGAATATACAATCCTGCAGGCTATTGGTTATAAAGAGTTTTTTCCTTATTTTGCAAAACAAAATAACCTTGAAAATTGCGTTTCAAATTTAAAAACAGCTTCAAGAAGATATGCTAAGAGGCAGCTGACGTATTTTCGCCACCAATTACCTGTTACTTGGTTTGATCCGCTTAAAGATCCGAATTGTTTAAATAAAATTACACAGAAAGTTGAGGAATGGTTAAATGAATGATTGGCCAGAAAAATTAAATAAATTAGTAGCTGAAACAGACAAGCAAATAGCACCCCAATTAGCAAAAATTGATCAAAATATCTTATTTAATCAAAATAAAGTGTTACAGGCATTCAAAGATAAAGCCGTTGCTGAATCTGATTTAATTGGTAGTACTGGCTACGGGTCTGATGACAGTGGTAGAGATAAGCTAGATCGTATTTACGCCCAAATTTTTAACACTGAAGATGCCTTAGTCCGTTCACAGTTTGTTTCTGGTACCCATACTTTAGCCACTGCAATGGCAGGAAATTTGCTGCCGGGTGATGAACTAACCTATTTAACTGGGATGCCTTATGATACCTTGCAACAGGTGATTGGAATTGCTGGCAACGGTCGTGGCAGCTTGAAACAATATGGCATTAAGTTTTCTTATGTTGATTTGTTGTCTGACGGCAGTGTTGATTTTGCTTCTGCACGAAAATTGTTGGCAGAACATCAGCCTAAAATGGTAGTTATCCAGCGTTCACGAGGCTATAATACAAGACCAAGCTTTACAGTGGCAAAAATCAAGCCAATGATTGCAATGATTAGGGAAGTTTCACCTAAGAGCATTGTCTTTGTTGATAATTGCTATGGAGAATTTTCTGAGCAACATGAACCTACTGAATATGGTGTGGACATAATGGCTGGTTCTTTAATTAAGAATGCTGGTGGTGGCTTAGCAAAAATAGGTGGCTATGTTGTTGGCAAACATGAATTAATTGAAAATACTGCGGCAAAGCTTACGGCCGGTGGCATAGGTCGCGAAGAAGGAGCCAGCTTAAACAATAATCTTGATTATTTTGAGGGACTTTTTGTATCACCAAGTGTGACTGGTAATGCCATTAAAGGTGCAGTTTATGCCTCGGCATTATTAGAAAAGATGGGCTTAGAGGTTTCACCAAAATGGAATGAAGATCGAACTGACTTAATTCAAACAGTAATTTTCCATGATAAGGACAAAATGATCAGATTTGCCAAAACTTTACAGAAAAACTCACCGATTAATTCATTTGTCGATCCTATTCCAAGTAATGACACTGGTTATGAAGATCAAGTAATTATGGCTGACGGCTCATTCATTGAAGGAGCAAGCATCGAATTTTCAGGAGATGGTCCAATTAGACCACCGTATGCTTTATATATGCAAGGCGGTCTGACTTATGCCCATGTGAAAATAGCGATTACAAATGCAGTCAATGAATTATTTTTTCAGAAATAATCAAAGATATTTATAAATGTAAAGTAAAAGTTTGGTAAAGTTTTGCTATTTTTTGTTAGACCACTTTACAAGGTTTTAATCATTTGCTAATCTTAAGTCTAGTTTTAAACCAGAAAAAATTATTTGGTTTAGACTGTACCAATTATTGTATGATTTTTTAGGTGGAGAAGCATGACAAAGAAAATTTCAGCAGATGACATAAGGAAAAGTGTCAAAGAAGAAGATGTCAGATTTATTAGGCTGGCTTTTACAGACATTAACGGGACATTGAAAGCAGTTGAAGTCCCTAATAGCCAGTTAGACAAAGTCTTAAGCAATGATGTCCGGTTTGATGGTTCTTCAATTGATGGATTCGTGCGTTTGGAAGAGAGTGATATGGTATTATATCCTGATTTTTCCACTTGGTCCGTTTTGCCATGGAGTGATAAGACTGGGGGCAAAATCGGCTGCTTAACCTGTTCTGTTCATACTACAGATGGCAAGCCTTTTGCAGGCGATCCTCGTAATAATCTTGAAAGAATCATTGGTCAAATGAAGGATATGGGTTTCACTGCATTTGATATTGGGTTTGAGGCTGAATTTCATTTGCTCAAACTTGATAGTGACGGAAATTGGACAACTCAAGTTCCAGATCATGCATCTTATTTTGATCTCACTTCTAATGACGAAAGTGCCAGTTGCCGCCGAGATATTGTTGAAACTTTGGAAAGCATTGGCTTTGAAGTGGAAGCTGCTCACCACGAAGTTGGTGACGGCCAACAAGAAATTGACTTTAGATTTGACGACGCTTTGTCAACAGCCGATCGTGTGCAAACTTTTAAGATGATTGTGCGTGAGATAGCTAAAAGACATGGGTTATTTGCTACATTTATGGCTAAGCCCTTGCAAGGTCAAGCTGGCAACGGAATGCATACCAACATGTCTTTATTCAAAGGTAATAAAAATGCATTTTATGATAAAAATAATAAATATCATTTATCCAAAACTGCTTTGTACTTTTTAAATGGCATTTTGGAGCATGCACGAGCAATTACGGCAGTTGGAAATCCAACTGTTAACTCATATAAGCGCTTAATCCCCGGTTTTGAGGCACCAGTATATATTTCTTGGGCTTCAAAGAATCGTTCACCTATGGTTAGGGTACCTTCTGCAGGGGAATTAAATACTCGTCTTGAAATGCGTTCTGCTGATCCTACAGCTAACCCTTATTTACTTTTAGCCGCATGTTTAAGTGCAGGGATGGCTGGAATTAAGGAAGAAAAGATGCCTATGGACCCAGTCACCTGCAACTTATTTGATTTAAGTGAAGAACAACTTAATGAAATGGGAATCAAACCTCTTCCTTCTACATTGCACAATGCATTAAAAGCTTTTAAGAAAGATAAATTAATTCAAAATGCTTTAGGAGAACATTTAACTCAGAGCTTTATTGATTCTAAAGAGTTAGAATGGTCGCAATACACTCAAACTGTTTCTGTTTGGGAAAGAAATCGTTATATGGGCTACTAAAACAATTTGTTTTATGATAAGAGTAAAATTTAAAAACTGTAAATTTTTGATAAGGAAATAATGTAAAGTCTGATAAAGAGCGGACAGATTTATTTTTCTTGTACGTAACCAATAATTATAATGTCAAGCTACACATTAGCTTGACTTTTTTTATTTTAGAAAAATTTTAACCGTACGAATTAATTTTACTATTTAAAAGGACTAACTATATTTTATTTGATAACAAATTATAGATACTTATTAAGTGTTGCTATGTAATTGTTTTTTCATTTTATTGCTAAAATAATATAAATAAAATATGAGTTAATAACATATACGTTTTTTTGTGTGCACTTTCAAAAATAAATAACTTTATTTAAATTGTTTTAATTAAATATAATATTATTAACGTTATTTATAATAAAAATATATGCAATTAAACTTTATAAAATATACTTTGCTTTTTTATAACTATTCACATTAATAGTATTATTTGTTATTTAAATATTATGTGAGTGCTGTTATAACCTTTTGCAATAAAAACTTATTTTTAAAATTAAATAATTTATTGACATTTATGACTACATTTACTAGGATTATATTATCTAATAAATTTAACCATATATTAGACATAGTTTCAGAGAGGTAGTGTTATTTTAAATAATTTAGGTTATTTGAATTAAAAAATTTAATTAATAGTTTAAGAAAGGAAATGTTATATAATAAAAAAAGCTACTTCAATTTAGTGATCAATTGAATTTGCTTTCCGCGATGAAAAGTTATGAATAAATTTACAAGGTATTTCATCATGCTAAAGATTATATTTATTCTTAACGCAGAAAATTAGTAGCGAGAAAAATTAAATATGGTAAATTCAACTCACTACTAAAATTAATAATATTAAAGAAAGAAATTTACTGTTGTGAAATTTTTACCTTCAATGAAGTAAAAAGATAACAAGCATGTAGATTTAATTATAAAATTTCTATGAATAAACATCTTAAAATCACATATACACTAGCTTAAAGGTTGTACTGAACTCTCATACAACCTTTTTTGGCCAAATCATATAACTTTAAAAGGAATGTCTAATATTATGCAAATAACTCTTAGTCACATATAATTGCATGTTTTAACTTAATGAAGTTAACCCTCGAGATTGGACAAAAATCCATTGAAGTGCTCCATAATAGTTAGACATTAATCTGACTATTAGGAGCACTTTTTTCATGACTAAATATTCAACTACTTTGAAAATGGAAATTTGCAGTAAATACTTATCCCACCAAACCTCTTTAGCT
>NZ_SCMB01000004.1 GCF_014323605.1 Lactobacillus kimbladii | reverse complement strand
TTTTATTTTCCCAGATTCAGCCGCTTTTGTCAAGCACTTTTTTCTGAGTCCTTTTCGCCGTCTTGCCAGACAGCGTTTATTATCTTACTAAAGCAGCTCGCTTTTGTCAACTGCTTTTGCTCGATTTATGTTGAGCTTGTTATTTGTCGTAACTCGCTCAGACACAAGTAATACATTACTCTTTTTGTATTCATTCGTCAAATTAATCATTTTGTTCGTTATTTAAGTAAAATAGCTTTCAAATTAGTTTTGACTAATACTTGTTAGACCCACTTCTTTATTTTTTAGACTAGACCAATTAACCAATTATTCGTAATTCGGTCAAATTTACTACTTACACTGACCAAAATTTTTACAAAAAAATTTCGCAAGTTTATTCAACCTGCGAAATCATAACGAATTACTACTTATTAAATCAGAGTTTCTTCCTTAGTAATCTTCGTCATTCCATTCATATAAGGAACCAAAACTTCTGGTACGGTAACTGTGCCATCTTCATTTTGATAGTTTTCTAAAATTGCAGCCACAGTTCTGCCTACTGCCAAACCTGAGCCGTTAAGAGTATGTGCCAAGTGCAGTTTGCCATCTTCATCACGGTAACGAATTTGAGCGCGACGAGCTTGAAAGTCAGTACAGTTAGAGCAACTAGAAATTTCACGGTATTTGTCTTGGGCCGGCATCCAAACTTCCAAATCATAAGTTTTAGCACTGGTAAAACTAGCATCCCCAGTAGACAAAGCTACAACGTGGTATGGCAAATCAAGTTTTTGTAACAGGTGCTCAGCATTATGAGTCAATTTATCTAATTCATCCCAAGAATCTTCCTGTTTGCAAATTTTAACCATTTCAACTTTTCTAAATTCATGCATTCTAATCAGACCGCGAGTATCACGACCAGCTGAACCAGCTTCACTTCTAAATGCTGGAGACAATGCAGTTACATTGATTGGCAGCTTATCACCGTGAATAATTTCATCACGGAAATAGTTAACAAGAGGCACTTCAGCAGTAGGAATCAAAGTTAAGTCCCGTGGCTTGTCAGGATTGTCGTTATCAACAATGGTATAAACATCTTCACGGAATTTAGGAAATTGACCCGTACCCTGCATTGATTCATCGTTAACTAAATATGGCGGAATTATTTCAGTGTAGCCTTCTTTAGTATTTTCATCTAAGAAGAAGTTAAAAACAGCTCGCTCAAGTAAAGCACCAGCACCTTTATAATACACAAAACGCGCACCTGAAACCTTAGCGCCTCTGTCCCAATCCAAAATATCGAGATCAGTACCAATATCCCAGTGAGCCTTAGGCTTAAATGTTAATTTTGTTGGTTCATGCCACTTACGAACTTCTTCATTATAACTTTCATCAGGTCCAATTGGATCAGAATCGTCTGGGAAATTAGGCAGTCTTAGCAAAATATATTCTTGCTTTTCAGTCAATTCAGCAACCTTATCATCAAGTTCCTTAATTTCCTGTCCAACTGCACGCATTTTTTGTACAGCAGCAGAAGCGTCTTCCTTATTTCTCTTAATTTCCGCAATTTTCTTTGAAACTGTATTGCGTTCAGCTTTCAGCTGCTCACTGCGGTTCAATTCTTCACGCCGATCGGCATCAATTTTAACCAATTCATCAAGCTCTTCCGGCTTAATGCCACGTCTGCCAAGCTTATCCTTGGCCCAATCAAGATTCTCGCGAATCACCTTTATATCCAGCATATTTTTACCTCCACAAAAAAAGCCAACTCATCCCACAAGATTGGGACGAATTGGCTCATACATGGCTTCGCGGTACCACCCAGTTTCAGCTAATATTTAGCTGCACTTCATTAAGTCGGCGATAACGATGCCGCGTGCCGTGTAATTATTAATTACCCACATTAATGGAATCTGGAAACGACGTCTATTCGCTTGCACCAAAATGCGAACTCTCTGAATCAGTCTGAGGATTCCGTGTTTGGATATTATTTTAAGCTATTATCCTTTTTTTAGCAAACAATATTTAATGTTTTTATAATTATTTTTGTAAAAAGATTTTGCCTACTTTAAATCACTTTTCTTTATTGAGCCAGTCTGACTTTTTTAACAAAAAATAATCTTCCCGGTATTGAAATAACTTACTTAGCTGGCTCATATCGACCGAATAAATATATTTAAAGCCTAAACGAGTAAGTAAATTCTGTGAACGAAAATTATTTTTAAAAGTGCCAGCCCAAATTTCAGATTGATTGAGCTTTTTAAACGCATAATCTAAAAGTATATTTAGCGCTTCAGTCATATAACCTTGACCCGAAAAATCTTTATCAAGCAAAAAGCCAATTTCTTTGGTATGCAGTAATTCTTCTTCGTTAGTACCTCTATTATATAGTTCAACTAAGCCAATTAATTGCTGAGAATTTCTAAGACAAATGCCATAACTATACTTTCTAGCAGCATACTTTCCTGCGGCAACTTCAGCTTCCGCCAGATTTTGATAATGCCCAAAGCCTGCTAAGTTCTGATAATATTGATCTTGCCCCCATTTAAGCAGAGTTGGTGCATCAGCTAATTTGAGGGGCCGAAAATAAATTCGCCTGCCCATTAATGACCTGTCAGCTTGAATAGCCAATCCATGCCCAAGCCCAGTGCCAGACTGTATGCCGCAATGGTCCAAGGCTTGCCTAGGATAATAATCCAAAAATAAGTCCAGAATTTCATATCAGTCAAACCGGCTAAAAGACACAAAACATCATCTGGCGCCATCGGGGCAACAATACAGATTGCAAAAAACCAGTTGAATTTACGCTGGTTTTTAGTCCATTTCATATATTTATCAAGAGTTTTTTCAGAAACAATATGAAGAATAAAAGGTCTGCCGTAAAAACGTGCTAAAAAGAAGTTAATAATTGAACCAATACAGATTCCCACATAGTTATAAATAAAGCCGGCTATGGGCCCAAAGAAAATAACCCCTCCTAAAAGTGAAACACCACCAGGAATAATAGGAATAACAACCTGAATTATCTGGATTAAAACAAAAATTATCGGCCCAATTATTCTCTTGTTAGCCAAATATGCTTTCATTTTAGCCTGACTGGTAAATATTCCTAATTTGTACCAGTATATACATAAAATAATAATGATAATCCCGCTGACAACGGTCAAGATATTAATCAGTCTTCGACTAGCTTTAGCAGACAGATGCATAGCTTACCTCCAATGTTAAGCCTAATTTTACCAAAAAATAAGCATAGTGATTACTTTTTAAGTCATTAAATAATAATAATTAAAATATTTTAATTATTTTCCTGAAGTGAAAGCAATTTAGGTTTAAAACAAAAACTGACTGTTAATTACAGTATAATAGGTTTAAAAATATAATTTTGGGGAGGAAAATCGGATGACCACAATTATTAATGATGTCACTTATGATGAACAAAGAAAAATTAAGGTAGATATTTATAAGCCAGACAACGTTAGTTTTAGTGACAAAATACTGCTGTTTTGGCATGGTGGCGGCTGGTTTCGGGGAGATAAAAACAGTTTTAAAGACTTATGTCAAAAAATTTCTGACCACGGTTTCACTGTTTTTGCCCCTAATTACTCTCTTGCGCCACAATACCCTTTTCCAGCAGCACACCAAGATAGCATTAACTTCGTCAAATGGCTGATGCAAAGCGATTTTGTAATTAATAAAAAAGTTAATATTACTCAAATCGGTGCCAGTAGTGGTGGCACCATGGCGCTGAATATTGCGGGTAAATACGGCTTTCCTACTGTAACTTGGTCTGCTCCCGTCAGTTATTCTGCTTGGATGAAAGATCACCAAAACGTCACGCCAGCAGTTGATGGCCATAAAGAACTAGGTTTGAGCAACCAACGTGATATTAACAACGCTTTTTATAAATATTTTACCTTAGCATATGCCGGTTCTGAAGATGAAAATGTATTAAAAGAGATTGATGCTGATTCATATGATTACAGCAATTTACACCAATTATTAATGATCAATTCTGCAGATGAATTGTCTCCTATTAAATATTTACTTAATTTTATTAACTTTTTGGCACAAAATAACCATGCTGTTGATCTTAAATTAATAGCAGGTAAGCGCCACGCAATGACTTATGTTAATCAATATTTAGAGGAATCATTAGCATACCTTTTAAATGCAGTAAAATAAATCTTAACTTTTACTTACTAATTATTAGTAAAATATTCTATATGTGCTATAATGATTTATGAAAACGGTTTATATTGATTTTGAGAAAAATCTATCCTGATTAAAATTTAAGGAGATAATATTATGGCTAAATATCAATCTATTAATCCATATACTAATGAAACTTTTGCCAGCTATGATAATCCTACAGCTGAACAAATTGAGGATGCTCTAAACTTGACCGATGCACTTTACCACAAGTGGCGCCATGAAGGCCCTGAGACCCGAACAGCAACATTACACAAAGTAGCAGACGGTTTGCGCGAGCATAAAAAAGAAATGGCAGAGATCATGACCCGTGAAATGGGTAAAATGATTGGTGAATCTGAAGGTGAAGTTGATCTTTGTGTATCTATTTGTGATTACTTTGCCGAAAAAGGTCCCGAGTTGTTGAAACCTGAGCCAATTGATACTAAATTGGGTGATGCATATTACCTTAAACAAGCAACTGGCGTAATAATGGCATGTGAGCCGTGGAATTTCCCTCTTTATCAAGTAATCAGGGTATTTGCACCAAACTTTATTGTTGGTAATCCTATTATATTGAAGCATGCCCACAATGTTCCTGGTTCTGCAGCATTGATTGCAAAAATTATTAAACAGGCAGGTGCCCCTGAAGGCAGCCTGATTAATATGTATCCGAGCTATGACCAACTTGATCAAATGATTGCAGACCCAAGAATTCAGGGCGTAGCGTTGACTGGTTCAGAACGTGGTGGTTCTTCAGTTGCAGAAAATGCTGGTAAAAACCTGAAGAAATCGACTATGGAGCTTGGTGGTAATGATGCCTTCATCATTCTTGATGACGCTGATCCTGAAGTTTTGAAACAGGCTCTTAGTTCAGCCAGAACTTATAATGACGGCCAGGTATGTACTTCTTCCAAACGCATTATTGTTGTTAAATCCCGCTATGAAGAAACAATTCATGAATTAAAGAAGGTCTTTTCTAGTTTGAAAGCAGGAGATCCGCTTGATCCAAGTACTACCTTGCCACCACTGAACTCACAGGGCGCAAAGGATAAACTGACTAAACAATTAGATGGCGCTCTTGCAGGAGGAGCAAAAATTTTGTACCAGTATCCTGAAATTGATTCAGATGGTGCATTCTTCCGTCCGACTATTTTAACCAATGTTGATCGTGACAACCCTGCATTTGACCAAGAATTCTTTGGTCCGGTTGCTACTGTTTATGAAGTCGAAGATGAAGACGCCGCTATTGCTTTAGCAAACGATTCTAGTTACGGTTTGGGTTCTTCTGTTATCAGTTCCAACATTAAGCGTGCTCAAAATGTAGCTGCACAAATTGAAACTGGTATGTCTGTCATCAATGGCACATGGATTAGCTCCGGTGAATTACCATTTGGTGGCGTTAAGAAATCTGGCTATGGCCGTGAACTCAGTGATTTAGGTTTGATGGCTTTCGTCAACCAACACTTAGTAATATCAATGCCAACCAAATAACTCATCATTAAGATATAAATTAAAAAAGCTGATAAACTGTATCGCCCAATAAGAGCGCTGATTTATCAGCTTTTTTTAATTATTACTTTTGACGGTGACGAAATAAATTATAGCCTGTAAGTCCTGTCGTCATCACATTGGCTAGAATTAAGAAATAAGTTGAAGCCCCTACTGATACGGCATACAAAAGCAGCTGGCTGGTAATGCTGTGTAAAATGCCCCGATTAGACAGTGAAGTATTGGACATCCTATAAATAACGTAAATTAGAAAAATAGTTTCAATTAAAGAAAGTAAAAACGCAATGATCCTGCTCTTTTTAGTATCTCTCATAGTATGATAAATAATAAATAACGGAATTAAAACAATTATGAGCCAAATTATACAAAGCAAAACGCCTGAAAGCAATGTCGCATTTGAAGAAAAAAGTCTGCCGGCAAGCCTGAAAATGACACCGGTAATCGACATTTTTTGGCCATAAGTCACGTCTAACACAGATGCACCAGAACCAGTAAATAAAACTATTAGATTTATTACTGCCATCAGTACTACTAAAAGTTGCACATAGGAAAAATGTTTTTTCTTGTTGACAGTTGTTTTTGCATCAGAATTTCTCTGAGTCAATCTGCTTTTTGATTTTACCTTTTCTTTTGATTCAGCCACATCATTAAACATGTTGGACCCAATCTGATTTATTTTTTGTGTTAAACGTTCATCCACAGTATAGCGGTCAATTTTTTCCTCACGACTACAAACAAAGTATAGCCAGACCAGCAATGCAAAAAAACAAATCCAACCAAAGCTGCGGGAAAAACTCATAAGAATCAGTAAAACTATTCCCAACAGAAAAGCAATCATGCTATTAACATGAATCCATTGCAGCATTCGTTCAATAACCGAATTTTGTTTTTCCGGATAAAATTCTTGCCGATATACTTTACGACTGGCAATTTTTTGACCAGTTTTTTCATCTTCAAAATTAGCCTTTTGGTGTCGGTCCGTGAAAAAAGTCTCACGATATTTTTGTAAATCAAAATGGCAATTTGGACAGGTAACATCCTCATCAGTGATGGGACGACCACAGTTTGGACAAGTAGTCATAAGAAACTTCCTTTAAGCAATAATTATTAATAACTTAATCATAAAACAAAAATAGCGATAAAGAAAATTCTTTATCACTATTTTAATACAGTCTTTTACTGTAATTCTTGAATTCGTGCCTTAACTTGCTTTATTTCAGAAATTGAAGCATTCGAATCAAGCATTAATTGATCGAGCTTAAATTTAAGTAACTCTAATTCATTATTGTTGCCTTTTTTGGACTACTTCTTTTGGGCCGTTGATGTGATTAACCGACTATTCTTAATGTGCCATTTTGTAATTTTAAGCTGCTTGATAAATGCCTGATCATGTGACACGAGAATCATGGCAAAGGGATAAGCGGTGACAAATTCGGCCAGTGCATTAACCGATGCAATATCTAAAAAGTTAGTCGGTTCATCCAGTAGCAATAAATTATATTGACCTGTTAGTATCTTAGCTAAATTGAAACACACAAGCTGACCACCACTAAGATCACTTATTTTGTGCTCACCGTATTGGCGCAAATGCAAATCGCCTAAGACCTGCATAGTCGAACTATCATCAAATATACTAGTAGCAAAAAGAGAATCTAACAAGGTTTTATCTGTTTGGCTCGCAACTATGTTTTGGTTAAAATAACCTATTTTTAATTGCAGATTATAAAAGCCGGTTAATTGTTTATTCTTGATTTTTTTCAGAAAAACAGTCTTACCAATCCCGTTTTGCCCAGTTAAAACTACTTTTGAGCGATAAGCAAGATTTACTTCCTGCGTAATGTTAAATAGCTTTTGACCATATGCATTAATTGGCTGTTGTTCTATCCGTAATGCCTTGCTTTTAGGAGAAATCGACAAATCAGTTATCGCATTTTTCAAGGTAATCGCATGATGAACTGGTGGCCTTTTTAGCTCTCCTTTTTCCTTATTGATGCGGTTAGCAAGACTTTTACTGGCTCTGATAACATTATTTGCTGTTTTTTGTTTTCCCATGGACTTTGACCGCCAGTCAGATGAAGAAAGTCCCTTTTTGTTACGAGAAAAAGTTCTGGCCTTATTAAAATGCTGATTATAACTTCTCTTTAACTGCTCAAGGTGCTTTTCCTTTTGCTCATAAATCGTTTCTGCTCGTTTTTGTTCATCTTGTCTAAAGCTGCGAAATTCTTCATAAGTCCCAGAGAAATTGTGCACTTCTTTATTTTGAATATACCAGATTGAATCACAAACTTTGTTCAAAAAATTCTGGTCATGACTGATAATTAAACAGGCAATTTTGCTTTTACTTATTAACTTTATTAACCATTGTTGCTGCGTAATATCCAAATTAGAAGTGGGCTCGTCCAAAAGCAACAAGCCGTTAGGCATTTTTTTAATTTGGCAATGGCCCTACTGAGAGCTAATTTCTCTCTTTGCCCGCCACTCTTATCACCAGCATCAAGCAGTTGCGGCACATAGGCAAAATTACAATTGTTAATAACTGCACCTTTAATAGTAAATAAATCCGTCAATTTTTCTTGAGCCAGAATCTTCATTAAAGTGGTTTTACCAGCACCATTGTTACCAATTAAACCAATTTTTTGTCTAGAATTGATACTCAAATTTGAGACAGTCAGCAGTTTAGAAGCTGCCACGCCAATTTGTAAATAATCTATTTTAATTAATTCCACTATCAAACCTCAACGTGTACACATAATACACTAAATAAGATGCGATTCATTGAATTGCAAAAATTACTCTATCTGTTAAAGTGAATCGCTCTACGTTAGGTTCAAAATTAAAAAAGTGATTAATTATTTAAAACTTTAACGAGAGCTTATTGATTATTTACTTGTCTTGACATGCCAGTATTCCATGCTTTCTGCTTAAAATTTAATTAAAAGCATTATACTATAATGAACAAACTTTTGTAAACCCGTCAAGAAGTGCGTTAAGCGAAAAAAGGCTGAAATCCTCTACTAAATGAGAATTTCAACCTTTTAATTAATTTCGCTTAATTTTTAGCACGTTTATTCTTGCGCCAATGAACACCTTCATAAGTCAACTTGACTGCAGCTGACAAGGTAATTGGCATAATAAATACTAATATTATCAAACCAATAATCACTGACAAAGCAACTTCAATCAAAGTCGGAATTCCTGATGGAATTAATGCGGCAAATGTACCAGCTAAGATAATGGCTGCTGAAACTACCACGGTTCCAATAATACCACATGCTTTAAGCATTCTTTGACTTGGCTTGCCGTTTTCAAGTTCACGGTAGCGTGTCATCAAGAAAATACTGTAATCAACACCTAAGGCAATTAGCATGATAAAGCCAAAGAACGGCGTGTTCCAAGTTAGCATGCTTTTACCTAAAGTAGCCTTAACTACCCACTCTGTAATTGATAATGAGCAGAAGTAAGCAATCAGTAGTGTACCTAAAATGTAGACAGGCTGTAAAAGTGAACGAGTAACAAAAATCAGGGCAATGCCAATTCCAATTAACATGATGGCAGCAGTTCTAATAAAGTCCCTGTTGGCAATGTCCTTAATGTCAGCGATGTTAGAACTTTCGCCACCCATTGCTACTGTAGCCTTTTTAAGCCTAGTTCCTGCCAATGACTTCTTAGCCATCAAACTCAGATCCTGCGCCTTCTTGGTTGCTTTAAGACTACTTGGATTTGACTTAAAGACAATCATGAGCATTGCTGACTTCTTGTCAGGACTCAAATAATTCTTAATCGAAGTTTGGAAAGTATCGTTTTTAATAAATTCTTGTGGGATATAGAAAGTATCTGCGGCTGAGGAACTTGCTAAACCATTAAGGTAAGCAGCACCTTGTCCTAAGCCACTATTTACTTCATCTACACCATTAGTAATCTTTGGTGTGCTTGAAGCTAACTTGCCGGCACCTGAATTAAGTTGACCAACACTGGAATTTAATTGGCCAATACCTGAACTTAATTGACCAGTACTGGAATTAACTTGACCAATACCAGAGCTTAATTGACCTGCACTGGAATTGAGTTGGCCAATGCCGCCATTTAAGGTAGCAGCACCACTACTCAATTGACCCGAAGCAGTAGTTAATCTGCCGACACCAGATTGCAGCTGACCCATTTGTCCAGATACATCTGGCATTGAAGCAGAAGCTTCAGCCCAAGATTTTTCTAAAGCAGCACCAGCAGCTTGCATGGCAGCCATCTTCTGCTGCTGAGTCAAGCCGGGTATACTATTAATGCTCTTTGATAAGTTAGCTTTATAGCTCTTTTCTAAAACAGCTTTGGTATTTTTCTGTGCATTCGCAATACCAGCACTGCCACTTGCCAATTGAGAATTCAACTGGTTAAGGCCACTGGTCATTTGCTGGGTTCCGCTTTGCAGACGACTGGCACCGCCTTGCAGTTGACCTGTCCCATTTTGCAAACGGCTGGCACCATTTTGCAGTTTACCAGTACCAGCCTGTAATTTGCTGGCGCCATCTTGGAGTTGACTAGTACCATTTTGCAACTGGCTTGTTCCATCAGCCAACTGACTTGCGCCAGCAGTAACTTTCTTGCTTGCCTTGCTCAATTTGCCCAAACCGGCGCGTGCCTGGTCAACACCTTGGTTAACAGTGTTAAGCTGATTCTTAACGTAGAGCTGATCAATGCTTTCACCATATGGCTGAGTTACAGAAGTGACAAAAGCCACATCTTCAGATGCCTGGAGTTGTCTGGTTAATTGATCAATTAACCGCAAATCTGCTTCATTATCAAGTTTATGGTTACTCTTAATATAAAGAGTCGATGGCTCGGCCATCCCCTTTGAAAAGTGATCTTCGACAACTAGCATCCCTGCTTTAGCTGGGGTACTATTATCAATCTCATCAGTGTCATCATAATTCAAGTGACCAGTATACATCAGACCAAAAGGAAGCACAACCACAGCCAATACAATTAAGTAAATAATTGGGTGAGCAAGTGTCGCTTTGGAAATACCATGCCATAATTTATCTTCATGCTCACCGGTAAACTTCTTCACTGGCCAGAACATTTTTTCTCCCAAAACAGCCATGAAGAATGGATTGAGTGTCAGCAGCACTATTAACAAAACAGCAACGCCGACTGCCACACCAACTGCTGATTGATAAATGGAAAAGTTAGCCAGACTTAACGCTGAAAATCCAATTAAGATGGAAGAACCGGAATAAAGGATGGTTTTACCAGCAACTTTTAAGGCACTATTCATCGCCTCATAGCGATCCATCCCTTTACCGAGGTCTTCTTTGAATTTGTCATACAAAAGGATGTTATAGTCCGTACCAATTCCGAACAGCACAATAATCATAAAGACTTGTGTAAAGTTAGAAAACGGAAAGTTCTGGTATTTAACCAGATTAGTCACAATCGCAAATGATGTGATAAAGGAAACACCAACCGTTAGTAATGAAATTAGGGGCACTATTGGCGACCTGAAGACAATCACTAACACAATAAATATGAAGATAACGGTAATTACTTCTGTTTTCTTAATTCCCTCTTGAATAGCATTCGAGAAGGCATTTTGCAAAACGTCTGCACCTGTAACGTAAGTCCTGATGCCGGCCGTTTTGACAGCTTTATTCAGCTCAGACTCAACATCATTAATCGGTCCGTGCTTTTTAGCCACATTCAACTGCATTATCCAAGTAGTATTATCTTTTGATTGCAGCTTTTTCTTGGTAGCAATATTATCATCTGGACCCAAGACCATCTTGATCCCATACTGATCTTGCTTGTCTTTAAGTCTGTCAATGGTTTCATTAATGGCATTTTTATCATCAGATGTCAATTTGCCCTTTTGCTTGTTAAAGACCACCGCAATCTGATAGGTATCCTTTTGCTTAGGACCCCAATCATTTTGAATTGACTTTGCGACTTCACTTTGAACATCCGACGGTAAGGAAATATTTGAGTGCTCACGGGTTAACCCTGTAACGTCCGGCAAAGCCACAACTGAAATGATTAATATTAAAATCCATGCAATTAACGAGAAAATATGATTTTTTACTAGTTTATGCACTCTTATTTTCCTTTCTCTTTTTTGGCAATAATTTCTTAGGCTGAACCAATTGAATAATTAATTCATGATAGCCTTGGTCAGCCTCTTCACTAGTTTCTTCTGTAAAAGAATCAGACACATCTAAAAAAACGTATCCTAGTACTGCCCCAATTAAGGAATGGAGCGAAACCGTGCTGTCACTTTTCAAATTTAGTTTGTCAGCCAAAGCTATTATCTTTAAAATTTCTTGAGTAATAGCATCGTCTTTTTGGTATTCATTCAAGTGATAGAGAATACTAATTAATGCAGGATCGTCCAAAATAAAATTACGCACGATATCCGCAAACTTAAGTAAAGCCTCTTCACCTGAAATTCCGATCAAATTATCAACTAATTTTTTACCTAAAATTTTAATTCTGCTTGCACCGACAAGCGACAGCAGTTGCTTTCGACCTGAAACATAATGGTAAAGTGACTGTGAACGAACGCCTAACTCTTTGGCTAGGTTCGGCAGAGTGGTCGCGGAAAGTCCCTTTCGTCCAATCAGCTCCGTCGCCTTCGCAATCACCTTATCTAAATCAAGGCTTCTTCTTTTAACCAATTTCACCCCTCCTTTTGACAGCATACTGAATAATATATCATTACAATATGAAGAATACAATCTACATGCTGTAAATTATTTTAAATTAATAAAAAAGCCCTCAAAGTGACTTTTTATTAGGGCTTAAAATTTAAGATTTGTTAAAGTATACGTCAAAAATGTTATTTAAAAAAGCTGTTGACTGCCTTACCTAGTTTAACAAAATCATGGTCATTATTACCCCAGACGCTGACGCAATAGGCATTACCATTAGACTGGACAAGTGCAACATTGGCTTTACTATCCCCAATAGCATAAATTAAACCCTTGCTATTACGGATAATCTTGGGCTTAGTTTTGTTAGCGTTCAGTGCTCCTAAAACTTGATTGGAATATTGTCTGCTTAAAATCTGGTCATGGTATAGACTCACCATAATTTTATTCAAATCATTTGCAGTAGTATAAGCTGCTGGTTTAGCTGAAAGTTTTCCTTTAATGGCGGTATCTTCAGCGCCAGTTCTCCTGATAATTGAGTTGACTTTTGCAGGCTTAACTGTGCGCAACAAAGCGTTGGCTGCAGTCTTGTCACCTTGCATCATCAGCTGCTTCAAATAAGCTGCATTATACGCAATTCCTTTTTGAAGCACCTTTTCACCTTTAACGTGATCTGCTTTTTTGATCTTGATTGCCTTTTTGGAAACAGACTTCCCATGTTGTTCTTGGTAAGTTAAAGCAATAAGTAGAAATAAACGACTACTAGTATTTACTCCGTGTCGTTGACTGGTATTAGAAACACGCGCATATTTATTGTTATTCAGGTCTTGAACACAAACTTGATAGCTCTGATCCTTCCCCATCACCTGTACAATTTTTTCTGCCCATTTTTGCTCACTGCCGGAAGCAATTTTAATGTGATTGGGATATTCCACGGTCGCAACTTTTGGTTCACGGACAGAATTTTTTTCCTTTTTATTTTTGACAATCTGTTCCTGTCCTTGACCGACAATTTTCAGGCTGCTGTTTTCTACTTTTTTAAGATTGACAGAATAAAGCATAAAAGCAATAAGTGCCGTGATTAGTGAGCCTATCAAAACTTTATTTTTCATTTACTTGCCTCAGTTTAAAAGAAATGATGTCGTTTCATTAAAACAATCAACCAAACCATTAAAAAGACTGTCACCACTATGATAGCAATCCAGTCAGACGAGCTGTGGCCAACCGGAAGACTGACGTTCATACCGTAAAAACCGGTTAGAATAGTAGGAATAGTTAAAACCAAAGACCAGACAGTTAAAAACTTCATCGTATCGTTCAAATTGTTGTTCATCATATTATTTGAAGTTGCTGACAATGTTTGCGTAACCTGCTGTGAAATTTTCACCATTTCTGCCGATTGGTTTGACTCAATTAAGACATCATCAAGACGTTCACGCCCCGGCTTGGTAAAGTTCAACTGAGACATTTTTAAACTGTGCAGCATCATTAGGTTAGTTTGAATTGAGCTAGACAAATATACTAGACTTTTTTCAATATTTGACAGTTCAACTAAGTCCTTGTTATTAATGTCACCGGAAAGCTTTTGGTCTAAACTATTGCGTTCTGCATCAAGCTGAGTAACAGCTCGTTGAAAATACTGTGAAGAATACAGTAAAAATTTCATTAATAATTCAGTAACATCTTGCGCCAGGGATAGTTCTCGTCTTGTAGCCGTGTCATTAAACTCATCAAACACATAGCTGGTCGATTGAGTATGAAAAGTAAAGATGTTTTCCCCCGATATTAAAAAAGTTACTGGGTGAGCCGTAAAATGTTTGATAGTTTTAGTAGGCCAAATAGGCACATCATAAACTAGCAAGTTGATATGTGTATGCGTATCATAATCATAGTGGGGTCGTTCATGTCGGTCTGAAATATAGGTAATCATGTCAGGAGTAAAATGAAAATCTATTTGCAGCTTATTACTGTCTTCTTCACTCAAATTGCTGATATCATACCATTTATAATTAGTTTCTACTGGAAACTTTTGTTCTTTGATCACGTTTTCACCCCTGGCCACTATATTTAGCTAGTGCTGCCACCAGCTTTGTTATGCCATTATTATCTTAACATTGAAGAGAAAAACGACAAATAAAAAAACAGGCCTAAGCCTGTTTTTTAAATTTTTTATCACTTTTCTATTGTTTCCAAGCTGCATCAAATTTATTTTTACCAGTAGTAATTGCTTTTTCAACATTCCGGTTCTTTTGTGCAGCTGATAAGATTGATTGCATAATTGGGGTTAATTGACTAAATGTAGCACTAGAGTCCTTGATGACAGGAACACTGTAAAGTGAGTTGGCATTAAGTATGTCTTCTAATTTTGCTGGTAGCTTAAAGTCTTTATTCGACTTATATTCGTCAGACTTTGTGGCACTTTCACTAACCGGGATATAGCCGGTTTCTTTAGCCCACTTAATTTGACTATCTTTAGAAGAAAGATATTTCATAAATTTGAAAGCAGCAGCTTTCTGCATCGCACTGGCATGGCTGAACATATAAATGTCGGTACCTTGCGACATAGTGTATTTGCTTGGCCGAGCTGCAACTTCATAATTGAAGCCTTTCTTGGCTGCCTGTTTGATCCATGTTTCAGTTGATGAAGATGTAACAAACATTGCCAATTTTTTGTTAGTAAACGGAATGTACAAGTATTTATCAGAACCTGGCATTCTAAAGTAACCCGCTTTTTCCCCGTTGATAAAGTAATTGAGCAACTTTCTGGATTTAGCACCAGTAAAGTCAATTTTACTGGAGAAGTTTTCACCCTGGTTCTTCATACCCAAAACGTAGTAGTTATCAAGATCATCAAAGCCTGCACCAACTACTTGATGGTTACTCTTTTGGTAAATAGTCTGTGCAGCCTTCTTAACCTCAGCCATTGTTGCAGGAACTTTGGTAATGCCATATTCCTTAAACATCTTTGGGTTATAAATTAAAACTTCAATTGACTTGTTAAAAGGAATACCGTATTGGGTGCCCTTAATTTGCGCACCATTTAGCATGTCTTCCTTAATACCAGATGCTGCAACACTGCCCCAACCTACATTTTTATCATTAATGTATGGTTTAAGGTCAACCAACATCTTATTTTTAGCAGCACTTTCAAGCCAACCCGGGTAGGCCTGAGTGATTGTCGGTAAATTTTTAGGTGACTGCAGAGTCGATGTGATTTTTGACTGCAAGTTATCGTAATCACCTTGTTGTTCAAGTTTGATTTTTATTTTAGGATTTTTATTTTCAAAATCCTGCGCTAAACTTTTCAGTGTTTTTTCCTGAGAGCCCTGCATGCCATGCCAAAAAACGACGGTAGTTTTTTGAGTTACCTTTGGTATTTTAGAACTTGAGGATGATGAACTGCCACTTTTTGAACAAGCTGCAGTTCCAATTAATGCCAAGCCGGCTGCCGCAACAGCTGCCAGCTTTTTACCGAAATTCATAATATTGTTTTTCCTCCAAAATTTTTTAAGTGCTCAATAGTGATAGTTTGAGCATTAATACTCATTTATTGTATAGCAAATAATGTAAGATTACAACAAATTTAGATACAAAAATTCGGCTTTATTTGTATATTTTACTTTATTTGATTTTATAGTTCGCTTTATTCCGAACATTTTTCAGAAAGTCTTTATTTTGTTCCATTTTAAATATAAAAAGAGCTTGCCTACTAAGACAAGCTCTATGATAAAAATTGCTATTTAGTTTTTATTGTTTCCAAGCAGCATCAAATTTTGTTTTACCTGTTTTAATTGCATTGTCAACATTTTGCTTCTTTTGTGCAGCAGCTAAAATGTTTTGCATAATTGGATTTAAATTGCCGTATGCAGCACCAGCATTTTTGATAATTGGCACACTGTATAAGTTTGCCATTGCATCTTCAAGTTTGGCTGGCAATTTAAGCTTTTTAGTTTCTTTGTATTCAGCAGAATCAGCAGCACTCTGGTTAACAGGAATGTAACCAGTAGCATTTGCCCATTCAAGTTGACTTGCTTTTGAAGTCAAGAACTTAATGTAAGTAAATGCTGCAGATTTTTGGTCAGCTGAAGCATGCTTAAACATGTAAATGTCAGTACCTTGTGACATGGTGTATTTACCAGGACGAGGAGCAACATCATAAGTAAACTTATTGCCTACACCTTGTTTAACAAAGCCTTCACCAGCCGAAGTACCAATGTACATTGCTACCTTTTGGTTAGCAAATGGACCAGACAGATAGTGTTCTGAACCAGCTACTCTGAAGTAACCATCTTTGATTCCATCTGCGTAAAAATTAATAACCTTCTTTGAAGTGTCGCCGGCAAAGTCAATTTTACTTGAGAAGTCAACGCCTTCGTTCTTCATGCCTAAAGTATAGTAGTTTGATAATGAGTCAAAACCAGCACCTACAACTTTATGATTACTCTTTTTATAAATGATTTGTGAATCTTTCTTCAGTTCATCCATTGTTGCAGGTGCTTTTTTAATACCGTATTTCTTTAATAAATCTGCATTATAGGTCAAAACTTCGATTGATTTGTTGAAAGGAATACCATATTGTTTACCATTAATCTTAGCACCATCAAGAAGTGTAGATTTAATATCTGAGGCCTTGCTGCTGCCCCAGCCAACTTCTTTACTATTAATGTATGGCGTTAAATCAACCAGCATGTTTTTGTTGGCAGCATTAAAGAGCCAGTCAGGATAGGCCTGAGTAATGGTGGGCAAGTTGTTAGGTGACTGCAAAGTTGAATTGATTTTAGCTTGTAAGTCGTTATAAGCTCCCTGACTTTCCAATTTAACTTTGATCTTAGGATATTTGCTTTCAAATTCACGTGTCAACTTCTTTAATGTAGCTTGTTGCACACCTGGCATACCATGCCAAAAGACAATATTGGTTGTCTTCTTGACTTTAGCAATTTTCTCTGAACTTGAAGATGAGGAAGAATTAGAATTGCTTCCGCCATTTGAACAAGCTGCAGTACCAACAAGAGTTAAGCCAATAGCAAACGCAGCGGCCAACTTTTTACTAAACTTCATTTGGTTAAAACCTCCCAAATATAAAAACTAAACAACATTTTTTGATTAATCAAAACGCAATTGTTTGATTGCGCTTTGGTAAAATCCTGTTTCCATAAGGGTTTTCCACCAGCTCCGGATGCAATGTGTGCACGGGAATTAGTGTTGGTGGTTGAACCCAAGCAATAATTTGTTTTAGTTCTTGCTCGTCAGCGTGACCAGAACAACGCAACGCCTGAACTTCAATATTTTGCTCAGCAAGCCTTTGCATAAAAGGCTTGTATGCTGGGTCAAAATCTCCTAATGGCTCTGCATTAGAGTGAAGATACAAACCACCTTTTTGCAAGTGGTCGAAATCAGCAACTGCCTGCCAAAGGAATTCGTGATCATCATTTAACAGCTCTTCATAAGAAACTGCCAGTTCTGGCTTTAGATCAGCGAATTTTTGCTCCCCTGGCAAGTAATAATAAGGAAAATCCTGATTAATGCTTTCTTTGAGCAAGTGAGCTCTTGCAGCATGCAAAATCACACAGCGTGGCGAATCAGAAATAACACGCAATAGCCGCTCAACATTGGTCGGATATGTGTTAAAAGTGATTTGCCGCTTAGGATTTTGCTCTTGCAGTTGCACAAATTTAGCAGTCAATTCATTTTCATTTTTTGGACCGGTAAATTCTGCGCTATTTTCCTCATGCTTTTCTTCCGGCCAAGAAAAGCCGGTTGCTTCAGTAATTAAAACATCACAGTCTTTAGCTGCTGCCAGAAATTTTTTAACCCAGTCAGGATGATAACCGTGCAGACGAATATCACCGGTATAGGCAACTGCCAAATCTGGTGTTTTAACTATCAGACCAGTTGCACCATAAGCATCGTGGTCACTGGGCCACACTGTCATCGTAATATCGCCTACTTTTATTGGTTTTTGATACTCGGCTGCAATAATTGGGCGGGTATAGTTCGTTTCATGTCCGGCAGCAGGTAGCAAAAAGTCTCCTTTTTCATTTAAAGCAGGCAGCAGCTTAGCTGTTATTGGCCCTGCATACAAAGGTATTTCTGGGGCCAAGAAATTCATGGCCTTGCTGTGATCAAGGTGCAGGTGGGACATATAAGCTGCCGCATATTCCCAATGTCCATGATCAATTGCTTTACCAGTTAATTCGGGATCATAAAAGTTTGGTACATCCCCAATTAGCTGGTTTTCGACTAAAGTTTGATACTTTTCATCAGGCAAATTGAGCTCAGGTCGATAAACTTCACCCAAATCAAACAAAACGTGCGATTTGTGATATGCCACCTCAATCATGGGTCCGCCAATGGTATTTAAGCCGTTGTAAAAGGTGATAGTGGTTTTAGCCTTTAAGGTCATTGCGCACCACCCCCTTGATAATCTGTTTTCTAAAGATTAAGTACAAAATTAAAATCGGCAAGACAGTTAGGGTCGCAGCAGCCAGTTGCAATTGCGTTTCACTACCTGCATCAGAGGCAAAGGCAGACAAACCATTATTCAGCAAACGCATGGTATCTTCATTTGTAACCAGTAATGGCCAGAGAAATGAATTCCAGCCAGAGATGAAACTTAAAAGACCAACTGTAAACAAGCCGCCTTTTGACATTGGCACTAAGATTTTCCAGATGTAGTCCCAATCACTGGCACCATCGATCATAGCTGCTTTGTAAATCGTATCTGAGATTGAACCGAAATAACTTTGTAAATAATACATGTAGAAAATCGAAGTCAAGAATGGCAAAACCAGCCCCACATAAGTATTAAGCAGGCCCATATGTGCAATCGTATTGTAGTTAGTAAAAATAATTGCTTCACCAGGTACCATTAATAATGACAAAAGCACCATTTGGATTAAGCCTTTACCCTTAAAACGCAAGTTGACCATGGCAAAAGCACCAAGTAGTGAGTTAAACAGACTGACAATCGTGGTGACGCTAGCTGTTAAAACCGTGTTGAAAAAGTAGCGAGCAAATGGAGCACGAGCGAATACTTTGGCGTAGTTAGACCACTCAAAATGATGCGGAATTAGTGTCGGCGGGATCGAGGTGGTTTCCTGGAAACTCATTAAGCCGCCCAAAATCATATAAATGAAAGGAAAAACGGTAATAACGGCAAAGATAAATAAGATAATGTAGCTGAATAAGACTCCTAAACGAATTCGTTTCATTTAATTTTCTCCTATCTTTTTCATCATTTTCCGTTGCAAGAATGTCGCAAATAAAATAATCAGGAACAAAATTACGGTTGCAGCCATCGCAACTCCGGGAGTGCCGACGATTTGGAACTTATTGTAAATGTAGAACACTGCGGTTGTTCCTGAATTGCCCACTCCGGCTTGCCCGTTGAAAAGTGCATAAACCGAAGTATAAATTTTAAAAGCCCCGATCACATTCATTGTTAGCAAAAAGGCAATAGTAGGAACAAGCTCTGGCATAGTAATGCGCCAAAACTTATCGCGACCGCTGGCGCCAAACATGTCAGCAATAGTATAAAAATTAGGATCAATATTACGCAGCGCGCCCATTAATATAACAATATTAAATGCTAAAGATGACCAGATTCCGAAAATAATAATCGTAGTTAAAGACATTGCCGGATCGTCAATCCAGTCAGGAGCCGGTAAATGCAGACACCTGAGCACGAAGTTTAACATACCGTAATCACCGTTAAAAATATAACGAAAGACAATCCCAATGGCAATTGTCGAGGTGACATAAGGCATAAAAAACGTGGTTTCAAAGAAGGACTTATGCTTAACCTTGTCAAAAATAATCCATGCCAGCATGATTGAAATTGCTAGACCCACTGGTACAGAAATAACAGCATATAGCACTGTATTTTTAATGGCCAGCCAAAATTCTGGGTCGTTAAAAATATACTGATAATTGCTAAAACCATTCCAGTGTAAGTCAATTAAGGAACCACCCTGAAAACTCATGCTAAATGCACGCAAAATAGGGTAAATACTAAATAAGGTGACAAAGATGATAGTTGGCGCTAAAAAAAGCCAAGCCTTTTTTTGATTTGTCTTCATTAGTAAACTCGCTCTCCTTCAGGGGTAAATAGAAATACCCGATTAAATCGCATTTTAAGTTTAACTTGATCGCCTCGTTTAATTGGAGTTTCGAGATTAATTAGGGAACGCACTTGCTCATTATCAAATGTAAATTTTAAAATACGTTCACGTCCAATTAGTTCAATATCGTCTACCGTAGTCTCAAACAGGCCATTAGGATCAGGAACAATATTTTCGGGTCGAACAGATAAGACATACTCACCGTCTGGTATTTCCCGTTTAAAACGTGACTGCTCCAGATCGGCAAGATTTATCGTAAATTGGCTTGACTTTAATTCATTTGCAGTTTTTGTTACTTTAAAATTATCAATTACCGGATTGCCAACGAAGTTGGCTACAAAGTAATTATTTGGTTCCAAGTAAAAGTTTTGTCCTAAATCATCTTGTTGAATAATGCCATCATTGAACAAAATAATCTTATCACCAATAGACAACGCTTCTTCTTGGTCGTGGGTTACAAAGAGGGTCGTAATCCCTACAGTTTTTACAAGTGACCTTATTTCTTCACGAATTTTCAGGCGCAATCTAGCATCCAAATTGCTTAATGGCTCATCCATTAGCAGAATTTGGGGTTCTTGCACCAAAGCACGGGCAATTGCTACACGTTGCTGCTGACCACCAGATAAATTACCCGGCTTTTGATCAGCCAGCTCTGTAATCTGTGTCAACTCCATGTATTTAGTGGCAATTTTTTTGGCTTCTGCTTTAGGCTTTTTGTTAGCACCAACAATTAGCGGAAACATGACGTTTTGCAAAACTGTCATATGAGGATATAATGCATAGTTTTGAAAAACGTAGCCAATATGGCGGTCCTTAGGTGCTACTTTAACCACCGACTTACCGTTAAAGATAATATCGCCCTCTGTGGGATTAAGTAAGCCGGCCAATATATTTAAAATTGTTGTCTTGCCACAACCAGATGGCCCTAGCAAGCAAACTAAATCTCCCTTTTTAACCGAAAAACTAACGTTTTTAATTGCTTCATGACCATTGTCATAAACTTTCCGCAGGTTTTTCACTTCAACAAATTTATTGTTATCCATTAACTCGCACCACTATAATCACTATTTCTTTTTTTACTATCTTAATTTTATGATAAAAAGTTTGAGAACACAACCTAATTCGCTTCATTAAAATTCGTAATTTTCTTATCATAAGCAAGATTTTTAACTAATTATTCGTATTTATTAGGTAAATTACTAATTATGAACTTAAAAATATTTTTATTGTTCTTGTTTTAAAATTTTGCTTTAGAGCAAAAACGATAATAAATCCTATTATCTCTTATTTTAATCTCTGTATATATTAATTAATATTTTATCCGAACATTTGACTATTTTTTATCTATTATTTTTGCCATTAGCCAAAAGCTAATAGTTATCTTTCACAAAAATCTCATGATCTACTTTGGCTCGGCCATTATTATAGTTAAATGAATATCCCGGTTGAACGTTAAACAAATAGACATTAAAATCAAGTTCACCGTCAGTCGACACCGCTTGTAAATTAATTCCTCGGGCCATTAATTCCGTGCCCCGAAAAATAGGCGTAGCTTGGTAAATCACTTTTTTATTCTGTCTCAGTGCCACACGAATACGACTCTCAAACATTGTTTGAATTCTTTGATTGGAAAAAGCAGACTGTGTGAACAGATTTTTAGGATTATTTTGGTCGCCCGATAAATTGCGGGGATTAAAATCACCTGCAAGATCAATGCCTGCAGAAACTGAATATGCTATGAGGTGTCCCCGATTATAAATTTGCGTACCATTACGGCGGTTGTAATGCCAGCCTGTTGGTTCAACGAACTGACGGACCCTTAGACTGTCATTAGCAACATTACGCTTTTGCAAAAAGGCCGTATTGGAATGAGATGTCCGATTTAAGCTATCTAAGTCAGAATAAATAACCCTGTTAACGCGCCAAGCATTTTTGATTAAAGTTGAATGGTCATTATTGACTGTTATGTAGGACGAACCACCACTCTTAAAGTTTAAATTAGCCAGTTTTTGGTAATCTTCATGTGACAAGCCACCATAAACCTTATTAGCGGGTTTGGCCTTACCAATTTTATTAGTCTTCTGCCGGTCGCTGCGGGTGATCCTGTTCATTGTCTGGTGTCCACTTGGGTCTGAGCCACCTTTAGTAGAAACAAACCACAACAAGAACAAGATAATAATGACTATTGCCCAAAAATCTCCATTAGTTGTTTTAGTGCTTCGTCTGCTCCTCCTGCGTGCCATTCACATTGCTCCTTTTTAATAATAATTAAGTATAGCTAATCGAACTGTTGTTTGCAATAGGAACAATAAAAAAGCAAGGTCAATGCTCCCTTGCCTCTAATTTTAACTTCTCGCCCATTCATCCAGCATATTCAAAAAATAGCTTTCAGACAAGCGCTTAATCTTGCTGCCTGCATGATTAAATTCTTTTGCCTTCAATGTTTCCGGATTACTTTTACTAAAAAAGCCATTATCACTCATAATTAAATAGTCTGTATCAGCTTTGACACCAGTTTGGGCTACCCCATTCATATTATTAACCATTTGAGCAGCTTCAGTGCCGTTTATTTCTACCTCAGGAGCAAAAGCAATCTTTTTATTATTAACCGGATTACGAAAGCCTAATTCCCAGACTTCCAGTTCATCCTGCAGCAAATCAATGTTTTTCAGTTTGCCTTGTGCTTCTTGCAATAGTTCAGGCGTAAAATGCTGGCGAAAATCATCATAAACTTTTTTAGTATCAAGAGAATCTGCCAAGCCATGGTGCTGTTCGACTTGTGCAATGCCTGCACGCTGAATGCAATCAAGCAAGCGATTGTGCTGTTGCGGATAATATACTCGAGCTAAACGCAACACATCGACATAATTGTTACTGAGCTCTGGCAAATGAAATTTTCGTGCTAAATCATACAAAAAATTTAGATCGAAATTGACGTTATAACCAATGACAATATCGTCACCAATAAATGTGCGAAAAGCTGTCATTGCCTCTTTTACAGGTTTTCCTTTTTCAAGAAGCAGATCTTCGGTAATACCATTTAACTTAGTGATAAAACTCGCTACATGATTTGAACGGGGATAAACAACCAGTTGACTAAACTCATCTACTACTTTGTTAGCTCGCACTTTAACAGCACCAAGTTCAGTTACATGATCCCGGTAGGGGTTTAAACCTGTAGTTTCAATATCAAGCATAGTGTAGTCAGAAATGAAGTCAGGCCATTCCTGACCCTTGCCCCGGATCTTATCTTGAACGCCAGAAACATGCAGTACGCCATTTTTTACATAAATACTCATTGAAATCAGCTACTCCGTCACTAAATTATTGATTAAACTTGCTGCATCCGCATTTGTACCGGCGCTGCGTTCCTGAATTTCTGGTAATAAATTTTCCTGCTTGAAGTCAGCAGCCACATAGGACCATTGCGGAAATTCTGCTACCAAATGTTCAATTGGCTCCCGTAATTGCGGACTCGTTTCGTCAACTCCTAATTCCAAAAAAACAGTATTTTTATCTTCATTACCGGTTAAAAACCAGCGGAAGCGAGTATTAGCATCAGTATCTGGATAAAAATGCTCATTAAGTGGCAGATGTATTTCCAGTGGCTGACCACATATATCACATTTTGGGACCAATTCTTCTATGTTAGTATCAGGCTTTTTCGCAGCGATCTTTCGAACGACAGACTGACAATCCTTAAGACCATGATTGATGCCGCTGGAACACTGCGTCTTAGTCCAATCGCCAAACACATTAAAAATGCGTTTTTCATTAAAGCCGGCAGTTTCAAAAAAGTGGCCAAATGCTGAGCTAGCAATAAAATACTGCTTGTTATTAATTAACTGCTTCAGTTTTTGCAATGTTTTACTAGGATAATAATCAACAGAATATTTTTGAATAAGGTTTGACCATAACTGCCACTTTTCTGACCAAGAAGAAATGTGCTGATCAAGCGCAAAGCCGACTGAATGGACATCATACTTTTGGACAACTCCGGGAAAACTCTGTTCAAAATCTTCCTGGCCCAAAAGGTCAAGTCCTTCGGTTTTAGCTAAGCCGTTACCGGCAACCACTATCACAGTGTCAGCATTTTGCACTAACTGTCGTGCCTTATTCAAATTTTCCATTTGATTACCTTTTCTATTTTTGATTATAACCTGTAAATGAAAGCTGGCCATCTTCAATTTCACCTAAGAAAATGTCACTGGGATCATCATAACCAGCTTGCTTTACTTGTTCTTTTAGCCAATCTTCATCCTTATTAATAGATTCAAGCACATCTTGGTTGATTTGACCATCATTAATTAAAGGAAAACGAACATTTTTTTCATCCTTTTTAATAACCGTCAGCTGACCGTTCTTTTCAAAGATGCAATTCTTCACTTTATCAACTGAATAAATGCCTTGACTGCGCAATTTAAACATTAATTCATTGGCTGAAAGCCCAGCAGACAAGCAATTGCGGGATAAAACCTGACCGTCTTTAATTATCTGAATTGGTTTGCCATCAATTAGTCCGCGAATAAAGTTGCTGTGCTCTCTAGCAAACTTCAAGATAAAGACAACTAAAGTCCAGACAATCAAAACCAGCAGAAACTGTAATACGGAAATATTGGCATTATAAATAACGCCTCCTATAATACCACCCAAAACATAGTTTTGCAGTTGATCCAGAGCCGTTGTGGGGGCAATATTGCTCTTGCCAAACACATTTATTTGAAAAATTAAAGTTAACACACCTAAGGCAAATTTAATAAAAAGCTGTGTATAATTCATTATTGCTTTCCTCCTAATTCTTCACATTGACTTCGTGATTAATTACGTGAGCCTGTTTTAAAGAATATGAATTGTTATCGTCATTTAGTTCCAGTTGATAGTCAATGTCTTTGGAATCAACTCTGACAATTAAACCGTTTTGTAAAGTGGTAGAGCTGACCATCACATCTGAAACCGGCACTTTATGATCTTTAGCAACTGATTTAATAAATGGCGCAATCTGCTCGGATTGAGATTTCACCACATTGGTTTGCACGTATTTTTCATATTGCGTTCCCATAAATAAAAGTAAAAACAAAAGTGCAATAATGCCTAGATCTCGGTAACGAGTATCGAATCTATGCCTGAGATAAAGAACTGTAAAAGCAATCATCGTTAAAGCCGCAACTGCAATCAGCACATAGAGAATGGTTTTACTTGTATTCTGATTTTGCTCAATATATTTAAGTGTGTAAAAAGTCATGACATAATTACCTCTATAAAAAACAATTTATGCTAATTTCCTGTAGTCAATACTTTTTAAGAAATTTCATATTAACTACCTTAATTATTACCAAATATAGCTAAAACATTTAATTCCTCCCATAAGCTTACTTCAACTGTGTTTATAAGCTCACCTATTAACAGTATAACAAAAAAGTAGTTAGAACCTGTCTAACTACTGCTTATCAATATTCAATTTATTTCTAGTTTTGAAAAGTACCAGTTGCTGCATCTGACTTTCGCCTTTTGCATCAAAGTCTTCTTTTAAATACTCGCTAGCAGCCACATCTTTTAACCATTTGGGTTCAGCCATTTTCATTCCCCTTAATCTTTATCTTAAATAATAAGCTAATTGTAACGTGCAAACCCTTAACTTAAGCCTTATTTTAAATTATCTCTCTTTTTTGGGATCGGTTTTTCTTTCTATTATAATGAGCTAAAATAGAAACTAACTGATAACGTGCAAAGGAGTAAAATATGAAAACAGGTACAAAAATTATTACATTGGATAACGGCTATCATTTGTGGACAAACACTCAGGGTCAAGGGGACATTCATCTGTTAGCTTTACATGGTGGCCCCGGAGGCAATCATGAATACTGGGAAGACACCGCTGATCAACTAAAAAAGCAGGGCTTAGACGTTCAGGTAACAATGTATGATCAACTAGGCTCCCTTTATTCCGATCAGCCGGATTATTCTGATCCTGCTATTGCTAAAAAGTATTTGACCTATGAGTATTTCCTAGATGAAGTTGATGAGGTACGGCAAAAACTGGGTTTAGACAATTTTTACCTAATTGGTCAAAGCTGGGGTGGCCTTCTAGTCCAAGAATACGCCGTCAAATACGGTCAACATTTAAAAGGCGCAATTATTTCTTCAATGGTTGATGATATTGATGACTATGTTAAAGCCGTGAATCGCCGGCGCCAAGAGGTTTTGCCCCAAACTGAAATTGACTTCATGCATGAATGTGAAAACAATAACGATTACGCCAATGACCGCTATCAAGAAGACGTTAATATTCTCAACATTAACTTCGTTGATCGTAAACAACCTTCTAAGCTATACCATCTAAAAGATATTGGCGGTACTGCCGTTTACCAGGCCTTTCAAGGCGATAATGAATTTGTCATCACTGGCAAACTAAAAGACTGGCATTTTAGAGACCAACTCAAAAATATTAAAGTACCAACTTTGTTAACTTTTGGCGAAAATGAAACGATGCCAATCGCTACGGCTAAAATTATGCAAAAAGAGATTCCTGATTCCCGCTTAGTTACAACTCCTGATGGTGGTCATCACCATATGGTTGATAATCCAGACGTTTATTACAAACATTTAGCTGATTTCATTAGTCAAGTTGAAGCAGGGACATTTAAAGGAGAATAACAAGTCCAACTATTTTTATACAAGTATAGCTAACAAAAAGCAAGTAGGCAACTGCTTGTTTTTTTGTTCACTTAAAAAAAGCTTATCTGCTAATTACTTTTTGCATAAATAGTGAATTTTTCACTATATTATTTTCCTGTATAAAATAACACTTTTCAAGAATATACTTTTTTTAAAAATTAGCAATAAAATATTTTACTTAACTTATAAATCAATAATAATAAATGCAAAAAATAATTTTGCATACATTTTACATGTTTAATTTTTCCCGTGAGTAAAGCAATACTTATAAAGATATATCCCTATATATTAAATTTTAAATTTACAAAGAATATATTTTTTGTCTAGACCAATTCGTGTTATTATAAAACTAAAGTATATTTAGATTAGGAAAAAATAACTAGGTGATAATAAATGAAGTTATTAATAGCCATAATATTAATTTTGGGTGGCTGTTCATACATTTTTGATTTAGTTTGGACTCTTTATCTGACATTTAGCAATAATGTAAAGCAAGATAATTACGGCGACCGCTGTCGAGATTTCGATACCATGTTCTTGTTAATCCCAGCAATGAATGAATTTCAATCCTTACGAAAAAACATTCCTTATTTAATGGAATTACAAAAACAATGTGAGAGTTTTATCAAACTCAAGCTGGTCTTTATCGATGATGATTCTAGTGATGGTACCACTACTTTATTACAAAAATATGCTTATCATCCTAATGTCATAGTTGTACACCGCGTAAAGCCTAATGCTCAGCAAGGAAAAGGCCCGGCATTAGAAGAAGCAGCCGAACGTATTGCCAAAATGAACTATTCTGAGGATAAAACTATTATTGGCGTCATAGATGCTGATAGCCACTTAGATGCAAATTACTTACGGCAAGTGGTCTATGCTTTTGACCATTCAAATTGCGACTTGCTTCAAACAAGAGTAAATATCTATAATCTGGATCATAATATTGCAGCAATGCAAAATTTTGAATTCACTATTTATAATTCTCTTTTACAAATGGCAAGAACTTATTGGGGTTCTTCTTTAGCTTCAGGTAATGGACAATTCATGACCTTAAAAATGACCAATAATGTAGGTTGGTCGTCATCATTATTGGAAGATTGCGAATTTTCATTAAAAGGCTTATTAAAAAGTTATCATGGTACCTTCTTAAATACCGTCAGCATTGGACAAGAAGGGGTTACTAAATATAAGAAACTGATCAAGCAACGTACTCGCTGGTGCCAAGGCGGTTTTCAATGCCTAGGCAAATATGGTAAAAGAATTATTAAATCTAAATTCATTCCGTCAATGGTTAAAACTTTTGTACTGCTCTTCCTGCTTATTCCAGTACTTTCAATGGTCACAACACCTGCTTCTGCAATTTCATTGATAGTTTTACTGCTTTATGTCAAAACGAATGCCTGGATTAGCATTTCAATTATTGCAAGTTTGCTGGTAATAGAATATTTGACAAATACAATGTTAATACTAAAGCAATATCGCGAAGCTAGATTTGATGAACCGCTAAAAACTTCTTATTTGCTGAAAATATTGTTTTTGATTGATTTTTACAGATGGTCGTTAGCCATAGTTCCATATAAAGCTTTGGGGAGAATTTTAGTTGGCAATCAGTCCTGGTCAAAAACTTCTCATACTTAACAAGGCAAAAAACGGAATTAACTTCTATTTTTAAATATTTACATTCAAAAAGACTAATAAATTTGTGTATTGATAACCCAATTTATTAGTCTTTTGCTTTCTGCAAATTTTATATAATTAGCCCCAGTTAATTGTACTACTGTTCTCTATTTTCAATGACTCTTCTAAATTGCAGCCAGCTCTCACTAAGATTTGAAGTCAGTGAGCCAGCTGCCTTATCTGGAGGGCAATCAGGATGTTTTTTAAGTAAATCGGTCACCTTTTCTTTTAATGCAGGAAATTTTTCCCAGTCACTGCTTTTAGCTGACCATGCTATATGTTCAAACGGACTCATATGCTTTTCAGCAAGCAATCTTTTACCCAAATTTGAGCCAATTCTGTTTTTCATTTGAGAGCGGTCATGATAAGAAATTCTGGCACATTCTGAAGCCGATTGCAGAAGCACTGGCTCAAGCCTCTCCCATGATAACAGATCATTCCCCTCAACCTCGATAAAAGGAACATGCAATATTCTTTTTTTCAGCGTTCCATACTTGGGACTTGCTTTAAGAACAGCTTTAATCAAAATTGCAATAGTTTCCATTTCCGGCTGGACGCCAGCAGCGATTCGCAAATCCAGAAAATTTTGCCAGTAAGTTGATGTTACCAGAGTTTCATGCCACATCCATGGTTCAATCAATCTGTTGCAGTCTTGTTTATGAGCATCATTCCATGAAGCTGGAACTGCATCATTTTTATATGCTTCATCATACTTGTCAGCAAATTTTTCCCAGTCACTAGCTTCAGCATCGTAAGGGACTTCTTCTTCATTCATTAGCTGTCGAAACATACCCAGAACGGCTTCATCTCGGGAGTGCAGCCAATTTGCAGTAGATCTCTTCGCCCTTTCCGAATCAGCAAATGGCCCTGTCATGCCCTTGTGATTAATAGTCCATAGTGGAATCACAGGTTGCTCCATGACTGGCTTGACGGTGGTCTTTATGCTTCTGGCTCTGGAAGAGGCACTGTTTCTGCTGAAAACCCGGTGAGTATTCCACTCAGGAAGAATAAATCTGGGAAACCTGACAATCATAGTTGTTACTCTGTCTGGTGTGATTAAGTTTTCATTCTCAGAAAACCTTCTATTGATTGAATCTTTTACAATTACAGCAGAATAGCCTCTAAGAACTGGATCCTCGTACCTTGCACAGATGGTCTTGGCACCATTTGGGGACCAGGGCATTTGCTTTTCTTCCACAATCATTGAAGACCAATCTGGTTTAACTTCACAACTATTATTGTGCACTGTAGTCATTTATATATCTCCTCATTAATTTATTAAGTCACAGACTATAATCATTATTAATCTATCTGATACTTTAAACAAATGACCTGCATATATAAACAAAAAAAGAATTTATAGTTTCCCAACCTGCCTATAAATTCTTGCTTTTTACTATTTTTGCCCAAATTTTTGATGCTAAGGCTCGTTATCGTGCTTTATTTCAGGTGCCAGTAAAAAAATACTAATTGCTGTAACTAGCAAAAGTTCAATAGCTGAAACTCCAATGCCAGATCTTGAACCTATTTTTTTAGCAACAAGACCGCCTAAAAGATAGCCCAAAGAGTTTACTCCAATCAGCACTGTTTTATAGATACTCGTAACTCGTCCAAGATATTTTTGTGCAACTTGCTGTTGCCTATTCGTGATGATACTAATATTAATAATTGATTCAATTATAGAAACAAATGCAATGGCCAGAACCATTGTTGGTACATTTTGATCCAGCGCAAAAAGGGCACGAAAAAGAGCACCTGCAAAAATTAGCGATACAAACAATAGATTAAACTTAATGTGCCTATTCAACCAATTGACCACTAAAGTACCAATTAAGGCACTGACAGCTGCAATCGCTGAAATTATTCCAATAGTTTGAGAGGAAAGTTTTAATTGCGTACGTAATATTATGAGGCTGTCATTATCAAAATTAGCTGACACAATATTAACTAGTGCAGCTAATATTAACGGATACAAAACAGAACGAAGATTAAGGGTATATTGCAGACCTTCCTTTATATCTGTTTTTACCGTTTTAAGTGCAGATTTAAGAGCTGTAAAGCCGGTAAAAGCAGTAGATTTAGTTTTCAGGCTGATACTTTTTTCCAGTAAAAGGCTAATAAAGTAGAAAACTGCACAAATACTAATTAAAAGGCTATGTGAAATATATTGATATAATATTCCGCCTATAATAGGCAATGCAAAATTAGCTGCATATTGTATGCCATAAATCAGACTGTTTAATTCTGAAAAATCCTTCTTTTCTACTAAAAAAGAAACAAAAGTAATTTCTGACACCGTATTAATTGTGTTTGTCACGCTGACGACAAGTGATACCGCATAAATAATTAAAATCATGCAATTCACCGTTAGCTGGAATGCAAATGATGCGGAAAGAATCAAGTAGCTGATTAATCTAATCAAATCACTAAAAATGAGAATCTTTTTAACATCTAATTTATCCGTTAGAGCTCCTGCCGGAAGACCTAAAACCAAAATAGGCAATGTTTCAATAATAGAAATTATTGATAAGTGAATACCATTTTTAGTGATATCAAGTACCATCAACGGCAACGCAAATGACATTAAAGAGCTGCCCAAGTTATCGGTGATCACTGACAAAATATACAGTTTGTTGTTTTTACTTTTTAGTATATTTTGCATGTGAACAAATAGCAGCCTTTCTTTAATTAGTGTCAATTTCTTAAAATATTAAAGTACTAAGTACCAAAAGTCAATATAATTTCTTTAGGGCTTGAACCCAATATTCTCTCCGGATCAGGCCTTTCATTTTTTCTTTGTTATAGGCAGCGGATTATATTCTGTAATTGCTTTAGTCAAAATATTATATTCAGCCTTCAACCTTTTTTATCGTTATAGTTTGCTTATCCTCATTAGAGTCTATTGCAACTCTGTAAATAGCTGATCTGCGTTTATTCTTTCAGCATTTTTCTATGGATAACAACCGCTCTAGAGTTGCCTCATTTCTTTAATTTGAATGACTTTTTCATTTGAAATTTTGCTTTCCATAACCCAATTAATTATGCTCTAATCATCGTTGATCTAACAATTGTCTAAAACTACAACAGTGTGGTGGTACATGTTTTTTTGTTCTAATCATCATTGATCTAACAATCATCTAAAACCTGATAACATACCTATCCAAGTTCTTCATAGTTCTAATCATCATTGATCTAACAATCATCTAAAACTAGCCCTTAAACGTTGCTTACGTGTTGCCGGTTCTAATCATCATTGATCTAACAATCATCTAAAACACCTAGTAATATTCTTATACTTTATTGTGGGTTCTAATCATCATTGATCTAACAATCATCTAAAACCTATATGGAACTTTGCCATTGTTCTGTAGCGTTCTAATCATCATTGATCTAACAATCATCTAAAACTTGCCGTTCTTCTCTGTTGACGTGTTGCCGGTTCTAATCATCATTGATCTAACAATCATCTAAAACTACTTAAGCGCCAATTTTTCATTATCATTTGTTCTAATCATCATTGATCTAACAATCATCTAAAACTTTCACTGTTGTAATAATGAATGCCGGGATGTTCTAATCATCATTGATCTAACAATCATCTAAAACTATAAGTGGTCGCTAATGTCATCAGCAATTGTTCTAATCATCATTGATCTAACAATCATCTAAAACGCAACGACAACAGGAACCGTTTTTAATTTAGTTCTAATCATCATTGATCTAACAATCATCTAAAACTTGACGTTGAAGACTTAACTGTTACTAGCTGTTCTAATCATCATTGATCTAACAATCATCTAAAACATATTCATCTACCACATAACGTATACCACCGTTCTAATCATCATTGATCTAACAATCATCTAAAACTATCAGGTAAGGCAAAGAACTCCTTATCAGGTTCTAATCATCATTGATCTAACAATCATCTAAAACCTGCATTGCGCCCTTATTATAATTATTTTCGTTCTAATCATCATTGATCTAACAATCATCTAAAACGTTGCCAATTGATGCCAAGCGCTGAATGTTGTTCTAATCATCATTGATCTAACAATCATCTAAAACGTTGCCAATTGATGCCAAGCGCTGAATGTTGTTCTAATCATCATTGATCTAACAATCATCTAAAACTTGCTTGTGTCATTGTCTTGGCTGTCAGGGGTTCTAATCATCATTGATCTAACAATCATCTAAAACCAATGTAGATACATTATGCTATTATATAGAGTTCTAATCATCATTGATCTAACAATCATCTAAAACTGCTATGCAATTCGCCCACGTAAAAATTGCGTTCTAATCATCATTGATCTAACAATCATCTAAAACTTATCTTACACCCATGCCTTTTTAAGTAACGTTCTAATCATCATTGATCTAACAATCATCTAAAACCGATATTTTATAATCTGATTTTAATATTGTTGCTAGTACCAATCGATTAGATCCTTATCAATATAGTAAAAAGGTATGTCTTTAGAAATTGCCAAATTTTCTTTTGTCGTGAATTCAATTACAACCAAAATTAAATTCATTTCTGTGACAAGACTAGCTAATTCTTGCCACTCCCGTTCTTCTAAGTAATGAGCTACATTACAAATAACAGGAACTGATTTTAAATTACACGTTTCGTGAATTTTTAAAACTGTTTCTATTATACCATATGGATTGAGCAACATTGATTTATCTAAATGAATTTCTGTAAATTTAAGCAATTTTTTTAAGTCTTCATCAAAATTAATTGCTAAGGGTAAATCTTCAAGTAAAAGTGAGTCCTGCAAGTTTGACTCTAGATTATAAAAAGACTTCATCACCTTATTACGATTTTCTTCGTCTAAATTTTTTAGGTAACTATTTACAATATGAGGCATATACTTTTTAGTAATATCTCCACAAAGCATGGGATCACTAATAAAATCAAAAGTTTTACTTACATCAAGGGGGCTATAATCATCCTCTGAACAAATTAACATCTTGTTTTTTCCTTGAAAGCCTTGAATTATATCACGGTATGCAATTGGGCTTTGTAAACCAATTACTTTTATTCCAGGATCTTTAAATACCCATTTTTTATGAGTCGCATAAGTTAAAATCATAAAATTACCGTCCTATCTGATGTATTACGCACATCATCAATTGGCTTACCGACTAAAAAATGCATGTCATTATATTGTTTTTCAGTAACCATTAATGACTGTACTAATCCCCCGTGAGGTAAAAACTTTCTAATACGATTTTCCAAAAACTTAGCGGTTTGTCTAGTAACACAGACTCTCACATATACTGAAAACTGGACCATCAGAAAACCTTCATTAATTAACTTTTTATGAAATTGGCGATATTCTTTTCGTTCTTCTGCCGTTTCAGTTGGTAAATCAAACATTATCATTTCCATTTCTGGCAATTCCTTACTATCCCCACTCAGAAACTTTAAACATTCTCTCGTATAAACTGTAATAGCATTTGTTAAAAGCGTCTTTTTACCATTAAATTTTATTTCTAAACTTAAAAGTTCAACTAGGCCATACTTAATATCTGGCGTTAGTTCTTTAATTTTTTCATGAGCCTTAACCCAATAATCAACAAATGGTCTAAATGGTTCCATTAGATCCGAGGCCAAATTAAACTGATTTTCCTGTGAACAGTGGTGAATGCCAAAATATGTTAGATAGCCATTCATTGCAATTTCTCTATTAAAACTTGAGAGTAAAATGGCATAACCATAATCTAATGCTGCATTAATGGCACTGGTATCACGCCTAACAAAATTCTTATCAAATAAAAGCATAAAATATTTACGGGCTGCAATTGCCTCTCGGTTACTTTCATCATTAATTTCTAACTGGTCCAGTTCACTCTGAACTTCGTCCTTATTCAAATGATAATTAGCTAAAACCGCAATCTGATTTTTGATCTTTTGACTAACAATTCTTGTCCACAGTAATTCTTTTAAATGATCATCCCAATTAAATTGTTGCGTTAATTTAGCCATATTCCTTGTTCCCGGATAATAAACAGCTGTTTCAACGATAGGATTACCTTTTTCATCAACAAATATAACTTTGGTTTGATTCTGCGCCAACTTACTAATGAGAGCACTAGTGATCACTGTCTGTGTGGTTGAAACGAGCAATAAATTAATATCCTCAATTGGTATTTGGTTTATGCCATCACGAGTTTGTACAATCATCATTTGCATTGAATAAGTCAATTTAGCATGCTGCGTGATGATTACTGATCTCCATCCCATATTTTCCTCCTTGTATTTTTAAAAATAAATGTTATACTATAGTTGTTGGTTAGCTACCAACGTCTAATCATTATTGATCTAACAACCAGATTTTAAAATCAAACAATGTATCTTTGATACTAAGTTTCAACGCGGTATTATTACCGTCCTGCCTCAGCTCTATAGCGGAGGTTTTTTTATGCATAAAAATAGGGAACCGGATTATTTCGCTTCCCTATTTTTGTTTACAAATCGGCTATCCTAACCCGTTTTTCGAAAAGTCCAGTTGGTGACTGAAAAATTAATAGTGCTTCTGAAGATAATTTTATTCCAGATTTTTCTTGCATCTGTCCTAATGGAGTTCCTATTCCAATGTTTTTCAAATTACCTAATACCATATTATCGTGTAAGCCATTTAGAATATTACTTAAAGTGCTTTTTTTATCATTAATGCTTAAATCTAAAAACTTATCTCTGCCTACATGCAAACCGTTTCTAAAATTACTTGTATCAAATAATGATAAATATTGATCAACTTTTTGCAAAATCTCATCATATGCTTCTACTAGTAATTGATCTTGATCCTCGCCCTTTTTCAAGTTGTCTGTCACTATTCGCATAGTCTCCTGAGAAAGCGTCAGTTGTTTGGCATTAGCTTTATATTGATCAGAATAAAGCATAAACTTTTTGTCACCGTCTAAGACCACTTGCTTAAATGGTACATGATCTTTTATTACTCTAAAGCCTTTAACACCACGTTTAGGTTTCCCTTTGTTATCAAACATAATCTGCGGCTCAAGTACTTTGTGAAGTTTTCCTTGATAGTTTCCTTGTTTTTTAGCTTGATTTAAACTTGCAAGAGTGCGCATCGGAACACCAATAACTTTATAAATAGATTTTTTTGCCTGCTCAATTTTGACAATTACCATATATGCATCACTGTTACCGCTATAGCCACCGTAAATTTTCGGATCGAGTCCATTACCTTTAGGAATCAGCTTTCTAGTCTTCGCAAGGTCACGTTCACCGCGTGGATAAATAGTTACATCAAAAAGGCCACTATTTTCAGTAGTCGTTTCTCTTGAAACCAGCATATACTTATAATTGTATGCTTTACGTAATTTATCAAAAATATCAGGATGCTTATAAAAGACTATTCGATCACTATTATTTTCTTTAATTTTTTCTGGAGCTTTACGCTCAGAATTATCCTTTTGCAATAATGGCCACATAAACGTAAAGCCCTTGAAGTGTTTGATGACTTCCTTCTGCAAGTCCGGGTCTTGACTGAACTTTTTATACTTGCCATAAACAAAGTATGGACGATACTTAGGATAAACCTGGTACAAAAAGTTGCCACAAATAATTGAGAGGTAGGCATCAATGGCATGGTGATAGTCGTTCACTTCACGACTCTTATACAAGCTTAGCCGTTGACGCAAAGCCGAGTTGTCTCCGGCTTTAACCGTAATAATTTCTGAATCTGGATATTTATTTTGCAAAATAACTGACACTAATTTGACTATTTGACTTGTTTCTACCAACTGTCTGTTAATAAACCCAGATTTTTGAAATTTATTTAATCTATCTGGATCAAGTAGCAAATTACCTAGCTTATGCTTATTAATAATGCCATCCTTCTGCCAGTGTTTCCACATTTCACCTACCGTCATCTTCAAGTCTGAAACGTAATTATTGGCAAAGCGCTTATAAGGCACATCATCTGATTTTTCTGCATTTAGCGGAGTAGCAGTTAGTACTCTGTTATCAAAAGAGTCATCTTTAATAAATGACTGTGGCAAAATATGATCGATCTGATAATTTGTTGTTACTTCATCAATATTGATTTTTTGCCCCGTATAGGCATCCCTTCCAGCCTGCATAAAGTATAAAAAGTACTTATCTTTTAGCAATTTACGACTGGTCATCGCTTCCTTTAAGCTATCCGTTAACTTCTGATCCACTAGTTCGCCGGCAGTTTCCTGATATGCCTTGAGCAATTTCGTGCCACGAATATGTGACAACTGGGGATTTTTATCCGGTTCACGTGTAAATTCAATCGCAAATTGTGCAGGTTTCTTGCCACCAGCAGCTTTTACAACATCAGCTACTACCTTGACGACCTGCCTAATAGCTTTTTTGTTAGCAGGAGAGGTATAAGCATCAGCCAGAATTTCTTCAACACCATTTGCTTGAGTAACATTTTGGTTTTCCTTAGCAATTGCATCTTTAAAGTCTGGTTCAGTCACAATTTGCATAAAATTCTTTTGGCTATCCCACATTTGTTCCATAATGTTTTGGCCATTTGTATCATGCAATTCAACAAGGAGCTTACGTGATAATCTACCCCAGCCTTGCAAGCGCCAAGTTGAAATAGCTTTAAACTGTTCAGGTGTTAACCATTTAAATTCAGCATGCAACTTATCTTGAAAGATCTTTTTATCTTCAAAAATAGACGAATACTCAATTATTTTTTCAAAGTCTTTTTGATATTGTGGATCTGCTAATTCTTTATCAAACACATGTAAACTTTTGAGGTGATAATAACTCGCAAGATTTGAATTAAATTTAGTTGGATCCGCCAGCCCCTTAATTTCTACAGTTGGCAAATGGAGATTTTGCTTCAAATAACTTGTCAAAGATTTTTCTGTGACAGTTTTCTTTTCTTCAAAAAGATCATTGAAAATTTGTTGCTTAAGGTCGACGCTGATTCTACTACCATTGATTCTAATATTATTAAGCTCATTTAGAACTTCAAATCTTTGATAAAGCAAACTATTAGCTGGCAAAACATCTTCACCTAAAAGATAAGTATCCTTAATAGTCATGCGCTTAATAAACTTGTTGGCAGATTCTTGACGGTCTACTTTTTGCTCAAAATTCCAAGGCGTAATCTGACCATCTTCTTTTCTGACCATCCAAGCAAAACTCTTACCGGAAGTTTTTTTCTGTTGATCGGCTGTAATCATCGGACCTACATAATAAGGTACTCTGAATCTAACCAGTTCATCTAACTTGTAAGGTGCTTGTTTACAGTGATCTTCTACTGGGTTTTCTGCAGCTAAGAATGGATAATATTTGCTTTGATTAGCAATAATCTTATCTAGTTCGATTTGATGCAGCTGAAACGGAATTACACCATTACTGTTTGTTCGCTGCTTAGGCATGAAGTTATCTGCAGCTATTTCTTGCCGTATTTCATGAGCAAGATCGGAATCGTCAAGATTATCCTTAACTATTTTATAAAATTCATCTTTGGTTAAAGCTTTTTTCTTTTTTTGATCTCCAAATGTTTTTTTTGCTTCCAGTAAACGACCATGACGATTATTAACGTATAAATCATAGGCTAAAAGCAACTTTTTAGCTTTGGACCAATCTTGTGAAGTTTTTATATATCTCTTTAATTTTTTATAGTCTTTTTTATGCTTTTTATATTTTCCCACCATTGATGCAGATAAACTCTTACCTTCATCAACTATAAAACTCAATGAAATCGCACTAAAAAGCTTTTCAATATCAGCAATAATAGTTTGATCACTTTCATCAAGGTCTGGCAATAAGGCATCAAGCTTATCTTCAGCATCTTTATCTTTTAGCTTGAATTCCCATTGTGCCTTATCGCTTTTATCGATCTCTTTGCCTAAGATAGTTTCAAATTGCGTTTTGTAACCCATAACGGCATTAGCAATCTGCTTGGCTACATTTTTTTCTTCCTTAGCAGTTGAATCCGTTAATAACTTGGCAATTTTCTTAACCTTGTCCATCTTATAAACAGTTTTTTCAGCATCATTGCCACGAATAACAGCCTCAATCTCGGCAGCGTTTGAGACATTTAATTCAATAGGATTTTGCTCCTCAACTATCTTTTCCGCAAAAGCGTTATTAATGCTCGTTAAAATTGAATTTACATCAATTTTAGAAGCTTCAAAGTCTTTGACAGGCGTATCCTGTAAAAAATTACCACGATATTTAACAATGTGGTGGATGGCTAAAAATATTTCCCGCAAATCAAATTGACGGTCTTGAGTCATCAGTGCGTCACGCAAATGATAAATAGTTGGATAATCATGATAAAATTCATGATCTTCCTTAGCTGTCGGAAAGACAATAGCGTGGTATTTTTTCCTGTCCTTATCTAGTGGTGACACCCAAGATTGATGTAAACGCACAAAAAAGGCTGGATCTACTTCGGCCATTGGTTCCGCAAAAAATTCCTCTAATAGCCGTAAACGCCACTTTCTGCGCTTAAGGCGCCTTCTAGTAGTCCTAAAACTTCGTCGCTTTGCAGCGGTTCTCTCTTCATCAAATAAATGTGAACCTATGGCGGTTTTTCCTCTGAGTTTTAATAAGTTATTTTTCTTATCAGTCACGGCCCAGCCACAAGAGTTGGTCCCGATATCTAGTCCTAAAATGTAATCTTTATTAATCTTGCTCATGATTTTTCCCTTCTAAGTATTCATTACTATAAGAATACCCCTTATAACAATAGAATTCACTATCTTTTTTTATATAATAAAAAAATGATGATCTTAGTGACCATCATTTTTACTAAATAAACTAGAACTATTTGTTTGCTTTTTCTTTAATTGTTTCTGCAGACGCCTTTAATTTCTTTTCTTCTTCATCAGTCAGTGTCAATTCAACGGTTTGGACAATACCATCACGACCAACAATAGCTGGGTAAGATAAGTAAGTACCATATTTTTCCTGGTAATTTGAAACTGGCATTTCAGTGTGAGCATCGCTTTGAATGGTTTCTACCAAACGAGTTACAGCAGCTGAAATACCGTAGTTAGTATATTGCTTACCCTTATAAACTGTTTGACCACCAAACTTAATTTCATCGTTTAAGTCTTCAAGCTTAAGGTGTTTTGCTTCAGCTACTTCAGTAATTGGTTTTTCCAAAACTTTAACGGTTGACCAAGCAGTAAATTGTGAATTACCGTGTTCACCCAAGTTAAAGCCTTCAACTGAACGAGGATCTACATTCATTCGTTCACCAACAGCACGCTTCATACGGGCTGTATCTAATAGAGTACCGGTACCAATGACATGCTTGCGCGGTAAACCAGTTAGCTCTTGATACATATTAGTAATTGCATCTACTGGATTGGTAATGGCAACCAAAATACCATTGAAGCCGCTCTTCTTGATTGACTCCGCAATGTCTCCAATCCGCTCACGGTTATAATTCAATTCTGCAAAGCGCTCGCCGCCTGCTTCCAACTCAATATTTCCAAAAGCACTAATGACAATGTCTGCATCCTTGAGGGCGGAATAATCATTGATCGTAATAGTAGTGTGATGCTTCAAATTTGCCATCGCGTCTTGAAAATCAAGCTGATCTGCTCTAACCTTTGCTTCATTAACATCAATCATAACGAGGTCATCTACTAAACCCGTTAATATTAACTGCTGCGCTACCGTACTGCCAACGTGACCGTCTCCGATAACTCCTATTTTATTACTCATAATTTTTCCCTCCTACTTGTTTTTCAAAATTATGTAATTTCTATTATATACAAAATAATGATAAAAATAAAATTATTTTTAAAAAAATATTAGGCTTTTTGCTATTATTGCTAAATATAAATTAAAACTCACTCATTTTTTAAATTTCTCTTCCAAGAAAGCGTATACTAAAGAAAGGAGGTACATTATGAGACAAATTAAAATTGGCAACACCAACTTTTCTGGTTCAGCTATTGCACTCGGAATTATGCGCATGAATAAACTGACAGTTGATGAAGCTGTTAAGGTATTAGAAACTGCCCATGAAACTGGTATTAACTATATTGATTCAGCTGATGTTTATGGTCATGGTAAATCTGAAGAAATTTTCGGAGAAGCATTGCAAAAATCATCCTTAAAACGCGACGATTTTTACATTCAATCTAAGACGGGGATTTATGAAAATCCTAAATTGGATTACAAGACAACCAGGTATGATTTTTCTAAAAAGTATTTGATTAATGCCGTAGATGGTATCCTTTCCCGGATGAAAATTGACTATTTAGACAGCTTGCTGCTCCACAGACCAGATGCTTTAATGGATCCAGCTGAAGTTGGCGCTGCCTTTGATGAATTGCAAAGAGACGGCAAAGTGCGACACTTTGGAGTTTCAAATTTTAATCCAATGCAAGTTGACTTATTACAAGCGGGAGTCAGTCAAAGATTGTTAATTAATCAATTACAACTAAGCGTTATGCACACTGGTCCAATTGATTTCAATATTCACACCAATATGACCGATGAGCGCAGCATTGACCACGATCGGGGCGTTTTAGACTACTCACGTTTACACAACATGACTGTTCAGGCATGGTCACCTTTCCAGTATGGTCAAATTGAAGGCAACTTCATTGGTAACCCTAAGTTTCCAGAAGTCAACGAAGCTTTACAAAAAGTAGCTGATCAAAAAGGCGTTTCTAAAAATGCAGTTGCGGCTGCCTGGATTTTGCGGCACCCGGCAAATACACAGGTTATTATTGGGACTATGACGCCAGCCCATATCATTGACAGCGCCAAAGGTGCAGACATTTCCCTTACAGCTCAAGAATGGTATGACATTTATTTAGCTGCCGGTAATGATTTGCCATAAAGCCTTGCTAACTAAAACAAAAATCCTAACGATTCTGAATTGTAACTAAAAAGTTAGACATTTTAATATTACACCAGACCCAATACACGGTTCCGATATTTAATCGGGGTCGTGTATTTTAATTTGTTTGATCTTCTAATGTAATTGAATCAGTGAACGTAATTACGCGGTACTTCCCGCATTTCTGCTAGTGAACTGATCTTAATGAGGTTAAGCTTCTCCCGTTTCATTAGGTTGAAAATTGCTTCTCCCGGTGCATTATCGTGGCAATTACCCTTGCGCTACATGCTTTGCTTAATCTCCATCTGTCTTAACTTGGCCTGATAGTCGCAATGGTGGTATTGAAAGCCCTGATCTGAATGTAAAATAGGTTGAGCTGTTTTAGGCAGTTTGCGCTTCTAGCTCTATAAACCAGCTTCATGTTAGGCGAATAGCTGACTTGACAAGCCAGTATTTCCAGTGAGGCCATATCAATGACCGGCGAAATATAAACCTTTTTGCCTGAAGTCATTGTATTCGGTAATAGCGGTATGCAAAACATGGTAGGGTCTGGTTTAATTAAGCTGCTGCTTCTTTAGCAAAAGTGCTCCATAATAGTTAGACAATAATCTGACTATTAGGAGCATTTCATTTTGCGTTAGGATTTTTTTGGTTAAATTTAATCTGTTACTTTGGCTTTTCTACTATAACTATTCGGTATATTGAGCTTTTTACGATATTTAGCAATCACTCGCCGACTTAAAGTCACATCATGTTTGGCAAAAATTTCTACCAGTTGCTGATCACTTAAAGGGGCACGGACATCTTCTTTTTTTATGATCTGTTGCAAGTCGTATTCTATGCGCGCTTGGGATAAATCAGTAGTTACTTTACGCGGAAAAAGAATTTTCAAACTGAAAACCTTATTCTGGCACTGGACGTATTTGTCTTTAATGGCTCTGCTAATTGTACTCGGTCCTAGGCTCAATGCTCGTGCAGTTTCTTTTAATCCGAGCGGCTTTAGTTCCTGCTTTTGCATTGTAGTTAAAAACGCATGTTGAAACTGGCCCACATATTCGCCCAGCCGCATGATAGTTTTCTGACGCTCTGCAATCGCATTTTTCATTTCAAGAAAACGCTGCTTTTGCTGCGAAAAATACTTACTTTCATTAGATTGATCTTTTAATTCACGATATGATTTTTCATCAAAAACCATCTCTGGTATTTGCGCTTGAAAGTTTTCTACCGTTATACGTCCATCTGTTACTTTGTAAATCAAATCGGGTAACAAATATTGAACATTACTGTCGACTATATAATCGCTGGCTGGGGTCGGGTTCAATGTTTGTATGCTGGCCAATGCATCATTTAATTGGGATATTGAAAACCTAGAGTTAGACCATTTTTTAGGATCGGCCAGCATTTCCAACTGATTATTCAGCAAAATTTCAAGTGCTACAGGATTAAAGTTGTCTTTTTGTTTTGCCTGAAGTGCTAAACATTCAGCCAGATTTGCACCCCCGATTCCACATGGATCAAGACTTTGAAGCAGGCTTTTTGCCCTTAATAATTTTGCAAGCGTAAACTCAGTTTGTTCAGAAATTTTAGCTAAATCAATTCTCAAGTAGCCATCTTCATCAAGATGGTAAATCAAAGCTTTGACTGCACTTTTTTCCCAACTGTGCCAGTCACTTAAATCCACTTGCATCAATAAATGATCTATTAAATTCTCTGTTTCAGGCGAGCGCAGCCATTCCAAATTCTGCATCTCGCCTTTAGGTTCTTTCAAAGTCACAAAGGGATTACTAGCACTCATTTCCTTCATGGCATTTATTAAGTCATGAGTATTATATGAAAGAACGGTTAAATTCTGCTTTAATTTTGGTGACAAAAAAAGCCGTGTCACTAACTGCTCTTTTGGCTTTAATACCATTTTTTGCAATCGTGTCATCGGCTTTTCCTCCTCTTACTTAAAAATGACTGTCTATTTAATTATACTACACCTATCAGTCCTAAAAAGATTGACAATACAAATATACCTAATATGACCCAATTAATGTTTACCCTTTTACGTAAAAGGTAAAAACAGCCTACTGTTATTAAAAGAGGTATTAGACCTTTAAATAATTGATCTAAGATATCCGTGAAGCAGAATTGGCTTTCCTTTACCAATACTTAAGGACAAAGTTTTCTTAAATTTAACATTCATAGCTGTCATACAGCCAGCTTTACTAAACGCTAGCAACACTTTTTTCCTAGCCCACTTAATAGCACTAACAATAAAATTAAATTAATGCTTGACTTTAATTTCTTATTTTTTTATAATTCGGTTATTGAAGTTGGAGGTAAGGATAATGATTGAGTTTAGTCAAAAAGAAAGTCAACTAAGTAATCGTTATTATCTTAGCTACTATAGATAAGAGTTTGGGTTCATCTAGGTGAATTCAAACTAAACACAAGTTTGAATTTATCTATGATGGCTAAGACTCTTTTAGTTTGGTTAGCCACATAGCTTTCTAAGTGGCTGACCACATCCAATCGTTTTTAGCAATAAAAATTTTTGTGCACCCACTTAGAAGTAAGTGGGTATTTTTTATGGAGGCAGAAAAATGCGTTTTAAGAAATTGATCACAGGAATTAGTATTGTCGGATTAATGGCATTAGGAGGCTGCAGCAGCAAAAAAGCTGGCAAGGCGCCAGATGTCAAACATGTTGGTGTTTTACAAGTAGTACAACACCCTTCTTTAGACAAGGCCTACAAAGGTTTTAAAAAGGGACTAAAAGAAAGCGGCTTTGTCGAAGGTAAAAATCTTAAGATTGATTACCAGAATGCGCAAAATAATCAGGACAATTTAAAAAGTATGAGTGAAAAACTGGTTAATGAAAAATCTGATTTGATTTTGGGCATTGCCACGCCGGCAGCACAGAGCGTTGCCAATGCGACCCAAAAAATACCAACTGTTGTTACTGCTGTAACTGACTTAAAAGCAGCCAAGTTAGTTGATTCAGATGCTAAGCCTGGCAGAAACATTACAGGAACAACAGACATGGTTTCTATTAAAAGGCAAATTAAGTTGCTGCTATCAATTGTTCCTAAAGCAAAAACGGTTGGTATTATGTACAATGCCGGTGAATCAAACTCGAAAATACAGGCCGATTTAGCTACGGCTGCACTGAAAAAAGCAGGAGTGAAAGTTTTGATTAAAACCGCAAATACTACTAATGATGTCCAGCAAGTAACTGAAACGCTTGCATCTAAAGTTGATGGTATTTTTGTTCCTACCGACAATACTTTTGATTCAGCTGCTTCTGTAGTTGGTAAAGTAGTCAAAGAAAAGAAAGTTCCCCTGGTAGCAAGTTCAGTTGATCAAGTTAGAACAGGTGGCTTGGCCTCAATCGGAATTGATTACGAATTATTAGGGGAACAAACTGGTAAAATGGCTGCTAAAATCTTATCTGGCAAAGCTAAGCCAGCTAATATGCCGGTTGAAAAAGCACATGATATGAAATTAGTTGTTAACAAGAGCATGGCTAAAGCACTGGGAATTGATCCTAAATCAATCAAAGCACCAAAATAATTTTAAGTTGATATTAAAAGGCCACTGAACAGTGAAATAAACGATGAAAGTGAAAAGCTTTGGTACTTATTTCAAACGGGTGAACTTTTTATTTTGCCTTTGCTTTAAGCGGTCATAAATATTATTATTTTTACCAGCTAAATTTATTATTTCTTGACTTTTTCTTCTTTATTTTTTATAATCTTCTCATTAAGGTTGGAGGTAAAGTTTTATGAAATGTAATCTAATACGAGTCTCACAACTGAATAACCGTTATTACTTTAGCTATTTTAGATAGGGTTTGAATTTATCTATGATGGCTAAAGTCCTTTAATTGCGGTTAGCCACATAGCTTTCTAAGTGGCTAACCACAAAAGATTATTACTGATAATACTTGTATACCCACTTAGAAATAAGTGGGTATTTTTTTACGGTCAGCAGATTTATGGAGGAACAAAAATGCGAATCAAGAAAATAATTATGGGAATGGCTTTAACCAGTCTGTTGCTACTTAGTGGCTGCAATAACAAAAAATCAGGCAGTACAGCAACTATAAAACATGTGGGCATACTGCAAGTAGTTCAGCATCCCTCTTTAGATGAGGCTAATAAAGGTTTCAAAGAAGGCCTGAAGGAAGAAGGCTACACTGAAGGAAAGAACTTGAAAATTGATTACCAAAATGCGCAAAACAGCCAAGACAATCTGAAGAGTATGAGTGAAAAATTAGTCAATGAAAAATCAGATTTAATCTTGGGAATTGCTACACCGGCAGCGCAAAGTGTTGCTAATGCGACCCAAGATATTCCTATTGTGGTCACTGCTGTAACTGATCTTAAAGCTGCAAAATTAGTAAATTCAGACGCTAAACCTGGCAGAAATGTCACAGGAACTACTGACATGGTTTCAATTGATAAGCAAATCAAGTTACTTTTATCAATTGTGCCTAAGGCTAAAACAATTGGCATTATGTACAATGCGGGCGAAGCCAATTCTAAAATTCAAGCTGATCTAGCCATCAAGGCACTGAAAAAAGCTGGCGTTAAAGTTTTAGTTAAAACAGCTAATACCACTAACGATGTTCAACAAGTAACAGAAACCTTAGCTGGTAAAGTACAAGGAATTTACGTACCAACAGACAACACATTTGCTTCTGCTTCTTCAATTATTGGTAAAGTTGTTAAGGAAAAGAAAATCCCTCTAGTAGCCGGTTCAACTGACCAGGTTAAAACTGGAGGCTTGGCTTCTATTGGAATAGATTATGAGGCGCTTGGTAAACAAACCGGTAAAATGGCTGCTAAGATTTTAGACGGTAAAGCTAAACCTAAAGATATGCCTGTTGAAAGGGCAACTGATTTGAAATTGGTGGTTAACAAGAAAATGGCAAAGGCACTTGGAATTGATCCTGCTTCAATTAAAGCACCTAAGTAAATTAAAGAAAGGCAGCGTGAATCAATAGTTATGTTGAATACATTTTGGGAGTTATTACTTTCATCTACTTCTCAAGGATTACTTTGGTCATTAATGGCAATCGGTGTTTACTTAACTTTTCGGATATTAGATCTAGCCGACATGACAGCTGAAGGCAGCTTTCCGTTAGGGGGAGCCGTTGCAACGATGTGTATTATTAAGGGAATTAATCCTGTTTTAGCAACTATTGCCGCATTTGTTGGCGGTTTGATTGCTGGCTTAGTTACTGGTATTTTGAACACCAAATTGCATATTCCTTCCTTACTAGCAGGAATTATTACAATGACTGGACTGTACTCCATTACTTCCAGAGTAATGCAAAACGCTGCTAATGTTTCATTGTTGGGCAAAGATACAGTTTTTACAATTGCGCAAAATTGGGGATTAAGTCGTAACAATGCAGTAATTGCGATGGGATTGATAATTGCACTTTTGGTTATACTATTATTAGTTGTTTTTTTCAAAACTGAAATTGGCCTAGCTATGAGAGCTACAGGCGACAATCCTCAAATGAGTGCCGCAAATGGTATCAAAACTCAAGGAATGAAAATTTTAGGCTATATGATTTCTAACGGATGCATTGCCCTGTCAGGTGGACTTTTAGCACAAAATAACGGCTTTGCCGATCTTAACTCTGGTGTTGGTACTCTGGTTATTGGATTAGCTTCAATTATTATTGCAGAAGTACTTATCAGGAATCTGTCAATTGGTGGTCGTTTACTTACTTTAGTCGTAGGTGCCATCATTTATAGGCTGATTTTAGCCCTGGTTTTCCAGATGAATGTAGAACCATCTGATGCAAAATTAGCTTCAGCTTTGGTTTTAGTTGTGTGCTTAACTTTACCGAATTTCCACTTGCCACGCAATCTTAAAGGAGGAAAGCAAAATGCCAGAAGTACTAAAGATTAAAAATTTACATCAAACTTTTGAACAAGGAACTGTCAATGAAAACCGGGTTTTACGCGGAATTGACCTTAATTTAGAAGCCGGGGATTTTGTGACTATCATTGGTAGTAACGGAGCCGGTAAGTCTACCCTGCTCAATAGTATTGCTGGTACGTTGCCTATTCAAGAGGGTCAGATTATTTTAAAAGGTACCGATATTACAAAAATGCCTGTTACTAAACGAGCAAAAAATATTAGTCGCGTATTTCAAGATCCTAAAATGGGAACAGCGGTCAGATTAACAGTTGAAGAAAATTTGGCTTTAGCGATGAAACGAGGCCAACGACGCGGTTTTCGTCCCGGCGTTAAAAAACAGGATAGAAAATTTTTCAAAAAGCAGCTGGCACAACTTAACTTAAATTTGGAAAACCGTTTGGAAACTGAAATTGGACTTCTTTCTGGTGGTCAAAGACAAGCCATTACGCTTCTAATGGCGACTTTGCAGAGACCAGACTTGATTTTACTGGATGAACATACTGCGGCTCTTGATCCGCAAACCTCGATTACAGTCATGCAATTAACTGAAAAGTTAATATCCAAACAGCATTTAACGGCTTTTATGGTTACCCACAACATGGAAGATGCTATACGATACGGTAATCGATTGATTATGTTGCATCAAGGTCGTGTGGCAATTGATTTGGCCGGTGAAGATAAACAAAACTTGACAGTGCCTAAACTGATGGAACTATTCCAAAAGCACGTTGGTTCGGGGCTTGAAGACGATGCCATTTTGTTGGCATAAAAAGTAAAACATTAATTAAAAAAACATTAAATGAGTCCCGAAGGTAATCTAACCTTTCGAGACTCATTTCTTATATTATTTCGAATTTTTTAGTTACACTTGAACCTTCAAAGCGACACTGCCATGATCATTGTTCTTTACCATCAAATTCTTTGGAGTGCTCCAATTCAACAAACTTTTGTTCATCATCACTTTCAATTGCTGCTAATTCTTCTACTCTTCTTTCATGACGACCGCCAATATATTTGGCTTCTAACCAATTTTTGACGATCATCTTGGCTAACTCTGGACCAACTACGCGAGAGCCGAAGGCTAATACATTTGTATTGTTATGCATTCGCGAGAGTTTAGCTGAATAACAGTCACTGCATACGCAAGCTCGAATACCTTTTACCTTATTTGCTGCTAAGGAAATACCTACACCAGTGCCACAAATTACAATTCCCAGATCATAATCCCCGTTGGCTACGGCTTTACCAACCTTTTGGCCGTAAATAGGGTAATCAGTTCGCTCATTACTCTTAGTCCCAAAATCATAAACTTCATAACCTAAACTTTTAACATATTCCATAATTGTAGGTTTCAGTTCCAAGCCGACATGATCTGATCCAAAAGCTATTTTTATTTTCTTTGCAACCATTTTTACTGATTTTCCTTTCTGATTTGCGTAATTGTTTCCTGATAAGAAACTGGCTTGTTGAATAGTGCCGAAGTTCCGAGAATAAAATTATCAACACCCTTTTGATACAGCCCCTTAATCTTTTCTCGCGAAACGGCTCCATCAATTCCCAAAACAAAGTTATACTTCTCTTTAGCTGCGATAAACTGCTCCAGCTTTGGCATTACAAAATCTTGAAATGGCTGTCCAGCAAATCCCGGGTGAACAGTCATTACTAAAACATAATCCACATTAGGTAAAAGCTCCTGAACTGTCATAAAAGATGTACCAGTGTTTACTGCGATTCCAGCTTTTTTACCCAAAGCGTGAATATCATCAATTGTCCTCGCAGGTTGTTTTTCAGCATCTGGGCAAAAATAAATAATGTCTGCTCCTAAATCACTAAAGAATTTAATGTAAGCACGTGGATTTTCAATCATCAAATGAGCATCCATAGGCTTCTTCGTCAAGGAACGGATTGTTTGATAATCTTCTGGTCCTAATGCAAAATTCGGAACATACCTACCATCCATTACATCCATGTGATACATATCGACTCCAGCATTATTCAGCTTTTCAACTTCTAGTTTTAAATTACTAAAATCTGCGCACATCATTGACGGGCTTAGTATTAAAGACATTTTTTCCTCATTTTTGAGTAAACGTTTACTCATATAACATACTTATATTATTACACTTAAATTTATTTTTGTAAACGTTTTTCTAAAAAATGGGTTATAAATATGAGCAATCGTTTAACTATAAAGGAACTTAAATTTTTATTTTAATGATATAATTAGGCAATAAATGAAGGAGTAGGTAATGAAGCAATATTCAATTAAAGACATTGCAAAATTATGTAATGTTTCAACTGCAACAGTTTCACGGGTAATTAATAATAATGGCAGGTTCTCTGAAAAAACCAGACAAAAGGTTTTAGAAGTTATTGAACAAACTGGCTATAAAATCGATAACAATGCCCGTAGTTTGCGTACGAATATTACATTCACTATTGGAATCCTTGTTCCAGACATTAAAAATCCCTTTTTTGCCGATTTGGTTCAAAAAATTGAAGAGTTGCTTTTTACCAAAAATTATTCCACCATTATTTGTAATACTGATAAAAATGAGCAAAAAGAAAAAGCATACTTACGTATGCTTGAAAACAAAAAGGTTGATGGCATTATTGTAATTTCCGGATCCTATCAACATGGATTTAAATTTCAAAGTTCTCTAAAAGAAATTCCATACATTTGTATTGATCGTGAACCAGAAAATTTTCATAATACAGTTTTTATTTCTTCCAATCACTATCAAGGTGCCCTAGATGCAACTAACTACTTATTTCAAAAAGGAGCAAAATCTCCAGTTGTCGTGGTCAAAAAGGTTGGCACCTCAATTATATCTAGAATTGACGGTTTTAAAGAAAGTTTGAAAAATCATTCTCTTAAATTCCTCAAGTCGCGCCATGAACTTAAATTGCAAAGTCAATCTTCATTCGCCAAATTTTTGCAAAAAAATCCCAATACTGATAGTTTATTTGCCGTCGATGACGGAATTGCAATGGAATTACTCAAATATCTTAAAAATCTTGGTTACCAAGTTCCACAACAAATTCAAGTTGTAGGTTTCGACGATGTGCCTGCTGCCAATCTGGTTACACCAAAATTAACGACCATCCAGCAAAATACCAGAAAAATAGCACAGACAGCTGTTACCAGCATGATACATGCCATCAATAAACAAAATGAAAAAGGAAGTCAATTTCTAATTCCAACTAAATTAATAATTAGAGAAACCACAAAATAGCTAAGTAAAAACTTAGCTATTTTTGTTTAAAGATGCTGTTTCATTTTATTGTTATAACTACCATTTGCGGCCAAAATATTTTCACTATCTATTTACAAGTTAACTACGCTATTCACTTCTCCACCTGAGATAATTGTTTTAGCATCGTTTAAAGCAATCTCAATACTGTTTTTAACGGCTAGTTTAGTGAAAAAGGCAATGTGCGGAGTGATTAATACCTGTGGCATTGCTTGTAGTTCTTTATAATCTTCCGGCAATGAGTTCAGCATATTCTTTTTATCATAAAAATCTGTTTCATCGGCTAAAGTATCCAAGGCTACAGCAGAAATTTGTCCATTTTTAAGAGCCGCAATTAAAGCTTGTGTGTCAACCAAGCCCCCACGAGCTACGTTAATCAAAATAGGCTTTTTCTTCATTTTATCAAAAGCAGTTTTGTCAATCATGTTTTCAGTACTTGCTAATAACGGCGTATGTAAAGAAATAATATCGGATTCAGCAAGAATCGTATCAAAGTCAGTATAAGTGAGGTAGGGTTCTAGAGACGCGTCATAAACCGGATCACAAGCCAAAACTTTAGCGCCCAATGCGCTGTACAGATGTGCACTGGCTCCACCAATATGACCGGCGCCAATTATACCGACAGTGCAATTAAAAATTTCAGTACTAATTGTACTTTTATCATAAGTAAAATCCCCATGAGCCATTCTGTCTTGGTAAATCCCAATTTTACGCAGTAAATACATTGCATCGGTCACACCGAGTTCGGCAATGGCCCTTGGTGAATACGCTGCAACATTCGTAATTTTAATGCCATTCTTTTTTGCGGCTGCTAAATCTTGGTTATCAACTCCAACTTGCCGCACGGATAATTGCTTAATACCATATTGCTTAAATTTTTCGTAGACACTGGCACCGACTGGAAGATTTCCTTCAGAACTCACTCCGTCAAAGCCTTGTGCTAAATCAGCATTATCTGCAGACAAGTCATCGTGGACGATTTTTATTTCAACTTGGTTTTTTTGAGCCCAGTTTTCAATAATTTTTTCTTCCATTTTAATTACACCATAACAAATAATTTTCACTTTTTATCTCTCCTATTCTTTTCTTAAAAAATTGGTAATCTTAGCTTTCTAGTTGGAAAAATCGGATTGATTCTAATTCACGGTATCGACAATACCAAAAGCCTAACTTTTTCATATTCAAGACCGCGAATGCAGGGCTAGAGGTATATTAGCATACCGCTTTCTCATTGCTAAAACTGCAACAGTTCCTGGTAGGATCGCTGGTTTGATAGATAATTACTTGAATTAAACGCTCATCTTTTCTGGAAATTCGCTGCTGAATTTTTCGTGCCAAAGATGTCGGCACAACTTGGTTTAGATCTATAACATCGCCTTCTGCTAGCGAGCAAATTTTAGAAGCTACACAAATAATATCGCCATCAGCAATTTGAAAATGCTCCTTTTTGATTGTTTTAATTAATATTTGTGGCAAGTCACAAACTTTAGAAATTATGGGTACGCCACGCAAACCAGTAATTGTAACCATAGGTTCTCCCAACTTATTAAATTGATTAAAAAACATAGTATCTTAATTATAAAGGTTTAGTTATACAGTGAGAAAGTAAATTTTTAAAATTGCCAACAAAAAAATGTACTGCTATCCAAAATAACAATACATTTTTATATTACTGATTAATTATTCAACTTTTACAATTTCATTTACAAATTCATCATACGTTTTACTGGCAGTTAACTTAGAAACTTTATTATCATTAATGATAACCTCAGATAGTTCATCAAAAACTTTACGGAATTTCTTCTCATCCTTCTTGCTTGAAGCCAGCGTAATAATTAAATAAACTAACTGATTTCCCCATTTTATTCCCTTAGGGTTAATATAAATAAACCACTGGCTCTTCTCGGCATCATAATCAATAGGGTGCGGAATTGCAACTGATCCAAAAGCTGTACTAGAAAGCTTTTCTCTTTCTAAAATCTTTTTTTCAAAATCCTGACCAACAATTTTTTCTTTAATAAATTGCGTAGAAATGCAGTGAATAATTTCTGAAGCACTCCGACTGCCACTTTCTCTGACAAAGTTATTTTTAGATGTAAATTTTGCCAGACCACGTTTTAATTCTTGAGATAAATTTGCATCCTTAATCTGCTTAATTGCTTTTTGAATTTTATTAATGTCATTAGGTAACAGAAAACTAGAGATTTGCACAAAATTATGATTTTTTATAATTTGTTTTGAGTCTGCCACAATTACCAGTTGCGTTTCATCTAAAATATCAGATTCATCGGTAATAGTATTAAGTAAAGCCATATCATTATTAAATTTTTGATCAATAATGTCTACAGTGTCTTTAGCATTACCATGATATTCCGGCATAAACAACTGGCCAATAACTTTATTTTCATTCCTGATTTGCTCGGTAACGATATTACCTACATGCAAAGCAATAAAAGCAATTTCTTCTTCACTAACTGAAATACCTAACACATTATTTATTTCATATGCTATTAAAGTAGCACATTCATATATTGTAGGTGAAGAGTTTTTTATATTTTTTGCCAAGGGATTATGAATTGTATCATTATTTTTAAAACGATCTATTAAACGTAATAAATGTGGCAAAAATCTTTTCTTAAATAATTCTTCGTCGAGATCTAAGTCATACGTTTTTCTCACAAACAACACGATTCTCTTAAATAACTTATTAATTTGTGACTTTTCGGGTACTTCAATCTTATGATTGCCTATTAATAATTCCGACATATTTACCAGTTGCTTAATATCATCTGCGGACAAACAATAATTAGTTTTATTATTAATCTCTTCTACAAGCCGATGTACTAAAACATTATCAATTCTATTGACATCGGGCTTTTCAATTGTTTTATCAGAACGATCAATCATAATTACCAGGTGTAATAAGAAGTTGCTAAAATTAAAAGAATCTAATTTTGTCTTAGTTTCAATAATACTTTGACTTAAAATTTTACTAATTGTATGAACTTTGACATCGGGAAAATATTCTTGAATTGCTTTTTCATTCAACAGCGTTCCATTTAATTCATGATATATGATTGACGACAATATTTTCCTTTTATTTTCTTCTTTTCCTTCAACATGATAAAAATCACCGGAACGAACTAATTTTAGATCAAAATTGGAAAACTCATTGCTTAAATTTTTTATTTCTTTTCTTAGCTCCACATCATTAATGTAAAGTTGACCAGACAAATCATAAATATTAATTGGTTCTTCCGCCATAATCAATTTTCGTATCAACCAGGAACTTCTTTGATTGACAGTCATCGGTAAGTTACTTTTCTTTATCTGGATTTCATTACTACCTTTAAATTTATAACCTTTTGGTCCACTTTCAATTTCAATATTGTTTTGACGTAACTGAGCTATTCTATTTTTCACCGTTCTTTCCGAAATTGCCAGTTTCATTGCAAGAGTTTTCGCAGTGATCCAAGATTCATTATTTTGTCGTAAAAAATCTAATAAATCTCTGTTGCCACCCATCATTTATCTCCTCACCTATTCAAGATTAGAGTGTACTGAACGTAATTGACTTGCTGTAACCAAATTAGTATGAAGAGCTCTTAATATCAAGCTGTCAAATAATAGTAAAGAAGATTGTTCATACAAACTTCCCATAGGTTGAATTGAAGAACCAGTTGTATCCTTGTCTTGGGCTTCAATTAATACAGTAACATCACATTTTTGCTTAAGCGGTGCCTTTTTATTAGCTGTAAAAACTATAATTTTTGCTTTGGCTTTTTTAGCACTTTCTTCTTGCGAAATAAGAGTTGATGATTTACCACTAGCAGAATTAAAAATTAATAAATCATCTTTACCAATTGCTGGTGCTGTTATTTCAGTGACTAAATGTACTCTAAGGCCAAACTGCGTTAATCGATTTGCAAGAGCATTTATCATTAAGCCACTTCTGCCTTCTCCCGAAAGAAAAATACTTTTGGCATTAAAAAACATTCTTAAAATTTGGTCAGCTGTTTCACTTGTGAGATCACAATGTACATTGCTAAGTTCATTAATAATTTGATCAAATTCGTCAATCATTTCTGACATCCTTTGCTAGTCGCTGTCCCACTTTACCAGAAGGATGATTTAATAAAAAGGCCCTTTTGGTAAAATTTTCATCTTTCATTAGTATTGTAGCAATAACATCAAATAGAGAAATTACTGCCAATGTACTGGTGGTAGCCAACATATTAAACTCATCCAGTTCTTTTTCAACTTTAACTTTTACAACCAAATCTGCATTTTTGGCCAAAACAGAATCAACATTTTCAGTTATAGCGACAATTTTTGCTTGTTTCTCTTTAACATTTTGGTCAAAACTGGTTAATTCTTTAGTAGAACCGCCTTTTGATATAAAGATGACAGTATCGCCTTTTTTCACTTGCCCTAAACCACCATGAACTGCATCGGACGGATTAAGATAAAAAGCTGAGATACCTACAACATTTAATGTGTGGGTTGCCTTGCGAGCTGCCATTGCTGAAGTACCACAACCAGTGAGAAAAACATTATTAGTATTTTTTTCTATGGTTTTTAGTAAATGAGTAAAATCTTCTTCACTAATGCTTTGGCCAAGCTTAATAATTTCTTCGCCTTCAGCTTGGAAAAGTGCCGAATAATTATTCATCTGTTTCACCTAGAATTGTGATTTCAATTTTTCTTTTTCTTGCTCTAGTTTGGTCAAAATCTGCAAAAAAGATCTGACCAACTGAACCTAAAAGTAGTTTATGCTGCTTAACTCCCAAGGTAACGCTTGACCCAAGGAAATCTGATCTCAAATGACCATCTGTATTTAACATCGTCCATTTAACTGCCGGATAATTAGGATCAGTCTTTTTCATTCCATAGGCAATATGCTTTGGACCAGGACTAAGATAGGGATAATTCTCTGATAGCTGACGAGGAATTATCTTGTCTAATACATTAGTTAGATCAACTTGCAGGAAATCATCATCATAGTAATTTTTGTCATGCATATACTCGTCAAAATAGACAGAACATGTTGTATGCGTAGTTTGCACTAAGCAAATGCCATTGGCAATATTACTTTTGTTAACAGCGTCCTTTACTTGCTCCGTAATCATATGATAAGAAGGTCTGCCTTGAACTGTTTCTAGCTCTAATTCATCAAAATAGAAACTCATGATTCAATAGCTGCCTTTACTTTGTCCCATACTTGATCTGTACCAATGCCTGTCAAAAGAGCTACGCCATTAATTACCTTGTCCTTAATTTCATCAGGAACTATTGTAGTTGAAATAACAATATCATAATTGCCATTTTGAATGTTCTCAACTTCTTGACTGACAGCCGATTGCTTAATTTCAACGTCATTTTCGAAGCCATTCTCTTTTAGCCAGTCATTAACTTTTGCGTGGACAATGGTTGAAGTAGCATGTCCAGCACCACACATAATTAACATTTTTTTCATGATTATTCACCTTTCTCTGCACTTGGACCAGCATTAAATTTCTTAATTACATTTAAGTAGTAAAGAAGGCCAAGTAAAACAACTATCAAAATACCTAAACCAATAACACCGAAGTTTTGCGTCATCCAAACGAAAATTGAATTTGTCCATAATCCAGACAGTTCAAATGAAAACGCGCCTTTGGTATTAATGCTGTAGTTGGCCAACTTGAAACTCTTCATCACTAATGGTGAGAGCCAAGTAGACAAATATAGCATTGGTACCGAATAGATAACTGCTCCTATTAAACTTCTGATAATATTGCCTTTAAAAGCACCAACTAATAGAGTAAATACATAAACATAAAGTGTTAAATCTCCTAGAGGCAAAACTTTATTACCAGGTAAAATTGTGGCTAAGAACAGTGAGATTGGAATCATTAAAACACTAGTAGCAATCACAGCTGGATGACCAACAGTTAATGCAGCATCCATACCAATGTTGACTTTTTTACCGTGTAAATGCTTCTTAGTAAACTCTTGGGTTGCCGAAGAAATCGGGGTTAAGCTTTCCATAAACATCGAAATCATTTTTGGCATAATCTTCAATGTGGCACCCATTTCAACTCCAAGTTGTAAAATACCAGAAACATCAAAGCCAGCTAGTAATCCGATACCAACTCCTACAATGAAACCAATAACTAATGGATCGCCCAAAACGCCAAACCGTTTTTGAATTTTTTCTGGACTTGCATCTAATTTATTAAATCCTGGAATTTTATCAAACAACCAGTTTAATGGTATAGCTAAAATCGTAGCTGAAAGAGCCATTGTATGGGTTACTGCAATACCAGGCAAGTTGAAAAACTTTTCTGTAATTGGCTGCATCAAGTCTGCTAACAACAATTCCAGTAGAAAGCCACCAGCTAAAGCTATTATGCCATATACATAATTACCTGAAACTGCCCACACCAGCAAACCAATAAATGTTGGTTGCCACAAATTCCAAATATCAACGTTTAGTGTTCTCGTTAAACCAATCCATACTAAAACCAGATTTATTAAAATAGTTAGCGGAATTGCTAAAACACCTAATGAGCTGGAAAAGGCAAGTGGTCCTCCAACTCCACAACCAACATCCATAATACTTAATGACAAATGATATCTTGCAACCATCAATTTAATTGCAGGCTGCAAGTTAGTAGCCATCATGTTGACTACCATATTCATTCCAATAAAACCAGCACTTAAGGTCAACCCAGATATCAGTGCTTTAGATGGTTTTAAACCCACAATGAGACCCAAAATAATGATAATAATTGGTATACCAACTGTTGAGCCTAAGTCTAAGAACCAATGTATGGCTTGTACAAACATTTTTACCACTCCTTTAATTCAATCCGTATTTCTTCAATATTTGATCTGCTTGATCAATATCAGATGCTGACATTAGCGCTTTAATAGCCGTTTTATTTTGGCAAAAATTCATTAAATTGCTTAATAACTGTGCCTGTTCATGCGGCTTGCTCATTGCAATCATAAAGACAATGTTAACTTTGACATTCACAGATTTATTTACCATGCTTTTAAACAGAACGGGTTTTTTTAAAGTTGCTAGAGCTATTTGTGAAGTATTGACATATGCCGAATCCGTGTGAGGGATTGCCACTCCAAATCCCTCTTCAAGTTCTAACCCAGTTGGAAAGTCGGTTTCCCGTTTTAAAACATGTTCCAAATAACTATCTTTAATTACATCCCTTTCTTTCAGTGCCTTAGCCATTTTGGTGATTATTTCTGTGCTATCTCGTGCATCAACATCTAGCTTGATTATTCTTTTATCGAAGAACATTCCTTCATCCGCCTTTCTTTATGTTCCAATATTAAGCGCTTTATTTAATAAAGGAAAAAGCAATTTTGCACCTCAAGGTGAAAATAAAAAGAGCATAGCTTTCACTCTCACTGGGCAAAAATTATTTTGCAATAAAAGAATACGCTGGTTATAAATTGTATTAAGGAGGAGATAAAATGGTCGAAATAGCCGTATCTTTACATAGTGGTCCAAAAATCAATTTAGCAAAAACATTAACTTTATTAGAAAAAGGAGGAGCTGACTATTTTCATATTGACGTAATGGATGGTAATTTTGTTTCTGAAATTGATTTTGGCGAGAATCTCGTTAAGGAAATAAGTAATTACTCTTCAATCCCACTCGATATTCATATGATGGTCAACAATCCTGAGAAATTAATTAGCCATTATTGTTGCAAAACCACGAAAGTAATTGGCATACATGTAGAATCAACACAGCATATTCATCGTGCCCTGACTTTAATTAAACATGCAGGCAAAAAAAGCGAGGTTATCATTAATCCTGGTACCCCAGTCACTGCCGTTAAACCTGTTCTCAATATCGTTGATCAAGTGATGGTCATGTCAGTTGATCCGGGAACAAGCGGTGCCAAATTTATTCCCAACGCTGTTAACAAAGTTAAAGAACTGGATGATTTGAGACAAATTAATCATTATCATTATCAAATTGAAGCTGATGGCAGCATTAGCAATCAAAATATTAATGAACTTAAAAAAGCGGGACTGGATATTGCAGTTTCCGGTTCTTACATTTTTAAAGGCAATTTTAAAAAACAAATTCAAACTTTAAAAAACATATAAAAAAGCCATTTCCTTAATGGAAATGGTCTTTTTATCCCTTTTGAAAGCCAATTTTAAATACAATTTAATTTTGCATATCGAAAAAGGTCGTTTCAAGTAAAAGAAATGACCTTTTGTGTTACTTTTGGTGTCAGCAAAATTTCTACATGTTACGCTTCTCATTATACAAAACGAAAGCGTGGCAAAATTGGACAATAATAACTTTCTCAGCCGTAATCAAATATTATTACCACTAATCAATTTTTTGACTAATTTTAGCAGCATCTTAGTTGGAATTGGTGGTTCACTAATTATCCGTGAATATTCAGATAATATCGTTATTAACGGCTTAATTTCGAGTATCAGTTCGTTAGCACTTATTTTGAGTGTTTTATTTATCGGCTCTAAGCTTGACAATACTGATAAACGGCGCGTGCTTATCCGGATGTATATTTTACTGAGTTTATTTTTATTACTACCTTTTACTTTCCCGCAAAAATACTTTGTGCCCTTATACATTATTGTTGACCTTTGTATAAAAATGTTTAGCTTAGTAGAAGGGCTATCATTTACAGGAAATTTAAAGTCTCTTCTTGTAGAAAATGTTCTGGAGTCAACTATTAACCATAATTCCGTTGCTGGTCTGATCGGTAATATTGTCAGTGTGGCAGCGATGGCAGTTCTAATTTTTACTACCCGCAACTATTTGTATTTTCTATTAGTAGCAAGCGGCGGCTTTTTTATAAACATCTTTCTCTCTATTGCTTTACACCAGAGGCACTTTACTAAAAACCAAAATAGTTTTAAAATTTTAACCCATTTCGTGACAGTTTGGCACAAAATAGCTGCTAGCAAAGGCTTACGCGCCTCAATTATTGTCACCATCTTCACTAGTGCTCTCCAATCAGTATTTAACGGGTTGATGATCTATTTCTGGAAAACGATTGATCCTAACTACAGTCATGTTTACTGGCTACTAATTGCAGTGGTCAGCGGTCTTTTCTTAGGTGCTGTTCTTATTCGCTTTGATAATACATTTTGGCTACTTAGTACTTTAGTATTTATTTCCACGCTGGCTTTAGGAATTTTCTTTTTAAACCAAACAATCGTTACTATGAGCGTTATTACTGTACTGATATATGGCGAAACTTTACCAATTGCAAATTGGTGCAATAAAACTAGAATTAAAAGAACCGGTAAAGAGGTCCAGTCTTCACAATCAAGTTTTTTGCAACTGGGAAGTTCTCTATTGAATATCTTTTTTACTGTCGGAGTATCTGCAATTGCCAATGCTTGCCACCACCCAGCTCTTACTTTACTTGCTGCAGGAATTGCCCTTTTACTCGTTTTTAGCCTTCTTGGCAATAATGTGCAACGATACCGCTTAGAAGAGATTAATTAAAAACATTGACGTAAAAATATAAAACACCACCTCTATTTCTAGAGATGGCTTTTTTGCATTATTAGTGGCGCTTAATAACTACAATGCACTTAATTAATCTATAATTTTTTAATTTGTTCTTCTATATTTAAAACTTCTAACACATCTGTTGCACATTCTGCACCTTTGTTGCCAGATTTGCCGCCGGCACGATCAGTTGCTTGTGCAACTGTATCGGTCATTAACACGCCAAACATCACTGGTACTGACCCATTAGCTGATGCAGCCGCTAATTGTGAGGTAGTGCCTTCACAAACATAGGTAAAGTGAGCTGTTTCACCCCGAATTACTGCTCCTAATGCAATGATACCGTCAACCTTACCACTTTTTGCCAAGCAGTTTACCGTACGGGCAATTTCAAAGGCACCAGGTACCCGTATTACCACAATATTTTCATCTTTCACGCCCGATTTTTTTAATTGTGACACAGCTCCAGAAAGGAGACGATCCGTTACCACACCATTAAACTGAGCAACAACAATACCAATCTTTTTATCTTGTCCTTGAGCAATGTTTCCGTTAATTTCTTTCATAATTAATCCACCTCATTTAAAATATGATTCATTTCATGCTTTTTAGTAGCCAAGTATTTCTTATTCTCTGCCGTCATGCCCACTTCAACTGGAATGCGTTCAGTAACTTTGATGCCATAGTTTTCTAATTGCGCTACCTTATCCGGGTTATTAGTCATTAATTTAACTTCGCTAACACCCTTTTGTCGTAAGATTCCGGCTGCGACATTGTAGCGGCGAGCATCAACTGGCAAGCCTAGATGCTGGTTAGCTTCTACTGTGTTCATACCCTCATCTTGCAGTTTATAAGCTCGTAACTTGTTTTCCAGACCAATTCCTCGACCTTCTTGACGCAAGTATAAAACCGCTCCTGAACCATTTTCTTCAATTTTAGTTAGTGCTTCAGCCAACTGAGCGCCGCAATCACAACGCTTAGAACCAAACACATCTCCCGTTAAGCATTCACTATGAAGCCGCAATAAAAGCGGCTCACCTTTTTTAACTTCACCTTTGCTAATTAATAAAGTAGGCTGCTTTTCAGGGTGCTTGGTATCTCTGAAACCTTCAAGTTGGAAGTGACCATATTTTGTAGGAAAGTCAACCTTAGTAAAAGATTCAATCCCCAAATCTTTGTTTTCCTGATTTTTACGGTACTCAATTAACTCCTCAATGGTCAAATAAGGTATGCCAAGTCCTTCTGCTAAAGCTTTCAAATCTTTGCGTCTAGCCATTGTTCCGTCTTTTTTAATACACTCACAGATAAAGCCAACAGGAGCAACACCAGCTAGTCTTGCCAAATCTAAGGCTGCTTCCGTATGACCAGCCCGTTCCAGCACGCCACCTTCTTTAGCTACCAGCGGAAAAACATGTCCAGGATGATAAAAATCAGCCCATTGACTATTAGGATCAGCTAACTTTTTAATTGTTTTCGCACGATCAAAAGCTGAAATTCCCGTCGTAGTTTCAGTGGAATCAACACTAAGAGTAAAAGCCGTGCCAAAAGTATCGTTCGAACCCGTTTCAATTGGCTTCAACTGCAAACGGTCGGCATAAGCTTTGCTCATCGGCACGCATAATAATCCACGAGCTTTAGTGATCATCATGTTAACAGCTTGTGGCGTAACTTTTTCTGCTAAGCCAATCATATCCCCTTCAGACTCGCGTTGCGGTGAATCAGCCACAATTACCAAACCACCATTTAGCATGTGCTGCAATACTTTATGCATTTTTTCATTCAATTTTTCTGTCATTTTTTCCTCCATCAAAATTCTTTTTTCCAGGCCAGAATTTGCTTGACTGCATAGCGGCCAATCATATCCACTTCAATATTTGCTTTATCGCCTACTTGGTAGTGAGCCAAAGTAGTATTTTGTATGGTATAAGGTATTAAACTTACCCCGAAATGATCATTTTCTGCCATCGTGACAGTTAAACTGATACCATCAATAGCGATTGATCCTTTTTCAACAATAAAGGAATCATACTTATGTGGTACTTGAAATTCCAATTCAATAGAATTTTCGTTTTCATCTCTTTTTACCAGTTCAGCTGTAGTATCAATGTGTCCTGCAACAATATGACCATCAAGTTTGCCGTTTAACGCCAATGACGGCTCCAAATTAACCAAACTACCTTTTTGCAACTTGCCTAGATTAGTTCTTTTCATTGTTTCTGGCATTACATCAACTTCAAAGTCTTCTTCGCTCCAGTCAGTAATGGTTAAACAAATGCCGTTAACGGCAATACTTGCTCCTAAAGGCAAATCTTTTTGCAACAATTTTGGAGCACAAATACCTAGTCTTGCATGTTGCTCACTAATTTCCAAACGGGTAATCGTTCCCGTTGTTTGAATTATTCCTGTAAACATTCTTTTCTCCTCACGCGAATTCTTACGTCTTGGTTTAAACTTTTAACATCCAATAATTGGTAGTGACTTATCCCTGTTAAAGCCTGGCCGAACACAGCAGGCAGTGCTGTGCCGCCCAAAACGATAGGTGCAACATATGCCACTATTTCATCTACTAAATCTGCTGCTACAAACTGAGCTTGTATATTGCTACCGCCCTCAACTAACAGCGATTGAATTTCATGTTCAGCTAGCAGCTGCACTATTTTTGAAGGTGTCCATTTGCTAGCAGTATAGCAACACACATTTTCTCCAACATTTTGTGTTAATTTAGTTTCACTCAGTAGCCAGATTTGACCGCGAGCTTTAAATAATTGACTAGTAAAATCCAGCTGATTGGCATCCTTAGTTAACACAATCCTAATAGGAGGATGTGGTAAGTTTTTTATTCTGACCGTTAAAAGCGGATTATCGATGCGTAAAGTATTTGCGCCAATTAAAATAGCTTGATTTTTCAACCGCAATTTTTGTACATCTACTTGAGCCGCATCCCCAGTCAACATTGTTCTTCTTTTGCCTGCAGCATTAATTTTGCCATCAATGGACATTGCATATTTAAGCGTTACAAACGGTCTTTTTTGCTGATAAAAAAAGTTATACGCAACATTTAAATTTTCAGTGCCACCAATAACCTCAGTCTGCATCCCATGATTTTTAAGATATTTAATGCCTTTGCCTGCTACAATTTGATGAGGATCGACCTGACCGATAATAACTTTTTTTATTCCAGCCTCGGCTACTTTTTCGCAACAAGGTGGCTGTTTACCATAATGACTGCAAGGTTCCAAGGTAACATACAAAGTTGCTCCTTGAGCTTGTTTGGGATCTGCTAAGTGCGACAGTGTATTTACTTCCGCATGTTCTTTGCCAAATTGGTGGTGGTAGCCAGTTGCTAAAACCTGATCATCTTTAACCAAAACTGCACCAACTAATGGGTTTGTCCAAGTCATTCCCTGGGCTTTTAAAGCTTCTTGGACTGCCATTTGCATATAATCTCTATCCTGCACTATTTCACTTCCTAAGCATTAAAAAAGCCTCGTTGATAAAATCAACGAGGCTTATTTTTTATTCATCAAATAAGATTTCAGCGAAGTTTAATAACGACGCGAGTTTTCTGTCTAATCTTGTTTGTTCTTCTCCCATCCAGACTTTAACTGTCGGTACTAGACTTACACTAGTTCCACCGCAAAACGCGGGTCACGGACTTCAATCATTAATTGTCACCGTCGGTAAGGAATTACACCCTGCCCCGAAGAAACCGTATTCAACTGTTTTTAGTATAATATAGTTATGCTCTATCGGCAATAGTAAATTTATTGTTTTATATAAATTATATATATATAATAAGATCAAACTTGAATAAAATTATTTCTTAAAGCTTCCAATCAGACAAATGGAGGGGAATATTATTGTTTTTACCAAAATATTTTTTAAAGGCAATGAAAAATGACAAATGCTCTTTAAGATGATTGCGATAAGCGTCTCTGATACTCAAAATTGCTGTCACTGCCAAATTAGTAGTCACAATTATCAGTATGCCAATAAATATATATAAAAGATATAACATTTAGCCCTCCTATTTTCTGTATTACTTTTCTAATACACTACTATCTAATGGTAACATTGTCAATACTTTTTGGAAAAAATAAATAGACTAACAATCAAATTGATTACTAGTCTATTTTAATTTAATATGTTAAACCTTACGTTTTATTTAATACATATATTTCTTTATAGCTGTTTTTGGATCCATTCCCGCACGTATCTTCAGTTCTAGTTCAATTGCCACGTCAGCCAAGATGACCTGTGGATCGATAACATTATAAGGATGATCTGGAGCTTTTTCCTGAGCCAGAGACAATTCAGTACAGCCAAGTAAAATCACATTGCAACCGTATTGATCATGCATTGTTTGCAATATGTGGTGGTAAAGTTCGCCATTAACCACACCTTTTTCCTTGATATTTGAATAAATCAGTTCAGTAACCATTGGCTGAATCTCAGATCCTCCAAGTTCAACCTCGCGTCCAGCTTCTTTAATCTCATCTTCATACAAATGATCGTAAATTGATCCTTCGGTGGCAATTAAACCAATTTTTTTCTCTTGTGGATAATCGGTTATAAACTTATGCACAGCAATACGCATCATATGCAAAAAAGGTATGTCTGTCAGTTTGGCCAAGTCATCATAACAATAATGAGCTGTGTTACATGGCATTACAAAAAAATCAGGCTTTAGTTGTGCTTGCTGGAGCACATCTTCACGCAAAGCAGTGAAGAAATTAGGCTTGCTGGGATCTTTGATATATGCTGTACGATCAGGAACTTGTGCATCATTAACTAAAATATAATTTAAATAATCCTGATCTTTAGTAATTTTGATACGATGATTAATCATTCGGACATAACTTTCAGTCGCAATAGTGCCCATACCGCCAATAATACTAAAAAAATGTTTCATTATACCTGCTTTTCTAACTTCTAAAGTGTTCTTTTTTGCCTTCAAGCTCATCAATTACCTGTTGAGCAACCATAATATCAGATGGATATGGCGTGTCTACACCGCGTATTTTTTGAAAACCGTCTGCACCTTTACCGCAAATCAGGACAATATCACCTTTTTTCGACAAATTAATGGCATCATATATGGCCTTCTTACGATCTAGTTCTATTGTTACATCAACTTTAGAATGATCAATTCCGGCATCAATTTCCTGTGCAATTTCTTTTGGATCTTCAAATCCCGGGTCATCAGTAGTTAAAAAAGCCTTATCCGCATAAGTATTTAAACTGTGACTAAAACCGGGACGGCGAGAGACACCCTTATCACCTGGAGCACCTACAACAACAATGATTTTTGGATTATTAAATTCACGTTGCATAAAGCCCATAAGTGCCATCATGGAAGCTTCGTTATGTGCATAATCTACAACCACTACACCATGTTCTTTGGTAACCTCTGTCTGCATTCGTCCCGGAACAGTTACTTGGCTAATACCTTTAGCAGCAGCGTCATGATCCATGCCAGCAAGCCCAGCTCCAATTACTGCAGCTGTACCGTTTGATTCATTAAAGTCACCCAGCATCTTTAACTGATAATCACCGGCTATTTTAAGCTTCTTTGCTTTGTCACTAATACATAATACCTGGAATTTAGTCTGAGCCATATCAAGTTCTTCGGTTGCAAAACGAAAATCAATGGTCTGTTTTAAGTTAGGGTTAGTAAATTTTTCAGCAGCAAATAAGTAGATACTGTCTGGATCGGTAGTAGTCGTAGCAGCAGCATAAACTTCGTCAAAGTGGTCAGTCTGAGCGTTAATAATACACTTGCGTGCATTAACTAATAATTGCAGTTTGCAATGCAGATAATCATCAAAGTTAGGATGCTCATTAGGTCCAATATGATCGGGTGAAATGTTTAAGAAAAAGCCTAAGTCATAAGTTAGTCCAAACACCCTATTTTTCTTATAAGCCTGGCTGGAAACTTCCATAACCATATGCGTCATACCATTGTCCACAGCCGTTCGCATATCACGGAACAAATCAAGTGATTCAGGAGTGGTTAAGCTGGATTTAAAAGTATCATCTTTTTTCTGGCCTACAACTGTGTTGACAGAAGAAATCAGTGCAGTTTTACCGCCATTGACTTGATCTAGCATTCCTTTTAGGAAATAAGCGGTCGTAGTTTTACCTTTAGTACCAGTAACTGCGATTAAATATAAATCATCTTGAGGAAAGCGAAAAAATGCTGCAGACAATAAAGCCATTGCCTTAGAAACATTGCGCACAATCAGTGCATGCATTCCCTTGCCTTCTGGGTATGGTTGCTCTGCTACATAACAGTTGGCACCGTTTGCTTTTGCCATTGACAAAAATGTAGGACGAAAACCAGCACCTTTACAAAAGAACAGTGTATTGGTTTGAACATCCCGTGAATCATATGACACATATTCCATTTTAGATGGGACGGTGTCCTGAACAGCACTCGATTTAAGCAGATGGTGCTCTTTTAAAATTAAAATACAGGTATTTAAAGAAATACTCATGCTATACTCCTCTATTTAATATCTCAGTCAAAATTATACCACAGCTATGCTGGAGTTTTTTCACTCTTTAGGTTCAAAGGCAGACAAATAATGAAACGTGTCCAATCTTTATCAGATTCACAACGAATTTTGCCGTGATGAAGATCAACAATGCTTTTGGTAATTGATAGACCCAGTCCTGTACCACCTGTTTTAGTATTCCGAGATCCTTCTACTCTATAGAACCGTTCAAATATTTTTTTTAACGACTCTTCAGGAATTTGGGCACCATTGTTTTCTACCCGTAATTCCACTTCATTGTTGTTGACCAAATTAGCAATCAAATTAATTTGTGTTGCCCCTATACCATATTTCAAAGCGTTAGTGATGAGATTATTGTAAACACGTACTAACTTTTCTGCATCGGCTTCAATCGTTAAATTCTTAGGTCTTGCTTCAATATTAAATACTATCCCTTTTTCTTGACCTTCAAATTCAAATCCCGCCGCCACTTGTTCCAACATAGAAAAAATATGTAAAGAAGACAGATTTAGTTTGGTACTTGTTGATTTTAACGTTGTATACTCAAGCAGATCATGAGCCAGAGACTTCATTTGTTCAGCTTTCATATACGCGATATTAAGATATTTTTGCTGATCTGCTGGATCTGACACCCCCGATTTAAGTAATCCTAAATATCCAATGATAGAAGTTAACGGCGTTCTGATATCATGAGAAACATTACTGATCAGTTCATCTTTAGATTTTTCAATCGCCTTTTCTTCATTGATTGCGTTGACTGTACTATCAACTAATGAATTAATCGAATCAATTACTTTTTGTAAGTCTGTTTTGACTTTAAAAGAAATTGTATGATCAAAATGTCCCTTTGCAATATAATGCAGTTCAGAAATAACGTGTCTTAACTGCATTTGATGATAACGCCGAATTAAGCGCCAGTAGAGCACGATTAAATCGCCAATACCCATAAAAATAATAAAGGTATTTTGCCAAGACCATAAATGGCGTCCACCAGCAAAAGTAATGGTCTTTTTTAAAAAATAAATACCGTTAACCAGGTTTTTATTTTGTAAAATTGTCAAGTTGATTAAAATAATCACCGATAGGTTTAACAATAACAGCAAAATAACCGTTATAACGCCTTCAGCAAACAACTCGCTTTTTTCAGCAGCTGTCAGCTTGACCCTTTCTTTTTTCATCTAGCTAAGCCTCAACTTTATAGCCTACACCCCAAACAGTCTGAATAATATCTTCGCCGCCTGTGGCCGTTTGAATCTTGTCACGCAAGTGCGAAACATGCACCATAACTGTTTTAGCAGAAACTATCGATTCCTGTTGCCAAACCCGTTCAAAAATTTCATCAGCAGAAAATACACGATTAGGGTGACTGGCAAGAAGATACAGAATACCGAATTCCAAAGCAGTTAACTGAATATCTTTGCCATCAATTGTTTTAACTTCATGTGAATCACGGTTAATAATAAGCGGTCCAACTTCAAGAATGTCAGGTTCATCATCTTTGACCTGTTTTTGACTACGACGTAAAAGCGAACGAACTCGCGCCATAACCTCTAATGGATTAAATGGCTTTGACACATAGTCATCCGCACCCGTAATCAAACCCTGGATTTTATCCATGTCTCCTGTTTTAGCAGACACAATGATAATAGGAATGTCAGAATCTTTACGAACTTCCTTGATAACATCAATCCCACTCATATTAGGCATCATGACATCTAAGATCATCAAAGCAATATCCGGAGTGGTAGTTAATTTCGTAATTGCTTCCTTGCCACTGTATGCAACAACCGGGGTATAACCTTCATTTTTGAGATAAATACTTAACAGTTCGACGATTTCTTTATCGTCGTCAACAACTAAAATTTTCATAGGGCTAATTTCCCTTCTTTTTACTTATTGATTATATTCGTTTTGTTTTTCTATTCTACTAAATATAGTGTAGCAGAATCTATGTCTAATATTTTAGACAATTTTGTAACAAACTACTAATATTCAAGCATAACTTTATTATTTTATTAAAAAAGCTGGATTTTTCCAGCTTGCTTTCTTAGTTTAAATTACTAATACCATTTAAATACTCCACTATCCACTGCCGATCAATATATCCTAAAAGTTCCTTATTTTGATTTTGCACTGCCACTGCTTCATGATCGCACAACAGCTGCAACAACCTGGCGATAGTTTCTTTTTCACTAATTACCATCATATCAGGTAGTGACTTTAAAGCATCTTTTTTATATTTATTAAATAAAGCCGCCTGCCTCAAAGGCGTTTCGTATAAGTTATTGCCCAAACTGCCTTTAAAAAAGTCTCTCACAAAGTCATTTGCTGGGTGTCTTAGAATTTGTTCCGGTTTGTCCACCTGCAATAATTGCCCATCTTTCATAATACCAATCCTGTCCGCCAAAAGCAGCGCTTCATTCATATCATGAGTGACAAATATAATGGTGTTACGAAGCTGTTGATGCAAGTCAACGACCAGTTTTTGCAAATTTGCCCGTGAAAGTGGATCAAGGGCACTAAACGGTTCATCCATTAAGACAATTGGCGGCTCAGAAGCAATTGCCCGCAAAATTCCAATCCTCTGCTGCTCCCCACCAGATAATTCATGCGGATATCTTGAGGCATATTCTTGCGGATTCAGCCCCACTTTTTCTAATAGTCGTGCAGCTGTTTCATCAAGGTTTTTGCTCTTACCCTGGGTCGCCAGAATCAGAGTAATGTTTTGAGCAACTGTCATGTTGGGAAAAAGTGCAATTTGCTGCAAAACATAGCCAATTTGCCAGCGCAATTTTTGCACATTGTATTCTGTAGTGGGCCGTTCATTAACTAAAACCAGGCCAGAATTTGGGTCTTCCAAACGGTTAATCATTTTAACAGATGTAGTTTTCCCACTACCGGAGTTGCCAACTAAAACAAACAATTCACCTTGCTGAACATCGAGATTAAGGTTATTTACTACTACTTTATCAGCAAACGATTTTTTTACGTGATCAAATTTTATCGCTGAAGTCATCTTACTTCTCCTTAAGCAAATGCTGTTTTACTAAAAAATTATGTGCAACTTGTCCCGGATCCATATTTTTAACGTTTACTTCATAGTTCATTTCCTGCATTTGCTTTTCAGTAATTCTGCCTGCTAATTTATTCAAACTATGCACAATATGGGGATGCTTATTTGCAAAGTCATTACTCATTAAAGGAGCACCCTGATAAATAGGGAAGTTATGTTTATCATCTTTTAAAATACTTAAATGATACTGCCGCAACTCACTGTCAGTTGAATAGGCATCAACGATGTTAACTTTATTCTGGTTTATTGCTTGGTAGCGCAGAGCCGGCTCCATTGATTTAACAGGAAAATCGATTTTGTATAGTTTCTTGATCCCTTTAAAACCATCCCCACGGTCAATGAACTCTAAAGTCATGCCGCCCTTTAACTGATTAGTAATATTAGCCAAATCACTGATTTTCTTTAAATGATTTTTATTTTTAAAAGAGGTTTTGACAGCCAAAGCATAAGTATTATCATACGCCATGGGTTTAAGCAAAGTTAGTTTATCTTGCTCATACATTAATTTTTTAGCTTTTTCATAAGTCTCTTTTTCGCTTAGTCCTGCTGTTTTTACTGGAGATTTGGCAAAAGTTTCCAAAACGGTCCCTGTAAATTCAGGGTAAATATCAATCTTGCCATTTTTCAAAGCACTGTATAAAAAGGTCGTTTTACCAAAATTGGGTTTCAGAGTCACCTGCACATGTGAATCGTCTTGCTCGATTAAATCTTTATACATATTGATCAAAATCTCTGGTTCAGAACCCAACTTGCCGGCAATAATAATAGTCTCCTTTTGACTGGTAACTGCTTGGTAAATGCCGCTTCCAGCCAAAAATATAATGCTGACACTTAAAATTCCTAAAGCAGTTTTAACCGACGCATGCTCCAGCCACTTAATCAAAGCACTTAACGTGATTGCTAAAATACCTGAACATACTGCTCCTATAACAATTAATGCGGTATTATTACGGTCAATTCCCAATAGAATAAAACTACCAAGACCACCAGCACCAATTAAAGCCGCCATAGTGGCAGTTCCAATAATTAAAACCAGTGCTGTCCTAATACCGGAAATAATTGTTGGCATAGCTAAAGGCAATTCTACTTTAAGCAACTTTTGCAAACGAGACATGCCAAATGCGTCTGCAGCTTCTTCAAGAGCAGGGTCAATTTCAGTTAAACCCAGATAAGTATTCTGAAAAATTGGTAATAAGGCGTATACAACTAAGGCAATCACAGCAGGTACTGTTCCTATTCCTACAAGTGGAATTAGCAAACCCAACAGTGCCAATGAAGGGATTGTCTGCAATATACTGGCAATTTGTAATAAAAATTCCGCAGCCCTGGTGTGTTTTACTGCCCAAAAAGCCAGAGGCATTGCAATTACCATTGCAATTAGTAGCGAAACTAATGAGATTTGCAGGTGCTGCAATAGGGCTACGCCCAAATCGCCCCTGCGCTCACTTAAGATTTGGAAAATTTGATTCATCGTTTAATTCCTTTTGTCTAGGCCAATTTTTTAATTATCCTAAATTACATAAAGCACTATGCTAATAGCTTTAGACCTAGCTAATTTCTTAAACCTTACCATAACACAAACCTGAGTTCTGCAAGCAATTATTGCTTGCAGGTCTTTTGAAGTAAAAAAATTCCCAGCACCATAATGCTGAGAAAATTTTATCAAAATTACTGTATTTCTTTTTTACCAGTATATAACTCGTAGTAGTAACCCTTTTGCTTTAGAAGCTGCTCATGGTTGCCAGCTTCAATAATATGACCATGATCAAGTACTAAAATCAAGTCCGAGTTAACAATTGTTGAAAGACGATGGGCAATAACAAAACTTGTACGTCCTGCAAGCAGATTATCCATACCAGCCTGCACTAGCTTTTCAGTTTGCGTATCAATGCTGGAAGTTGCCTCATCTAAAATCATGACTGGCTCATCCGCAATCATCGCCCGCGCAATACTGAGCAGCTGCATTTGACCCTGAGACAGGTCTCCGCCATTACCATCAATAATAGTTTTATAGCCTTCATCCAAATGATGAATGAATTCATCGGCATGCGATAAGTGAGCTGCTTGGTACACATCATCATCACTTGCTTCAGCATTACCAAAACGGATATTATCCATAACTGTACCGGTAAACATGTGTGTGTCCTGCAATACTATTGATAACGACCGCCTTAAATCATCTTTTTTAATTCTATTAATCGGAATACCGTCATAAGTTATAGTACCAGAATTAATTTCGTAGAAACGATTAATCATATTAGAAATAGTGGTTTTGCCCGCTCCAGTTTCACCAACCAGCGCTACTTTCATACCAGGTTTGGCATCAATCGAAATATCATACAAAATTTGTTTATTTGGCGAATAACCAAAGTTAACATGATCAAAAACAATATGACCATTGACAGTAACTTTCTTCACTGACCCATCTTTTTGCGGTACATTCCAGTGCCATGCACCCTTTACATCTTCGTCTTTAGTGATGGTTACATCACCATCATCAACTTCAACTATCTGATCTTCTAATTTAAAAATTCTTTCCGCACCGGCTAATGCCATTACGATAGAATTTAACTGTTGCGAAATCTGAGCTATCGGCATTGCAAACTGTTTTGATAACTGCAGAAAGGCACCAATAACACCTAATGAAATAGGTGCAATATGATTGATGGCCACCGCACCACCTAAAACTGCAATTAACACATAAAGCAAGTTGCCCAAGTTACCCATAATTGGGAATAAAATCGTGGCATAAGTATGAGCCTTGCCAGATGCTACCTGCAATGAATCGTTATAAGCATTAAAATCTTGCTCAACTTCAGGCTCATGGCTAAAGACTTTAATTACCTTAAGGCCATTAAGCATTTCTTCATTATAACCGTTAACTTGTCCTAATTCTTTTTGCTGCAGCTTAAAGTAATGAGCTGAACGTATCGTTAAAAAGCGTACAACGATAATAGAAAGAGCAAAGACTATTAAAGTAAAAATAGTTAGCTGCCAGCTTAAAACCAACATCGCACCTAAAACGAAAATAAGGTTTAAAGTTGAGTTCATAAACTGTGGAATCGATTGTGAAATCATTTGTTGCAACGTATCAATGTCGTTTGTATAACAGCTCATGATGTCGCCATAATCATTCTCATCGAAATAAGAAATTGGCAATTTTTCCATGTGCTCAAACATTTCCATCCGCACTCTGAATTGGACTTTTTGAGCTAAAACTGCCATTAACATTGCAAAAAGATAATTAGAAATGAATCCAATAGCGTAACAGCCAAACATTACTGCAATTGCGTGCAAAAGTGGACCGAAGTCTGGTCTGGCCTCTTTAGTTAGCGGAATAATGTAAGTATTTATCAAGCGCTCGATAAACAAGGATCCTAAAACATTCGCAGCAGCCGTGAGAATTATGGCAACCGTAGAACTGATAAGCATCCAAGGACTGGTACTAGCAACTAATTTAAGCAGACGCCACAGTATTGCAGAACGTTTACCAGAGATTTGGCTATTTTGTTTTTCCACTGCTTTATTCAAATTAATCACCTACTTCTTTTGTTCTTCTTGAAACTTGGCAATCGAGCTGTACAGATCATTGCGTTTCATTAACTCTTCATGTGTACCAATATCTTGAATTTTACCATCATCCATGACAATTATTCTGTCTGCATCCTTAATGGATACGATTCTCTGCGAAATAATTATTTTAGTGGTATCCGGCATATTTTCTACCAGTGCTTCGCGGATTTGACGCTCAGTTTGTGTATCAACCGCTGAAGTAGAATCATCCAAAATTAAAATCTTAGGCCTCTTCAGCAATGCCCGTGCAATTGTAATTCTTTGCTTTTGGCCACCGGAAACGTTAGTCCCCCCTTGTTCAACCATAGTTTCATATTGGTCAGGCATTTCACGAATAAAATCATCTGCATGAGCAATTTTGGCAGCAGCAACAATTTCTTCATCAGTGGCATTTTCGTTACCCCATTTCAGGTTCTCCTTAATGGTTCCTGAAAACAGAACATTATTTTGCAAAACCATTGCCACGTTGTCGCGCAGTGTTTTTAAATCATATGATTTTACATTGTGTCCAGATACCCGAACGGCTCCTGAGTCTGTATCATAAAGCCGTGGAATCATGGATACTAAGGTTGATTTAGATGACCCGGTTTTCCCAATAATACCAATTGTCTCACCCGGTTTAATGGTTAGATTGATATTGTTTAAAGCCAGGTTCTTATCATCTGGATCATATTTAAAATTAACGTGATCAAAAATTACTTCACCATTGTTTACATGCTTTAAAGGTTTGCGTGGATTTTCAATTGATGGCTTTTCATTGATAACGTCAGCAATTCTGTGACCACTAGCAGCAGAGACAACCAGCTGTGTAAAGATCATTGCCAACATATTCAAACTGCCTAAGACAGAGTTTGAATATGAAAACATTGAGATAAGCTGACCGGTTTGTAAACTGCCACCAACAATTTCTTTGGCTCCAAACCAGCAAATAGCCAAGTTAGAAATATTTAACACTGCCATAACAACAAGTGAGTTCAGCGACATGATTTTTTGTGCAGTTGCAAATAGTCTGTAGATAAAGCCGGCAGATTTTTTAAATTTAACTGTTTGTGCTTCTTCTTGAACATAGGTTTTAACTTCACGAATGCCGCGAATGTTTTCCCGCACTACTTGGTTCATGCGGTCATAGCCCCTAAAAATCTTAGGAAAATACTTGCTGGCACTTTTAATAATGATACCGAGCAGAATGACAAAAACTGGTGCAATCACTACAAATACCAGTGATAATTGGGGACTGACAATAACAGACATGATTATTGACACCAATAACATCATTGGCGCTCTGACAGCAATTCTAATTAATATTTGATAAGACATCTGAACGTTATTAACGTCAGTCGTCATTCTCGTCACCAAACTGGCACTAGAAAAATTGTCAATATTTTCAAAAGAATAATCTTGCACATGATAAAACATGTCTTTACGCAAATTGGCTGCAAACCCAGCTGCAGCATGAGCAGAGGCATAACTGGCACCAGCACCTAAAACAAGTGAAAGAACCGTAAACACCAATAAAACAATACCGCTTTTAGTAATGTAGGGCATGTTCCCTTTCATAATGCCATTATCAATTAAAATACCAACCAAATATGGTATTAACATTTCAATGATAACTTCACCAGTGACAAAGAGTGGTGACAGCAAAGACAGTTTTTTATACTGCCTGATTGACTTACTCAGCGTGTTAATCATTAAATACCTCTTTCTAATTTATTAATGCGTTATTTTTAAACGTGTATTCAGTTTAAAAAGGATAAATAGATTCATGATAAATCTATTTATCCTTTAAAACATATAGTTATCTAAGTATAGCCCTTTTCTTGACAAAAAGCACCTATTTGCTCCTATCAGCTGGTGAAAAAGCAGAGCCGATAATTTGATAATGACGACGGAAAAGCCAGCGAATACCATATACCACTGCAGCAATTATTAAATTATATATTCCAGGCAAAACAGGATTTATAATTTGTAATGCTCTCAGAGATAAAACGCCAAAGCAGATAAAGAGCAATGCCATCATTGAAATAAAACCCCAAATTAATTTTGACCAGGGGATCTTGCGATTTTTACTGCCATTAGGTAAGACCCATTCATTATACTTCGTCATAAAAACGCCCAGTGCAGCACCAACAATCAACAAAGTTAAGGCACCCATCTCTGAATTATATTTGTTGTTCTTTTGGAATAAACCAATTAAGCCAAAAAGACCAAATAGCAAAGCTACATAAAACAGGGCATTATCCGCGGCATATTGCCAAAACGGAATATCTGAAGCTTTCTTCTTTTTGGGTTTTAACATGTCAGCAGCTTTTAATTTAGGTGACATGCCGTAATATGTACTGGCAGGTTGACCATGACGCTGTGCAATTATTAAATCATTCAAGAGCGCATCTACTCTTTTTTGAGCCTCTTCATGACTCATCTTGCCTTGTGTTTCAAGTTCTTTTTGCAAGCGAAAAACATAGTCAGAATTTTTATTGCTAAGTTGTTTACGCAACTCGGCAGGCTGCATTTGTTTGACCTCATCATCTATATTTTGATTGATTACTTTTTCCTTTAGTTTTTCCTGCTTGTTAGTATCTATTTTAGCTTGTGCTTCAGTTTTCTTTTCTGCCATTATTATTTCCTAAACGTTAAATCTAAATTCAATAATGTCGCCATCTTGAACTTCATAATCTTTCCCTTCAAGACGCAACCTACCAGCTTCTTTAACTTTCTGCATGGTTTCATATTTGTCTAAATCCGTGTATGAAACTACTTCCGCGCGAATAAATCCGCGTTCAAAATCAGAGTGAATAACTCCAGCCACTTGTGGTGCTTTCATCCCCTTATGGAAAGTCCAGGCACGAGTCTCAGGACCACCAGCTGTAAAGAAAGTTCTTAGTCCCAAAATATGGTAGGCTGCCCGGATTAAACGGTCAAGACCCGACTCAGTTACCCCTTCAGCTTCTAAAAACTCGGCTTTTTCATCATCATCCAAACCAGCAATCTCTTCTTCAGTAGCTGCAGAAATTCCTAGACATTCAGCATTTTCACTTTCAGCGTGCTTTTTAACAATTTGATAATATTGATCTTTTTCGGGATCGGCCATTGAATTTTCAGCAATATTAGCAACATAAATAACTGGTTTATCAGTTAGCAAGAACAAGCCCTTAACAATTTTTTGTTCATCTTCATTGAACTTGATTGAGCGAACTGCGCTACCCTCTTCCAAAACCGGTTTAATCTTTTGCAAAACATTATATTCAGCTTTAGCTTCCTTGTCATTTTGCTGAGCAATCTTTTTCACCTTGCTAATCCGACGATTAACGGCATCTAAGTCAGCGATTGCTAATTCCAGATTAATAGTATTGATATCTTCTTCCGGATCTACTTTACCAGTAACTGAAGTGATATTGTCGTCTTCAAAAGCACGCACAACATGAATGATCGCGTCAGTTTGGCGAATATTTTCCAAGAATTTATTACCCAAACCTTCTCCTTTTGAAGCTCCCTTAACCAAGCCGGCAATATCAGTAAATTCAAAAGTGGTATGAACTATTTTTTTAGCGGGAATCAATTCCTGAATTCTAGCAAGTCTCTTGTCTGGAACCTCAACCATACCAACATTCGGTTCAATCGTAGCAAACGGATAGTTGGCCATTTCTGCCCCCGCTTTAGTAATTGCGTTAAACAAGGTCGACTTACCAACATTAGGCAGCCCAACAATCCCAGCAGTTAGTGACATTTTTTATCCTCTTTCTAAAACAAAATTAGTTATTATCTTGATTAAAGTGTGGTTGTGCTATTTCATTTTTAGGCACATAAAGCTCATTTTTGGTGTTGACCGGATCATTCGCCTTAGTTAAAACTTTTTTAAAGTTATGTGTAAATTTTGAACGCGGCATCATTACGATGTGGCCGCAGCCCATGCATTTTAACCTGATATCTGCTCCTAAGCGTAGAATTTCCCAGTCATTAGTTTTACAGGCGTGAGGCTTTTTTATCAGTACCGTGTCCGCTAAACTATAGGAAATTTCTTTATTCATCAAGATCGACTCCTAGTACATCAAGTATTCTGTTTAATTCAGCAGTTGAAGAAAAGCCAATAGATAAATGACCACTGCCTTTTTTACTTTCAGAAATATTGACAGTTGAACCCAATTTATTAGCCAGCTGATGTTCAGTAGCTCGGATAAAAGGTGACTTCTGCACTGTCTTTTTGCGTGGCTTTTTAGCATTAAGATTGGCGACCAGTGCCTCAACTTTGCGCACTGGCATTCCTTCTTTAACCACTTGTTTTGCTACTTCATCAATCTTGTCTTTGTTTTTTAAACCTAAAAGCGTTCTGGCCTGACCCATTGAAAGATCACCATGCTGAAGCAAATGCTTTGTTTTGCTTGGTAAAGTAAGCAAACGCAAGTAATTTGCAATATAAGGACGGGATTTGCCCATTCTTTTTGAAACTTCTTCTTGAGTTAAGCCTAAGTTTTTTTGCAGCATTTCATATGCCTGGGCTTCTTCAAGCGGTGTTAAATCCTCACGCTGCAAGTTTTCCAGAACCGCAACTTCCATCATTTGGCTTTCACTAAAGTCACGCACAATGGCAGGTATTGTAGTCTTTTTGGCTAGTTTTGAGGCACGAAAGCGACGTTCACCAGCGATAATTTCATAGCCCTTAACTGACTGACGGACGATTATCGGTTGAAAAACCCCGTTTTCTTTAATTGAATCAGCCAGCTCTTTAAGAGACTTATCATCAAAATTTTTGCGTGGCTGATATGGGTTAGGTCTGATATCGCCTAAGTTTAAATCCTGAATTTCTTCCTCATTGTCTTCAATCTGTGGCTCGTCTTCAAACAAGGCTTCAATTCCGCGACCCAGGCCACCATGTTTTTTTGTATCTTTACTTCTTGAGTTTCTTGCCATGATTCTTCAACACCTCCTTAGCTAAATCATCATAAACTTCGGCACCACGAGAATTTGGCGCATATTCAGTAATTGCTTCCCCATAACTAGGTGCCTCCGCTAGTTTGGTAATTCTCGGGATAATAGTTTTATAAACTTTATCAGAAAAATAGGAACGTACTTCTTTAACAACTTCAGCGCCCAGATTAGTCCGGGCATCCAGCATTGTCAGTAAAACTCCCTCAACTCCAAGGTCTTTGTTAAAGTGTTTTTGTACTAAACGAATCGTATTAAGCAACTGACTCAGACCTTCCATTGCATAATACTCACTTTGAACCGGAATTAAAATTGAATCCGATGCTGTAAATGCATTTATCGACAATTGCCCTAAAGAAGGTGGACAATCAATAAAGATAAAATCATAATTGCCACTAATCGAATCTAAAGCAGATTTTAAGCGAGTTTCACGTGCCATCATACTAATCAATTCTGTTTCAGCACCTGATAAATTAATAGTTGCCGGAACTAAATCCAAGCGATTAGTCGAGGTACGGAAAATCGTATCTTTAAGCGGAACATCATTAATCAAAACACTATAAATATCTTGATCAATCTCGGATTTTTCTATTCCCAAGCCAGAGGTTGCATTACCTTGCGGATCAATGTCCACAATTAAGACTTGATATCCGCGTTCCGCAATCGAAGCCGCTAAATTAATAGTTGTGGTCGTCTTGCCAACGCCACCTTTTTGGTTAGCAACCGAAATTACACTCACCATATTTTCCATGCCTTCCTACTTTCTTTTTAATTCTATAGTAATCATATAATCATCAGGATCGTTATTTTCCTTAAACTTAACCTTAATACCTGACTGCTGTGCAAGCTTTATTGCCTTTTTAATCGTATTAATCTGCACTTTTAGGTCTTTGGGAATTCGATTGGCTGCTCGTCTTGTTCTTTCAGCCTGCTCTTTTTCTTTATCCATAGCATTTTTACCGGCAAAATATTGTTCTACATTTTTAACTATTTTTTCGGTGTCGCTCACATTAAGGTTATGAGCCAAAATTTCATCGAGAACGCGGCTTTGATCTTTTTCACTAAGTCCGACTAGACAGCGTCCATGACGAGGAGAAATTTCTCCACTGGCTAAATAGCTCTGCACCTTAGGCGTTAACTTTAAAAGGCGCAACTTATTAGCCACATAAGATTGCGACTTGCCAATATTTTGAGCCAAAGTTGTTTGAGTTAAATTATTTAACTTCATGAGGTTATTATAGGCTTGTGCTTCATCAATCGGATTTAAATCTTCTCTTTGCAGGTTTTCTATTAAAGCTAATGAAGCAGCTTGACTATCATCCATATTGTTTACGATAGCCGGAATTTTTTCCCAAGCTAGATGTTTTGCGGCCCGCAATCTGCGTTCACCAGCAACAATTTCATATTCATCGCCCTTTTCACGCACAATAATAGGCTGAAGCAAGCCATCTTTATCTAAAGTCGTTGCTAATTCACGAATTGATTCTTCAGAAAACTCATGCCGTGGCTGATATGAATTAGGTTTAATTTTACTTAGTTCAATATCTTGAACTTGTTTATTTTTAGGTATTTCTTCATGATGACGCAAAGAAGAAAATAATGACATTTTGAGTCCCCCTGTTTATTGAATTGGTTTACGGTGTGGTGTGCCCGCCTGCCGCGGGTACTTTTTAGGTGTGGCCTGCACTTTTTTCACCAAAATCAGCGTGCGGTCTTCACTGCTATGAGGCAATTGCAATTCTTTTACAGCAGTTGTCTTGCCACCTAAAGTTTTTAAGGCTTTTTGACTGGAATTTAATTCATCTTCGGCTTTTGGTCCTTTAAGAGCGATAAAATTGCCATTTTTCTTAACTAGTGGCAAACAATATTCACTCAACACAGCCATATTGGCAACAGCACGGGCAGTTACAATATCAAACTGCTCACGATACTGCTTATTTTGTCCAACATCTTCTGCACGCCCATGAACCAAAGCAACATTCTTCAAGTCTAGCTGAGTGACTAATTCCTGCAAAAAGTTCAGTCTTTTGCCAAGAGAATCAACTATTGTTACTCGTAATTCAGGCACCATAATTTTTAAAGGAATTGAAGGAAAGCCTGCTCCTGCACCGACATCACACAAAGTCTGAGATTTCGTAAATATTTCGCCAAACGTAAAAAGAGGAGTAATACTGTCAAAAAAATGTTTTAAGTAAACATCATCTTTTTCTGTTATTCGTGTTAGATTAACTTTTTTATTAGTCTCAATCAGACTGGTAAAGTATTGGTTAAATTGGTTGATTTGATTTTCATTTAATTTAAAATTACGTTTTGATAATTCTTGGACAAACTGTTCAGGATTCATTTTTCACCCGTGAAACCTTGTTTCACACCCTTTAAATTTAACGCTAAAAATGGCTTATTGTAAAGTCAATGCATCCCTTTAATTATGGAATATTTTTTGACTATCGTCAAAGTCTAAACGCATAAATTAAGCTATAATATCGTCAAAGGAGATTAATATGATTGTTACTTTAATTGTTCTGGCTTATTTGACACTAAAAACTTATAAAGGATTTCAAACAGGCTTTACCAGACTAATAATCAATTTGGTATTTTCTGCTATTGTCTTCATTGCAGCAATCCTTTTTCAAAATCCTGTCGGCAATTGGCTTTATAGTCAGATCACGGGACAAAATATTCAAACAACATTAACTCCCGGAACCAATCTGATGCTTTTCCGTTTTTTAGCTTTTTTCATTATTGTCTTTATCGGCAAAATGGTGGTTAAGATTTTTAAAGGATGGGTGCCAAATAAAAATCCTCATGCAACTAATTTTGGCAATTTACTAGATAGCGTATTAGGTGCTGTTGCGTCTTTTTTTGCCAGTTATTTTTTTGTTTATATTATTTTGTCTATGCTAAATGCTTTACAAAATCCGTGGTTTATCCAGCAAACTCTTGATTCATCATTTATCCGTTTCATTATTTACAGTACGCCAGGTTTATCCAATGGTCTGTTTAACAGCATTTTTAGCATTAGTCGAACAGCTGCTTAAAATAATTAAAATTCGAACTCCGTTTTTATTTTAAAAAAATAAAAATGACGCCTTTTTCATTTCCCTTTTAAGACAAAAACTTACTGTAACAAAAAAGTGCCTTCCGAGGCACTTTTTAATTTATTATTTTTGAAAATCGTCATACTCAACGTGCTCATCGTTATAAACAAAAACAGCTCCGATGCGATCAGGATTATCATGCCAACCAGCTACCGGCTTACCTGCAAAAAACAGCCTCTTGCATTCAATTTCTGCTTCAACTGAATACTTAGTAAAAGTAGTAACTCCAGCTAAATTTGTTTCAACCGGATAGCCAGTCCGAGGGTCAATTAAATGGTGATATTTATGTCCGTCAACTTCCAGGTACCGTTCATAAGTACCACTGGTAACGGCTGAACATTGTGGCACCATTACCGACGCTATATTATTGCCACGAGGCTCTTTAGGATCCTGCACTCCCACTGACCACTGACCACTAGCCCTTTTAGGAGAATCACCGACAAGTAGAATGTTGCCGCCAAGATTAATAATTCCAGCATGAACGCCATAAGCCATCCAGTAATCCTTAATGCGATCAGCAATCCAACCTTTAGCAATACCGCCAAGATCTAATTCCATTCCTGACTTTTTCAAAAAGACGGTTTGATTAACATCATTTAAGTCAACGCTAAACGGGTCAATCAGTTTCATCCTTTCTTTAATCTGATCATCAGTTGGAACATGGGCATCCTTAAAACCAATCGCCCATAGTTTAACGACTGGACCAATTAAAGCATTAAAGCCAAAATTTTTTCGGCTCTCTTCTACTGCCAATTTGATCAAATCATAGGTACCACTGGAAACTTGCACGGGATGTTTACCAGCCGCATGGTTTACATCCATAACTTCAGATTCATCACGATTAACTGTTAACAGATCTTCATAATGATCAATCAAAGTAAAAGAATCATTAATGACGCTTTTATCCAGTGCTCCAAAGATTTGTAAAGTTATTGATGTGCCTAAAGCATGATGTTGTCCCACTTGTTGTTCTAAAGCTAAATTTTTTATCATTGATTTTATCCCTACTTCTCCAAATAGTTTTCTCTTATTTTTTCCTGCATCTGTTCATCAATTCCTAATTGTTTATCAATATAAGAATCAATATCGCCATAGTTTTCATTGATTGTAATCAAGCTCGTATCAATATACGCATTTGCTACTGAACCTAAAATACGCATGTTAGCACGAAACTTATCATTTTCTCCGGCTTTTTTAAATTGTTCATCACGAACCTTGCGGTAATCGTTGAGCATCAAATTCGAATAAAGATAATCCTGTCGAATCGTCTCTAAATCTACTCCTAAAATGTAAAGCAATATTACAGTTACTAATCCTGTTCTGTCTTTACCTTCCGAACAATGGTATAAAACAGAACCCTCTGTCGTAGCAGCAATCAAATTAATGATTTGACGAATACTATTCTGAGAAAATTTATTGCTGACATGGTCATGATATCTCTGACACATAGTATAGAAGCCAGCATATTGATCATGGCGATAATGCTCAAAATCTATACTCATATCTAGTCCGTTGCCACCAGTATTGTCATCGACTGACAATGGAAATTCGTAATGGTCAACACCTGGTATTTTTTGGTCGGGACTAGCCTTGCACTCAGCTGGAGAACGCAAATCGATAATTCTAGTCAGACCATAATCAAGCAAAAATTTTTCATCTTTTGGAATTATTTTACTTATGTTGCCCGTACGCAATAAGCGATGGCTTTTAATTTTGTGACCACCAAAGCCAATATAGCCACCTAGGTCTCGGGGATTACGCACAGATTTTACAGGTAAAACGACAGGTTCAGTCATGCCAACTTCCTTTCACATCAAAAATAACCGGACAGGATGCTCCTATCCGGTTATTTTACTCTCTGCCAGTTAAACTGGCAAAACTTTATTTATGTGCTTGCTCAACAAACTTAAAGAAGTTATCCATCATGCCATCTAACTGCTTAATGGTTGCTTCATCGGTCAACTCACCAGTTTCTTTGTTAAACTTATCTGGAGCTTGACCAATCAAAACTTCGTTGCCTGGCAAAACATTTGCACTCATATCAGGTGAAAGCAAAATTTCACGCATATCTTCTTGAGCACGACCAGTACCTTGTGAACCGTATGATGCACCAGCAACAGCAACTGGCTTCATCTTCATCACATTAGGACCTGCATGTGAACCCAACCATTCAAGACTGCTCTTTAAAGCAGCAGGAATAGTATGATCATATTCAGGGGTAGTGATTACTATGCCATCAGCACTCTTAACGTCTTCAATCCAGGCCTTAATAGTGTCATCAGCCATTTCTGTTCTGCAGAAAGGAGTCAATTTATCGACTTCTTTTACTTCAATATCTGCTTTATCACTATAACGCTTGGCAATAAATTGTGCTAAAAAGCGATTATATGAAAAAGATGCATTTGTACCAACAATTGCTAATATTTTCATTCTCGGCCCTCCTACTTAGTTACTTGTGCGTACCAACTATCAACTTCATCGAAAAATTGACCTAAGAATTTAACGGTTGACTCATCTTTCAAGTCACCATTATCATCAAACTGTGTTGGTGCAACACCCATCATAAATTCATCACCGTTAAAGACTTTAGCGCCAAAACCCGGTGCAGTCAACAAACTCTTCAAACGACTTTGTGAACGAGAACCACCTTGTGGCATTGGTGAAGTTGAAACAATAGCAACCGGCTTGCCCTTAAATGGGTGAGTTACACAGGATAACCACTCAAGTGCGCTACTCAAAGCACTAGTAACAGAGTGTTGTTGCTCAGGAGAGCCGATTAAAACCAAATCAGCGTCTTCAATTTCTTTAGTTAAGGTTTGGATTGCTTCAGGAGCATCTTCACCTTCTTTAAACATTGGCAACCCTTTAACAGTTGCAAACTTAAAATCATACTTGTCGGCAAAATGCTTAGAAATAAATTTAAGCAATGCCTCATTAAATGAATTATTGGCATTTGAGCCAGATAATGCAAGGATTTTCATAAAAACCACCTTTCAGGAAACTAATTTCTGTACTAATTATAGCATATCCGTACCTTTTTAACATGTTTCTGCTTTCAGATGGTTTTAATAATTTAATACCCGCTTCGAACCAATAAATCCTTTACTAATAATGCATTAAGGTTTATTTTTTGTTCTTGCCTTCATTAGTATCAAATAATGAAACATTATTTGTCTTGCTTAGCCAGTCATTTAAGATTGCATCGTTAATCTGTGCTGTTAAAACATTTATAATTTGTGTTTGCGAAAATGTTGCAATTTTATTAACTAATAATGAAGCAATACCACTGGTAGTAATCCAGTTAGCAATGACAACACTTCTAATTTTATCTTCGGAATAATTACTATCTGGATATTGCTCCTTAAATTTTTCAATACCAAAATTAATTAATGTATCGGCTATAATTTTACTACCAAATTTACCGTCAACAAACATCGCCCTGAAAAGATTTTCTTCTTCCTTAGCAAAATCAATATACGATAAATCCATATCAATCAATGGCTTACCAGTGTAACTTTTTTGTAAAATATTATTCTTTAAGTTGTCCGCAATTTTACGCAAAACCTCTTTGCGTAAATCTTCCATACTATTAAACTCAAGATACAACGGTTGAGTAGAAAAATGACCAGCCTTAGCAATATTGCGAGCAGTTAAACTCCCAATACCATCTTTAACAACCATTTTGTAGGCAATACTTAATATCTTATTTTTTCCTATTTCTTTTTTTCTAGCCATTTTGGTTTTTCCTTGATTAACTTTAAACGTACTATTTATAAACCAGTTTTCTAGAGACAGTATTACTACTATCAAAACTTCATTTAGACAAATATTTGAAATGAGTCAATTAATCTCCATAATTTAAAAACTCATCATAATAAGTCGAAACCATGCCATTCACTTCTTCTTTGCTTAAGCCTTGCGCAGCACAATAGGAAAAGAAAGCAGCGGAAAGAATATAGCCTCGCTCAGAATCGTCTGTTAAATTGTCTGAGAAAGTCATATTAATACTATGGTTTTGGTAATCGGTTGATAACTTAATCGATTTATCTTCGGGGATATCATTCATTGCTTTACCTCTACATGAATAGCTTTACTCAGTTATATAGTATACTCGTACCGATAATAAATAAAATAAAAATTATACCAAACTGAAGCATATACTCAAAAATACCTTTTTGTTATTTTAGCAAAGAAATCATTATTTCCTAGTAATTTACTCAAGCAGTTAAAAAACAATTTAATAATTCTACTTTTAATTACATTTGTAATCTTACTATAAAAAATAACATCATCTTTTCACTAATAAGAATAGTAAATTTAAAAGTACTTTGTCAAGGGCAAAGTACTTTTTTCTAACACAAAAGAATTAAGGATTTTCTGTAAAATTTAAACTTTTTAAAAATAATTTTAATTAATAACATTATTAATATTAAACTAAAATTATTACAAATAATAAAATTACTACCAGCTTAAAAGATTAATTGATTTCTCGCTTTTAATCAAAATAATTTTTGCAGTTATTTTTTATAGTGTTATTTTTATTTACGAAATTTAATAACTAAATCTTTTGCTTTATTTCTCCATCCATCATTTCATAAATATGGTCTGCGTATTGCTTTAATCTTGGATCATGCGTTACCAACAAAACTGCCTTATTATAATTTTTCGCCAGTTTTTTTAACAACTTTCCTACTTCTGAAACATTTTCACTGTCAAGTGAAGCAGTAGGCTCATCAGCCAGCAAAATTTGAGGATTAGCGTAAAGAGCACGAGCAATTGCTGCCCGTTGCTGCTGACCGCCTGATAATTCATTCGGATATTTATTAAGTAAAGAATTGATACCAAGCTGTTTTAATAATTCCTGCAATTTTTCTTGATTAATATTGCCTGCTTTCTTTACCTTATTAACCAGTTCAAACTGCTCTCTAATCTTTAAAAATGGTACTAAATTATATGCCTGCAACACAAAACCCAGCTGCGTTAGTCGTAAATGATCACTTGCTCTTGCGGAAATACGCGCAATATTCTGACCATTGACAATGACTTCTCCTGTAGTTGGTTTTTGCAAAGATCCAGCTATTGTTAAAAAGGTGCTTTTACCTGCCCCTGAAGGCCCCATGATTAAGACTACTTCTCCTAAATTGGCTTCAAAATTAATATTTTTTAGAGCAACAACTTGTGCAGCTCCAGTACCATAAACTTTTTGAACATTTTTTAATTCGATAATTGCCATATTATTCACCTATTGCCTGCGCTGGATCTACCTTTAAAATTGATCTGATTGGAATTAAACTGCCAATAATTGCCGTTAACAGCAAACCTACTGTACCTGTCAGTATAATTTCTGGCGTGAAGCTGACAGGAACCGCGGCAGGTAAAACTTTGACTGTCACAAACATTGCTGCCAAAGCAATAATTAATCCAGCAAGGACTAATATAATTGCCTGGCTAACGGTCGCTTTTACTAAAGTGCTGCTAGAAATTCCCTGAGCACGCATGACTGCATAATTATGCATTTTTTGCATTGTTAAAATGTACAGGAAAACTGCGATTATAATTAATGAAATAATGTATAAAAAGCCAATCATTAATTCAAACGTCATATTTTGCGCTGTATATCCTGGAAGTTTTTTAATAAATTGGTCAATAGGATATGTCTTGCTATTTTTATAATTATATTTGTAGTGATTATTGCGGGAAATTATAGCTGAAGCCTCTAAAGTTGGCATCCCTTGCCGCAGTTTTTTCCAAGACCCCAATGTCCCGTAAATAATTGGAGCAATATTAATTTTCGCATTCTTAACAAAGCCAACAATTTTGTACTTTCTACTTGAGCCGTTTAGTGCCATTTTGTCACCTATTTTGTAACCTTTAGTTTTAAAGGCTTGGTCAACAGCCACCTCATAATTCTTTTTCGCTCTTCTACCCGCAATAAGTTCCTGATCATGATAGATAAATTGTTTCTTTTTAACCCCAATAAATTGTGCCGAAATCTGGGGGCGTCCGGCTTTCTTAACTACTACTGGAATTTGACCTAGCAATGCTTCATCTTTAGATAATGAGGCCCTTTTTAAATCGCTTTTGGTTAAAAATGACTGACTCATGCTTACGTTAGCATTCTTATTTAAGACTACTTTTTGAGCATCCCAAGATTCAAGTGCTTGCGTATTTTCACTGGCCAAGCCAGTTGCCAGCGCAGATAAGACAAATATGAGATAACTAATCAAAAAAATCATTAAAATTATTAAGCCATAACGTAGTTTCTCTCTTTTTATTTCTTTAATTGCTAAAAACATTAGTTCTTTCCTTTGTTTAACAGTTCCAAGCTCGCCTTAAAGCGAGTCATAAGTGCTGATTTTTGAACTGGATTTGCTAATACCAAGCGAATGGTGGCATGACTCAGCACCATTGCACTCCAGTTCTGCGGATCTAATTCAGCCAAAATTTTGGGTGAAACAGGATGACCAAGGGAACTTTCGTTATACAAAATATGCATCTTTATTAATCCCGCATATGTACTTGTCTTCATTTTTTCAATAAAATGAACAACATTATCATAATATTGTTGTGAATCAAACTGCGACTTTATTTTTATTGGTAAATGAATACTTTTTAGAGCCAACTTGTACATATAATAATATGCATCTTCTAAATCAGCAAAATATTTGTAAAAAGCTCCGCGTGCGATGCCCGTTTCTCTCACTATCCGTGCTACTTGCGCTTTGGCCAAAGGATAGTTGCTGAATTCTTTTAATAACGCACTTTCAATTTTCTTCTTTTTGCCAGCAGGCAAGTTAATAAAAGTTGACTTAGCCATTGCCCTAATCATCCCTTTTTTCTTCAAGTGACATTGTGTCACTTTATAAAAATAATAGTTTATTTATTTTTAGTCGTCAATTATAAAGCTCGCATAATTGCTTTCACAAAAAAAGCCTCTTGAATGAGACTTAGTACGTTATGCGAAAGTTAATATACGGTTATAATAATTTGCCCGAGGAATACCATTACGATAGGAAACTTTTGCTAAAGCGCAATTATCCATAGTATCAAAATAATTCATATCACCATGCGTAAAATAGTGGGCAAACATCATTCTGATTAAAGTACCATGACAAAATACGAGCACTTTTTTAGTCAAATAATTCTTTTTCATATCATCTAGAAAACTGCCGCACCTTTGGTCCAGTGCCGCAAAAGATTCGCCACTAGGGGCATACTTTATATATTCAGCCGCAGCTTTCCCCCAAGGATCTATGGCATCAGGATATTTTTGCACCAGCTCTGAAAGAAAATGACCGTCCCATTCGCCAAAATTAATTTCCGTTAACCTCTGATCAATTTTTATCTCTTTTTTCCCTTAGTAAAAATTTCAGCGGTTGTCAAAGACCTCTTTAAAGGGCTTGAAAAAACCACATCAAATCCTGAAGGATCGAAATTGGCAGCAACTCTTACAGCACTTGCGCGTCCAGATTCATCTAAATCATGATCAAAAACGGAACCTTGAATACGACCGGTTTTATTTAAATCTGTCTGACCGTGACGAATAAAAACAATTTCCATAATAGCCTCACATTTCTATATCTTAAATTTTGTTACTAATTTTTTAGCGCCGTTTGAAATCGAACTCTGTCCTGAAAACATAAGTGTCATTAGTACTAACTTCTGACTCAAACCTAAAACCAAAATCATGAAAGTCCTGCAGCTGCTCCGGTGCAGTTAATTGGTTTTCAGCAATATAGCGCACCATCTCTCCGCGAGCCATCTTGGCATGTACTCCAACTGTTTTCCACTGACCGTTTTTCTTTTCTTGAAAGTCAACAGAAATCATCTGCCTGCCATTCTTAACGTATGGGATGACATTGCGCGAGTATTCTTTAGAAGCCAAATTAATGAGTATCTGATCTTCATGAAAAAGATTGTCTGCAATTGTCGCGCCCCAAAATCGGTATAAATTTGGTTGCTTAAAACCCTCTACTTTATTTTTCATTTCCAGTCTGTAAGGCCACACTCCATCAAAAGGCCGCAAAACACCGTACAAACCTGATAATATCCGGACATTTTCTTGCAAGTAAGATAAAGCGGGCTTAGTAAACAGGTCGGGAGCCATATATTGATATTGAATGCCAGAATAGGAAATAATGGCAGGAGTTAAACCATCTTTTTGACTCAAGTTTAGAGTTTTAATCTGCCCTTGACCTTCTTTAGTTGTACGCTCACTAGATTGCCAGATTTTTTGTAATTCATTAAAACTGCATTTCTTTAAAAAAGCGGCTAATTCTTGAGCTTGAGCTAAAAATTGTGGAGACGTTTTTGCAGAAAAAGAATCATTATCAACTGTCATTTTCATTGCTGGTGAAATAATAATTTTCATCTTTACCACCTTTTGGGTTAAACTTATTAATAATATCTACTGAAGGAGAGAAATCAATGAGTCCTGATTTTGCCATCGTATTAAATTTTAAACTAAAAAGCGCAAAAGATGTAGACGCTGATTTTTTAGTTCAAACTGCTCGCAATATAGGTGCCCGTGCTGTCAGCGTTGACGCCCAGCAAACCGCTTTTAAAAAAGCTTGTGCAAAATACACTATTGCTTTGGTCGATGCAGAAACTATTAAAGAAAGTTGTGATTTAGTCCCAGCAGATGCAGTTGCAAAGCTTGTAGCAAATCGTAAAGATGGGCAAAAGACGATAATTAATATTCCAGTTACCGATAATGGCAAGCTGTCCTCTGAAACCGAAACTATGCTTAAGCAAATCAACAACTGGATGCATCTTTTTGGTCACGCTTTTAATGAAGGCGAGCCATGCACCCTCAAGGCTGCTCAAAATAATGCTTTTGTATTACAAAACAGACACGTGCACTACCAAAAGTATCTTTTTGTCAAAGCACCTCTGCCAGAAGCAATTAAAGTCCAAGGTTTAGCTAATAAGCCTAATCGCATCGAAATGATTGAGCACAGGACTGAGCTCGATTTCACTTCTGCTGATAATGAATTGAGCATCAACTTAAAGGATGTGCCTGAAAGTGATTTTGCCTGGCAGGTAATTCGGATACAAGAACACCGGCCAGAAGACGACATTAAAGAAACTAAATATTAGCAGCTTAACAATTTCAAATTAAAAACTGATAAACCTTGTTAAAATTATGCCACTTGAATAAAAATTCAGCCTGCATCTTCAAACAAAGACTTATCAGTTTTTTTAATAAATCAGTTTTTATTTTACCGTTGACCGTAATAAGCATTCGGACCATGTTTACGGTAGTAATGTTTATCCAGCAAATACTGCGGTAATTCGGAATTCTGATGGGTTAACTCTAAAGTGTGAAAGTCTTCTTCTGCCACTACTTCCAACACCTTGGCATTATAAACAGCTTTTGCAGGAGTTACACCCCAAGCAAACGGGCCATGCTGACTGACTAAAGCTGCTGGTGTAGCTTCGTAATCAAGATTACGTTCTTTAAAAGTACGCACAATTGTCTTCCCAGTATTGCCTTCATAATCTTCCTCTATTTCTGCCTTAGTCAAGGCATCAGCAGCGGGCACAGCAGTATAAAAGGTATCTGCATGAGTTGTGTTCAGTGCCGGAATATCCATTTTGGCAGCCGCAAATGAAACTGCCCAAGGTGAATGGGTGTGCACAATCCCACCAATTTTAGGAAAATGATTATACAAATAAGTATGGGTTGGTGTGTCTGATGACGGATTTTTGTCTCCTTCAACTACCTCGCCTTTTAGATTAATAACCACTAGATCTTCTGGCTTCAGCTTCTCATAAGGGACCCCAGAGGGCTTAATTACAAATAAACCCTGCTCTCTATCTATTCCTGAAACATTGCCCCAAGTAAAAGTCACCAAATTTAACTTGGGTAGTGACATGTTAGCCTCATAGACTTCTTCTTTCAATTTTTCCAGCATCTTATTCTCCTTTAATTTACCTTTTCTTGAGTAATGCCTACCCGTTTAAAAATATCATCAAAAAATGCCTTGGCACTTTTTACTTCATCAAGTGCATTGTCATCACCATTATCTCCAGACCACATTTCAATAGTAAAACTGCCGTTATAATCTAATCTGACTAAAGTACGGAGCAAACCAGTAAAATCAACGCAGCCCTGACCAAAAGGCACATTCTTAAACTGACCCTTAAAAGTTGGGGTAACTTTTTTACTGTCTTTTAAATGAATGGCACAGACAGTATCAATGTATTTTTCAAGTTGGGCCGGCACATCGTTTTCAGGCCATGCACTCAAATTGCCTAAGTCAGGATATGCCTGCAGCCACGGGCTTTTAGCTAAATCATGATAATGGGCAATCTTAGGCAGGTTATTAATAAAAGGATCATCCATCGTTTCAATTGACAGCATAATATTTTTCTTGGCTGCCATATGGACGCATTTAATCAGATTTTCAACGTAATATTCTCTGGAAGTCATAGTCTTTTTTTCATAATAAACATCGTAGCCGGCCATTTGAATATTGTGAATGCCCAAATCGACACAAAGATCAATTGCTTTTTGCATCATTATCAAGGATTTCTCGCGCATTGCCGGATCAGCTGAACCTAGGGGGAAGCGTCGGTGACCTGATAGCATTAAGTTATTTATCCTGGTATTTGTCTCCCACATTAGATTACGGATTTCATTTCTCTTTTCTCGTGTCCAATCTAAGCGTGCTAAACGTTCATCGCTTTCGTCAACTGAAAATTCTAAAAAATTAAAGCCCAAGTCATGTGTTAATTCAAAAGTTTCCCGCCACGACAAGTTCTGGGGCAAAGCTTTTTCATAGATTCCTAAAGCATTAACTGTCATTATTCTCTCCTCATATTTATTAAAAAAGGGAAAATGAACGTTCGTTCACTTATCCCTTTTTTAGTATTTAATTAACCCCAAATTCTGTTGATTTCGTCTTTAAACTGTTTGGCAACAGCGTGTGGGTCATCTGCTTCTCTAATTGCACGACCAGCAATAAAGGTATAAACCGGAACTCCCTTAAACAGCTTTAAAATTTCGGGATGAACGCCACCGGTAACGGAAACCTTAAAGCCCATATTGATCAGATTTTTGACATTTTCAACATCCTGCTCCGACCATTTTTGGCCAGCAAACTTGGCGTCACGACTTTGATGGTAAACTACCTGATGAATACCGTGATCAAGCCATTCCTGCATTCTTTCTTTATTATCCCAGCCTTCATAAAGTTCTACTTGAACTTCAATTTCCTTTTGAGCATTGCTCATAGTAGGAACAGTAGCTGCGTTAATGCATGTCATCCAGTCAGCACCGGCATCTTTGCATGATTGACCACACTTTGTACCAGCATCAGCACATTTAATATCAGCCAGCAAGATTTTATCTGGAGCCATTGCACGCAGGTTCCTAACCGCACTTAAGCCATCTTTATAAACCAGAATGGTCCCCGCTTCAACAACATCAATTACGTCTTCTACTTTACGTAAAACTTCTATGGCTTGTGCAGTATTATCACTGTCTAAAGCCACTTGTAATTTTGGTAAATCCATTATTTTCTCCTATTTCTTTTTAAACTTTGTGGGAATGTCAGAAGCATTTACTTTGTCTTCAACTTCTTTAGCCGAAATAACATTTTTTATGCCAATGACCTCACCGCCACGCTTTTTAACTTCATCAAACATATTGATAAATGGAATTGAGGTAAAAACTACGTCATAGTTACGCGCAATACCTTTTGCTTCTGAAATGGAAGTATGATCAGCTTGAGTTACTTGGTAGCCCATCTTCTCCAATGTCTTCTTGACAGTCCGCAGCAACATTAAGCTCGTTCCTGAACCATTAGCACACGCAGTCAAAATCTTCATATAGAATCGTCCTTTCTCTAGTTATTCTTCTTTATTATTTAATTTCTTCCATGCTGGGTAATCTTCAGTGATCATAAAGTATCCTTCGGGATCGGCACGGTACTGTAATTGTGGAATAGCTAAAAGTAAAATAATGATTACTGCTACACCGATATAGCCGAGATATTTCATGATTACCGTGAAGAATGGCCAAACAGTAGCCCAGTCAAACATGCCGAGGTAGCCACCGTATCTTGCCATACCTACCCAGGTAGCGATTAAAGCTGAACCTGCAACTTGGATTAAGCCAGAAATGAACGGCATAATCATCGCACACTTATAGCCTCCACGGTCATTTGAATAAAGGCCTATAGCGGCATTGTCAAAGAACAGCGGAATAAATCCGGCTATGACTAAAGTTGGGGAGTGGAAAACAAGCAGTAAGATAATCATAGTAAATTGGCCTAATGCACCAAACATAAAACCAATAGTTTGTGCATTTTGGGAGCCAAAACCTAAGGTGGCAGCAACGTCAATCCCAGGTACAGCTCCTGGCAGCCAGCGATCTGAAATTCCCGTGAAGGATTCAGTTAGTTCATTAACGAAAGTTCTGACGCCAAGCTGAAGGATTGCCAGGTAAACTGAGAATTGCAAGGCTGTTTGCAAAATGTAAAAGATAAAACTTTGACCCTTTTGCATAAAGTGAGCCTTGGTTAAGTAATCTGGCCCCAGAACTACTAAAATTGCGCCGATAAAAATCAACATTAAGATTGAAGTTGATACCATATTGTCATTAAAGATTGACATAAAACTTGGCAGTTTAATGTCTTCAAGTCGTTTGTTTTTACCATTGCTCTTTTTCACCGAATGCTTTTCAATCATTTCGGAAAGCTTGGCAAAAAAGTAAATACCAAACATCTGCTGGTGAGCAACAGCAAAACCGGCTCCATCAGTTAGTTCCTGAGTAATACCAACAGTCAGGTTTGAGCCTACAGCCCAGTAGAGTCCTAAAATCAAACTCATGATTGCTAAAATCGAAAAGCGGTTTAATTTAGGAAAACAGAACAATATCAACCAAAAGGCAGTTGCCGCCTGCTGCACCTGCACATTGCCCGTAGTAAATACGGCCCGCAGCTTAGTGTATTTTGAAAATCTGACCAATAAGATATTAATAATATAGGCAAATAACAGTAAAAGCATTGTGTCCGCAAATGAACGACCAAAGCGCTGCATGATGCCGGCGTTAACGGCATTTTGCCCAAAATATGGGTCGATAATCATCGCACTAAGATGAAACCGATCTTTAAGACCTACAAGAATCGGCCTGAAAGTGTTAACTAAACCACCAGACCCGGCAGCTAATATAAAGTAGCCAACTGTAGCCTTTAAAAAACCTGACAGAACTTCATACCACTTTTTACGTTCCAAAATATAGCCAATGAGAACGATAAAGCCGATCATGAACGCTGGTTGATTTAAAACATTAGTGGCAAAGTAGCTCCAAATAGCTAATAAAGCATTTAAAATATTTTGCATTTTTCTTACCTGCTTTTTTCTTTACTCTTATCATGTTTTTGCATGACTTTTTGATAATCTTGTAAATTCTTCACTTTACGTAGGTCTTCAATCATGTCATCTTCCATCAGCAAGTTGGAGAGGTTAGCAATATTTTTCATATGAGTAGGGTTATCTTTAGCAGCCAGCATAAAGAATAGTTGCGCATCTTTTTCTGAATCATTTGGGTCAAAGGAAACTGCCTCTGGGAATATTGTCAGACCAATACCAGTACCTAAAACCTCCGAACTGTTGGCTTGCGAATGGGGCATTGCCACACCGGGAACAATCACAATATACGGTCCATATTGTTTGACGTCTGCAATTACCTGATCAATATATTTATCCGTGACAAGATTATTTTTCTTCATTATTTCACCGGATATCCTGATGGCTTCCTGCCAATCTTTTGGGTGTTTCTGACTAATATTAATCAAGTGATTTTCTAAAAAATATCTGAGCATGATTTCCTCCTACCAAATTTTTAATGAAAAAGAGAATTATAGTAATTCTGGGAATGGTAAGTCAGGATCATTCTTAAATGCATCATGAAAGCCACGATCGTACATATATTCAAATTTATCTTTATCTTGAGGGAAGTTAAATTCTCCACCGACTTGCCAAATGTAAGGCTTAAATTGATATTGTAAGCGGTTCTTTTTTCTGTTCCACAGAGCCAGAATATCTTTAGGATCGCTGTAGAAGTTTGTCCAAATGTCATAGTGCATTGGGATAATAACTTTTGTCTTTAAAGCTTCAGCCATACGTAAAACTTGTGAATCATCAAGTTTATCCGTAATTCCGCGTGGATTTTCACCATATGCACAAAGGGCTACGTCAACTTTATTTTCGTTACCATGTTTCACAAAAGTGTTAGAATAGTGTGAATCGCCTGAATGGTATAAGTTTCCACCTGAAGTTTCAACGAGATAGTTAACTGCTACTTTAGCCATTTCTATTGGCTTAGTACCTGCCAATTTAACATTCGGATCATCTTCTGTAACAAGTTCAGTCCGGTCAAAAGCTTCTAAAGCCTTGATGGTTACTGAACCAACCTTAACTTCATCTCCAGGTTTAACTACAGTGATTTTTTCTGCCGGAACGCCCCATTCTTCCCATTCATCAGCTACGCCTTGAGGGCCGATAAATTTTGCATTAGGGCAAAACTTGTTAACACAAGCTGCTGTATAAATATCCAAGTGGTCGTGGTGAGTATGAGTAACGCACAGTGCATCTAAATCTTTGATAGCAAATGGGTCAATTACGTAAGGCTTATTACGTAAATTAGGTTGTAAAGCCTCGCCACCTGTCATTCTCATCATTTGGTGTCCTTGACGCATCTTGCCATCGCCATGAGTATGTTTACCGGTACCGTTCCACATATCGATTGCAATATTCGTACCTTCATGTGTTTTAAGCCAGGTACCCATGCAACCTAGCCACCAGATTGCAAACGATTTTTCTGGTACCTTTTTGGCAGCAATTTGCTCGTTTAAGAAAGTTCCCCATTCTGGGAAATTATTTTCTGCAAAAACTTGTGGTGTCACTTCATTAATATTAGTTGGCTTCGTCATTTTTTCCTCCTATGTTCTTTTTATCCTTGTTTTCATGTTAAATTATATTGTAGTATGTTATCGCTTTCAACCATATTAAAAGATAATTATTACTTTTTATGGTGTTTTTACAAAAAATAAGTTATTTTATTGATAATTATCATATTTTATGGTAATTTTTGTTACTGAAAATAAATAGTTGTTATTATGGTGAGAATTTAAAATGAAGAACTCGTATCAAGAAATCAAAAATAGACGCCAAAAAATCATTGATTTACTTAACCATCAAAAAAAGATCAGCTTAGATGAATTGAGTCAAAAGCTGAACGTTTCTATTATGACAGTTCGCAGAGATTGCAGCAATCTGGCTAATCAAGGCAAGATATTGCAGGAAAAAGGCATCATCTCGTTAGTAAAGCCCGAAGAAGTTCCTTTTACTGATTCTGTCAGCTACATTAAACAAAGGCTCGGCGAAGAAGCAGCTTCTCACATTGAGAAACATAACTGGGTTTTTATCAATTCAAGTACTACCGCTTTTGAGGCGATCCCGTACTTACTCAAAAAAGACGTCAATATTTTGACCAATAATGGCTATGCCGGAAATTTAGACATGCGTGCCAGTAACAGCCAAATTATCCTAAGCGGTGGCAATGTCACTCGCAAAATGATTATGAGCGGTGACTTGGCAGTTGAACCTTTTTTAAAAATCTTTGCCGACTGGGCAATTATCGGCTGTGCGGGTTTAAGCCTTAAGCGAGGCATTTCAACACCTTTTATGGAAGAAGCCAAAGTAAACAAAGCTATTATTAGACAGTCCCGTAAACTAATAGTGGTTGCTGATTACAGCAAATTTAACCAATTTTCTAATTTTGTAATCGGTCAGGCCAGTGATATAGACTTATTGATCACTGATTCTTTTACGCCTAGAGATACGGTTGAAGGGTTCATCAAAGCTGGTGTGCAAGTTATCCAAATACAGTTATAAGCATTAAATTTAATATAAGCATTTATCATCTTTATTTTTATAACTAAACAAATAAAAAGACTAATAAATTAACGCGTCATTAACGTAATTTATTAGTCTTTTACTATTTGCCAGAACTTTTATTTATTTTTTAAATAGTTAACTTTCTTTTCGTAATCAGAAATTATCAATTTGACATTCTGCTTGCCACGGTGCCTGCCATAAGCAACAATAGCCCCGCCAAGAACACCAAATACCAGTAAAATCACACCCACAATAAAGAGCCAAGTGGTTTTGCCATAAAAATAATAGCATAAAACCAAACCAATCGCGGCAATTGCTAATAAAGTCTGCAGCCAATACTGTAAATTTTGCAGCATCTTTTTTTGATAATTAACTTCGTTTTGATAACCGGCAGTTATTTTCTTAAGGTCCATTATTACACCGTTTTTACTTCTAGTATTTAAGTCCTGGATTGAATAAGCCAAGGACAACACCGACAAAAGCTACACCAATTAGAATGATCATTGTCCAGATAGCAGAAACATGCTTTTTGGACATTAACCACCAGCAGAAAAGAGTAACGACTACTGTTAAAATACCGGGGAAGATACCATCTAACTGCTTTTGCAAATCAAGGAAAACATGTCCAGTACTATCTCTAAGTTGTAAAGAAGTAGTGACGTTAACCCAGGTAGCCAAAACACCACCAACAACCATACCACCGATAATGGAGATTGCACGTCTAACGGCTTTACCTTGCTTACCTACTAAAAAGCCGACAGCTTTATCTCCCAGCTTGTAACCACGGAAGTATAGGAAGCGTTGCCCAAAGTAAGCAATGAGATCCCAAACGATGATGTAAAAAATAGCACCAACTGGTGAACCGTTTCTTGACATACCCAAAGCGATACCAAGTAAAATCGGAATCAAAGTACCGTCAATTAAAGAGTCACCAATACCAGCTATTGGTCCCATCAAACCGGCACGCATGTCATTAATAGTTTGACCATCAATATTTTCACCGTTTGCACGAGCTTCTTCAAGACTGGCAGTAGCACCGATGATAACTGAACCTAACATTGGGTTGGTGTTGAAGAACGCTGTATATGCCTTAATATTATTAGTCTGTGTTTCATTATCATTAGGATATAATTCCTTGATAATTGGCAACATCGAACATAAATAGCCAAACGTCTGCATGTGCTCTTGTGAAAAACAGGTTAATGCACCCCAAAACCAGATATTAAAAGACTTACTTAGGGTCTTATGACTAATTCTCTTTTTTTCTGCATCCATTTTTAGATGTCCTCCTCTTCTTCATCGTCACCAACGGCATTTTCATTTGATGAGGCGTAACTAGTACTTGAACTTTCTGAGCCCTTAGCCATTTCAATTTCGTACATAATTACAGCAAATAATAATGAAATAACAGTCACAGCAACAAGGTTTAAATGTAATGAAGCTGCTAAAGTGAAACCAACTAAAAATGGAATGAAATCAGTCGCTTTATTAATAATTTGGCGAAGCAAGATAGCAATACCAACACATGGCAGCATCGCACCAACAGTAAATAGGGTCTTCATTGGAATGCCATCCATTGGTAGGGCTGTTCTCAAAGCTGTTACAGCTTCTGCACCAAAATGTGTCATCAAAAGTGTCGGCAGGAACGAAAATACCAAATGAGATAACCAAGGCCAGCCAAAGTCAACTCCGTAAAGACGATTTAACTTACCTTTTTCAATATCTTTCCAGCCAAATGCCTGCCAAATCAGGTTCATGAATGCCACTGCATAAAATAGTACCGATCCGACTGTACCTACCAAAGTAGCAAGAGATTTAGCCATGTTTGCAGCTGCTGAACCCATTGGATTAAGTCCACGTGATGAAATAGCAACCATAGCCAGAGGAATACCAATATATGAAATTGCCCGCACATCAGCAGCAACCGTACCTCCGGGTGTAACTAACGCAATGTAAACCAACTGGGTAGCAACTCCACAAGCAATTCCTAGCGGCAGATTGCCTAAAACAATACCACAGACCAATCCACCAACTAGTGGTCGTCCAATAGTATAATTACCTACTGCTTGACCAGCCATACAGGAGTTTGAACATAAACACGCAAATACTCCCAAAATAGCGGCTTGTAACCAACTTATAGTCATTTTTTCTCCTTCTTCTTACTTAAAGTTATTAGGTTAGATACTCGTTTGAGTAAATGTATTTCAATAACCGAATTTCCCTTTGAATTTATCCCAGTAGCCTAATTGTTTATCTGGTAATAAAGCAAAGTGAACCTTATATCCTTTTTGGCTAATTGCCTCAAAAGCATCACCTTCTTCTTGTGTAAAAGATTGATTACTGCCTAATTTGATTGCTCCCGGACGGTCATTACCTGGACCCACAATTAACTCTTTTTGGTCACTTGGGACAAAATCAAGATCGACCAAAATGTGTTTCATATCTTGTGGATTCTTGGTAATCAAAAAGTACCGCGTCTTAGAATTCAATACTTTATCCTTAACATCATTAAAATGAGTCATTGTCCATATAAATGTTTTCTTACCCTGATCTTCACCCGCGGATTTATATGCGGATTTTAAGATAGGGTTGGTAGCTGCCTTGTCATTTACAGCTATAATCCCGTCACAAGGACGTTCTTTTGCCCAACGGGTAGTAATTAAACCATGAATTATCCGGTCATCGACTCTAATCAATGAAACAGTCATTGTTTTTCCTCCTAGATTTAAATGTCATCTTCGTTATCAACTGAATTTTGAGGTACTTCATATCGCTTTATTGCTTTTTTACCTTCACTTAAAGCTGACTTAACCAATTCTTCTTTAGGCATTGTGTCCAAGGAGATTAGCGCGGTAAGTGCCATTGAAAAGTTCATTCCGCCGATTACTACAGAATTTGATAGATAACCCTTTTCGGAAAAGACATTTAAAAAAGTAGTAAGCGGACTACCGCCAATGATATCAGCAATGACGACAAATTCATCTTCTTTTTTAAACTCTTCTTTTTGCAAAAAGGCGGTAACTTTCTTAGTAAAGTCTTCTGCAGAATCACCATTGTGAAGACATAATGCAAAACAACGCTTAATAGCATCCCCAGCAAACATTTCCAATGAAGTTTTTACTCCTTCAGCAAATTGTCCGTGAGAAACCAAAATTAAATATTTCAATACTTCATTCCTCTCTTCGTTAGTATAAGTTAAAATTAGCACAAGCACTGTTTATGCTAATAGTGCTAAATGTCATAAAATCAGGTATGACAATTGTCACTATTTAAAAGCGCTTTCTAAAATATGGTTGAATGTAAAAGTCTTTTCAGCAATAATTACTATATAAGTAATAAATTTTCAATGTAATGAGATGATGATATGAATTTATCCAGGAAAAAAAAGCAGCATAATTTAAAATCCCACTACAAAACTAGAATCCTGCTTTTGAGTGAATTGATTTTTGCTGCTTTTTTTATATCGATAGTATACGTAGCATTTATTGCATATCCCAGTCAGAATGATCAGATAAAAATTGGCTCTACTTATATGACTATGAATAATAGTTTTTTCCCCGTTTTAAACGAGCAAATAGCTAATTATATCGAAGACCACCATGACCGTTTATACAATAGAGATCCAGCACTAATTGTGAATAAACAGGTTGAAGAGCTTCATGCATTCATCCGCCAAGGTGTTAATGCCATTATTATTAATCCGGTTGATGGCAACAGTATGAAAATTCAAAATGCACTGCGTTTAGCAAAGAAAAGGGGAATTAAAATCGTCGTGGTCGACTCACAGATGAAATCAGCTCGTTATGCCGACTGTACCATTCTTTCAGATAATTATCATGCTGGTCAATTATGTGCTCAGCATCTATTAAGACATAAAAGATCCGCACAAATTTTACTTTTGGAACACTATTCAGCTTATTCAGCAAATAATCGCATAAAAGGATTTACTGATACTATCAAAAAATCACCGAAAGCCAACCGGTTTCACATCGTGGACAAAATTAATACTTACGGGCAGTCCGAAATAGCATTACCATTAGTAGAAAAGGCGCTTAAAAAAGGACCCAAATTTGATACCATCATGGCATTGAATGACCAAGCAGCTGTTGGCGCCCTAGCCGCAATCGATGAGGTGCAGTTGGAGCGACAAATAGCTGTTTATAGCGTGGATGGATCTGAAAACATGAAAAAGCTTTTAGGCGTTAATCAAAATGCCATTGCCACTGCTGCTCAAACTCCTTTAAATATGGGTAAGACAGCTGTCAAAATAGCGTACAAGCTAATTGCTGGCAAAAAAGTGCCTTCAAAGATTATTTTGCCGGTCTATTTAATAACTAATAAAAACATCAATCGTTATAACATTTTAGGGTGGCAATAATGCCTAAATTCAAAGTCTTAATTTTTTTACGCAGAACAATGTTGTGGCTCAATTTTTTTGCCATCTTATTTAATGCCACATTATTTATTTATGCCACAGACTATGTCATTAAAACATCACAATCCTACCAATTTTTGGAATCATTACACCATATTCCCGATTCGCCTCAAGCAATTTTTGGACAAAGCATGGTCAGTTTCTCAATTTTGGCAGTTGTAATGTCATTTCACCACCATTATTCAGCTTTTAAACATGACACAGAGTTAAATAACACCATAATCTTCGTAGAGTTCATTTTAGCTATTTTTGTTTTTCTATCTCTACGCCTGACATATAATGGTATTTTCTTGTTAATTTTCGTAGATTTTATTATTAGTAACCGCAATCAATATGACTTTCGTGACTATTTAGTCTGGGTAGTGGTAGCGATATTTTTACTTTTTTTACTTGTAATCACAGATTATTCAATTCTTAGTCATTTTATAACCTTGCCAGACTTAACGATTTACTTAAATTTCTTACCCATTAATATCGGACCAAAATTATTAGTTTGGAAAAACTTTATTACCATTTTTAATTTGACCTTATTCATCTTAATTTTAATTTATTTTGCCATTTACCAGTTAAACCAAGAAAATGATATTCAAAACAAATTGGCTTTAGCTTCCAAAGCCAACTATGAATTAAAAAATTACGCTGCTTTGTCAGAATATATCGCGAAAGATCGCGAAAGGAAACGCATCGCACGTGATATACATGATTCTGTTGGGCACGCCCTTACAGGTATTGCAGCTGGAATTGATGCAACTTTAGTTTTAATTGATATTAATAAAGAAGAAGCCAAAAAGCAGTTGGAGAAAACTCAGATTGCTGTTAAACAAGGAATTAAAGATGTGCGTAAAGCATTAAATCGTATTCGCCCCGGCGCGCTAAATAATTATACTTTACAAGAATCTCTTAAAAAAATGCTAAGGGAATATGCTGATATTTCCCGCATTAAAATTGATTTTTCTTACCATTGGGGCTCAGCAGATTTTGAAAAAACAACCGAAAACGTGGTTTTTCGAATAATTGAAGAATCAATTACTAATTCGCTCAGACATGGTCACGCAAGCCAGGTTTCTATTGCCTGCACTAAACCGGATCAAAAGACATACCAAATGGTAATTAAGGACAACGGCACGGGAACCCAAAAAATTGTCCCCGGCTATGGAATTACGCAAATGAAAGAACGGGTAGCTATAATAAATGGGAAAATTAATTTTGACGGCCAAAACGGTTTTACAATAGTAGTTGATATTCCAGCAGAGGATGATATGTATGATTAAAATAATGATAGCTGACGATCAACAATTAATAAGAGACTCGTTAAAAATAATTCTTGATGCCAATTCCGACTTCACCGTTACGGATACCGTTGCGAATGGTCAAGAAGTACTGGCGAGTATTAAAAAGAAGAAACCAGACATTATCCTAATGGATGTGCGGATGCCGGTCATGGATGGTACTGTTTGCACAAAATATGTCAAAGAAAAATATCCTAGTATTAAGGTAATAATCTTAACTACTTTTGATGACGATGATTTTATTTTCAGCGCGTTAAAATATGGTGCTTCAGGTTATTTATTAAAAGGCGCTTCAACAAAGGAGCTATATCAAGCAATCAAAACTGTGTATCACGGCGGGGCAATGATCAATCCCGATATTGCCGAAAAAGTCTTTCGGCTCTTTTCCAAAATGGCGCAGGCAAATTATGCTATTCAAGTAAACGATAAAGATACTAAGAACTTTTCCCAGCATGAATGGCGGGTAATCCAGCAAGTTGGGCTAGGCTTATCCAACAAAGAAATTGCAGCTAAACTCTTTTTATCAGAAGGAACCGTTCGGAATTACATTTCAAAAATTCTGGATAAGCTACAACTGCGCGATCGCACACAACTAGCAATTTGGGCTGTACAAACTGGAGTTACAAGCGAAAATATTAAGGATGACAATGAAACGCAAAAATAAAATCATTATAATTCTGGTTATATTTATCCTAGTCATCAGTGGTGCTTTTTATTGGCGCTACCGTGTGAAAGAAAATGAAAAGACGTTAACCATCGGGCTTTATACCAGCAGCAGCTGGAACGTACCCAACGGACACCAATATAAAGTAATTGACTATGCTATCCGCAAATTTAAGCAAGAGCACCCTAACATCAAAATAAAGTATGAAAGTGGTATTCAACAAGAAGATTACCGCAATTGGTTAAGTGAAAAAATCATTGAAAATAAAACTCCAGATTTGATAATTGTTCCCAACCGCGATTTTAATGCTCTGGCCAGTGAAGGCGCATTTAAAAGCTTATCCTCTTTTATGTGGCAAGATAACATCAAAAATTCAACTTTTTATGCCAGCACACTTAAAGCGGGGCAGTATAACGGTCAGCAACTGGCCTTGCCTTATGAAGCTAACCCCACACTAATGGTCATGAACAAAACGCTGCTGCAGAAATTCAACATCAAGATGCCGAGTTATGACTGGACACCGCAACAATTTTATAAACTGTGCCACCAAGTGACCTATTCCAATACCAAGAAAAAATACTATGGTGTAACGATGAATTACAATTGGCAAGACGCCCAATTTGCCTATGGTGCACAAATATTTAATAAAAATGACGGCAACGTTGAATTAACTTCGGATCGTTCCAGACGAGCTTTTGCTCTGATAGAAAACATTGTTAACGATCAGTCGACTTTTAACGTCACCTCCGAGCTATTTGACAAAGGGCGCGTAGCCTTTATGCCGTTAGGGCTCGCCCAATATCGGACCTATACTTCTTATCCTTTCCATATCACCCGCAATAACAAATTTTTATGGAAGTGTACCAAAATGCCCGGTATTAAAAAGATTAAGGCGACGCCAATTGAAACCACCATGTTTGCAATATCGAGTAAAGCTAAAAACACCAAGGGAGCTTGGGAATTCATGAAGTTACTATGCACCAATAAAAAAGTCCAAAGAGAAGTCATGAAGACCAATATGGGATGCTCGGTTTTACCAGCAGTTGTAAAAAGCACACAAGCACAAAAAATTTTGGATGAAAAGGTGATCAATTTTCATAACCTTACTATTAAAAAGCTTGATTTGATTATGAAAGACGGTGCAGTTTTACCTAAATTCAAAGGTTATAATGATAATCTGGAAAAGCTAGATTATAAAATACAAAATGCCCTTAAAGCCGGCAATTTAGAAACCCAACTATTCAATATCCAATTACAGGTTAATCAGAGTGAAACAAATTAAATAGCAAAAATGCACTTTCAGATTGTGAAAGTGCATTTTTATCTATTTAGAGTAGTTAAAAATTAGCTCGTTTGACATACATGTTCTTGCCAATGATATAAAAGGCTTTATGCTTGAGTTTCACGCTGCCACCAAAAGTTACCAATTTTTTGCCTTTCTTAAAGTAGTAACGTTTAATTCTTTGTCCTTTTTGATTGTAGACAAAAGAATTGTGGCGTAGTTGCCGTTTCCTGCCCGTCACATTAGTTGCCAGAATATACTTATCATTTGCCAAAATATAGTATTTCTTGCCTTTGATTTCTTTTACACCATACGTAGAAATCGTTGCCCCAGCATTTATTTTAAGAAAAGACTTTTTGCCATTGCTGTGATAAACCCAAGAATTATGCATCACAACCCTTTTTTGTACCTGTTTTTTCTTTGTTGAATTATCAGTTTCTTTATTTGTATCAGGCTTATTAGCCAGAGGGTTATTTACGTTAGGAGTTTCAGTGTTAATTACGTTACTTCCGCTATTTGTACTTCCACCAGGTTCACTTGCTGTAGCTTTTTCTGCAAAGCCGATCAGGTCTTTGCCTACTTGACCATAGTTTATTTCGTATTGATTCTTATTACTTTCATCTTGGGCGTCTATTTTCACATCTTGCACATTGTTAACACAAAAGCGGGCTACAGTTGCCGCTTGACCATTCTCAAAGAAAATTTCAATAGCATTTTTATCAGTATAAACTGTGATTGTAAATTCAGCTGAGCCTTTCAAGCCGGTGTCATTAATATAACCCATGCCGCTTTCATAACCATTCTTATAATAATTAGCCGCGTTTCCTGATAACTCACTGCTTACGCCATCAAGACGATACTTGCCGGTTGCAGGATCAAAAATTAGGATATTGTTGTCCTGCCCCTGATTAAGCACCAGTCTCACAGCCCCTTGATATGCACTTTGGACTTTAGTTGAAAAGTGCAACACATACTTACTATTTGCTGGTTGCTTTTTTAAATTTAATAAATTGTAGTAGTCATCAGCAATCGGCTTTTGGCTGGCAACTTCTCCTACACTCTTTTGAACATTCTTTTCCTTTAGTTCAGTAGTTAAAGGCACACTATTGATTGTCAAATCGTCATTTAAACTTATTTTTCTGGCTAAGGAATATGTTCCTATCCGCGTTGAATTTGGTAAAAAGCCTTCTTGATTCGCCTTAATCCCTGAATTGGTATAGTTCCAGTTGCCAATCCAACCCATTGAGATGAGTGAATCATCCGCTTTTTCCAAGTTGTAATTGCCACTAAAGTTGGCACCATAATAATCAGTACCCTGGTCTAGCCTTTTCGCTTCCGTTTCGGGGGTAAACATTCCCTTGTCGTCCAGGTGTCCAACTATATAATAAGTGCCAGTTGTCTGTTTCGCTTGTGGCGCTTTGGCACCGAAGAAAAGCACTTGTTTTGTTTCTCCGCCTGCCGTTTTCATGCTTCTTAAAGCGGGGCATTCGACAGGTGCTTCAAACGGCAGTCCTTTGAAAAAAGTACTGCTGGCAATTTTGCTGTCAGCCTGATTACCATTTGCGTTAGACCAGTTAAGACCATCATCAGACTGGTAAACGCCAATATTATCGCCTTCAGCTACGTACATAATGAGTTTATTGTGCCAATAAAAAACAGCAGGGTCTCTTTCATCTGATCTATTAATTGAAGTCCACGGCCAATAATGATCTAATATGATTTTTTTTTCATTTAAAGGATGAGCAAAGGTCTTGCCGTTATCATCAGACCAAGGGGCCCAAATATTCTGCTGGTTATCCTTATTACTTAAGCCTGAAAAGAATGCGACTTGAGCACCTTTGGGAACGCCCGTAATATTGCCTTCGTTAACAATGATTGAGCCTGTCCAAACACTACTCCAGGCATCACCTATATCACCTTTTAAATCCTTGATGGCGATAGTGGGCTGAGAAAAATGAATGAAGTCCTTTGTGGTTACACGCTGCCAATTTTGCTGGGCACCAGCATCACCATTAATTATTTTGGCTGTATGTAAATAATAAATAACCCACTCTTTATTTTCATTATCATAAACTATTGTTTGCAAGTCATTAGACCAACCTTCATCCGTATCCAGATGATAGGAGCTCTCCCGCTCCGGTGATGTGTCACTGGGGTTGAGATATGTATAACCACCATCTGTATAACCATTAGAAACATACTTGCCGTTTAACAAGGGATCCTGACCTTTCCGCTCAAAGTTTTTTTGTTGTATCAGTACTGCTGGAACATCAATTTGAGCTGCTTTGGCATTGGTTGTACTTAAAACTTTTAGACTTAAGCCCAAAAGTGTTGCCACAGTGATTTGAGTAATAAAACGATATTTACTGCACTTCATAGTTATCTCCTAAAAATTAAATTACATTTTTTAAAGCGCTTTCTAAGTCATGACAAGGTCATTATAACGGTAAAATATCAAGACTCAAAGATGATAAATGTCACTTTTTCATGATTATTAATTGCTCTTTGCCCTTAAAAAAGGTATCTAGCGTTTAAACTAGATACCCTTTTAGTTAAGATATTGCAGCAATTATTCAATATCTGCTTCTTTTTGAGCATGTGGAATATGATCATTATTCAGAATTTCGATATTATGCTGCACTATTGAATATACCTTTATCATCATTGCTATCTCAGCAGCTGCTATCACCCATTTAGATAATGGCTCTATACTCATAGTAATTTGCCTCCCAGCTATTCTTACACCTTTAACAAATGGGCGGTGGAGCTCTTTTTAACGTCTGTTTTTATTCTATATAGTAAATAAATAAAAGTGACTATTATTTTGTATTGTATATATTTATGCAAAAAATATGTGAATTTTAAATCTATATGCGGTATCATTATATTAAAGAATATATTGTAATATTGAGGAGATAAAATATGCAGTATAAAAAACCTTTTTATAAAAAATGGTGGTTTTGGCTTGTTATTGCAGTAATCACTGTCTTTACTAATCTCGGGTCTGGCAACAATGAAACAGAAAATACACACCATTCCACTGAGTCTCGCTCAGCAAAAGTAGAAAAAAGCAGTAGGCAAAAAGCAGTAGCTGAAAAAAGACAGGAAGAAAAAGCGCGAAAACTAGCTGCTAAAAGAAAAAAAGTCCAAGCCAAAAAACTGGCAGCTAAAAAAGAAAAATTAAGGAAAAAGCAGTTAGCGCAAAAGCAGCGGGAAAAGCGCGCCAAACAACTAGCCCAAAGAAGAAGACGCGCACAAAAAAGGCAGTTACTTGCTCAAAAAAGGGCACAAGCAAAGCAGGCTGCCGCTAATGACCGCAATAGTCGGACAGTTTACGTAGCTCCAACCTCCGGCAAACGCTACCATTTTGATCCTGATTGTCGCGGATTGCGACCGGCAAATGGAAACATTACTCAAATGCCTTTAAAAGAAGCTATTAGCGAGGGTTACACCTTATGTAAATGGGAAGATTAGGGAGAAGAATAAATAATGATCAAAATCGGTTTTAGAAAACCCAGTTTAAGAAAGTCTATCTCTGCCAGAACAAAAGGCAGAGCGACGAGAGCTATTAAAAAAGCCATTATCCCCAACTATGGCAAGCGTGGTATGGGTTGGGCCCATCCTAAAAGAAAGATATATAATTCAATTTATAATAAGACTACTTTTGATACTCGTAAATTATTTATTAATAATAGTTCTAATAAAAGCCAGTCATCTTCTGGCACTATTAATAAGCAATATAAAATGAATTATCAAAATGAAGCAAGCATGAAAAGTAATAAAAATAATTTTCAGTCAACAGCAGGTAGCCCAAAAGCACAAATTAGATATTTTAAAATTAAAAGCCAAAAAGATATCAAAACTAACCGCCAGTTATACTATCTAAAAATTGTCCGTTCCTGCTTCTTATGGCTGGGAACAGTCCTTGCAGTATTCGGACAACTGAAAATAGGGATCTATCCTTTAATTATTTGGGCTATACTAAAAATTCCTACACTGTCATTTGGAGAGCCAATTAATCCCAAAGAAGTTAAAAATAAAGTTTCTGAACTCCATAAGAAGTCCTAGAAAAATATTTTAATAAGCAAGAAATAGCAAGGTTACACCTTAAAAGGCTGCTAAATTTTGTTAACACAATTTAGCAGCCTTTTTAATTATATTAAAGCTTTAAACTAAAGAATTGCCGGGTATTATAAAATCTTGAAATAGGTTAAGCCAACTACTACCACCATCATTGCAATAATTAACATTGCTGCATGTTTACCATTAGTCTTCTTTAAGATGTAGTAAACCAAAACAGTTACCAGTAGGCTTAACAGACCCGGCATAATTTTATCAAACATCGATTGCAAGCTAATGACATTGCCACCAACTTTGTTAGATACATTAGAGTGAACAACAATTTTTAATGGTGTTTTGACTTTAATAACTGTTGAAATCAGAGCACCAACAACCATTAATCCAACTACATTAGCCATTGTGGAAATACGCTGGATGACATCGCTTTGTTCGTTATTATTTAAAAAAGCAATTCCCTTTTTATAACCAAATGAAACAGCATAGTATCTTGCTCCCATATTAATTATGTTATAGAGAATAAACATCAAAATTGGGCCAAAGATGCTGCCACCAAAAGCAATTGAGGCACCAATACTACCAACGATTGGCAACCAGGTAAATTTAATCAGACTATCACCTAAACCAGCTAAAGGCCCCATCAAACCGGTTTTTAATGGGTTGATCCCATCTTTTTCATCGGGAGTTGTTGTCTCTTCCATCGCAGCTGATAATCCTAAAATCACGGCATCAAAGTTAACGTGAGAATTATAGAAAACCAAATGTCGCTTCATAGCTTCTGATAAGTCTTTTTTATTAGGATAAATCTTTGCCAGCGCCGGTGCAATTGCCCGCATAAATCCTACACCTTGCAGTGTTTCATAGTTTAAGGTAATGCGCATTGTATTGAGTCGCATAAACATGCGCCAAATATCTCTATTATTTAATTTATGTTCTGGCGCAGTTAATTTTTCTTCACTCATAGGTCATAGTCCTCCTCATCATCTTCTTCAGCGCTATTTGTATTGTCGACTTGAGTATTTGGTGAAACTTGCGCTTTAGCATTCGGCTCACGAGTTGCTCTTTCATATAAGAAGGCAAATACTAAGGCGATCAGTGTAATCGGTAAGATATCCAGCTTTAAATAGGACGATAACACAAAGCCTAAAATAATAAACATCCATAATTCACCTTTTTTAAGCATTGTCATCATTAATAATGCAATACCTACAGAAGGAATGATTGAACCTGCTGTACTTAAGCCATTAATGATAAATTTAGGCAGGTCATTTATTGCTTGTTGAATGGCTCCAGCACCAAATTGTAGAGCCAAAAAGGTAGGGAATGCACAAGCAAAACCGTATAAAAATGCTGGTGGCCATGTTAGCCAAAATGTACCTTTAACATCAGCATTATCAGCTAGCCGTTTGGCCCAGCCGTTAAGAGAACAGTTAATTGTTTCGATTAAAACAAGTAGTTGTTGCGCCAAAATTGAAGTTGGAACAGCCAGTGTAATGGCAGTTGCCACCATTGTTGAAATATTGCCACTGGTGTTACCCATTATTGCAAGAGAAGTACTAATCATCGTACCGGTAATGATGTCTGGAGCCATATAGGCACCAACATCACCAATACCCATCCACATAACTTCAAGTGTTGCGCCAATAATAAGTCCAGCTTGCAAATTGCCTAAAATAATACCCACAATTGGTGCAATTAACAAAGGACGCCTGAACATCTTTGTACTGACATTATCAATTCCTAAAAGAAAGGCCAAAGCCGTTAAGATAAAGACTTTCATTTTTGTAAAACCTCACTTAATTTAACGGCTCCATCTGTTGGAACCATTTGAATCTCTATATCTACTCCTAAATCCAGCAATTTCTCCAGTGATTTCTTTTCCTCATCAGTTAAAAAAACAGCTTTGGTATATTGTTTACGTTCATCATTGCCGCGAATGCCACCAATATTTAATTTTGGTATCTGATAACCACTGTCAACAATCTTTTCCACCGTAAATGGAGAGGCAAATAAAAGCATGGTTCTTCTTGTAACTGGGTTATGAGGGACAATTTTTAAAAATTTCTCAGTTGAAAAAATATGTAATTTAACATTACGCGGAACACTCATTTTTAGAACATTCGATTGAATCTTATCCTTGGCAACCTTATCATCAACAATTATCACTTGCTCAATCTGCTTAACATTAAGCCAAGTCGTTACCACCTGTCCGTGAATTAAACGATCATCAATTCTACAAAATTCCACTGCCATCTTTGTCTTGCTCCTCTTCTTTAAATCTTTCTGAAATATTCTGAAAGCCCATGTTATAGGACTTCTCTAGTGATTCTGCTAGTTCAGCCAAACTGCGATTGCGGTTGGTGAATAAATCTAGCAACATTGGCAAGTTCAACCCGCTTAACACCAAGATGTTGTCTTTTTCTAAGCAAAAGGTACCACTGACATTTGACGGGGTGCCACCTAAAATGTCGCATATAATGATGGTGCCATTACTGGTGTCAAGTTCATCATACATTTGATTCATTTTTTCTTTTGCCTGATCCAAGTTCAGGTCTTCAGTCACAGCCAAATAAGCACAATTATCTTGCTTACCTACAATCATTTCTGCACTTCGCAATGCTTCTTTTGCCATGTAGCCATGACTAGCTAAAATCACTGCAACTGCGGAATTTTTATCTGCCATTTTCGTTCCCCTTTTCCAAATAAAAATCTCTGGCATTGGTAATTTCTGCCATAGTTAATTTAAAATGTTGCTGAAAATAATTTTCGGGAGTATCAAAAAGCTTGTATATTTTATTGATTGCCGCTTTAATGTAACTTTCGCGCGTATCAATCATAGCCATTAAATAATCAAGATATGATTTTTTCTGAACCAGTTTATGATACAAGTCATACTTTAACTGGTTCCTCTCTTTGCGAATAATTTTAGTCAGCATGTAATCGCGCACAATATCTTCTTCTTTAATATTCAAAAGCAGCAATATCAGCATTGAGCCAAAACCGGTTCTATCTTTGCCACCACGGCAATGGTGAAGTAATGGCAAAGCTTCTCTGCGCACCACAGCTTTTAGCATTCTGCCATAAGACTTTTGCGCAATCGGAGAGGTTACTAGGTCCTCATAACTTTCAATGACATTGTCGCCACGATCGTTGATATATCTTTCTGGGACTTCACCATTTTCCAAAGACTGTACCAGCTTTTCATTTTCACCCTTTAAATCAACTACATTTGCGGCAGCCTCAGAAAAGCTTGACTGTGGATCACAATTGAGAATTTGTAAAACTGTAGGCAAATATTTATTGGGATGATACTGTCTTTCATGTGGTGAACGATAATCAACAATTGTTTGTAAGTTATAATTTGTTAATATTTGCTGGTCACTTTCATCCAGCTTTGATAACTGATCTCCGCGAAACAAAACACCCCATTTTAAAAAGCGCCCGTCTTTAGCTGAGTAGCCTCCCATATCTCTGATATTTATTGCATTTTCAAGTGGAATAACTCGTTCAGCAAAGATATTCGTCACAAAATGAGAAGCGGTGTTTTTGATAATATAGTATTTTGGTAAATTCTTGCGTGGAATTTTGACTGTAAAATCGCCGCTAGAGCTTTCAGCTATAAACTTTTGTATTTTTTCAAGTTCTGGTACATCACCCATTAAAAGCTGATAAGGGCCATTGTTTTCATTCTGCAATTTAATTATCAGTTGCTCACCATCACGTTTCATAGAAATGTTCGGTAAAATGTATGGTTGCTTTTTCATTAGCTTTTGATACCCCTTTCATTAATGATAATACTACAAGAAAATATTTTTCTCAATTTATTTTTTTAGAAAATTATTTTCATTTTTTATAAAATGTATTATAATGAAAAAAAGCAAATCTATCCGCTTACAATAAACTTTAAGGCTTTCTTGGGAGGAAATTATTTTGAATCCACTTATAGCAATCCAAAAAAATTATTTGAATTTTTCTAAAAATGAAAAAGTTATTGCCAATTATATTTTGCAAAACAGTCCTCAAATAAATAATATGAAAATTACTGAACTGGCACGTCACACTTCAACCTCTATTTCAACCATTACCAGGTTCGTCAAGAAAATCGGCTGTCAAAGTTATTCCGACATGAAGGTTAGCATTGGTCATCATTTAATTAATACTGTTCCTAAACAAAAAGATGACATTTTAAGTGAAGTTTTTACTTTTTATCAAACAGTTATTAAAAATACTCAGCAAATGATAGATCAAAGTCTAATCAAGAAGTTTATTGCGTTGTTAAAAAAGCAAGAACATATTATTGTAATTGGTTCCAGTAGTTCCGGTGTTTCTGCTGCTACATTTGGTCTAAGACTTATGCGAATGGGTTTCGATGCTCAAAGCTTCAGCGATCCAAATTGGATGGAAATGCGTGCCAGTATTGCCAACAGTAATGATCTTTTTTTAGCTATATCAAATAGCGGTACAACTGACTGCATTGTTAAAACACTGACCTTAGCGCAGAAACATCGGGCAAAAATCGTTTCGATTACCAGTTATCTCGAAAATCCTGTTGCCCAACTTAGCGACCTGATTTTTCACGTATATAATCCGCGCTTTGCTAATAACGAGAAATTTATTAATTCCCAGTTTTCGAATATGTACCTAATTGATATTTTGACTTCATGCTTGCAAGAAGAAGCTGATTTACAAGAGTCAATGCTTACTACCAGAAAAGCTGTAGGTGATATTTAGTAATAAAAAGGCCCCAAAAGTTGGACAACTTTTGGGGCTCAATACATTTTATAATTACGTCTTTTTATTATTCTTATAGTAAATATGTAATTATTTACTTCCTTCGGCCCTTGACTTATAGGCACCCTCTGCCGTATTGATAACCAGTTCTTCACCTTCCTTAATGAAGTCGGGAACTTGGACTACCAAACCTGTTTCCATAGTAGCTGGTTTGCCGGAACCGGTAACAGTTGCGCCTTTAATGCCTGGCTCAGTATGGGTTACTTTCATTGTGACAGTTGATGGTAATTCCACACCAAGCAGCTTGCTGTCATTAGCAAATTCCAACTGAACCTCAATATTAGGCATCAGATAAAGTTTATCATCACCTAATTGTTCTGCTGAAACCTCATATTGTTCATAAGTTTCAGTATCCATAAACGTATAAATATCACCTTCATTATAAAGATACTGCGCATTTTTTTTGGTGATTTCGACTAAATCTACTTTTTCCGTTGGACGCATAGTTTTATGAACCACAGCACCACTTTCAACATTACGCAAATCCATCTGCATAACAGTGTTGCCCTTTCCGGGCTTATGATGGTTAGCCTTTAAAACACGAATTAGTTTGCCATCTTGACTAAAGACCATACCTTTTTTTAAGTTAATTGCTTGTAACATTTTTTACTCCTTTAAATCTTTTTCTGAATTAATTACTGATTTTAAGAAAACCACGCTGGAGGTAAAGCAAATTTTTTAATTAATAGTAAAAAAATCTCATTCATAATGATTAGTATAACAAAGTCTGGACTTTATCAACACCACTAAATCGGTGATTTATGATTTTAATATAAACCGCAGGGTTGTTTGATGGTGAAATTACATATTAACTTGTGTGCCTACTTTTTGCTTTGCGGCTTTATCATAAATAGACTTCGTTGCCATCAGGTCTTGAGCTGCAATGCCAACAGTTTCAAAGAAAATTATTTCGTCATCGTTTTCACGCCCAATTAAGTCGCCACTGACTACTTGACCGATTTCGCCAGTAAAACTAGTATTTGCAACCATGCCCTTATTTAAAGGAATAATTATGTCACCAGATTCTGCTAAAACAGCATCTTTAGAATCAAAGTAAATTTTATTTGCTTTAGCGACTAGCTCGGCCGGGGTCTCTTCCATTTGTGGCTGGTAAGCACCAACACCGCAGATTGTTGCGCCTTTTTTAATAAATTGAGCATCATAAACTGGTTTAGTCGACGGCGTAACCGTAATAATCACATCTGCATCCTTCACGGCTTCATTGCCTGTCTTAACAGCAGTAATTTTTGTATGGTATTGCGCTAGTTGTTCTTGCATTTTGGCAGCAAACTTTTGGGCACGTTCAAAATCAAGATCGCTGACAGCCACTTCATCTAGATTACGTACGATCAGCATCGCTTCAAGTTGTGTAGCAGCTTGCCCTCCCGTGCCAATCAATGCACCCTTTCTGCAATTCTTTTTTGCCAAATATTTCAACGCCACGCCAGAAGCAGAGCCAGTACGCAATTGGGTAACATAATTACCATCCAAAATAGCATTAACTACTCCTGTTTTGGTATCAATATTTAACACCTGAGCATTAATTGAAGGCAAACCTTGATTAATATTTTCGGGAAACATGTTCAACACTTTCACACATGCCGCATCATAATCTTCACAAAAAGCCGGCATACACAAGAAGGTATCTTTGCCATTTTGCTTAAGAATCTGAGTTCTTAAAGGCACATCTACTTTACCGGCAGAAAAATATTTAAAGGCATCGGCCACTGCAGCAATGCAGTCTTTTAAGGAATAACATTTTTCAATATCACTTCTGTTTAACAGTAGCATTTGTTCCTCCTATATTTACTCTTTATTTCATACTTTTACAGCCTATTATAAGTTACTCTTTTAAAAGGTACACATTAGATTTGTTTAAGATAAATCTGATCGATAACATGACCTGCAGTTTTATGCAAAATTAAATTGGCGCGTTGCTTGGTTGGAGCAATATATTCACGCAAGTTGACCAAGTTCACCATTTGCCAAGTTTCCTCTGCAAACTTTAAGGCTTCATCCCTAGGGCCATTAGCCATCTCATAATAAAAATTATGCGGATTATTCTTATTTAGTTCCATTACCCTGACAAAACGCTGCATAAACCACTTTTCAATCAGGTCCTCAGGAGCATCAATATAAATTGAAAAATCAAAAAAGTCACTCGTCACAATTTGGCCATTGGTTGGCAGCTGCAACGTATTAATGCCCTCAATAATTAAAATATCGGGTTCACACACATGGCCATATTCCCCAGGCACAATATCACTCAATTCTTGAGAATAAAGGGGATAAACAATATCTTTTTTGCCACTCAATACATCTTGCAGAAAATCGGTAAGTAATTTCATATTATAGCTTTCAGGAAAGCCCTTACGATCAGTCAGATTGCGTCTTTCCAATTCCTGGTTAGAATAAATAAAACCGTCTGTGGTCATTAAGTGCACTTTCAAATCAGGATATGTCCGGCTGAGCAATACTTGTAAAAGTCTGGCAGTGGTAGATTTACCCACCGCAACTGAACCGGAAATACCAATAATAAAAGGTGCGCTAGCAATTTTCTGATGCAAAAACTCGCTTTGCTTTTGCTGCAATGCCCGTTTTTCCTGATAAACCAAATAAAGATACTTAATTAAACTGCTGTAAACTTCTTTAACGTCAGTTAAATTAATAATATCTCCTAAAGATTTTATCTTTGCCAGTTCTTCTTTAGTAATTTTAACTGGTTCAGTGGCAGAAAAAGACTGCCATTTTTCTCTGTTAAATTGTAAATAATTTTTCATCCTAATGTCCTTAAATCTTATGTTCATCAATATAGTAAAATAAAAGTATAAAGTTTCCTAATTAATTCTTCTAATCAAAAAGAAAGGCAAAACTATGAAAAAGATAATTCTATTTGGCGATTCTATATTTAATGGCTACCATGCTGGTCATGACACCAATGTCATAACTGCAGGCGTGCAAAAAGAATTGGGTGCAAATGCGCAAATTATAAACTTATCTTTAAGCGGCGCCACTACTGCTGAAGGCAAGCAGCGCTTAAATTTAATTCCGCAAGATGCAGACATAGTAGTGCTCGAATACGGTACAAACGACATGTCAAGTGATTGGGGCATTAACAGCGCTGATTATGCTAAGAACCTGGATTACATGGTTGAAAATATCGGTGCTGCTAAAATGATTATCACAGGTCCATCTTATGAAGATCCTAATAACAAGGACATCATGCAATACTATAATCTTAAAGATATGAAAGTATATAATCAAATTGCCGCAGATTGTGCTCGCAAGTATAATATCCCTTTTATTAACTTAATCGCCAATTTTTGCCCATTAGAAAATTTATCTTCGTATTATCAGGAAGATGGGCAGCATCTCACTAGTGACGGAAATCAAATTTTAATAAATCTGGTAGTGACGGCAATTAAAGAAAAACTTGCACAAATATAGTGCAAGTTATCATTTTTATAAATCTTTATACATCATAACATGCTTAATGCCAGCCTCTACAAATGGCTCACCTTCATTGTGATAGCCTAAAAAATCATAAAACGGTTTTGCCTGCCATTGTGCATGACAATAAAGTCGGTCAGCACCCTGATTATGCAGGTATTCATGAACCTGTTTCATCATTTTGGTTCCTAATTTTTGCCCACGGGCTGCTGCAGCTACTGCTACTCTGCCTAACATCCACTTACCATTTTCTTGAAAAATACGACAAACGGCCAGTGCATTTGTTTTTTCTGCATTAAGCAAATAAACCTGAATTGAGTCTAAATCTTGGTCATCAAGCTCTGGTACTGTTATTTCCTGCTCGGTTACAAACGTATCTATTCGTAAACGAGCTACACAAAACATTTCGCGTCCTGTCATTTGCGCAACCCGTCTGAAGGTAAATTTTTCACTGTCAGTCATAAAATCTTCCTACTTTTCTATATAAGTTTTCGGGTCTACTTCCAGAAGTGGACTCTTTTCGTTAGTATAAATAATATCAAGCTTGTACATCGCCCGAGAAGTTATTGTGTATACAAGTTGCGTTTCATCAATGCGATGATAATTTTCTTTTGAGGCAGCCCACATAATAACGGCATCAAATTCCAGACCCTTAGCTAAATATGACGGGATGACCAATGTGCCATCAACTAAACGCTGATTAGCAGTAGCAATTAGCGTTGCTTTCACTTTGTCTTCTTTAAGCTTTTCTGCCACAATTTTGGCACTAGCCAAGTCCTTGGTAATAATTGCAGTTGTCATGTTAGCCTGATTATTTTCATCTAATATTTGTTCCAAAACCTTGATTGTAGTAGTATCATCAGAACGTTGCCACAGAGCTGGTTTAGGACCCTGACGGTTAAATGCCTCAATTTTTTCACCTTGCCGCAGGATTTGCTTGGTAAATTCAGTCAATTGTTTTGTTGAACGATACGATTTGGTTAATTGGACGACATCAGTTTTTTCAGGATCAAATAAACCACTGATCTGCTTAAGCAGACTTCTACTTTCATCTTTGGTAAAAATAGCTTGGTTTAAATCACCCAACATCGTGAATTTAGCCCGAGGAAAATTATATTTCAGATAGCACAGCTGAAACGGCGTATAATCTTGAATCTCGTCAATAAAAGCGTAACGCATTTCAAAATCTACATGACGACCTGTGATCAGATCATAAAGGTACAAGTATGCTGAAACATCATTCATATGAATATAATGCTTCATAAAACTTTGCTTAACTTCTTCGATGTGCTTTTGCCAATCTACTTCTTCAATTTGCCATTTACTTAGATCAGTCATTTTAGGAACAGCACGTAAAAAGTTCAAATATTGTGCACGCATATTAATAAAATTATTCCGTCTAATTTGCTGGAAAACTTTATCAAGTTCCTTCACGACAATTTTACGGCTGAGGAACTTTTCCTCTTTTTCCTCCGATTCAAACTCTTGGTCTGGACGATCATATAAAGCATTTAGCTGCTCTTGACTAAGATTTTGGATGGCATCAGACACCCAGGCTTTTTTAGTTTCACTGTTAATCTTGCGATTGAGCGACTTTATTAGTCCTTCTCGCGTAGCATCTATTCTATTACTCAAATTATAATTGGAATTAAATGAATAATAGAGTTCACTAATTTTTTCTTTCATAAAAAATGGTTTCTTTTTATTACGGAAGTAAATATTCTTAAAAATTACGCCGCGATTATTGAGGTGTTTAGCATAATGGTGCAACAAATTAAAGAAATTTGTTGAATCCTTAAATTGACTAATTGCGGAATCAGCTTTACTATCTTCAAATTGATCAAATAAATTTTCAACGGTCATTCCCGGCAATCGTCTCGCTACAAATTGCCAGTAAGTCATTTGCACCATGTTTTGTTCACCCATTTCAGGCAAAACATTCTTGATATAATCATTAAACAATTGATTAGGGCTAAACATGATGACATCACTACTGGTAAGGTTGCCGCGATAGCGATATAGCAGATAAGCAATCCTCTGTAATATTGCAGAGGTTTTACCCGAACCAGCCGCTCCTTGAACAAACAATAAGTCAGCACTGGTATTTCTAATGATTTTATTCTGCTCACGCTGAATAGTCGTCACAATTGATTTCATTTGCGTGCCGGATTTTTCACCTAAAACTTCCAGCAGCATCTGATCACCAATAGACTCATTGGTGTCAAACATGTTAATAATCTTGCCGTTTTCAATCATGAATTGCCGTTTTTTGGTCATATCAACGGTAATTTCACCTTCAGGCGACATGTAAGAAACCTTACCAATCTTACCATCATAATAAATTGATGAAATTGGTGCACGCCAATCATAAATCAAGAAATGATTATTTTTGTCCGCAAAAGAACCCAGACCAATATAAATAGTTTCCGGCTTTTCATTAGTTTCTTTAAAATCAACTCTGGCAAAATAAGGCTTTTGCTCTAATTTTTGGACCGTGCTTAGTTGCTTTGCGGCATGTTGCCAAGCATTTTGACGTTCATCAAGTAACTGCTGTTGCTGGTGAATAGACAAAGCAGTTTCCATAGATGTTGAATAGCCGTCATAATCTAATTTTACATCATCAAAAAAGTGTGAATTAAGATCTTGGGCTTCTCCTTCAGCGGACTTAATTGACGAGGACAACTCGGCTTTTTTAGCCCGTATCATTTTTAAAATCTTATCGAGATGCTTTTGCTCAAATTCTCTATCATCCATCGCTTTTGTCATAAACTCACCTAATTTTTCAAAACTTGCATTCTATTTTACCATGAAATCGGTTTATATTAAAACCTTGGATTCGTTTTTTGCTAAACAGTGAAATCTGCAAAAATTTCCTGATAATGATTATAATTTTATGTGTTAAAGTCAGTAAATTATGAAACTTTTACTATTTTTCCTATATAATGTAAGGTAATGGAGTTGATTAAGGTATGAAAAAATTTAGTCATTTTTTATCAAAATTAGCATGTGCGCTGGTTGTAATTTTTACAATTGGAAGTACAATTGCTCCGATTACTGATGATTCAGTATTCAGTTGGCCTTCTCAGACTGTTTATGCCAAGAAAACTGCTAAAAAGGCAAAAAAAGCTAAAAAAAAAACTAAGAAAAATAAGAAGGCCAAGAAAAAACGTACAGCTGCTGTAGCTTCTTCTTGGCACTGGAAAAAGCCTAAAGCCACTGTTTACATTGATCTTGATAATAATGAAGAATTAATTTCAGCTACTAAAGATGCAATTGATGCATGGAATGATACCAAAGCCTTTACTTTTACCGAAGCCAAAAGCAAGAAAAAAGCTAATATCGTAATTGAACAGGTTTATAGTCCCAATACCAATTATGCGGGTTATACTACTTTTCATTATTATGTGAAAACCAGAATCATGTATTCCGCAGTTACCAGGTTAAATATTTATTATTTACAAAATTTTTCACCATATAGTTATACTTACCAACGTATTTTAAATACTGTAGAACATGAATTGGGACATGCAATCGGACTAAAACATAATGATGGGGTGTCTGTAATGTATCCTACCGGTTCTTTGTATCCAATTGAACCGGTCGATGTTGAGCGTGTCCAAAAATTATACAAGGAATAAATATTAGATTTGTGAGGAGTAAAATGAAAAGAATATATATAGTGCGTCACGGTGAAACTTTTATTAACCGCTATAACAAAATGCAAGGCTGGTGTGATACGCCACTAACAGAAAAAGGAATAGCAGGTGCTGACCAAGTTGGTGAAGCTTTAAAAGATGTGCCTTTTGACATTGCATTATCAAGTGATATGAAAAGAGCCAGCGACACTTGTGATATCATCATTAAACACAATGTTAACCGTGATGAAATTCAACATATCGCAACTCCCTTTTTCCGTGAACATTTTTACGGCTATTTTGAGGGTATGGATTCAGATGCTGCTTGGCAAATGATCAGTGGTCCTCACGGTTATAAAAGCCATGCTGAAATGCTCAAAAATGAATCATTAGACACTGTTAAGGACTGGATTAAAGAAGCCGATCCTTTTCACGATGCAGAGAATGCAAAAGAATATTGGGATAGAATAAATAAGGGATTTAAATTAATCGGTCAATTAGATGGGGCTGAAAATATTTTGCTCGTAACTCATGGTTTTACCATCCATAGTATTGCCGATCGTTACAGCGATTTTGATATTAAAGAACGACCTCGTAATGCTTCAATTACAGTGATGAATATGACAGAGCAAGAGAAAAAAGTTGTTTCATATGACAAATTAAAGCTCTGATGCCTCAATTAACAGGAGAACATTTTATGAAATCAAAAAATGATATGTCTGACGTTGCTGACAACTTGAATAACTGGAATGATCGCGCTGATGTACATGCAAATGGTGGTTATGGCGATCTTACTCAGTTTGCTAAAGACAAAAATGCTATAACTACAACTGTTAAACGTGATTTAGACGTACTCAGACCATTTTTGACTCATAATTCAGTTGAAAATAAGCGACTACTTCATTTGCAATGCCATATTGGAGATGATACGCTCAGTTGGGCGCGCCTAGGAGCTAAAGACGTTTACGGCCTGGACTTTTCACCTGCTGCATTAAAGTATGCACGCAAATTGTCCCAAGAGGCTAATACTTCAATTACCTACGTTGAAGGCGACGCTCGCTATGCCGCAAAAGCTATGCCGGAAAAATTAGGACAATTCGACATAATTGTGACTAGCGCAGGTACAATTACTTGGCTGCCAGAATTAAAATCATGGGCAAAATCTATTGGTCAACTCCTTGCTCCTGGTGGAATATTCATGATTCGTGACAATCACCCTTTGTTATTTGCACTCGATAATGCCGGGTTAGAAATTAAGCTGGGTTACTTTAGCGGCACTGAGATTACTTATCAATCAGATGCTTCATACACACCAAACTCTAATGGCAAAATAAAGCATCAGACAAACCATAATTGGGCTCATGATTTTGCAGAAATTATTAATTCATTAATTGCTGCTGGTTTAACCATTAAAAACGTAGGAGAGCATAAAATTAGTGATTGGAAGTCCTTGCCATCACTAATCTATGATAAAAGCCAAGAAGGTTGGGTACTTCCAGCTGATTCACCACAGATTCCATTGACTTTTTCAGTAGTTGCACAAAAATTGTAAAATCAGTATTAATACAATCAAAAAGGTTAGCTTTTCTAGCAAAGCTAACCTTTTTATTACCTAAAAATAAGTCTTATTCAATTTTAAAAGTTTTACCCACTTTACCATTAATTAATTCTTCTACAGCAATTGGTTTTTCAGGATTATGATCTTTATCTACAGTGATTTTCCCAGTTACGCCAGTAAAATCTTTAATTTGTTCCAGACCCTTCGTGATTTTTGCAGAATCATCAGATTTTTCATTTTCAATTGCTTCTTTAATCATATATACCGCATCATACGCTAAAGCAGAAAAAGTTGGTGCTTCTTCATGGTAGCGGTTTTTGAAATCACGCATAAATTTAGAAGCAGTTGGATCCTTGGCAGCTACCTGTGTTGAAAATGGCGTAGTATAGTAGATTTTACTTGCATTTTTAGCACCAGCAATCTGTACCAGCTTCGGATCAGCCATGCCATCACTACCAACAATTGGTGCTTTAATACCAATTTGACGTGCTTGTTTAATTATTAAACCAACTTCAGTGTAGTAGCCAGGAACATAAATAGCATCAACTTTCTTAGCTTTAAACGAAGTTAATACAGCGTTAAAATCTTTGTCACCCTCTGAAAATGTCTGACTATCAACTATCTTGCCTTTATATGTTTTCTTAAATGCTTTAGCCAGACCATTGCCATAGTCACTTGAATTATCAGTATAGACAGCCACTCTCTTTGCCTTAATATTATTCATTACGAACTTGGCTGCACTACCGCCCTGAAAATTATTTTGGTAACATGCTCTAAAAACAAATGGCTGAACTTTACCATTCTTTTGTAAAGTGTAATTTGGATCTGTCGCTGAAGGGCTGACACTTGGTACCTTAGCTTTAGTGATATTAGGAATTTCGGCTGTGCCGGCATTAGTAGTTGCTGGTCCTACAATAGCCGCTACCTTTTCTTTTGTAGCTAATTGGGCAGCAACTGAAGCAGAAGTAGAAATAGCAGTTTTATTGTCACGCATGATCAGTTTGATTTTTTTCTTACGACCATTAACATCAATGCCGCCTTTTTTATTAATTTCACTAACTGCTAATTGAATACCTTGCTTTTGAGCGTTGCCATAACCAGCTGCAGCTCCAGACAACTCCATGTTGACACCAATTTTGACTGAATCTTTATCTTGCTTAGTTCCATCCCCACTACTGCTTTTAGCAACAGTACAGCCTGCCAGCATAAAAGCTGCCATGCCAGTGATTACAACATTCATTATTTTTTTAATACCACTAATATTATCCATCATCTTGTTCCTTCTAACTATTCTTTCTATTCTTTAACTAAAATTGCCAACAAAAAAGCCTCATTCAAATCAATGAATGAGGCTTAAATTACCAATTAGTTAAACCCCAATCATTGACACGCAAACTAGGGCTTAACTACTATAAACTACATTACGTAATTCATGTATGTTAAGTCCTGCGCTCCAACAACAAGGTAACTAAATCCTGGGCTTGAAAGATATTAATATTGTTTTGTTTTTTAAAATATTTGGCTTTCATTATGATTACCTCCTCAGAATTTTATGTAACTTCATAGTTTTCACTATGTGACTCAACAATGAATTAACAACATTGTCACTATAATAACTTGATTACTACTAACCACCAAAATATACCTTCTGTACTTCTGGGTTAGCCAACAATTCTTGACCAGTACCACTTAATTGCACTACACCAGTGGCCAATACATAACCACGATCGGCAATAGATAGTGCTTGTTTAGCATTCTGTTCAATTAACAAAATAGTGGTACCTTTTTCGTTCAGTTCTTTAATAATTTTAAATATTTCTTGAATATACAAGGGAGACAAACCCATTGATGGTTCATCAAGCAGCAGCAATTTGGGTTTTGCCATTAATGCACGACCCATGGCTAACATTTGCTGCTCACCACCAGACAAAGTGGCTGCATCCTGATTACGTCTTTTTTGCAAAATTGGAAAGCGTTCAAAAATGTCTTTATAGGTTTTTGAAACTTCATCATGATTCTTTTGCAAAAACGCACCCATCTGCAGATTCTCCATTACGGTCATTCCAGCAAAAATATGCCGACCTTCTGCAACTTGGGAGATACCTGCGCTGACAATTTGCGGAGCACTTTTGTGATCTATTTCTTCGCCAAGGTAGGAAATTTGACCACTTTTTGGCTTGAGTAAGCCAGAAATTGTCTTGACAATAGTTGACTTACCAGCTCCATTAGCTCCGATTAGGGTTACGATTTCACCTTGGTTAATTTCAAAACTGACATTCTTAACAGCTTGAATAACACCATAATTTACAGACAAGTCACGAACTTCTAACATTGCCATCTAGTCATCACCCTCTCCTAGATATGCTTCAACAACTTTAGGATTTGCCTTGATTTCTTCAGGAGATCCGGTAGCCAATATCTCGCCTTGATCAAGTACATAAATTCTTTCAGCCAGGTTCATAACTAAAGACATGTCATGCTCAATTAACAAAACTGTGATCTGAAATTCTTTTTGAATATATTTAATAAGATTAGTCAAATCCGCTGTTTCTTCTGGGTTCATACCAGCAGCAGGTTCATCCAGGAAAAGAATCTGTGGGTGAGTAGCTAAAGCTCGTACTATTTCCAAGCGTCTTTGTGTTCCGTAGGGCAAGTTCTTAGCCAAGGTTTGTTCATTATCCGTTAAATCAAAGATTGCTAATAGCTTTTGCGCAGCTTCTTTCATTTCCTTTTCCGTTTTATAAAAACTGGGTAAACGAAAAACTGTTGTTAAAAAGTTTTCTTTATATTCATTTGTCATTGCAGTTAGGACATTATCCATAACAGTTAAGTCTTTAAATAAGCGAATATTTTGAAATGTACGGGATAAACCTAAGTCTGCAATTTGCACAGCACTTTTATGCGTCAAATCATAATTTTTATCATCAACTTGCAAATTAATCTTTCCACTAGTAACTTGCACCATTCCAGTTAACAAGTTGAACAAAGTGGTTTTACCTGCACCATTAGGACCAATCAAGGCAACTAGTTCATGTTTATCAAGGTGAAGTGAAACATCATTAACTGCAGTTAAACCACCAAACTTGCGCACTACGTGGTCAACGTCTAATAAGTGTGGCATATACTAGCCCCTTTCTTTTTTGCCGAAATGGCGCGCTAAATTTTTAAGAGAGAATTCCCAGTTACCTAAAAGTCCTGATGGCTTGAAAATCATGATTAATATCAGGACTATAGCATAGATGACCATCCTTAACGCACCGAAACTTTGTAAAACGGTATCTAAAACGCCTAAAACAATCGCTGCAACAAACGTGCCAGTCATACTGCCAACACCACCCAAAACAACAATAACCAATATAGAGATTGATTCCATAATGCCAAAGTTTGAAGGTGAGATTGTTTGTAAAAATGAAGCATGTAGACTGCCAGCAATGGCAGCAGTTGCTCCACCTAAAACGAAAGCAGCCAATTTCCATTTAGTAGTATTAATACCCATTGCTTCAGCAGCAATTTCGTCCTCACGAACGGCTTTAATTGCCCGACCATCTTTTGAACGAATAAAGTTTGTAAAAATGATTGTGGTCACACAAACTAAAATATAAACAGTCGGCCATGAGCATAATTGAGGAATATTATATAATCCTGCCGCTCCACCAGTAATTTTCAAGTTATTAATGACATTACGGATAATTTCAGCTGCTCCTAAAGTAGCAATGGCTAAATAGTCACCCTTTAAGCGAATGAAAGTGGCCGTACCGATAATCGCAGCAATTACAATTGCTATCAGCACACCTACGAGCATTGAGATTAAAAAGCCAGCTTCGCTACTCATGCGTTGAGTAATAATCGCGGTAGCATATGCTCCAATGGCCATGAAACCAGCATGACCTAGAGAAAATTGACCACTAAAACCGATAATCAGGTTTAACCCGGTAGCTAAGATAATATTTATTCCAATCGTGACCAGCATGTTTTCAATGAAATCATCTATCACGCCGACCATGATCAACGCGTTGATTAAGTAAAAGCCGCCTACCATTAATAACAGCCACGACAAAATGTATTTCCAATTCGATTTCATTTTGCCACCTACACCTTCTCTTTAGCATTTTTGCCAAAAATACCAGCTGGTAAGAAAAGCAAAATGACTATTAATACTAGATAAACAACTGAGTCTTTATATGCCGACAAACCGATAGACTGGAAAAATGTCTCCAGGATACCGATTAAGAAACCTCCAATTGAGGCTCCTGGAACAGAACCGATTCCACCCAATACGGCAGCCACAAAGGCCTTAATTCCTGGTGTCATCCCCATTAAAGGATCAATTTGGTTGTAGTACATCCCAATTAAAATACCGGCGGCACCTGCTAAAGCTGACCCTAAAGCAAAGGTAAATGAAATCGTATGATTAACATTAACGCCAACTAATTCAGCCGCAGCAGGATCTACTGATACTGCACGCATGGCCCGGCCCATTTTGGTCTTTTGAATAATTAACTGTAATGAAACCATCAATATTAAAGCAGTAGCCAAAATTAAAATCTGAACATTTGAAATTTGTACTCCACCAATATTGTAATTAACCTGCTCAATTACTTGTGGAAAACTACGAGCATTTGATCCTACAAAGTATGACATACCATTTTCCAGTAAAAACGAGACACCGATAGCTGTAATTAAGACAGCTATACGAGGCGACTTACGTAATGGCCGATAAGCAAAATACTCAATCACTACGCCTGAAACTGCACCAATAATCATTGCAGAAAGCAGTGCTGTAATAAAGTTAAAATGCCAAGCATTAATCACATAGTAGGCAAAGAATGCACCTAGCATATAAATGTCGCCGTGGGCAAAGTTAATTAAATTAATAATGCCATAAACCATGCTGTAGCCTAAAGCCAACAGGGCATAAATCGAACCCAGTGACAAGGCGTTAATGATTTGCTGTAAAACTGTTTGCAAATTTAAGCACTCCTTTCATTTTCATATTTACTCAACACGGAATGAGTCGCTTACTTTACCGTTAGTCAATTTTTCAATCGCAATTGGCATTTCCGGATTGTGGAATTTATCCATGGTAATTCTGCCAGTCACACCGTCAAAGTCTTTAATCTTAGCTAGACCTTCAGTAATTTTAACTGAATCATCTGATTTTTGTTCTTCAATAGCAGTTTTTACTAAATAAACTGCATCATAAGCTAATGCTGAAAATGTCGGTGCATCTGTATGGTAGCGAGCTTTATATGCTTTGATAAACTTAGCAGCTTTTGAATCTGGGTTCTTAGCAGCTACATTAGTTGAAAACGGTGTAGTGTAGTAAATATCAGTCGCGTTTTTAGCACCCGATATTTGAACTAGTTTAGGATCACACATACCGTCACCACCAACGATTGGAGCTTTAATGCCCATTTGCCGTGCTTGTTTGATGATCAAGCCTAATTCTGTGTAGTAGCCCGGTACATAAATAGCATCGATTTTCTTAGATTTAAATGAAGTTAAAACAGCATTGAAATCTTTATCACCTGCAGAATACGTTTGACTATCAACTATCTTGCCTTTATAAGTATCTTTAAAGGCTTTTGCTAAACCAGTACCATAATCACTGGAGTTATCAGCATAGACAGCTACTCGTTTGGCTTTTAGCTTATTATCGACAAACTTAGCTGCGCTCTTTCCCTGGAATGTATCTTGGAAGCAAGCTCTAAAGACGTAAGGCTGCACTTTGCCGTTCTTCTGTCTGGTGTAGTTTGGATCAGTTGCAGATGGACTAATACCAGGAACAGAAGCCTTAGTAACATTAGGAATTTCTGCTGTACCACAGTTGGTGGTAGCTGGTCCTACAACTGCAGCCACTTTATCCTTGGTTGCCAATTGTGCAGCGACTGAAGCCGAAGTAGCAATTGAGGACTTGTTATCACGGATAAGCAACTTAAGCTTCTTCTTATGCCCATTGACGTTAATTCCACCAGCTTTATTAATTTCAGAAGCTGCTAATACTATACCTTGCTTTTCAGCACTGCCGTAGCCGGCAGCAGTACCAGACAACTCTATATTAATCCCGACTTTGACTGTATCTTTATCTTGGTGTGTACCCTTGCCGCCCCCACTTTTTGCAACTGAACAGCCGGCTAGCGCTAAGCCGGCCATTCCCAACGTAAAAATACGCAACAAATTTTTTGAAAATTTACTCATCATTTTCTCCTTTTCAAATAGCCTGGTAACTAAAAACCTCATTCATTTAATGAATGAGGCTTAGATCAGTTATTAGATAAGCCCCATTCATTAAGACGCAAACAAGGGCTTTTCATGTAAAATCACTAAAAGTAATTTAATCATGCTAAGTCCTAGACGACAACAACAAGGCAATTAAACTCTGGGCGATAATATTTTTAATGTTGGTTCGTTTATTTAAATATTTAGCTTTCATTAAAATCGCCTCCCAAAATTTAATTTAATACTTAGAATTATAGAAAAAGAACATTAGCATGTCAAGAAATTTTTGTAATTATTTTTATCAAAGTTCTCAGTATTTTTTATTAATTCTATTGTTTTCATAGGAAAAACAAACGCACGCTGTTAAAGCGTGCGTTTTACTTACCAGACTTTTTTAAAATACTGCTTTTTTCCTCCAAAATACAACCATGATACATAAAGCAAAATAGCATAAAATCATGAGCATTATTGGTAACCATATTTCATAATATGCTGTCGGCAGAACCTGATTAAAGATTTTTAGACCAAACAAAGCATCAAAGACACCAAAAACCGCTGGAATTAAGAACAACAGTCCCGTTCCATAAGTGCTGCTTTCCTGCGATACTTTTTGAGTCTTTAATTTCTGATCAGCATCCGGGTTTTTCTTAGCAAATTTTATTACTTCTATTATCAAAATAGCAATCAAAGTTACACCAAATACAAATGCCAGTGAGAAGCCTAAAATCTTCATTTCTCTGGTCATCCCCAGTGCCAGCTGATAAAGAGCGGCCTTGGAACTGCTGTAGAGTGGACTATAGGTAAGACTACTTTGAGCCTGTTTATGTTCAATTTTTAATAAAAATGGCCAGTCTCTATCAAAACTGTTTAGCTGCGCCAAAGTCAGATATTTAGTATTGCCTTTAATCTTATTTAATTCTGCAGTTGAACAAAGTGCAATCGTTTTATTTTTAAAACCATTGGGAACGAGTTCGCGGAAACTGTTACCTGCCAGAGAATTTTTATTCAATTGGTCTAATTTAATTGATTTGACTTGAAAATTGCGTCTACCGGTATTTCTGACGTACTTAATTGGATTATCTGCCAGCTCATTACGAACAAAATAAAAGTGCCCTTTTGTTTCTTTATAATGGTATGTTGTCTGCTTTTTAATTTTTAGTTGAGCAACATCGTTTTTAATATTGGCGGTATTGCTGACAATTACGCCATCATAATAAGTTCCCCTCTTAATATCTTGAGAAAAGGCATTAAAGTCATGACTTAAAGCCAGAGCGCCCATAGTCAAGGCAAAGAGTATGGAAATGATAGTAAAAACACTGGCATAATGATGAAGTCTCAGCTGCGTTTTTCCTTTAGCTAACTTAATTTTGCTAAACCAAGTTGTAGGTACCAAGCTTAATAACGAGTGGCAAAGTAAATAAGTACCTGACACAATTGTAACAAAGGCTGCCAATAAAGTATTAAACAGATTTTGACTAGGCAAATTTAGTATAAAATAGCCGGTTACTATTAGTATCAACCCTAAAACCATTTCAATTATTCTTAGTCCTAAATGTTTTTGAAAAATTGCAGGTGCATCTTCTTTTGCAGCTACACTTTTTAAAATTGTTCTGGTTAGGTTATAAGTTACTATTATACCACCAACAATTATTAGAACCGCCAGTAACATAACCACTTGCATGCCCCAATTGATCCGCAGAAAACTGTTAATGACGTTAAAATTCGGCACATTTGGTTTTATTAAACCGCTAAATAACTTAATAATTAAGGAAGCTAAATCCAACCCTAAAATAATACCAGCAATTATCATCAAACCGCCAATAATAAGTGTCGCACAAAGTTCTATCAGTCCAACGCGCATATTTTTTAATCTTTGCATCAAGATCACCAAACTTTCTGTTCAGCTCCTTCAAGCAGACCACCTTTTAACTTAATTATAGTTAGCGCTGTCATTTTTTAAATGACCTGAACAGTTTCTTGAACATATTTTAATATTTGCTTTTTAAACCATTATTCTTTTTTAAATATTGTTTTTTGTTAGTGTCAATTTCCTCCAGCTTGATCGCCATTTTTAAAACATTTTTCCTATCATATTTCTTTATAGAAAATTTACTTATCTTTATAATTTTTTTCCGGTCTAAACTTTATAAATAATCCATCTACAAATGCTTCATAAATATGATCATCTACTTTACACATAATTTTTAAATCTTCGCTTAACTTACAAAACATTTTTCCCATGTTTCTAATTAATCTAAATTGAGCCCAATAAGAATTAATTTATGTAATAAATTTTCAATTTTCTTACTCCTTTCTATTTACTTCTAGTTTATTACGATTTTATATAAGCATATAAAAAATGTCATATTTAACTCTTAATGGTTTAATATGACATTTAAAAATTTTATTTATTAGCAATCATTAGTTCTTCAAGTTCTTTACCATAACTGGGCATGCCAGCAATTTTTACACATTTAGTTATTGTTTGTACTTCATCAAGATACTTGGGATTTTGATCATAATGATATTTGATTATATTCTCATAAGCTGGAGCAATAGTTTTATAGAAAAATATATCTGGTTTTGTTTTGATTTGTTGTTCACTACTAACATAAAATGCTGTTTCTTCGAATTTTTTGTTACGAATACACAAAATCATCATATTAATAATTATAGATAAAACTAACTTCTGAATATCTATGCTACTTGAACCAATAAACTGACGTATTACTCTTTTTGAAATCAATAAATTACTATCTAAATCATAAAAACTCATAAGGTTGCAGTACAATCTTAAACTATCAGAATTAAAATGAGAAACGTCAAACGTTCTTTCTTTCAATCTATCTATAACGCCACTATCAATACTGGAAAGATTTTTGTTAATTATTGCAATAAAGATATCAATTATATCTAATTTATCTTTTTTATTTGGAAAATCACTTTCTGCAACAAAATTTCGTATTTGCTGCAGATCATGCAAAGAATTTTGATAATATGCTTCATTAACCATCCTATCAATTTCTAGATTTTCATCATGTACAGTCTTCGCCTGGTGGTTTAACTTATCGAAGAAATCAGTTAATGAAATTTTGTTAACGTTTAATAGCTCAATTAAATTATCTGTTGAAATGCTGCTTAAATTTTTTTCAACTTTTGCATAAAATGACGGGCTTACCACATCATTAGCCCATTGCCTTTGTGTTTTCTTTTGCTGAATGCGATAGTCTTTTAGTAATTCACCAATTGTCATTTAAATTTCCTCAACTATTTGATTAACTATCAAATATTAAATTTTTTAATTTTATTATAATCTATTATAATCAAAAAATATAAAAGTATCATTAAATTAAAAATGAAAATTATATAATGCTGAGGTAAATTGGGTTATTATCTATCTGACTACGACAGGCTCTTATCGTTAAATTGGTATTGATTAAAATCAACAACTACATCATACTTTTGCAGTTCTTCTGGATCGTAATGATGAATAACTTCAACAAAAGTAAAGTTTGAATCAAAAATATATTGGTGAATTGCCTTTGATGAAGTTTTATCAAGTGAAGCATTAATTTCATCCAGTAATAAAATTGGTCGATTGGCTAAAATAGCCCGTGCTACCTCAATTCTGGACAATTGGCCACCAGATAGTTGATCTGCATTGTCACCTAATTGATAATCAAATCCCTTTTCTTTAATTAATTGTCCTAACTGTAGTCCTTGACATACCTCAAGAACTTTTTCTTTAGCTATATTGGCTCCTAGAGTTAGATTAAACCAAAGCGTATCAGAAAAAATAACTGCACTCTGGCTGGAATAGGCAAACAACTTAGTAAACGATCCTGCCGCTACTTCGTTATGATCAAGTATAATTTTTTTAGATTTACCATACTTACCATACATTAGAAACTGTAACATCGTAGATTTCCCTGATCCTGAGGGTCCGATGACCGCAACTTTTTGGCCAGACTTAATATCAAGATTAATATGTTGTGCTAATACCTTATCCTGACGCATTAAATCTAGGTCTTGCACTTGTAGTTCATTAAATGTAGGATCATTGGTTTGTTCACGCTCCACATTATCTGCTTTTTGTATATATTGCTTTATCTTTCGAACAATTGGCTTTGTAGTAGACAAATTATTTCGTTCTTGCAAAATTTGTAAAATTGGATTTACAAATGAATTAGATAATTGCGTTATTGCAAAAAGAGCACCTAAAGTAGTTTGACCTTTAATTACTAATGCAATACCAATTGCAAACGGCAATAAATAAGTACCCATAATTGCAATTGCATTAAGAAAAGCGCTGGTATTAATATTAAGCACATTCATCTTGGCTAATTTTTCTTCTAATTGGTTAACTTTATACTGATTTTGTTTAACTGCATTATCCTGCTTATCATATAAATTAAAGGTAGCAGTACCAGATAACAAATTTTTAGTTTGATTAACATATTTATCATTAGCATTTGTCCAAGCTTCTGCAGCATTTTGAATAGGCTTTTGGAAAAAGGTGGAAACAATTGTTGGTATAACCGAACCAATAAAAAATATTATTGTAAGCTGCCAATTTAGATACAAAGCGAATACCATAGCAAATACGACGGTGTATGAATAAATCAGAATTCCTATTTCAGCATCATAGCGATTTGTTTCCAAAAGTTTAAAATCATTAGTTAAAAAACCTAAATTAGAAGCATCTTCTTGCTCATCCGAGAGCATACCCCTCATCACTTTAAGCCTTAACTTAGTATTGACCTGCTTAGCAGCGTCTGCTTTAAGATAATCAAAAATTAAAGTGGCGACTAAAATTAAGATCAATAACAAAATATTTTTACCAAAAAAGACTGGAATAGCTGCAAAATTTTTAGCTGTTGCCAAATTAATTAACGAACCAACAATGTATGCTGTAACAATATTCTGCATACTGGAAATTAATCCGAAAATATTTAAACAAAAAAACTTAAAGTGCGAGTAGTATTTGTAAACCATGATTTTCTCCTTAATTTGCTTTAATCTCACTTTGCATGTAATGGAAAAATACCTAAATACTTCCCAATAAGTTTCTTTTCCATTACTACATGTAGAGTATTTACCTTCATGTCTCGACCACGCTGTATGTTGATATAAATAATATAATTGCCTTTTTATTTTTATTAATAAAACTGTCATATTTGACATAAATAAGCTGGATATGACAAATCCAAAAACTAACAGAATTTATTTCCTATCCACTTTCACCTGTACCAAAGCAACTTAACATAATGCCATTATTATTATCAGCATCGTGTCTACATATGAATTAAGCAAGCAAAAAGGCAAGAAATTTTCATGAAATTTCTTGCCTTTTATTAAAAGTTAAAACTTTAAAACTATTTATTCGGCTCCGATAATTTCGGCCCAACTAGATACTTGATATCTGAGGCTTTAAAGAAACATCTAGGATTATCTGCCTGCTGATAATATAGCTCCTCTTTTTTGCTATCTGGATTAATTATTTTAACAGCCGTACTTACTGATATGCTTGTTCCTTTTCGAAGGAGTGTACCCGTAAATGCTTTGCCATCTTTATCATAATATTTTACTACAATATTAGCATGTCTATAACAAGGTACGGGCTTGATTACATGATTAATAGAAGGATAGCCTATAGCAACTAATAGATAATCAATCTAATAAAAAAGCGACAGCCACTATCTGACTATTACTCCTTCTTATCTTGATTTTATATTCTCTTTGGCACGTAACAAATAAAACATTGCCGTGCATGGCAATGTTTTTAATACTATTGGTTATCACACAATTATTTACTTTCGTGTGATTTTTTACAGGAAATTAGTTCTTTTCTAAATAAAGTTATATTTGAAAAAACCATAGTGGGCTAGTTCTAAATAATTTCGTTATATCGATATGTCGATTTCTCCTTTCTAACGTTTTTTAATTGTATTACTTTATAAAGTGATGATTTTAAATTCTATCAGCACTCCATTTGTAATTACCTGATGTTTGATTTTTCGTCGTTTTTTTTTCATCCTTGTTACTCAGCTGTGAATGATAACGACCCAACCAAAAGTTGATGTACTTCATCTCCTCTGTTTTAAACTTTGTAGCTTAAGTATATTTTCAATTTAACAGAAGATAATAAAAAAGTCGTATTTGAATTTTAAATATCAAATACGACTTTTTTAATTTTTCCCATATTTATCAAGAATATCTTTCATATCTTTACTATACTCCGGCATGCCTAACGAACTAATGTGATCAATTGCCATTCGAGCTTTATTTAAATACTCATCTTTTCTTCCATAGTGATAATTCACTATATTTTTAAGTATAAAAATGCAGTTTTTATAAAAAAACAAGTTCGGTTTAGTACTAATTTGATCAGCTGCCTGAATAAAGAATTTTGTTTCTTCATATCTACTTTTTTCAATACACATAATTAACATGTTTATCGCTATTCCTAATATTGTTTCTTGAACATTCGAACTTCCAGAATGGCGAAACTGTGTGATCACTCGCCGACTTATTAACAAGTTGCTATCGAGATCATAAAATGGCATCAAGTTACAATACAAATCTAATTTATTTTCGTCAAAATTAGAAATATTAAAAATCTTTTCTTTCAACTTAATTCGTTCTTTTTCATCAAGATCTTCTACGTGATTACCAACTAAAGCTATTAGTGCATCTATAAATAGCAACTGATCTTCTTTATCAACTATTTCGCTATTTGCAATGACATTTTTAATATCCTTAAGCTGATCCTTATCATTATGATAAAACGCTTCATTAATTGCCTCGCCAATGTCTCTGTTTTCGTCATATTTTACTTTATCTTCTTGACTAAGCTTGCCAAAAAATTCCCACAATTTAATGTTATTAGCACGCAGTAATGCAATCAAATCCTCAGCTGTAATTCTGTGCTGATCTTTTTCAACTTTTGAATAATATGATGTACTAATCGTATTACCAGCCCATTCTTTTTGAGTTTTCAAACTCTCAATTCGATATTGCTTTAGCAATTGTCCTATTGTCATTAGTGATCCTCCTTAATTTCATTCAAATTTGGCGTTTAACATTCAAATACGACATTTTTGATATTCCTTATTATAACCACGTTATAACTTAATATATAAAATATTTAATTTAGGAGTTATAAAATTATGGACATTTTTATAAAGAACAAGGATTATAGAAAATTTACAATCGCCAGTTTTTTATCTGGTGCAGGCAATATTTTGTTTTACTTAGCACTTATTACTTATGCAAGTAAATTAAGAAATTACGCCTTGGCTATTTCATTGATTTCAATTTCAGAATCAGTACCTCAAATTTTTCAAGTTTTTAGTGGATATTTAGCTGATCGTACAAAAAACAAATTCAAGCTAATGGTTTGGTTAGCCACTATACGGTTTGGACTCTATCTAATCGTCGGATTACTTTTCGCTAGTGGATTTGCTGGCTGGAACCTTGTTTTAACTGTTATTGGCATTAACTTAGTATCGGATATTGCTGGCTCATACTCTGGTGGCCTTCAAACGCCTCTAATTGTTAACATTGTCGGAAATGATGAAGTTGCTGAAGCCGAAGGATTTGTTAGTGGAATCAACGGTATTATCAATATGATTGCACAATTCATTGGTTCTGGTTTATTACTTTTCATGTCTTATTCCAGCCTAGCAATCTTCAATGCCTTAACATTTCTAGCGGCAGGTGCCCTTTTTGCCAGCGTCGGTCGTAATTATTACAAAACTCGTCCCCAAGAAGAAACTACTTCAGTTAATGAAGAAGGGTTCTTTAAAACAATTGCTTTATCATTCAAACAAGTAAAAAAAGCAAGGGGATTGTTATCAGTCGTTCTAGTAATTGCTTTATTAAATGGAGTTTTAGGAACAATTGAACCTTTAATTTCAATCGTAATCGCCGGCAATAAGTCTTCTATGGTCATTGGAACATACAGTTTTACGATTGCCCTAATAGGAGCTGTAATGACTGCTGGTATGGCACTTGGTAGCATTGTAGGCACAAAATTATTCAAGAACATGTCATTATTCACTATCGCAATTATTTCAACAGCTTTAAGTATCGCAGTTATTGGTACAATGCTTATTAAAAATATTTTCATTTGTCTGCCTGTCATGGCAAGCCTTGCAATATTTATTGGTACGGCTAGCCCTAAATTAACACAGTGGCTTGTTGAAGCAGTCGATCAAAACATTTTGTCATCAACTATGGGAATGCTTAACACGATTTTAATAGTGACTGCGCCAGTTATGACAACTATTTTTACTACAATTACTGCTTCGTTCGGCATTACTATCGCATTAACACTATTATGTATAACTTGTTTAATTATTTTAGTAGCAATAGTTGGGGTAGCCTATTCTACTAATAAAAATGCAGCTATTAATGAGGCATAACTAGAAACAAATTTATTACATTTACCTGTCCTTAATTTATGCCAAAGTAAAATAATTCCATATATATCAAAGCAACTTAATATAATGCAATAAAAGAGCCAGTTAAAAAAATGAACACTGGTGGCCAAAAACCTTTAAATAATTGGGCATAAGATCTCCAGACATGTTAAAATCGCCTCTAACTGGTTTATAATTATTCGCTAACAATAGAGAGCTTAACGTTTAAAAGTAATGTATTCAAAATTATTTTGACAATAATTGCACCTACTATAATGATGATTTCTACTGTATTTTTAAAATAGCAATCAATATTTCAAATGACTTGTAAGAGTCATTTTTATTTTGTCTTTTAGTTATTAATCTTTGAAAAATTTGATAATTTTATATTATCAAGCACAAATTAACTGGATATTTAACGAACTATATGTTTATATATACATGATTATTTTTTAATATTATTTATTGACAAATTTTAATACCGAACTATGGTTTTAATATCAATGTCGACATTGACCAAAAATATTATGAAAGGCGTACTATTATGAAAAGTACCATTAAAAAATTGGGAATTTCTCATGCAGCAGCAAGTTTTACAGGAACGACTATGGCAACAACTGTAGTAAATACATTTGCTGCTACGGATAACTCCGTAAGTACTTCCAATGAAAATCAAAATGACAGTTTATATGCGGCATTGTATGGGTTCATTAACTAAAGATCAACAAGATGAGTTTGATCAAATTGTTAATGGTACTGGACTTAATGAGGAGCAACAGAATACTCTCTTACAAGACAAAATTACTGAACAAAACAATAATCTGACGCGTAGTTTAAAGTTAGAAACAATTAAAAAAATTGCCAAATATGTTGCTAAAATTACTGGTAACAGTTTAAAAGCTAAATCACTAAAAGCTTTTATAAACTTTCTAACTAATTATGAAGGTAAAGCTGAAGACGGTTACGGTATGCACTAATTCATTATCTTCACTTTAACAGCACAGTCGCTTACTGGACTGCACGAACAATCGTATTTATTTATCTTTAAAATAATTTAAAAGGTGTGACTATAACATGAATACTACTTTAGTAATAATAATTATTTTAGCTTTAGAGCTTCTGCCAATTGATACTTGGCTTATTAAGTATAATATAGTGATTGCTAAACCTATATTTTTTAGTTTAGCGTTGATTGCCGTGTTTGTTCTCTCTAGTAGGCTTTTCAAAAGCTTTTCATTGGTATGATTATCTATTAGCGGTTATTGCATGTATTTATGAGTGGATAATATTCTTCAGAAATGCCAAAAAATCAGCAAAAACAAACTAATTAGCTATGCTAAAGATGATAGATTTAAATTTTATCTTGTTTAGATAATTTAGACATAAAAATACTCCCAAATTTGTCCTAAATTTGGGGGTTACTTCAAAATCAAACATGACTTTTTTAAGTTTATTTATTTGCAACTAAAAGCTCTTCTAACTCCTTACCATAATCTGGCATTCCAGCTAATTTGATACTTTTAATTATTATTTCTGTTTCATCCAGATATTTTTTATCATGATTATCTTGATATTTAACTATATTATAAAATGCCGGTATCAGCAGCTTATAAAAGAAAACCTCCGGTTTTGTTTTTATTTGATCCGCATAATTAATAAATACCTCAGTTTCTTCAAATCGCTTATTTCTAATGCAAAAAATCAGCATATTGATAATGATAGCCAAAATTTTGTCTTGTATTCTGACACTGCTTGATCCAACAAGCTGTTTTATTATCCTTTTAGATAGCAATAAGTTGCTATTCAAATCATAAAAGCTCATGAAATTACAATATATAATTAATCCATCTTCATCAAAATTAGAAATATTAAAAACTTTTTCTTTCATTCTGTCTATAACTTCTTTATCTAGCATTGTAAGGTCTTTACTAATTACCGCAATATAGGCATCAATAAGGAGTAATTCATCATTTTTATTAGGCAAGTCACTTTCAGCGATTAAGTCTCGTATCTGTTGCAACTCTTCTTTCGAATTTTGGTAGTAAGCTTCATTAATTAGTCGATTTATTTCTAATTCTTGTTGATGAAAAGATTTATCTATTTGATTTAATTTACTGAAAAAGTTAATCACTGGAATTTGATTAGAATGAGGTAATTCAATTAAATCTTCTGCTGATATCCGACTTAAATTTTTCTCTACTTTCGCATAAAATGAAGGGCTTATCACATCTTTTGCCCATTGTTTCTGCGTCTTTTTTTGACTTATCCGATAATCTTTTAGCAACTCCCCAATTGTCATTTTTATTCCTCCTAGTTTTATGCTGTCAAATATGACATTCCCTCTTTTTCATTATAGCCAAAATATATCGTTAAGTTATGAAGAGAATTAAAAATGTGACCATCTTTTTAAAGAATAAAAACTACAGAAAATTTCCCACCATAGCTGGCACAATCAATGTTAATTATGCCCTGTACGGTATCTTGGGATTTAGTGCAATCGTCTTCACTGTTACTTTAACTGTAATGATAAAAGTCAACAAAACAAAACAAGCTAAAATTGCATAAAAATTTATTGATGTTTTTACCTAAAAAAATCCAGATTAATCCAACATTAAATAATGGAACCTATACCAATTTTTCGCATACTAGGGATAAAAGCTTCCCCCAATTAAGATTTTGTGAAATTAAAGTCTTTTTTACCGGGTAATTTTGCACAATTTGAACAATTAAAAAAATCGTATCCAAAAGGACACGACTAGACGAAAAAAATAAGCATTAGTCTAAGCGACTTCTGCTTATTTTTTCATGAGATGTTGCGTGAATTCCCACCAATTAAAGAGTTACTATTTTGATTTTGAAAATTTATTTCAAAATCCGGTCTTTTTATAATTATTTATTTGTGAGTACAATTTTTTCATATAATGTAACTGTTAACAAGTAATAACCCAGATAAAGCACAATAAAAATTGTAAATGGAATCCAGATATTATGGTATGGAGATATCAGCAATGTTTTAAACAGTTGTAAGCCACAAAGGACATCTACTATGCCTAAAATAGCAGGCATGGTGAACAAAGTACCAATTTCTTTTCTGATTGAACTGCGCAATAATTGTGGCCTGGCTCCAATTTCATGTAGCATCTGGTAGCGTACCTTGTCACTGGCGGCACCACTTAAAACTTTAAACATTAACGTTGAAGCGAGCATAGTCAGAAATGCTATTCCTAAGAAAAAGCCCATAAATTCAAACGCACTGGTAAAACCAATCATATTGCTATAGTTATATGATTTTGAAGAAAGGTAAATATCCTGGTAATTGCGATTTTCCTTCAGTTGCTCTTTTTGAATTTGTTTAATCACTGGAAAATCATGGACAAAGTCTTTGACATTAATATAACTGACGAATTTTTTCTGACCATTAAGTGTATTCCATCTTTGCTGTGAAACTAGCTTAATTTTTTTAGGAATGCCGTTAGGCACCATTTGGCTAAAAATGCTGTTGGCAGCTGTTTCCGGTTTATCCAGTTCGGCAGTAACCAGTGTTTTCACTTTATATGTAGGTAAATTGTCTTGATTGTTATGAAAATAGATTTCTATTTCTTTCAGCGGCTGTTTTTTAAATTCCGCGCGGTTAAAGTAGAGGTGCATCCCCTTTTCTTTGTAGTGATAAGTCTGCTTATTGGTAATGGTTAACTTAGCTTCTGCTTTTTTAACTGCTGGCGTCTGACTAACAATTGTAGCATCATAATAAAAGCTTTTTTGCGTCTCATCCTTCATGGAGCCAAAATTAAGTCCCACGGTAATTGCACCTAAAGCCAAGGCAAACAGAATTGAAATCATAGTTAATATCTTGGTGTAGCTTTGCAAACGAAATTTCAACTGACCAAGAGTAAATTCATTAATACCACGATATGAAAAAGATTTTTTATTAAGTAAATAATTAATTATAGCTGTAAAGACGCCATTAAAGACGAAGAAAGAGCCAGCAATAATTGTTACTAAGGCGGTGGGAATAAGAAAGTAAATATATCTGGTGGACAGAGTCATTACATAGTAACCGACTGCTAGCAAAAGCACACCGCAAATTGCTTCAATTCCCCGCAAAAGTGGATGATGATTAAGATTAATTGGAGTTTGATCTTCGTGTAAAAGATCAATTACTGGAGTATGTGTAAGTTTGTGCACATTGCTCAGTGCACCCAAGAGAAAAATAATAACAAAGAAAAGCAAAGTCCCTATTATTGCGCTGGGTAATATTGCCTTAAAGTGAGTAATTTCCAGCCCTAGTTTACCTATCAGCACCTTGGTAACTATTGTGGTCAACCCTAGCCCCAGTAGTATTCCCAGCAGAACTGCTAAAAAGCCGGTTAGCAGAGTTTCAGAAAAAATTAGTAAACCAATCCGCGTGCTTTTGGCTCCAAGCATCATATACATGCCATAGTCATGCTTACGCATACTTAACAAAAACGAATTGGCATAAACAAGATAAACCGATGTAATGATTACTAACAAAATAATGCCAAAGGTAAAAATATAAGTCAGGTATGCCGTTCTACCGTAGACATCTTTACTAATAAATACAGGGTTAGTAGCAATTGACAAGAACATGTAGAAAATCATGCTGGCAACAATTAAACCAGAAAATAATACCAGATAATCTTTTAGTCTATTCTTAATCCCCGTCACAGACAGTTTCCAAATCATTACTGCTCCTTTCTTTAATTAAAAACAAGAATCTATTTACTGCTCCCAATTTTACTCACGTTCCAGGACGATTTTTTCATATAGTTTTACGGTTAATAAGTAATAAATCAGGTATAGCACGATAAAAATTGTAAAAGGAATCCATAAGTTCTGGTATGGGTGTGGCAAGAGCAACTTAAACAGCCTCAACCCAAAGAGCACATCAATTACGCCTAATACGCCGGGCAGAAGAAACAGCACGCCAATTTCATTTTTAATAGATTGACGCAAAACTTTTGCCCTTGTGCCAATTTCAAATAACATTTGGTAACGCACCTTGTCACTAGCTGCGCCACTTAAGACCTTGAACATTAAGGTTGAAGCCAGCATGGTCAGGAAAGCGAAGCCTAAAAAGAAGCCCATAAATTCAAAACCGCTGCTGAAATTCTTAATTAACTGGTAACTGCCAGCCTTGCTGGAAGTATAAATATACGAATAAGCAGAATTTTCCTTCAGTTGTTGTTTCTGCAATTTTAAGATGGTGGGGAAATCCTGATCAAAGTTTTTCACTTTTACAAAGCTGACAAACTTGTCTTGTCCTTTTTTCTCGGTCCATTTTTTTGGTGAAACCAGGCGAATGATTTTAGCAATACCATCAGGAACCATAGCACCAAAGGCATTATTAGCGTATGTTGCTGGGACGTCTAATTTCTCAGTGGGCAAATTGACCTTCTTGTATGCCGGTTTACCATTTTTCATGTAAAACTTGACGTTTTTGACCGGGTTATTGTTAAATTCACTGCGGTTAAAATACAAATATTTACCCTGCTCTTTATAATGATAGGTTTGCTCACGAGTAATCGTCAGTTTGCTTTTAGCCTTTTCAACTTTGGGAGAGTCACTGATAATAGTAGTGTCATAATAAAAATTGTCTTCAAGTTGCTCACTGAGCGTGCTGAAGTTAAGCCCTACAGTAATAGCTCCAAGTGCCAAGGCAAAAAGCAGTGAAGCAACTGTCAAAATTCGCGTATAATCATGCAATCGAAATTTCAACTGACCTAAAGTAAATACCCGAATGCCATGATAAGAAAAGCTTCTGCGGTTAAGCAAAAATCCGATTAAGGCGCTGAAAAAAGCGTTAAATGTGAAATAGGAACCAGCGACTATTGTCACCAGCGCCGCTGGAATAATAAATAAAATAGCACCGCCTGGAAGACCCAAAATAAAGTAGCCTGCAGCTAAAAGTAACAGACCCAGTATTCCTTGAATCCAGTGCAAGACCGGCCGGTGTTTGTAAGCAACTGGCTTTTGGTCATCGCGTAATAGTTCAATTACTGGCGTCTTGGTTAATTTACGGACATTTTTCAAAGCTCCGAATAAGAACATGATAATGAAGAAGATAATCGTCCAAATGATAGCGTTTGGTAAAACAACAGCAAAATGTTTCACCGTCAACCCTAAGCGAGATATCAACAGCTGTGACACTATTGCAGTCAGACCAAACCCGAGCACAATACCCACTAGTGTAGCTAAAATGCCAGTTATTAGAGTTTCCAAAAAAATTAATAACCCAATTTTGGTACTCTTAGCTCCCAGCATCATGTACATGCCGTAATCGTGTTTGCGCATGCTCAACAAAAAAGAATTGGCATAAACAAGGTAAACCATGGTAATGATTATCAGCAAGATAATACCAAAGGCAAAGGTGAACCGAACATAGTTACTTGGTGCTGAAATATCATTTTTGATAAAAGTGGGGTTAATTGTGATCGTAAGGAACATGTAAAAGATCATGCTGGCAACAACCAAGCCGGAAAATAAAACCGCATAATCTTTAAAACGACTTTTGATTCCCGTTAAGGACAACTTCCAAACCATTTTAGTTCTCCTTATTCGTCAGTATCTAAGTGGTCAATTAATAGATGGTAAAATTCTTGTCTGGACTGACCGTTTTTCAACATTTGCTCACCAATCTTGCCGTCTTTAATAAATAAAATGCGACTGGCAAAGCTGGCAGCAAACGGATCGTGCGTAACCATCAGAGTGGTAATACCATCGTTTTGATTCAAATCAGCCATAGTATAGAGCAATTCGCGGGCGCTCTTTGAATCTAAGGCACCCGTCGGCTCATCGGCAAGCAAAATTGCAGGTTCATGTACTAACGCCCTGGCAGCTGCCACTCTCTGCTTTTGCCCACCTGATACTTCAGCGGGATACTTGGGCAAGATTTCTTTGATGCCTAGTCTAGTTGCAATTTTGTCAACCAGCGGATCAATTTTTCTGGGAGAAATACCCCTTAAACTTAAAGGCAAGGCAATATTTTCACGATTAGTTAAATTTTCCAGCAAATTAAAGTCTTGAAAAATAAAGCCGATTTGCTTACTTCTAAAGTCAGCTAATTGATTGGCATTTAAAGTGCTGTTATCCTCATGGTTAATAAAAACATTGCCTGTTGTCGGTTTGTCCAAAGTTGACAAAATGTTAAGCAAAGTTGTTTTACCGGAACCAGAGGCGCCCATAATGGCTACAAATTCACCTGAATTAACCGCGAAATTAATGCCTTTGAGAGCCTGATACTGCTTTTCGCCATGCTTGCCGTATGTCTTAGTAACTTGGTCTACTCTTAAAATTTCAGTCATTTGTAAGATCCTCTTCGCAATACTTCTGTACTATTTATCTAATACACTAATTCTATTATTAACTTTTGTCAATAAAAAAATAAGCCTTTCCGATTTTGAAAGACTTATCTGAATACTTTTTCCTTGTTTTTAGCGGTCAATTAAGAATATTAAGTTTTTCTTAAAAACACTTCTATTTTCTTAGCCTACTCTGCGTAATACCTTGTTGAGCGGCGTCACAATAATTGGCGTCACAATTGCAGTGAATACTGCCTCAACCAGACCATTCAGACCCAGGGCAATTATTAACGCTGTAATTAAAGGCGTCCCCTGAGCGAAGCTGCCCAAATGGCCTAGCAGTTTGGCAGAGTTGCCCATGAAAACCAGACTGGTTAATAGAATTACAAAAACAGTGTTAGTTAAAGAAGTCACTGCTCCCGCAACCGTGTAGCTTACTTCTTTAATGCTATTTTTCTTTTTAGCAGTTAATTTTCCAATCAGTCCTGGAAAAAGACCCGCCAAAACACTAGGAATTACGGCAATCGCAAAGTTTTGAAAGAGCATTAAGCTGACAATATCCCCAGGTTGCGTATATGCCTGCACCATACGCGCAATACCCCAGAAAATACCAAAAAATGTGCCGGCAATTGGTCCCATAAGCAAAGAATAAATGGAAACAGTCAAAGGAATAGTAGTTATAGCCGGCAAAGTTGGCAATATGCGAATATAACCGATATTAGGAATGAAAGTTTGCAATAAAAAGATTGCGACAAATATGGCAGTAATAGCCAGGTTCTTAGTTTCTTTTCTGCGCATTTGCGTCCTCCTTAAAAAAACACCTTGCTATTATATTGCTTAGAATTATTTGTCGCAAATATTATCTCTGCTAAGTATTAGTTTTAGCAATAATTACTTCAATAAAAGCTATATTTTAAATCCTTTCTCTAAAACTGATCCAGACTCAAAAAAGCGCTTGAATTTTTCAGCTTCCGTAAGTAATTTTTCCCGATTATCTACCTGTGAAAGCTTATAGCCGACAAAATATGGCGAAGCTGTGTAGCGTAAAATCAATTTCGCACAAATCCCCTGATCAAAACGAGGATAAAAGAACAAATTGTAGGAGTCACAGCGACCATTGGACAAAACTTCCAGCATGTATTTAGCACCACTTTGAATCCAGTCAGACCAGTCATCAATACTTTTTTCGTCAAGCAGATTAAAATCTAATTCGATATAGCCTTGAATCGGATGGGTGCCAACGTTAACCTCCAGCCCGTTGTTGTTAAAAATACTAATGCCTTCAAAATTATTGGGCTGCAGATACTTATAGCCGTTCATCTTTTTCAAGCCAACGATTTGCATGTGTGGGTGCTCAAGTGAACCTCCAGAATTTTTGCCAAAATTCTTGTACCACAATACTGATCCGAACTCAGGTGAATCATTCATTTGCTTAAAACATGACAGTGAAAAGCGCATCAAAGCCCGATTATATTCAGGTGAATAGGTAGTGATATCTCCCGCATGTTTATTAGATTCAATCAAAACTGTCTGAACAGTATCCAGCAATGTGGGATATTTGTTATCAAGCCAAATCATCCCTCCCTGCCTTTTTATAATATTAGTCAGTTCCGCCACATTACAAAAGGGACAACCAGAATTGTTTTTCACTTTACGGTAAGAATTAGGCTTTTCTTTAGCTATGTTAACATCAAACACTAATGGGTCATTTTCCATTGGGCAATCCCTCCTAAAAAATTTTCTTAAATCTTGCATTTTACTAGAGCCGCAATAGATGGTAAACTGTAACCGCAATTATTTTTTAAAAAATTCCAACGGTGGTAGAACTATGCAATCAAAAAGAAATTTAAAAAAATACAATAACCGCAATAATATGTTTCTGATTATTATCGGAATAGTTCTGATTTTAGCAGTTATATTTGGCGTGGTTCTATATAATAATCACGTTGAATCGCAAAAGCAGGCTAAAGCATTCGCTATTAATCATTTTAACCCTAATGTTAATATTTATGGAGTTGAAGTTGGAAACTTAACAATTAATAAAGCAACGGCCAAGATTAATCGGAAAGCCAACAATATCGTTTCCCTAGAAAATGGTAAAGTTGCAATTGAACGCGATCCTAACATTGATACGATTAAGAAAAAGGAAGTTGCGAATTACTTTAATAAGCAGCATACAACGATGCCAGATAAGCAAAATTATGAATACCGCAATACTGATTTAGATGCTGCCAATAAAAAACTGCAGGCTGTGAGTCACGCTGTAGTCAATTACCATGTAGCCGGCAAAGACTATCAGCTTAAAGCTCAAAGTCTCATTAATCAGGCAATTTACAAAAAAGGCAAATATTCGTTTCTTAATTCAGAAAATTTAACAGCAAAACTCAATAAAATTGATCAGGAAGTTTCAACTATTCACCAAAGCTACAAGTTCACTGTGCCAAAGTGCAACAAAGTTGCAGGAAGCAAAATTACCGTCAAAAACCAAAGCTATGGCTGGGGTGTTCATGTCAAAAGGGCTCAAGCCGCTGTCGAACAAGCATTTTTAAACGGGACTAAAAATCTTGATGGTAAAGATTACATCTATGGCCTGGGTTATAGTACTTATGGTTTAGGCTATGGTAAAAACAATCATGGCATAGGAAATAACTATATTGTTGTTTCACTTAAAAAGCAGGAAATGTGGATTGTAAAAAATGGCAAATTAGTCGTACATTTGAATGACATTGTCACTGGTACGAGAGATGGCGTTAAGGGTAACAGTACCCCTCAAGGTGTTTGGTATATTCACTATAAGCAAGGTCATGCTGTATTGCGCGGACGCAATAACGACGGCTCTAAATATGCCTCACCAGTCAGATACTGGATGCCGTTTACTTTAAGTGGCTGCGGTTTCCATGATGCGAGCTGGCGCGGCGATTGGAGTAAAAAAGCATATCTACGTGGGGGTTCTCACGGCTGCGTTAATATTAAGCCTAGAGAAATAAAACAAGTTTGGCATAATGTAAGCAAGCATGAACCGGTAATTGTATATGATTAAGTAATTTAATAAGAAATTAAAGGACAAGAATTTAAAAAACTTGTCTTTTTTTGTTATGCAAAAACCTGTTAACTTAATATCAAGTTCACACTCGCTTTAGTTAACAGGTTTTGCAATTTTAAATATTAAATAATTTTTACTTATAAAGCTTCCTTAACAGCCTGATTGACAGCATCCTTTTCAGCATTAATCACGTCAACCTTGGATTCGATATTCTTGGTATCCATTCTGATCTCACGGCCAAGACCCGGCTGATCAACCTTTGGCTCAAAGAATTCTTTGAATTCTTCCAATCTCTTTTCAGTATGGAAAATGTTTGAAGCCACAGTAATATAAGTGGTAAATTCCATATCACCACCGACTGTTTTTTCCAGCCATGACCATTGGTCCCGTAACCAGTCCCAAGCAAATTGTTCGCCTTTTGGATTGGCTAAGACATTCGCAAACCAAGAACGCAAATCTTGAGGCTTAACAACTGCAGCATTCTCAAAATTCTCAATAAGTTTCTTGATTTCAGATGGATTCTTGGTGTTGGTAATACCATCAGTAAGATCGTCCTTATAGTTAGGATCGATGGCAGCTTGATATTCTTTCAGCAAACGATCAACTAGACCCGGTTTATTATAGTTTTTAACTTCATTCATTAAAACATACGGCCGAACTGAAGCATCAATTTCGTTTAAGTTTTGATCGTGCTCAACAAAAATTTGGTGACCATCTTTTATCACAGCAGGATTTTCGGCATACAAAGCTAAGGCTATTTCTAGTGGTCGAATCCTCTTATCATCATCTGTATCAGAATCTTCTGCTTGCCAGCCTAAACGTTTAACTTGCTCTTGGGTTAATTTATTAACAAACGCCTTCAAATCTTTTTCTTGAGCTGAATCAGGTGTAACAAATTTAAATAATGAACGGATACTAGATAACAAGGCACTAATGACAATGTATGATTTAGAATCCGCAAATTTCGGCAGCAATGGTACAATTTCAGCGTATGAGATTTGCTTGCCTTCTGCTAAAAGTCCTAAATCTTGCAATAGTTGTAATTGATCTACCGGTTTAAGCTGATCAAATTCAGCCATAATATCGTTCATCAAGGTTTCATCATAATTAACAATGAAGTGTGAACTATTGCCTACGTTTACACGCAAAGCGTGACCAGCTGCACTGCGTAATTTTTTGTAATCTCCCAGATCCAGTTCTCGTTCAGACATAATCTGCGGTGCCTCAAAGTTTGCGTTCAAAGGAATAGCCCACTTGCGTCCAACTTCTTTGCCTTCACCAACGAAGAACTGCTTTTGACTCAAAATTAAGTGACCAGCTGAGTTTACTTTAGCGGAAACAACAGGGTAACCGGGTTGATCAAGCCAAGTATGCATGATTTTACCAATATCTAAATCAGTGGCAGTCGAAAGAGCATTCCACAAGTCATCACCCGTAGCGTTGCCATATTGGTGCTGTTCAAAGTAATACTTAAGTCCCTTACGCAAAGCATCATCTCCCAAGAGTGCCCGTACCATAACTAGCATTCTTGAACCTTTAGCGTAAACAATCGCACTATCAAAAATCGAATCAATATCAGCTGGATGCTCCACATTAACGTGAACGGATTGGACACCATCAGTGGCATCACGTTTTAAAGCTGCTGGCACCTCAGAAATTTGGTAAAGATTATCCCAAACATGCCAGCTCGGCTCCAAAGCATCAACTGAAACATATTCCATCATGTTAGCGAAACTTTCATTGAGCCACAAGTCATCCCACCACTTCATGGTAACTAAGTCGCCAAACCATTGGTGCGCCAATTCATGAGCGATAACCGTTGCCACATACGCTTTTTGATAAGGAGTAGCATTATCAGGGTCAAGCAAAATTGCGACTTCACGGTATGTGACTAAGCCCCAGTTTTCCATTGCTCCGGCAGAAAAGTCAGGCAGCGCCAATTGCCAAGAATGTGGCAGCGGGTACTTGGTTTGATAAAATTCTTCGTAAAATTCAATTGCCCGTTTTGCGATATCCAAAGCAAAGTCTAATTCCTTGGCTTGATGTGCTTTAGTCGCAAAAACTCCCACTTTAACGCCGTCTTTGGTTTCGGTGATCTTTGATTGTAATTCACCAAAAGCAAAGGCAATCAAGTAGCTGGACATTCTAACCGTTTGTTCGAAGTAGTGCACGCCATCTTCAACTTTAACTTCCGGCATGTTGGCAATCGTAGTTTCACCTTCATGCTCATCATACTTAAGTGCTAAAGAAAAAGTAGCTTTGGCTTCCGGCTCATCAACACATGGAAAAGCCTGACGCGCAGCTGTTGTTTCAAATTGAGTACCGATAATCTGTTTTTGAACACCATCAACTTGATAGTATGACGGATAAATTCCCATCATAGAATCAGTCAGCGGTGCCGAATACTTAATCTCAACTGTGACTTTACCGGTTTGACCCAGTTCAATAGCAATTGCTTCTTTGTCCTCATTGACAGTGAACGGTACATCCTTGCCCGCACTGGTAACAGAAGTAATTTTCATATACTTCTGATTAATTAAAATAGTATTTTCGAGTGCCTCACCTGTAATTGTTGAAGTACCGTTAATAGTTTTCTGTGCCCGATTAATATCTATGAACAAGTCATAGTGTTCAGGGTGAAAAGTTTCATAAAAATGTTTAGCAGCCATATTTACCTCCTAAAATAATAGTTACTATCAATTTTAACAGACATATATGGAAATAACATTAAAACATAATTGCGCCTAGGATTTGTTTCTCGGAGAATAGCAATACCATTACGGTAGTTTCATGTAGTATACTGATAAAAGAAGACAGCAGTTTACTCTCAGTTCGGTTAGGTGCCTTTCTGCCTGTGAAACAATTAATTTTTTATTATAAGGAGTGAAAAAAATGAAGAAGAATAAATTATTCCCCAAATTAGCAATTGCTCTTTGTGGTGTGACTATAACTACAGTTAGTGCAACTGCTATCATTAATAACACTGTTCACACTATTAATGCTACAACTAACCACAAAGGCTATAATAATTGGATTCAATATGGAACGTTAAAATATGCTCTCAAGGGACCAGCTGGCATAGTTTATCCTGCTGGTACACAAGTTGCAAGGTACATGGGTACTCTGAAGAAACCTACTAAACTTTCCTATCCTGGGCGAGCCTTTTTATTATCATTAAGCATCACTCCTTCCCCAGTAGGTATTACACAATTTGGTGGTGGTGAAATTGCAGAAACTTACGTCAATTATGAAGATTGGCAAACATTTCCTGACCCAGATTTAGACAGCTTTGGTATTGATATTGTTGAAAGCTCATCTGATATGACTGATCTGGCCTCTGGTGATTTTCACCCTGTAGATAGCAGCAAGCCTGATGTACCTTATGCTAATACCGACAAATTACATGCTGCATATAACAATTTGGATACAACAGTTAAAAAAAATAATACAAAAAAGGATTATAAAATTCGTACTACATTAACTAACCGCTATCTTGCGGCTACAGCAATGGGAGTTACTCAAGAAAGTGTAGATAAGTTAACACAAGATATTACTAAAGCTATTGCACAATTCAAAAAAACTGGTCATTTAGCCGGTTACAATAAATATAGTAATTCTAATTCAAATACAAATACCAATAAATCATCTAAAAATAAGAGAAAATCGAAAACTATAACTAATCCTGTAAAACACAAAGTAAAAACTCGTAAAGTAAGATTACTTAAGTCCTCTTATTGTTATGACCACAATGGTAAACGTGTATCCGATAAAAAACTCACCAAAGGTATTATCATTCAAATTAACCGCAAGATTTACCACATTAAAGGTAAAAAATACTACCGTATTATCAAGAACCTATACATTCGCGTTACCAATGTTGTAAAAAAATAAAACTTAAATAAAGCAACCTACTACTATAATTAGGATGCTTTATTTTTCAATAGTGGCAAAATTATTAAATTTTTAAAAAATATTGTAAGAGTTGCGTGTTCTTTCTGTAACAACAATGACACATTGACTGTGTATTATTATCCATAGAATTAATACAGTTAATTGTGGGGATTGAAATATATTGAAGAACAGTAAAAGTTTAATACTTAAGTTAATTACAGCACTGGCGCTTTCATTTAGTTTTGTCACTGCTATAAATAATGAAACAAACAATAATAACTCGTGTACACAAACAGTACAAGCCGCTCGTAAAAAGTCAAAAGCTGAACGTGCAGCTAAAAGATGGATTGCTATGCGTGAATCAGGTGGTAATTATTACGCACGCAATGGTGTTTGTTATGGTAAATACCAACTAAATATTGCTTACCTAAACGGTAATTACTCTAAAAAGAACCAAGAAAGAACGGCTGACACATACGTTTACGGTCGTTATGGTTCATGGGTTAACGCCAAGAACTTTTGGTTAGCCCACCACTGGTATTAATAAATATCTCTTTAATACAAATATCCCATTATAAAAAATAGCCTAACAATTAGTTAGGCTATTTTTTATATGAATTTAGATGTTAAAACAAAAGAAATTTAATTTTCTTCATTATGAGTCTTTGACAAGAACGGTGCCAAGGTCTTTAACTCTGGTCCCTTACCGCTGGGAATATTTTCTGCACGAGAGACAATAATTGGATTAAGTCCTGTGTGAGTCAAAATGTAGAATTTATTTTCTTCTAATGCCTTGAACACAATTCCAGGTATTTTATCTATTGGCATGCCCGTCACAATATCTTGTTTAGCACGTTCTTGACCTTCCTTAAATGCTTCACTTGAATAGTAAGGATCATTTTTATCAGTGTATTTAGCTGGTCTGTGATTTTCAGTATGATATAAGTCTGTCTGGACAAAGGCAGGACAAAAGACGTGCATGCTAATGTTAGCTTTTGCAACCTGCATATCATATTCCACTGCCTCAGTCAGTCCCACAGACGCAAACTTAGAAGCAAAGTATGATGGCATGGAAGGACTGGCAACTAGTCCAGCAATTGAAGCTACATTAATAATGTCACAATGATCTTTTTGTTTACGCATAATTGGTATTACGCGTTTTAATGCCCAAACCTGACTCATTAAGTCAGCATGCAAAATCCATTCCCAATCACGAGTAGGAAGTTCACAAATACCACCAGGTACCGCAATCCCGGCTGAATTAATTAATAAATCAATTTCATGATATTCAGCTACTGTCTTTTTGACCATGGCATCAACTTCATCTTCATCGGTTACATCAGTAGGTATACTAATAACATCCGCTCCTAAATCTTTGATATCAGTTTTTGTCTTGCTCAACGCTTCATCATCTATATCAGCAATAGCAAGTTTCATCCCTCTTTTTGCTGCTTCTAATGACAGTGCTCGTCCAAATCCATGCGCTGCACCAGTAATTAATGCAACTTTTTCTTTAAATTCTTTCATAATGCAAGCCTTTCTATTTAATTGTTCAATACTGAACTAACTTACATTATTAATATTAAGCGCTTACTGTATAAATAAAAATATATAATATTTAAAGTTTGTTAGATATTTAACAATTGTGCATATCTATTAGGCAAATTAGCTTTTATGACTTTGATTAGCCATCTTTAAACAATGAACTATTACATCTTTTTGTGTTCTGTGAAACATATCTCTCATTTCCTCTGGAGTCTCTTTTTGTCCATTATTAAGCCAGTCAATAATTATTTCTGTAAAGCCACCAGTAAAGAAATGGGCTATAAAGTCACGGTCTTTCTGACTTACATTTAATTTTTCTTTGCTTATTACTTCATCAATATAGCCAAGAAGTATACGATTTTGTGGTTCCCTAAAAATTGCATTAAATTGTTTAATATCTAAATTTTCATAAATGGCTCGTCCCAAGGTTGGATTAACAGCAAAATATTGAAAAATTTGATATAAATCGTCGTACCATTTTTCATAACCTTTTGACTGCTCTAATAAATTAATTATCTCATCCTGGACAGTCCACTTGATTAAATCAGGTACATCCCTAAAGTGATAATAAAAAGTAGGTCTACTTTTATTAGTTAAAGTAAGTAATTCACAAACAGTAATTTTATTTAAAGGCTCTTTTTTGAGCAACTTCTTTAATGCCCGCGCAAATTCTCTTTTTGTATTTAGTGAAATCTCTTTATTTTTCATTTTATTTGCCACACTGTAACCCAATAATAAAAATTTCCAGCAATTATTTGTTACTTGCCACTATTTTTTTTAATTTTTGCAAAGCGCTCATCCCACTCGTTAACAATTAAATCATCATATTCCTGCTTTAATAAAAAGTTGAGCAAGTCTTTTTTATCAGGCCGGTCTAAAAACAGGTAGCTTTGCGGAATAACAATCTGAGGCAAAACAGTGCGCAACTGGTTAAGTGAAATCTTTTTAACAGCACAAGATTTTAAAATTGGAATAATACAACCATCATCTTTAGGCATAAAATAGTCATAAATTTCGTCATAATCATCATTTTGAATTTCCCGACCTATTTGAGCTAATGTCGTCGCATTGTTACGAATCAAAGGGGCGCACTTGATAAATAACTGAATTCCGCCATTATTGCCTGTAGTATAAACAAAGGCTTGAAAACTATCTTTAAAAAATCTCTTGCGATATTCAATTATTTTTTGTCCCGTTAAAATTTCTTTGACATACTCCTTATGCAAAGAAGTTAGTAAAGTAGGTAAAAACGGATCATAAACTTCATCTTCTATCTTACACATTAATTATTTTCCTTTTCTTTGTTCTTACTTGTGCAAATACTTATGTTTATCATAAATATCTTCGGTTAAACAAGCAACTGAATATTTAAAATACCAGATTAGAAAAACTGAATTATTTTAGACACAAAAAAGCTGAGCTGCACTTCAACCATTGAAATACAGCCCAGCTTTTCTAATCATCTTACGCTCTGTGTTTTAATAAATGAGCCTTTGCAGGTTCACCTTTTAACCAAGTCGCAAAGAATGCATAGCCGAAGACCATCAAAGCAACTACAGCTGCCAAAATAATCATATTATTATTGTTCAGCGTAATTGTCTGTTCCTCATCTAGCAGATTCTTTGACTCATTAACTTGATTGCATAATCCAAAGAATAACATGATTAGACTGCTTAGAGTTAGTAAGCCATTAACTGCCGTTAAAATTTTCATTTTCGTTAACTTCAAAAAATCATGTCCTTTCTTTCGATTTAAATACCAGCATTATATACCCTTTAAAAATAAATGCAAGGCCTTTGCTTAAAATAATTTAAATTTTTTGTTTCCAATATGAATATTATTATAATTTTATAATCAAATCTTCTAAAACCCGAACAAAAAGGAGTACAGCATCTGTACCCCTTTTATTGCCATTCACTTGCCAGCCATTCCTGTGCCAGTTCGAACCAGTGGGCAGCATGTGGATTCTCTTGCCATTCTCTACCCTTAACCACCATATCTTTACGAGCTAGAGAAAAGCCGTGACCACCACGATTGAATATATGGGCTTCACAGGGAACCTTCTTGTCATGCAAGGCTTCCACATATTCAAACGTATTGATTACAAGTACAACTGGATCATCCCAAGCATGGAAGATAAAAGTTGCCGGAGTATTTGCAGTTACACCTAATGAACTATCCTTAATAAATTCATCTTGGGGTACTTTATCTTGTTCATCTTCTGGAATGTCAAAGCCAATTTTAGTCAGATTAATTAAGGGATAACCCAAAATAGTCTTATTAGGCAGAACTTCTGCACTCTTAAAACCAAACTCTTTTTGATATTTTGCAGAGTTAGCCATACTGTTGGCAAAACTGGCAACGTGGCCACCAGCAGAAAAGCCGATTGTGACTATTTTATCTGGATCAATCTGATAGTCTTGCGCATGCTCACGAAAGTATTTAACCGTGCTTAAGACATCAAGCCCGGCATCCGGATAAATGTCACCTTCGTCTTGCACGAGGTTGTATTCCATGACCACGCTGTTAAAGCCGCAATTATTGAAAGCCAAGGCAACCGGCTCTCCCTCTCTTTTAGACAAATGGTCAAAACTGCCACCTGGAACTACTATCGCCAAAGGGTGTTTTGGAGTTACCAATTCACCAATTGAACCCAAGGTGTATGTGTGCAGATTGAACTTGCGCTGGTTAAAATTAGTTAACGCTAAATCATTTACTTTCATTTTCTTCCCCCACTTTTACCATATTTTTTGCTAAAAATGTTGTTGCTAATGGTACTGTTAATAATACACCAATTAGAGAGTACATTATAATCAAAGCCTCATTGACAAACATTTTTTCGTTTAATACCTCACCTAACGTATAATTCAAACGAATGTACCATAAGAATAACGAAAGAAAGCTGCCGAACATCCCAAATAAAATAGTATTCATAGCTGTCCCCAGAACATCGTTGCCGATTTTAGCTCCACTTGCTTTGAGATCGTCATATGATATATCTGGATTATGCTTTTTAATTTCTAAAAGTCCTGAACTCATAGCAACAGCGGATTCGGCTACAGCACCCAGCGTTGAAAATATAGCTACCGCAACTGCAATTAAAGGATAGCTTAACCCCGGCATCTGGGACAATCCTACCAAAATTTCACCTGCTTCAGGTCCAAGACCAGCAGCTTGCGCCAACCATTCAAAACCCATAATTATTACACTAGTTGCCAGGCACACAATCAGTGAAGAATAAAAAGAGTTTTTAGCAACTTGATAATCATGCGTTCCTAAGAAAATAATGGTTACCAGCTTTAACGGGACAAAAATTAAAATCAGAAGTGGAATATTAATCCCCCATGAAATCAGAATAGCAACTAAAATTAATAAGAAAGTATTGATTAAAACACTAAAGAAACTGCGAATCCCTGTTTCACCGCCAACAACAGTCATCAAGATTGCAAGCACAATTAGTAAGGCAGTTAAGGTACTCATTTTTTAATCCCCGCTTTCCGCTTTTTTTCTTCTAAAAACAGCAGGCTGCAACCCGTGGCAAAGACCACCGTCAAAACAATCCCAATTGCGGAAATGATACTTTGTGTGACACCGAGGGAAAGGGTGAAGCCAAAAGTGGATCGCAAGCTGTTGTTATCCCGCAAATAGATAATCGTCATTGGCAATTCTTCTGACATAAAGATTAATACCAAAACGTTAATCAATGGTCCCATTATTTCTTGTCCCATTGTGCGTCCGCTTTGAATTAACTGCTTGGCAGTTAAATCGACCTTAGTCTGGATCAATTCATAAAGACTGGAAATAATGTCGGTGGCTTCGTCCATCACGGCTCCTAAAATTCCCAGTAATGTTTGTGCTAAAAAGATGCCACGAGGATCCTGCGTCGCATAATCTCCCGTTTCGTATTTAATTTCCGATTCTCCTGTCAAACGCATAATTAAGTAGCACAATGCAAAAGAAACAAAAGTGCCTAAAATTGTTGCCAGCCACGTTGCCAGCATCTTGCGGTTAAAACCTTGGACAACCAATAAACTAAAGAATGAAAAAACAATATCAGCTAAACCAAAGAGTAGAACGATATAAGAGCCATTTAGTTTAATATCAAGCATAATCACAAGGTAGAAAATTACCCAGCTGAGTATCATTGATGCAATTAAACCAAACGACTTTTTACCTGAGACTGCCACCATCATCGTGGACATTACTGTCATTGCCAAAACCAAAACCCAGTCTCGTTTAGGATCCTGAATAACCGGTTCACCGTGTTTAACACTGACAAACAGGCGCTGACCTGCACGAAACTTTTGTGTGACTAACTGCGAAGGATAATACATGTTAGTGGTTTCGTAGGTTTGACCTTTAAACTTACCAGACAGGACTTTTAAATGAAGGACCTGTTTTCTAGTTTCGTCTTTATTACCATAGACATCCGTACTTTTTTCTTCCAAAGTATCCTTAATCTTAGTATCGGTAATTACAGCCACATCATTTTTAGAATAAATATCTGTTGCAAAATAGGTGCAGGTAGTTAAAATTAACCCCACAACTGCTATTAATACCGCAAATAAGTAGCGTTTTTTAATTTTTTTCAATCAAATCATTCCAATCGATTTATACTTACCTACTGTAACTTAAAAACAGTTATCAGACATTAATTTTAAGCTAAATTTGTAAAATTTAAATATTATAAAAACCGCTGCCACCAGTGAGTTTTTTCCGGTTCGATCTGCATATCTGCTAACGTGCGGTGGGCATTGGCATTTGCACTTTTTTCAGCATTTTCCTTAGCTTTAGCCAAAATCTCTTCATGCATCTGCTCACTTGATTTTCCCTCATCCTGCGCTACCTGAGCCCGTTTTTCGGCTGCGGTTAGAGGCTTCGTCTCTGGCATTTCCTGCACATCAGTTATGTCATCACCGTTATCGGTAACAATTCCTGAAATATCCGGTAAAATGCTAAAATCTTCTTCAGCATTAGTTTTTTTAGCTGCAGGCTGCTGTAATTGCTTTTGCTCTTTGAGCAGCTCTTTATTCTGCTTTTCAATCTGATCCAATTGCTTTTGCAAGTTACTCAGTGCTGTATTCTGCTGACCAATGGTTTGTTGCAAAGCATTCAGCAATTTCACCATCTGAGAAGTAGACATTACCTCCTGCTTTTTACCGGCATCCTTATGCTGCGATCTGTCTTTTTTATCAGTAACAGCAAAAACTTGTTGAGCAGCCTCTTGCAAAGTCAAGCCATTATCTTGCGCTAATTGGTGAAAGTCTTGGAGGTCTTGCACATCCTGCTTGCTATATAAACGTGCATTTTGCTTAGTCCGTGCATAGTAATCCGATTTACCGGTAACCTTTTCTACAATCAAAGAATATTTACGTAAAGTGGCAACACTAATGTGTAATTTTTTAGCCGTCGCAGAAGGCGCGGTTAATTCTTCAAAATTATGCTTATCTTCGTTCATTAGATATACTCCCCAGCACAACCAAATTAACCAATTTTGTGTAACAAATTTTTCTTATGGTCAAAACGCTCCTGCGCCTTGACAATTAAACGAGTAATTAGTTCAGAATAAGAAATTCCTGCTTCTTCAAAAAGTTTAGGATACATACTAATATTGGTAAACCCAGGCAAGGCATTAACTTCCGTCAGGATCACCTGCTGATCACTTTCACGCAAAGTGGAATCAACCCGGGCTAAGCCACTACATTCTGTGACTTGATAAACTTTTAAGGCGTTTGCTCTTACCTTATCTACAATTTCTTGAGGTAATTTGGCAGGGATTTGCAAAGTAGTGGTGGAATCATCGTCGTATTTATTTTCATAACTGTAAAAAGTACCCGCCGCATTAATAATTTGTCCTACACCGGAAACGATCGGTTTGTCATTGCCTAAAACTGCAGTTTCAACTTCTGTACCATGAATGGTTTCTTCAATTAAGACCTTATCATCATATCTAAAAGCGTCAGCCAGAGCTTCAGCAAATTCTTCTTTATTAGTAACATGATGAACCCCAACTGAAGAGCCTTGATTAGACGGTTTAACAAAAAGGTCACTGCCCAGTTTAGCACTCACTTTGTCATAATCACGTTTGGCATTATTGGCATCTTCATATTCAAAACGCTTAATTGCTATCCAATCAGCCACGGGCACACCAACAGTTTGTGCCAAAATTTTAGTAAATTCCTTATCCATGGTCACGGCAGAAGCCAGCACGTCGTCACCAACAAAAGGCTTGTTTAAAATTCTGAACAGTCCTTGCAAACAGCCGTCTTCACCTAAATTGCCGTGCACAATCGGAAAGAAAACATCAATTTCCGGTAAATTCTTTAGTTGAATTAAATTTGAAATGTTGGCCACTTCATGCGGATTCTCAATAGTATATTTTGGATCCTTTAAGACTTTAAAGGAGTCCTCTTCACTGGCTAAATAACCATCATTGGTAATCCAAATTGGATGGACGTCAAACTTATTTTGATCGATCGCATTATAAATGTTGTGGCCGGACATAATTGAGACTTCATATTCGGATGAATTACCACCAAAAATTAAACCAACTTGTGTTTTCTTAGTCATTATTTTTACCTCTTAGTCATTGTTTCTAACTTTTAATTATACGGCAAGAAAAACCCGAAGAACTGTAAATTAGACAATTTTTTAGGAATATTTTTTATTATAAGCAAAAAGTCTTGTATAAAGCAAAATCAGTAAGCAAAAATTTATACTATATTAAAAATTGTTACTCGTTTCCCAGGTAATTTTATAAAGTTGATTGATTTTGGTTGGATGTTTGCCTAAAGCGGTGGGATCAAAGGACTGATGATAGGCTACGGTTAAATAAAGGTCATTAGCTGCAACTAGTTGAATGCCCTCAAGCTCAGTATAATAGCCCGGAATTTCCAGTTTACTTTCATTGGCTAAATTTACCAACTCCCAAAAAGCGGGATCAACTGCTCCCCAAGGGATTTTAACAATTTTTCTATTTTGACCTAGCTTGTTGTCCGCAAAATGACTGGAAACATAGATTGTGCGGTTATTATCAATGGCAAAACCTTGCAGCGAACCAATTAAGCCGACTCGTCCAGAAAATTGTGGTATTTTAAAGGCGGCTAAACTGTTTATTGTTCTGATATCAACGTATTTGCTTGCAGTTGCAGCTTCATCAAGCGCCTTATTAATTTCAGCTAAATAATAGAGTGCAAAATAACCAGTATAGTCGTTATCACCATAAGCGAGCAGAAAATAACGCAAATCTGGTGAAACTGCAGCTTCTACCCGGGCAAATTGATTGCCTGCACAGCCTACGCCTAAATCAGCTCCCGCATAATTTAAATTTGATAATCGTGGTTGCATTTTGGTATTAGCTGCAATCCTAAAATAATGCGGAATTTTTATGCGCGCAATTTGTTTAGACCAAGTAGACCAGGTGGGATTTAAGTCGTTTGGCTTTGTGCCTACGAACCACTGTCCTGGTCTTCCAGCATACTCCAGTGTTTGAGTATGACCTGCAGCAGTGCCGGTTAAATGCAAAACAGGAATTTGCTTATTAAAAGAGACATTATTACCATTTTGACCGCGATAAACAAAGTTGTCTCCTGCTACGTGTTGCAAAACATAAGTATAGCCGTCAATAATGCTGGTTTTCTGCACTACCACTTGGCGCAAGTCCTGATCTACTGGTCCAGTTACCCCATCCCAGTCGTCTAACTTGCTTAATAAAGCAATTTTGACGTTTTGTGCTGCCTGCATCTTTTCCTCATTAGCCAAGACTGTCATTTCCTCACTAAATTTTTCCAAAAACTCAATCAATTTATTAAATATAATTATTATTTTAAAAATTAAATTCTACTCAGTTTTATTTTGCCTTATAATTTAGGCTAAAGAAAGGAGAGCATCTTAAATGATAAAAAAATTTTACACTGCCCTCTTCTGTTTGCTTTTCATTTTTCCTTTTAGCAATACGCAAGTTTTCGCTGCAGAACTTACTCCAAGTGAAATGAAGGAAGTGAGTCGTTTGCAGCAGGAATATGCACAACTTGATAACACTATTTATAATCTTAATAACCTTTATTTAAACAAGCCACGGTTTAAAACTAAATTTAAGGCGGGCACACTTGTGCCGGACTATCTTAACAGTCAATTGGCATATACAAACTATTATAGAAAGTTATTTAATTTGACTCCTGTTAAAGAAAATTTTCAAGATAATATTGCCGCGCAAAAAACTGCTGCCGTTTTAGCCGCTCTCGATGCTAATCCGATGGTCAATCAGCATAATTTGCCTTACGAAAAAAGGCCGAAAATAATTAATAAAACTACTTGGCAATTAGCCCGCAACATTTCCAGCAAGGCCAATCTTAATTTTAATACCAGTGACCAGACTGCAGGTGAAGTTATCACTGACTTAATTACTGATCGGTACAACTTGACCGGTGCTGACACCGGTCACCGTGCATGGCTGCTATCAACGCGCTTAACTACGACAGGCGCAGGTGCTGCTTACGGCAAAAATGGTTATCGTTATTCTGTGCAAAAAGTTTTTAACCCTGCTGATGTCTTTCGTACTCCCAGTCGAGAAACCGTAACTTATCCCAATAGGGGCGTCTTTCCCATTGAGCTTTTACAAGGTCAAAATATTGCCTGGTCAATTTATTTCTCTAATAAAATTTATGCAGGCACACCAAAAATTACCATTACTGATAAAGATACTGGCAGAACTTATCAAGCAGAAAATGTACGTAATTATAGTCATACAGGCTATGGCAATTTTGAAACTATTATTACCTATTATCCAGGCTCAATTCCACTAGTTCTCGGTCACGAATATGAAGTAAAAATCACGGGTTTAACTAGTTACACCTTTAAGCTGTTTCAACTTCAAAACAAGTCAACAGAATAATAAAAACCTCGAAGAATTATTTTCCTTCGAGGTTTCGTATGTTTTATTATGTGAACTGAGTTAATTTTAAATATAGTTGGCTACGGCAGCTAATAAATCTTTTTCATTATTAACTATGGTGCCATTAAGTTTGATCAGCCCAGTAGTATACAAGTTAACATAATGGAATTGGTTTTCAGCAATTTGGGTCAAAGCTTGTAGCTTCTTTTGGTTAGTAGCTCCCTGCTGACGAGTATCTGTGTATAAACCAATTATCGGAATTTCTTTTGCATAAGCTACGCCTATTTCACTCGCTACACCATTGTCAATGCTGAGGCCGTCAAGAACGGCAATCATCAAATCGCTATTAAGCAGCTTTTCAGTATCAGCTTGAGCAATCATTTTAGAATCAGCGTAAGCCTGTTTATCATTAATTGACGCGTTTTCCTGGGGCAAATATAAATCAATTGAATTATCTATTTGACGTATTTTGGCCGCTAATTGCGCGTTGTAATTAATTTCTGCTTGCGAAAACAGAGCATTTGCAAAATAAATTTTCATATATGTTTCCTTTAAAAAACGATTAATTATTTTAAAACAGAGAGCCTAATTGTTTGGAGAACTAATTTCCCACGGAATTGCACTTAAAATATAAAGAACAACTCCTACAATAACAAAGTCCAGAAAGATACTGCTGCTTATTTCTAACACAAAACCTAATACAGCTAACCCTTCAACATTAAAAATTACTGGAATAATAGCCAATATGCCCGCAATTAATATTAACCAAAAACCTGCCCACATACCACATGCGGTAACTTCGTGAGTCAGCATTTTGGAATTGAAAAATAACTTCATATCACTTATTAATGAACGTAAACTAATAATAGCCATTATCAGTATAATTACATTAACAATTAATAAGACAAAAGCAATATTGCTTCCAAGAGTAATTGTGTTCAGATTAAAAGTATCGATTACATCAAATGGAGCATTATTTTCCTGCTCCTTTAATTTTTCTTGTACTAACTGGGCATCACTAGATGCACCTTGATCAATGTTTAAATCAATGTCATGTAAAATTTGCTTGGCCAATTTCATATTACTAAACTTGAACCAAGGACTCCCAAGAGTATAGTCAATAATATGATCAGCAATTGGTTGAGTTTGCTTAGTAGTCAGCAGATTGGCATTCCCATTTTTATTAGCTCCAATTGTTTCTGCTAGTGCATCAAAATGTTTGTTTACTTGTCTAACTACTACAACCTCATTACTACTGTTTCTAATTTGTCCCTTCATAAAAAAGGGATTAAGGAAAGTCGCGGTAATCATGGTTAGCGATACAATTAGAAAAATGATAAAGGACAGAACCTGTTTGTATTGGTTGTTCTGTTCTTGACTTATTCTGTGCAAACCATCTCGCACGCCATTTGCCATATTTTTCCTTCCTAACAGACAATCTCCTTGTCTTCATCAAACATCGTATCTATTGCATGATGAATGGTCTTAATGTCAGTAGATTCAATAATCTCATGACCCTCTTTAAGCGCCTTTTCAATAGTTGGTTTTGAGGAATGTAAAAAACTGTACATAAATGCTTTGGTACCATAATCAGCTATCTCTTCAGGAGAAACTCCATATTGTTTATTATCATAATAAAGACGCCCTACACCAGTTACGGAAAAGGCAATCCCCATGCGAACTTCTTTTGGATCAAAGTCAAAGTGATTAAACAACTGCTTTTCTTTCAACCAGTCGTTGATAGTTTTACTCCAAAAATCTAACGATTCGTTACTCTTAAATACCTCAGTAATAATACGTTTAAGACCTTCATCATAAACTCCAAGCATTTCAATTGTATAAATAAAAGCTTTAGCGCGAGCCCATACTTCGACTTCCTTGCTAACACTAAACTTTTGCACTTGCTTATCTAATGTATTGAGAATATTCCGAACTACATCAGCAATTAAACTTGCTTTATGTGGATAATATGATTGCAATAAAGATTTGGAAATTCCAGATTTTTCTGCGATCATTTGAAATGAAACACTGTCCATGCCATTTTCTCTAATTAAGTGAAAAGTATTACTTAAAATTGTACGTCTTCTTTTATAATTTTTACGTCGTGCCATAATATTTTCTCAGCTCCTATACATTTGCCTTAATTATACCAATGATATTGAATAAATAAATAAAAATGCACCGGTATATTATTGGCTGATAGTATTTACTAAAGAAACATATACTAAAATAAGCCGTTTATCTACGTAATTACTTTAATTTGCTTTCACTTAACAAATGCATTGAACGGTCATTATATACATAATTAATTCCACGCGCTAAAAGCAAATCGACTGAAATACGAACCATTCTATCTGGATAATGACTATGTTTAATTGTATCAGTTACCACTATTTGTTCGATTGGCAACTCATTCAGAACTTCAGTTGCATTTTGTGATAATAATGCGTGAGTTGATGCAACGTAAACTTTCTTTGCACCTGCTGCTAAAACGGACTTAGTTGAAGAAGAAATTCGCGACCCCGTATCAATTAAATCATCTACAATAATACACTTTTTATCTTTGACGTCACCAATCATATCATGTACATCAGCGTCATAACGTGCATGACGCTGATCAACAATCGCAATTGGAGCATCAAAGTACTGACCAAAATTACGAGCTAGTTTAGCTCCAGAATGATCTGGAGAAACAACCACAATATCGTCTTCTTCTTTAGTAGCAATACCGTTATCTATAAAATACTGTGCTAAAAGTGGCATAGCATGCAAATGATCAACTGGCACATTATAAAATCCTTGAATTTGCGAAGCATGTAAATCAAGTGCAATTAAGTGATCCAGACCAGTAATTTGTAATAAATTAGCTATTAGTTTAGCAGTTATTGGTTCCCGCGAACGAGTTTTGGTATCTGAACGTGAATAAGCCAGGTATGGCACTACCACATTGATTCTGTGTGCTGAAGCGCGATGCAAAGCATCCAAAACAATTTCCAGTTCCATAAAGTTTTCATTTACAGGATCCTGAATTGACTGAATAACGAAAACATCACATCCTCTGACACTTTCACCAATATTAACTTGAATTTCACCGTCACTGAAATGTTGCACAGCAGTTTCAATTAACGGTTTTTTCAAAATTTGCGCAATTTTTTCATTTAATGCGGGATTTCCGCCCAACCCAATCAGCTTCATCGGGTGCAATATTTGAAGAAGTTCTTCCTTGTTCATGACTACCTCGTTTTTTAAAAATTACAATCTTTGCAAGTCTATTATAACCAAAAAAGTCCCCAGTGCCTAGAAAAGTAAAAATTCAAAAAAGCCGAAACTAATATCGGCTTTTAAATATTATGTTTGAAACAAAAATATTCTTAAACTAAATAAACTACTTAAAAAAGTCTTCCATTAAGTTTAGCAGTTTAAAACTCCTAACTGCATAACCTTCATGCTTTTGTCTAGGCATAATCAGAAGCTGTCCTTGAGGAATAATTTGACTGTACCAGCGAACATGTTCTACTTTAACCCAGTCTTTTTCTCCCACGACACAATAAGTCGGTATCTTGATTGCCTTCAAGCTGTCAACAGACATGAAACTTTCTGACAATTCAACTTTACTATCACGGTTCATGCGCAAGAAGCGCAGAAAGCCTTCAGTCAAATAATGATATGATTTGATACCATTGCCATTTACAAAGACACCGGCTACCATGAGCTTTTTAAAGATATTTTGATCCTGACTTGCAAGCATCATTGCCACCAAACCACCGGCATCAAAGCCAAAACAATAGCAGCCTCTGATATTCACCTGCTTAATAAAAGCAGCCAAGTCTTCAACTTCTGTTTGATAGTGCTCGGCAGGTTCTCCCTGACTGAGACCATGGCCTCTCATATCTAGAACATAAACCGTATAGTAAAGAGAAAGCGGGGCAACAATCTGGTCAAACATGCCACCATCTAAATGATGTCCGTGTAATAAAAGCAGCGGGGCACCCTTGCCTAACTTACTGTAATAAAGCTCGTTACCATTAACTTTTTCTCTCATCTTTGGTCTCTTTCACTAGCTTCTACCAAACTTTGATTAGAATTTTTTTCTTTCTTATGCTCATGCCACAAACTGCGAACAATGATCTTAGCAATAATATAGTTAGCTTTAAAATTATCAGGAATCATTTTGGCGTTAAAGTGATGAACCATGCTGTCCTTACGCTGCCAATAATGGTATATAGGTTTACTATCACAATAAAAGCCTTCTGTTAAAGCCAAATATTGCACATTAAATATCTGATCTTCCATGAATGCCAAATTTTCCATGAAGTGAAGATGATTCCTCCGCACGACAGATAATTTATAGCCCTTGTTCCAGGTATAGCCTTTGACTGGAGTAGCCAGGCAATGATTATCACACAAAGAGCCTAATGGGTTGCTGATTAACTGGTAAGTTCTAGCCTTGCCCTTCATACCCTGGACAATTTTTTTGGTAACAGGGATTGAGCCTGGTTTCGTTTCGTAGTCAAGCCAAAAGCCACAGGAAACCATTGCCGCATCCGGATGGTTGTGAAAAGCATTTACAAAAAATGCTGTATAATCGGAATCTACCCAGTCATCACCATCATGAAATGTAAAATATGGCGTATCGACATTGGCAATACCGACATTACGTGCATCAGACAAGCCACCATTGTGCTTGTTTATTATCTTAAAGTAACGGAATCTTTCACGATAGCTTTCTGCTATTTTTCGCGTATTATCCGTTGAACCATCATTGACAATTAACAACTTAAAATTCGGATCGTCTTGCTTAGCTAAATGTTCAAGTGCCCGATCTAAATATCTTTCGACATTGTAAACAGGCATAATGACAGTTAATTCAGGTTGCTGAATCATAGCTCCCTCCTTCAATTTGCTATTATACCATCTTAAATATTAAAAATAACGTAAAGTAAGTAGTACATAACTATAATTTAACCTTTTGTTTTTAGCATTTAGTATAATTAGGAACAGTCAAAAGGAGTTAATTTTTTATGAAAAAAGCAAAAACAATTTCAACTATTATTACACTGTTATTTTTTAGTTTGCTTATGTGCGGCGCTGTCACACAAACTGTTAAAGCAGATGAATTGCCAGTTGTTTGCCTTGGGACTTCTTTGACCGCTTCCCAAAGAAGCGGTACACTGAAAACACTCAGCGAACCGCTAAATGGCAGTAGTTACCAAACAATTACCATTACTGGTGAAGATTTAGTCAAATACCTTAATCCTTCAGGTGCAAACTTTACCACCCGCTCTGGTGTCTGGTCCAGTGCCATGATTGAAAAAGCTGGACAAGGTAATGGCATTAATGTCCACATCCTTGATTATCAGGGGCGTAATAATATCACAACAATTACAGCTGATCAATATAAAAATGCTGCTTTAACTGCCGGTATTTCTGATGCCAATATTTATGTTACGAGCGCTGTTCCAATCGATGGCTCCGGTGCTTTAGCAGGTGTTTATGCTGCCTACAACAAAACTGGAGAAAATCTAAATCAAAACCAAGTTAATGCGGCACAAGACGAAATGAATACCTTAAGTAAAATTACTAAGGAAAATCAGGATAAAAGCGGTTATAGCGATGCACAATTAAATAATGCAGTCGCCGGCGCTAAACAGGAAATGGGTAAAATCGGCAACAATGTGTCAGACAGTCAAATTCATGATATTGTAAACAATCAGATCAATATTAATCATCTTGGTGATGTCATTAATAATAATCAAAAACAGCAAATTATTAATGTCTTAATTGAAGTCCGTGATTCCGGTGCTTTAAAAAATCACAAATTTAAGGATCAGGCTGATGCTTTGTCCAAAAACATCAAGAAGAATGCCAAAGGAATCTTCGATAAAATAAACACTCCAGAAAATCGTAACTGGTTTGAACAAATTTGGCATAATATTACTTCATTTTTCAGCAATCTTTTTAGTGGCCTGATTATTGTTAATTTTAATTAATTACATTTGATCCATAAATTTGTTTAATGTATGATCAACAAATTCATTACCGCGATTATTGGCGTGTCCTTTAGTCCATTCGAATTTAGCTTGAGGAAATTTATTTAAAAGCTGCTCCAGCTCCTGCCAACACTCAAGGTTGGCAATTGCACCTTTCGTACTCTTTGTCCATCCCCGCTTTTTCCAGCTTTTAAGCCAGCCTTTAGTAATTGGATTTAAAACGTATTGTGAATCTAGCACAAATAATAATGGTCTTTCATTAAAGCCCAACTCGAGCAATTTTTTGAGCGCTTCTATTAAAGCTGTTAGTTCCATCTTATTATTAGTAGCCCCAAATTCACCGTTTGAATCATAAGTAGATTTTTTATGACCCTGATCTTGCCATTCTATTAGATAAGCCCATGCAGCTTTATCAGTTTCTCGCACATGACCACCCTTAAAATTACCGGTGTTGCGGGTACCGCCGTCAGTATAAATAGTGGCAAAATAATTGCCGGAATCTGCTGGAAGTAATTGATCAGTTGCTTTTGTCACTTTTTGTGTATTGTCAATGGCAGGATTTTGCTTGATTTTGCGACTTTCTTTTTGAATCTTGGCAATGGCTTTTTGTAATGAATCCTCGTCTTTTTGAAAAACTTGATGAACTGTTTTGCGATCCCAATCTAAATATTCAGTGGCGTCAGTTATTTTGGTAAAGGATTTGTATTCAGCACCAGAATAGCCTTCAACTTGTTTCCGGGCCTCATCCCAGGTGCGATAAACGCCTGGCTTGTGGCCTTTTTTTACTGCATAAAATTTCATATGTCCCCCCATCACTAAAATTCCCAGTCAATGCTAAAATATAAGTAGTTCTATTTTTAAGGTGGTATTATGTTCTTCAATACTAAAAAATACAAGGAAGAAGTGGAGAAAAACCACAAGCGCGACCTTGCAAAGGAACCAAGCAGACTAAGCATGGTTTTCTTGGCTGCCTTGGCAACTTTTGCACCTACACGTATTTTCTTGCGTTTGCACAAAAAGGGGATCGAAGATGACGCCACTATTGAACCAAAAAAAGGCAACTTTGACCAGGTACCTATAATTTATTTTCATGGCTTTCGCGGCGGTGACTACACTACAAAGGCAATGGTTAAACAGGCACTTGCCGATAAAGGCAATCCCAAATATCTCAAAGTTACTGTTGATTTACTGGGAAACTTTAAGTTAGAAGGGACTTGGACTGGTGATCCCAATCCAATAGTGCAAGTTGTTTTTCGCCAGAGACTCGTCGGCGTATATGCAATTGACTACTACCTGCGTTTTACACTGCCCTTTTTAGCTCAAAGGTACCACTTTTCGCATTATTCAGCAATTGCACATTCATTGGCATGTCCCTGCATAGTACGGACTGAAATGCGTGAATACCGAAAGAAAAATTTCCCTCATTTAGTCAAATGTGCGTTTATCGCAGGTCCTTTTGACGGTGTTGTTTATTTAGGAGATATCCCAAATGTAAATGCCTTTAACCAAAAAGGTCGTCCAGCTGTAGTTAATCTGCACTATCTGTATCTGTTGCTCAGACGCAAACGGTTTAATCCTAATATTTCAGTATTAAATATTTATGGTAATGTTTTAGATAACACTAATAGTGACAAATTTATTTCCGTCACTTCTGCTAAAAGCATCCGCTATATTCTGGCTCCTTATGCTAAATCTTATCATGAAGTTGAAATTCGCGGTAAAAAATACGCTGAACACAGCTGGATGCACGATAATCCATTTGTAATCGACATTATTGATAAGTTTATTGGTATTAAGAAGTAATTTGATTTTTGGAGGAAATACGTGTGATTCTGCTCCGCGACATAGGACGTATCATCATTATTACTAATACTATTCTAGCCTTTTATATCGTCTTTCATAGAAGACGTTCTGTCTCAACTACTTGGGCCTGGCTGATTATTCTGCTGGTTTTCCCAGTTTTAGGGATGATCATTTACGGCTTTTTTGGTCGGGGAATTTCACAGGAAAATATTTTTGCCATTAACAAGCAACATCATATTGGGTTGCGGAATGTGCAAAAATCTATTACTGCTGCACCTAAGAAAATTAGTACATCTGATACATCAAATAAAGCCAAAATGGTGGTACATTTTTTTGATCATGATGGCGAATCACCATTGAGTAAAAACAATCACGTTAAGCTCTATACTGACGGCAAAATAATGTTTCATGACATGATGGCTGACATTAATAACGCTAAGCAATCAGTAAATGTTGAATTTTATACCTTTTATAATGATGAAATCGGCAACGATTTTCTAAATTTACTGATTAAAAAGGCACAAGAAGGCGTGTCAGTGCGTTTGTTATATGATGCTTGGGGGTCTATGGGCGCAACTAAAGCCTGGTTTGATCAGTTAAGAAAAGCCGGTGGCGTAGTCCTGCCCTTTATTACTTCTCGCAACATGATTACGCGGTACCGGATTAACTACCATTTGCACCGTAAAATTGTGGTAGTTGACGGTAAAACCTCCTGGACTGGCGGCTTTAATATAGGGGATCAGTACCTGAGTCGCAAGAAAAAATTTGGTTATTGGCGTGACAGCCAAGTGAGGATTGTCGGATCTGCTTCTTTATTATTGCAAGAGCGGTTTGTGATGGATTGGAATGCCTCTATTCAAAAAGAAAATCAGGTTATTGCTTTCAATACTATCCTTTTCCCCAACTTGGATGAAAACGAGATTCATCCTGGTGATGTAGCAACACAAATAGTTTCAGACGGACCTGACCGCTATAATGCTAATATGCGTAATGGTATTATGCGGCTGATGTCTTTAGCAAAAAAACGGCTCTGGATTCAGACACCATATTTAATTCCTGATGATGCAATGTTTGCCACTTTGCAAACAATTGCCCAGTCAGGAGTAGATTTACGGATTATGATACCGTGTAAACCAGACCACCCATTTATTTACCGCGCTACCCAATGGTATGCCAATGAATTATCCCGTTATGGCATTAAAATTTATATTTACAACAAAGGTTTTATTCATGCCAAAACAATTGTAGTAGACGATACTTTTTCTACAGTGGGGTCAATGAATCAGGATTACCGCTCATATGATCTTAATTTTGAAGATGTTGCAGTTTTTTATGATAAAAATTTCACTCGTGAAGTTGCCAAATCATTTGAAGACGATATGAAAGTTTCTTCATTATTGACTCCTGAGGATATTGCCAAACAGGGTCGCTGGCTTAAGATTTTGCAAAGTTTTTCACGGATGCTTTCGCCAATTTTATAAATAACAAAAAGCCTTCCAAGACGGAAGGCTTTTAAAATGCGCTCTTATTATTTATTCCGCAAAGTGATAAACAGTTTCAGCTGGGTAGCGAGTTGTTTTAGCCATAGTTTCTTCGGTTTCATTGCTCTTGCCAATTACTATTGCCATTACTGGTAAGTAGCGTTTTGGCTCCAAGTTAAAGGTCCTGGCAATTTTAGATTCATCATAGCCAGCAATTGGGTTAGTGTCGTAACCATGGTTGCGAGCAACAAGCATAAACTGCATAGCAGCAAGTGAGCAAGACCTAATGGAATCAATTGCACAAGAATAATATGTGCCATTTTCATAAGATGGCAAAAAGGTTCTTAAGACTTCGTCTAATTTTTCCTTAGTGATGTTGCCTGTCTCATATTCTTTAGTCCAATTTTCACGATACTTTTTATAAGCATAAACATCGGCAAAGACTTGCACAACTGCGGCACAGCTGTCCATCTGGGGATCGTTAAATCTCAGCATGTATTTCTTAACTTTAGCAATAGTTTCCGGGGTGTCTGCTACTTCAAAGTGCCAACCTTGCAAATTGCAACCGGAAGGAGCAGTTACTGTTTCTTCAAACATTTCTTTAAATTCTGAACGCGGAATTTTAACACTTTTATCAAAGTGACGTACAGAATGACGATTTTGTACTACATCATTAAAATCATTATTACGCATATCTTCACACTTTCTAATATAAATATATCTCTACTATGTTAATTTTACTACATATTGTTATCTTTTTCACATATTTTTTGAAAAAATTAGCAGTATAATAAAATTTAAAATAATACTAGTAAGAAAGGCTCATCAAAATGAAAAAATTAGTTAGAGATAAAATACCAGAATTTGCGCACTATGCTACTTACCGTGAACTTGCTCCCGCAGAAAGAGAACCGGCTTTAAAGCAAAAATTAATTGAAGAAACTAATGAAGTTCTGGCTGCTAAAACTGAAACTAATTTAATTGAGGAATTAGGTGATGTTTACGAAGTCATTTTGGCATACCTCAAATTTAAAAATGTTGATCAAGCAACTTTTTTAAAACAAGTAAAAGAAAAGCGCGCCCTTAAGGGTGGCTTTACCAAATATCTGGAAATGAACTGGGAAGAAAAATAAGCCCATTAAAAAAGCCACGTTAATTGTGTGGCTTAAAAAATATCTTGAATTTCAATCCTAATATCATGGTGAATATGATTTTTAAGTGCCTCGACAATTTGTGCTACGCCGTAAGAAAAGCGCAGGTAATATTGTCTGTTCTTCTGGGTTGTTAAAATACAAATTACCTGCTTTTTCTTAGGATTAGGCACCTTAATTAAAGTGACCATCGCAATCTCTGAATATGAGACGGTCCGACGAAAGTAACCTGAAACAACAGCTCTTTTAGGTGCCAGACCCGTAAAACCATCAATAATACCAATCAACAAGAAGATTGCCAGGAAAATACTAAGACCCGGATCGCCCTTTTCAATTAATTGCCAGGCAAAACCGATCCAAATAAAAATTACGGCCCAAATAACTGAAGACGAGCGATAATGTCCCTTTAAGTCAATATTTGCCTGCCAGTACCAACTATAACAAGTGTAGCCTAGAAGCAAGGCATCCAAAATTAGATAAAAAACTACCATATAACTCTCCTCAATTGTATTTTCATCTATTATAACAGATTGACAGACGTTAGATATTTTATTCAACATTAATGATATTTTACTTGCATTTTTATTAAAATCATGATTAAATTATTATCAAATTAAATGCAATGAAAAAGACGAGTAGATAACTTACTTCTTTAAGTGAAACGGTGATAGTGGAAAACCGTTAGACCCTGGGTTATTGAAAAACACTTTTAGCAGCACGCTGAAATTTTTGTAAAAGTAGGTTGTGTCGTCTCCAGTACGTTACCACGCTGGTGAAGCATGATAGTGCTTCATGAGTTGGCCCAGAATGTGGGCAATTAAGGTGGTACCGCGGAAAAAGCCTTTCGTCCTTGTTTTTATTAAAAACGGGACAAAGGGCTTTTTCTTTTCCTTAAATTTACAGGAGGTCAAAACAATGACTTTAATTTTACCGGAAGATTATCATCCAACTCTCACAATTCGCGATACCGAAGCAGCAATTGTTTATATTCGTGAAGAATTTCAAAAGGTTTTAGCTAAAAAATTACATTTACAACGGATGTCGGCCCCACTCTTCGTCGAAAAGCATACTGGGCTTAATGATAACTTAAATGGCGTTGAGCGTCCAGTTGCTTTTGATGCCAAGGATTTACCAACAGATGACACACTCGAAATAGTGCATTCACTTGCCAAATGGAAAAGAATGGCACTGAAGAAATATGGCTTTAACATGCATGAGGGTCTTTTTACTAACATGAACGCCATTCGCCGCGATGAAGATTTAGATAACTTTCATTCAATTTATGTTGACCAATGGGATTGGGAAAAAATCATTGCCAAAGAGGAGAGAACGATAGAAACTCTTAAAAGTACCGTTACCAAGATTTTTACTGGTATTAAGGAAATTGAAGCTGGCTGTGCTTTCCGCTATCCTGCTTCTACTTACCGTTTGCCAGAAAAACTTTACTTTATTACTACACAAGAATTAGAAGATCGCTGGCCGGACATCAGCCCTGAAGAAAGAGAAAACAAAATAACTGCTGAAGAAAAGGCTGTCTTTATAATGAAAGTCGGCGATAAACTGAAGAGAAGCGGCAAGCCACACGATGGTCGTGCACCCGATTATGATGACTGGGAATTAAACGGTGACCTGATTTTCTGGTATGAACCGTTAAAGCAAAAAATCGAAATTTCTTCGATGGGGATTCGCGTTAGTCCTGAAAGCCTGCACGAACAACTGAAGAAGGCTGATTGCCTTGATCGTGAAAAACTGGAATTTCACCGCATGTTGCTTGATGGAGAATTACCTTATACCATTGGTGGTGGAATTGGTCAATCTCGCTTATGTATGCTTTTGCTTGGCAAAGCTCATATCGGTGAAGTTCAAGCCAGTGTCTGGCCTCACGATATGATTACTAAATGCAAAGAACATGACATTCAAATTCTATAATAAATGAAGAAAACCATACAGTTAAAAAGAAACTGCATGGTTTTTTATTGCAATAACCCTATATGTTAGACAAAATCTTGTAGTAAACTAGCAGTAGCAGAATTAGTTTTAAGAAAGGCAAAATTATGATTGATGCAAATGAAATAGCTGAGTTAAAAAATGATATTGATCAGGCACGCCACATTACTTTTCTGACTGGTGCCGGAGTTTCAACTCATTCTGGTATTCCTGATTATCGCTCTAAAAACGGTATTTATGATGGCGTCTCTGAAAGTCCGGAAACGATTTTAAGTGAGGAAACACTTTATCAGCGACCAGAATTCTTCTACAAATTTGTGATGGATAATATGTATTTCCCTGAAGCCAAGCCAAATGAAATACACCAGAAAATTGCCGAGATTTGCAACGAAAAAGGCGATCTAATTACACAAAATGTTGATGGCTTGGATACCAAAGCCGGCAATAAACACGTGACCGAATTTCATGGCTGTCTTTATAATATTTACTGCACTAAGTGCCATAAACCAGTTTCATACGCTGAATACGCCAAATCTTACCAGCATGAAAATTGTGGCGGTATTATCAGACCGGGAATTGTTTTATACGGTGAAGCCATTAACGGAGACAGTTTAGCCAAATCTGTCAATGCAATGCAAAATTCTGACCTCGTAATTATTTCAGGCACCAGTTTCGTCGTGTACCCTTTTGCCCAGCTTTTATCTTACAGGCAGTCTGGAGCTAAAGTTTGGGCAATTAATAAAACTGCCATTCCAGCAGAAGGAATTTCTTCCATTATTGCGGATGCACTAGATGTTTTTAAACAGCTTTAACTAGTTTTTAAAAAAAGTCTTTATGTTATTAGGATTGTTTTTTACCCGAGCACCACTATAATACTTGTTAAAACTTGACACAGTAATCAAAAATAAATCTGGACTAGAAAAGAGCTTTTAATTAAATGGCAATTTTTAAAATGTATGCTCCCTTTTTCAGTGGAAGTAATTGGATTCACGTACTGACCAGTGGCAAAGATTGGCTCGTCATCTTAACCCTGATTCTAATGGAATGCTTGCTTTCTGTTGATAATGCAGTTGTTTTGGCAGCTCAAACCAAGATTTTGCCTGACAAGAAACAACAGGAAAAGTCATTATTCTATGGTCTTTGGGGCGCATACATTTTTCGCTTCATTGTGATTGGCATTGGTACTTATCTGATCAATTTTTGGGAAATTAAATTAGCAGGAAGTCTCTATCTTTTCTATTTATCGTTCAAGTTTTTCTACGAGCAAAGGCATCCCCAAAAGGCTGCCACTAACGCAAAGATTGAAAGTGCAAAAATTACTAAGCACACTCCCAAAAAGGGCAAACATTTTCTGTCACTTTTCTGGCGGACCGTTATTTCAATTGAAGCAATGGATATCGTTTTTTCAATTGATTCAGTTTTAGCTGCTCTAGCGGTTTCCAGTAATCCGGTAGTGGTATTAATTGGTGGCATGATCGGTATCTTGTGTATGCGCGGTGTTGCCGAAATCATAATCAAATTGATGGACATTATTCCTGAACTGCAACCGATGGCTTACGTTTTAATTGCTATCATTGCTCTTAAACTTTTATTGTCTTTGCAACCGTTACATTACGAACTGCCTAATACAACTTTTGCCCTTATTGTGTTCGGTATTCTTCTCTTAACTATTGCTTTTCATTTTATACGAGCAAAAAAGAAAAGACGGAAACTATAATCTTTGTTCAACGTATTCTTTGAGCACAACTGCCTGGTTGTGCTCTTTATTCTTTGCACCATAAAGAAAAAGGACATCTTGTTTTGCAAGTTCGTCTTTCACTCGGGTGATAAAACTGGCAGTCACAGGATTATGTTCTAATTCAGCAATGTACTTTTGCCTAAACTCAGGATATTTAGTATCATCGTGATTGAACCACTTACGCAATTCGGTGCTGGGACCAATTTCTTTGACCCACTCATCCAAGTTAGCATCTTTTTTGCTTTTGCCTCGTGGCCACAGACGATCAACTAAAATGCGGTAGCCAGCAGGCTGCTCATGGTCGTAAATGCGTACTAATTTTATCTTTGTCATTGTAATATCTCCTTTTAGTTTAAGTTTACTACACGGAAGAAAAAATGAATTATTCAACTTATTTCTCTAATAAATCAACTGCTGCTATTACTAAAGACTTGATTGGCAGACCATTAACATATAATGATGGCCAGAATATAATGGGTGGCTATATTGTGGAAGCTGAAGCTTACTTAGGCGTTAAAGACCGAGCAGCACATTCATACGGCGGTCATCGCAGTCCGGCTAATGAAGGTCTTTATCGTAAAGGCGGAACTATCTACATTTACGCCCAAAGACAGTATTTCTTTTTCGATGTTGCAACACAAGAATATAATGAGCCGCAAGGAGTTTTAATTAGAGCCATCGAACCAGTCTGGGGCATAGAGCAGATGATTAAAAATCGTGCCGGCAAAAATGGGGTGCTTTTAACTAATGGTCCTGCGAAAATGATGCAGGCTTTTGGTATTCACAGTAAAAAGTGGAATTTACACCTCTTATCTGACTCTCCATTTAAAATTGATTTAGATGATAATCATAAAAAGTGGGCTAAGGAAATTAAAACCAGTGCCAGAATTGGCGTGAGTCAATCCGAATTAGAATGGGCCAATAAAAAATTACGTTATTATACAGCAGGTAATCCCTATGTTTCCAGAATGAAAAAAAGTGCTTATCAAAAGGATAATGGCTGGTAGTGAGAGCAGGATCACCGTGCCCTTTTAAAATAGTAAAAGATAATAAATGAGATAATTATAAAATATTTTTTAAATAAAATTATTGACAAGTCACTCTTAATAGCCTATTATTTTTCTAAGTTAAATAATTTCCAATGCAATAGAGGTCGCGGTCGTTACGAAACTAATCTGAGTGAGCGAACACTTTGAAGATTAGCGTAAGAATTACCGCCGAAACAAGAATGTTGTTCGTTTCAATCTTCTTGTTGGGCTGCAAGAGAATATTTTGCAGACTGTCCCGGTTAGTCCCCGGGGAGCGCTATATGATTTGTTTAAAAAAATAGATTATAACCTCGTTGTTTTGTGTAACAGCGAGGTTTTTATTTACGCTTTTATTGTATTGGCTTTATTTGAAACATATTTTGTGGAGGTTTTCAAAATGAAGTCAAGATTTAAGTGGTTGGCTACCTTAGTTGCCTTATTCACTTGTTTGGGCATTGGGGCTAATTTTAGTCTAAATGAAGTTAACGCCAAAAAGGACGATGGTACGCTAAAAGTCGCCATGGAAGCTAATTATCAGCCGTACAATTGGACACAGACTAATAATGCCAATGGTGCTGTGCCAATTGAAGGGTCGAAAGAATACGCCAATGGCTATGACGTTAAAATTGCCAAAATTATTGGTCAAAAATTACATAGAAAAGTAGAAGTTGTTAAGACCGAATGGGATGGTTTACTCCCCGCTTTGACCAGTGGCAAAGCTGATTTGATTATCGCTGGGATGAGCCCAACAGCTGAACGTGAAAAGGCCATTAATTTCTCTAAGCCATATAGAAACAGTACTTTTGTGGTAATTACCAAGATTAACAGCAGATATGCCAACGCTAAAAAGCTGACCGACTTTAAGGGTGCCAAATTAACAGCGCAGCAAGGCACTTTCCACTATGATTTAATCAAGCAGTTAAAAGGTGCTAAGAGACAACCGGCTATGCGTGATTTTGCGGCAATGCGGCAAAGTTTAATTTCAGGTACCATTGACGGCTATGTTGCCGAAGACACTGAATCAACTTCCTTTAAGATGGTTGACCCTGACATTAAGTCAATTCCTGTCAGCAAAATGGCTGGTTTTCACGCTACTAAAGAAGAGTCTGTTACCTCAATCGGAATTGCTAAGCCTAACAAGGCACTGCTCAAGAGTGTCAACCAAATTTTAGCTACTATTCCTCAAGCAAAAAGGGTTAGGTTAATGACTGAAGCTGTTAAGCAGCAGCCTAAAACTGATAATGATAAAAGAGGTAAAAAGGCTAAGTCAGAGCCTTGGTTAGTATCTATGTGGCGCCAATATGGCGGCATGATCTTAAATGGTATCGGCATGACGCTTCTTCTGGCTTCTGTAGGTACCATAGCAGGCTTCTTTATTGGATTGGCCGTTGGTATTGTGAGAACTATTCCTACACCAACAACCGGTGGTAAAAGATGGCTGCTCAAGTTTGTCAACTGGTTGCTTTCAGTTTATATTGAAATTTTCCGGGGTACGCCAATGATGGTTCAAGCTGCTGTTATTTACTATGGTATTGCCCAATTCTGGCACTTGAACATTGACAGAACCATTGCCGCACTAATCATTGTTTCCATCAATACTGGAGCATATTTAGCCGAAATCATTCGGGGAGGAATTATTTCTACACCCGAAGGTCAATTTGAAGCAGCCAGCGCGTTGGGAATGACTCATAATCAAAGAATGTGGCATATTATTTTGCCACAAGCGATCAAGAATTGCCTGCCTTCAATTACTAACGAATTTATCGTTAATATCAAGGATACTTCAGTCCTGAGCATCATCTCCGTATCAGAGTTGTTCTTCGTTGGTTCAACTGTTGCTAGTCAGACATTCAAGTTCTTCCCAACTTACCTGACAATTTCTGCTATCTACCTCATCTTGACCTTTACTATCACGAGAATTTTCAACTTAATTGAAAAACACCTCCAAGGAAGTAAGAATTACAACTTAATGGCAAACCAAGTTCAAGTGGGCACACCTAAAGACATGGAGGCTAAGAACTAATGACTGAAACAAACGAAACTATTTTAAGTTTAAAGCACATCAAGAAAACATTCGGTGAACACCAGGTTTTGAAAGATATCTCTTTTGACATTAATAAAGGTGAAATTGCCACCATTATTGGCCCGTCAGGTGGCGGTAAATCAACAACTTTGCGCTGCATCAATTTGCTTGAGGAACCCACTGCTGGTGAAGTTGATTTTCACGGCAAAAATGTTTTGGCACCAAACTACAATCGCAATATTTATCGTGCTAAAGTCGGCATGGTTTTCCAACAATTTGACTTGTTTGAAAACAAGAATGTTTTAGCTAATTGTATGGTAGGTCAAGAGTTAGTATTAAAACGGTCAAAAGACGAGGCTCGTAAAATTGCACTTGCTAATCTGAAAAAAGTAGGTATGGAGCAATACGTTAATGCTCGTCCCAACCAACTTTCAGGTGGACAACAACAACGGGTTGCGATTGCCCGCGCTATCTGCATGGATCCTGAAATTCTGTTATTTGATGAGCCTACTAGTGCTTTGGATCCAGAAATGGTCGGTGAAGTTTTAAGCGTCATGAAGAACCTGGCCACTACAGGTTTAACGATGATTATCGTAACGCACGAAATGGCATTTGCTAAAGAAATTTCTGATCAAATGTTTTTCATCAGCGACGGTGTAATAGCCGAACAAGGTAAACCTGATCAGTTATTCAATCACCCGCAAAATGAAAAAACCGCGAAGTTTTTAAGTAATTTTCAGAATAACTAATAAAGTCTAATTAAACATAAAAAACTGGTAAATCTACGTGATTTGCCAGTTTTTTAGTTTGCTTGTGGTTCTAAAAGTCTAATAATTTCCTGATTAAATTTAGTTGGCTCTTCCCACTGCGGGAAATGACCAGAATGGTCAAACCAAATCAATTTGCACGAACTAGTAATTTTAGCAGCATATTCTGCAGTCAACTGCGAGGACACATGATGGTCATGCCTGCCCTCACAAAAAGTGATGGGAACGGCAAAATGCACGCTGTTTTCGAAATTTACGGCCATCAGTTCTTCCCAAAAATATTGAATTGATTGCTTCGAGCCCTGCAAACGATGAATTAAGTCTTTAAAAGAATAATCTTTAGCGGATATAAACGGCCAAATTAATTTACGGTAGTTTTTAGCGCCATAGATCGAGCCGCCATAAGCCACAATCATTTTAGTTAATTTCAGGCTGGCTTTAGTTGGTTCTTGTACAAAATCAAGTTGATCAAGTTTGGCAGTATTTTTCATTTTTGTTTGTAAAAAAGCTTTTTGTAAAACAATATTCTTTTTCATATTAACGACTTGACCAATTCCGATATATTGCGTAACTAGGTCTGGATACATTTGAATAAAATAGAGTCCTAAAACCGTACCCCAAGAATGACCCATAATAATCAATTTATCTTGTTTTAACCGTTTTAATAAATAAAGCACAAACTGATGTATATCTGCCAAGATGGTATTAATGGACAAGTTTTCTTCAGGTGAAAATTTGTAATACGATAGTCCACTGCCCCTTTGTTCCAAATTGACAAAGATAAAATGATCTTCCAGTTCGCTATTAAATTTTTTAGTCAAGGGGATGCAGGCATCGCCCGGTCCACCATGCAAGTATAAAATGATTGGTTTCCGGCCTTGCTTTGAACTAATTGAAAAATAAAGTTTAGTGCCGTTAATTATGACGTTTTCTATCACTGATGTGCTACTCATTTTTTGCCTATATTCATATAATCGATTATTATTATGCATACACTGCTACTTTATTTAAGTATATTATTAATGTCTCTGCTTTGTAAATTACAAATTATATTTACAAGACTGAAGTAATTTTTATCAAATAAAAGTTCGTAACTTTTACCACTCTAAACTAAAAAAACTATTGGAAGAGACAACTAAAAAACCGATATATATCAAATAGTCTGACGAACTTTATGCTAGAAAAAAAGTACTAAGCATTTTAATAGCCTGGTACTCAAATTATGTTAAATTTTAATCATTTTTATCTTCAACTTTGTAAAATTTAACTCGATTAATTAAATAGTCAAGTAAGAACACACAGATTAAATTTAAAACAATAATAAAGAGTATCAATAACGGGTGGTCTTCTTGCTCATCTGTCATATTTAACAAATATAAAGTTTCAAAACTAATAGGTGCGCCTTGTAATACCATACAGTAAATTAAGTCATTTTCGACTTGGTCAATAAATGTATCTTCTTTTACCTCAAGCCAAGCTGTAGCAATTATTGTCATGATGAACGCACTAATTGACCATATTAAGTTAAAATTCGGCTTATTGGAGAAAAAAAGCGCCATTCCAAATGGACACAACAATAATAAAGCAGCTCTTGCTAATTTCATTTTCATCTCATTTCCTATAACCTTTCTTTCTTGAATTTTTTAATTATTATATAATTATAAATGAAATATAATGTTAATCAACAGTATAATCAGTAATTGCGATTAAATCATAAAAAATAATAAGTACTGCGCTTATTCTTATAATATTTGGCAATAAATTTAATTTATTTTTAATTACTCGCTTTACATCTTAATAGTTATGTACTAACCTATAAGTTATTATTATCATAGGTATAACTGAAATTTTAAGTTAAATTAAAACTGCTTTTTTTTATCTGAAAAAAATTCAGAGAGACATACAAAAGTTGGTATCTGTGAAAAATTTAATATTGCTTTGTGCATAATAAATCTTGGCAATATCATGATTGGAGCTATTAATAATGATCAAAAACCAGACTACGATGAAAGAACAACTGCTAATAGATCATGGCTATAAATATTTATGGTTTATTGTATTAGGCGCATTCTTATTGGTTTTAATCTTACCGTTTTTCAAATCTGTTGATTTAAGCGTTGGCGCCTTAGGTCTTCTACTATCAGCTTTAGCGGAAGTATTGACAACATTTTTTCAACACAAACATATTACCTTTATTATAAGTTTGGTTTTAGGTTGGCTATTAGCTCTAATAATTTGTGTTATTCTGTTTTTTTACATTATGTGGGCTTCAGGCAACATGCTTTTCGTTAAATAATGAATTTAAGTAAATATTGCCACAGAAAAGAAAGAGCACGAAAACAGGCAAACCACTCAAATTGTGGTTTGCCTGCTTTTTAGTTGATGCTCAAATAGCAGTGTCCGCTTAATTCATCATCCAGCTAATCGATCTGTTATATTATTCTTTTAGTGTCCCGGTAATTAAAACTAATGAGGTTAGACTTTAAAAGCTGAGCGCTATTTATCGTGTTCTTTGTGCCATTCTTTAATTTGTTCCAGCCTCTTTTTAAAGCGGTCTTCATGACCTTGCGAGGTTGGCAAATAATATTCGTGTCCCTCTAAACTTGGTGGCATAGTTTTCATTGTCGTTAACTTGTCTTTAGCATAATGCGCCAGCTGGTAACCTTTGCCATAACCTAAATCTTTCATCAACTTGGTGGGCGCGTTGCGGATCTGCAGCGGCACTGGTTCATCAACAGTCTTTTTGACATCTTCTTCAGCGGCTAGTCTAGCCTTATAAACTGCGTTTGACTTCGGCGCGAGCGACAAATAAATCACTGCTTCCGTCAAATGCACATCACATTCCGGCATCCCTATAAATTGACAAGCCTGAAAGACGTTGACCGCCACATTTAGTGCATTAGTATCTGCCAAGCCAATATCTTCACTGGCAAAACGCACTAGTCTACGTGCTATATAAAGAGGATCTTCTCCCCCTTCAAGCATTCGCGACAGCCAATAAATTGCCGCATCTACATCGCTGTTACGCATCGATTTATGCAAAGCGGAGATGATATTGTAGTGTTCTTCTCCGTCTTTATCATACAGGACCGACTTTTGGGTAATTAATTGTCCCAAACTGTCCATAGTCACAGCAATCGTATTACCACTTTTGTTGCCGTTTAAGACTGCCATCTCCAGCGTATTTAAAGCAGTTCTGGCATCACCGTTGGCAAATTTGGCAATGGCTTTAATCTCTTGCTTACTGATTTTAACGGTTAACTTGCCAAAACCGTTAGGGTTGCGTAAAGCATTTTGTAATAACTTAATGATATCTTTGACTTCAAGCGGTTTTAAGACAAAAACCTTACAGCGTGAAAGCAGCGCCGAGTTAACTTCAAAGGAAGGATTTTCGGTCGTGGCGCCAATTAAGGTGATACTGCCACGCTCAACGTAGGGTAAAAAAGCATCTTGTTGTGCTTTATTAAAACGATGGATTTCATCTACAAATACCAGCGTTTTTTGCCCCACTTCGTGTTCTGCTTCAGCCTGCTTCATAATTTTGCGAATTTTAGTGATGCTACTGTCAACCGCACTAAAATTAAAAAAGCTCGCTTGACTCTGCCGGGCAATTATTTCAGCCAAAGTCGTTTTGCCGACTCCCGGTGGTCCCCAAAAAATCATTGAGGAAACTTGGTCATTATCAATGATTTCCCGCAGAATTTTTCCCGGTCCCAGCAGCTGTTCTTGTCCTACAAACTGAGCTAGATTTTGGGGCCGTACGCGGTTAGCCAAAGGTTCATTTTGCCCACTATTTGCAAATAATGATTCTTGCTTCATCATTACATCTTCTTTATTTACTTCTAGATACTTACTAACCTAATTATACAAGTATTTGTCCGCTAGCAAAAATAAATGAACGTCTGTTTGCTCTGATTTTACTAACTAGTTTACGTTATAATTATATTAGGTACAAAATCATAGATAATGAGGTGAAGATATGAAATTTTTCAAGAAAGTTGGCATTGGCTTAACAGCCCTGGCTCTATCCACCACTCTATTTTTACCATATACCGCTAACTGCCAAACAGTAGAAGCTGCTCAGAAAACCAAAGGAAAAGTCATGCTGCTTGAGAGCGATTATGTTTACAACCCGTCAGGCCATAAAATAAAATTGAAGCAAAATCGGGGTACACATAGCTATAACATTCCTAACGGCTTTAATGCTGATTCCAAGGGCTATTTAACTACAGAAATGATAGTTTATGATGATGACAGTAGAACCAGTTATCCCTACTACGGCACTAAAAAAATTAACGGACAAAAATTTTACCACTTAGGGCATAACTATTACATTAATAATGCTAATGTTTTAAAAGTCAATGGGCGCAATATCACACAAGGCAAATTGACTATCAAACACGATGCACTGATTTACACCAAGACTGGCAAAACAACGGGAAAGAAACTAAGAACTAATACAGTTGTTAAGTACCAAGGAAAAGCTAAGACTGCTACTAAAACACCCAAATATTTTTACTACCTTAATGATGTCGCAAGGTACTTCCAAGCCAAATACGTACCTGCCCACAAAATAAAAGGAAAATATTTTTACTCCTTAGGACATAACAGTTACATTAAAGCAGCCAACGTCGGCTATATTAACGGTCACATTGCTCGCTACAACGGTGTTTCGTCAGCGACTGTTCTTAAGAACACCGCCAGCATAACGGTAAATTATTCTGCCGTTAAACGTAAACTGAAAAAAGGACAGAAGATTAAACTTGATTTAACTGTTATTCCTTACCAAAATGATGGCTTTGAGGGTTATCTTTACAGACTGCACGACTATCCGGATGAATATGTTGATGAAGACGATGTTAAATTGAAAAAGAATTTGCCTATTATTGATTATCGCGACTTAGTTTATACTTACGTTACGCCAGTGACAGATAACAGCGTTGAACTTTATGACACATCTGGCAAGACAATTGGTAAACGTATTATAAAGCCACAATACAGTAATCTGACAGTTGATGGCTTAATGTACCTCTGGGTACCTGAGGAAAACAAGGCGGAACTGTTTTATCATTGTTTAAATTACAGTGACGCTAGTGTGATTGATGCCAACCAACCAAACCTGGTGCCAAATTCAGAGCCAACTTACCCTGCAAAAAAGCAAGCACTAATCTATGGCAATAACTTTATTAAGGTGAACGATGTGAAATACGTCAGCGGGTTAAAGTTAAAATCACTGAATACGATTGAGCAAGCTGAAAATGGGCAAAAGATTGCGACAGGAGCTGACAAACAGGAACTACTCACACTTTTTAATGAAGGAAAAGATCTAGCACAAAATAGCGCTTATCATGATCTTATGTCTAATTATGATTGTGCCTTAAGAAACGCTTCTGCTATGTTAAGGTCTGATAAGGCAACTGTCACGCAGGTAGATGAAGCTGTCTGGTATGTAAAAACCGCTAAAGAGCAGCTGACAACTATGTCTACTCCACCGGGTGATTAAATGGCTACTGGCCGGAGCAATATTAGTTTTACAAAAATAGTCCAAGCAAATATAATAGACAATATGTAGAGTCTGGCGAAAACGAGACTATCAGTTTAATGCCGATTTATCAGTTACTGATTATTAAAAAATAGCTATAAACTGACAAAACGTGATGACCAGCCTAACGATAAAGGATATTGAAATCAAATTTAAAGGAGTAAACCAAAGTGAAATTACATAAAAATATTATTGTTGCAGCTGTCGCGGGTATTACCGTTTTAGCGCCAGTTATTAGTCAAACTTCAGCTGTTTTAGCAGATGTCGCTGCAACTGACCAAACAAATACTAATACCAACACTAATACAAATAATCCAGATACAAGTGCAACAGATAAAACTGAAACTCCTGTAGCTGAACCAATTTCGCAACCTATCCAAGATAATGATCCCGAACCAAAGACCAATATCCACAAAACTAAGAAAACTTGGTCAAAACGCCACCAAAAAGCAAATAATTATTTCAATAAGAACGTCAAGAAGGGGCAGAAGCTAACGAATAAGACTAAAAAATTAGCCCTTTACAAGAAGATCTTGAAGCATTTTAAAAATTATAAGTCTAAGTATGCCAAGACTTTCAAGAAATATCTTAATGCAGAAATTAAATGGTTAAACAGACAGATTAAATTGGAAAATGTTCCTACTACTAAACCATCAGGCGATTTAAAGCCACAACCTGTACAAAAGCCAAAGAAAGCAAAAGCACCTACAAATGATCATGGTGGGTGGTCTGACACTATCATTTATAAGATTTATTTGCAAGATTATAAATATTATAAGAAATATCCTACACTTTATAAAAAAGATGTAAAAAATGATATTAAAGCTTTGAAGAAACGAGGCTACAAGTTTAATGCTGATTTGTCTGATAAAGGTCATCAAGCACATAATAAGAAACTGGCAAAACGTGATTCTCAATTAATGGATGAAGGCAAATTAAAATAATCTTCAGTGTCCTCACTAATAGAACAAAAGACTAATTCGCAGTTAAAGCGAACTAGTCTTTTTTATATTATTTAAGTTTGAACCCTTTAGGCAGCTGTGGTCTTTTGCCATTATACATGACATAAGTTTCCTTGGGACTCTTTTTAGCCGAATTGTTATACAGTTTTAGCAATTGTTTTTCCGTATATTTCTTGCCTTTAGGCTTCCTAATTGTCCCTTTACCCACTGCTTGGATATGCTTAAATCCTTGACCCACTCCCGAACTCTTACGTAAGCGGTAATGCCCGAGCTTGACAACAAAGCCTTTTGGATTACCAGCTTTGAGCAAAATCTGACTATTATGGATATTAAAATGACTTAAATCAACTCCAACTAATTTTTTATCGTTTTCAAACATTATAGTTGAAGATTTTAATTTCGGTAAATGCCAGCCACTTAAATTCACATACATCAGATTAGTACAATCATTAAACATACCAGTCGTACTAGTAACATTAGTCATTCTGAAATGCGAAAGATCTATGCTAATCAAACTCTTATTATCAGTAAACATATAAGTCATGTCTTTAACATTCTCAGTATTCCAGCCATCCAGGTTCAAATTGGTTAAAGAATAATCTCCAGTAAACATCCCCCACATGGTGGTAACTTTTGCAGTATTTAAATGACTTAAATCTAGACTTTCTATAGTAGGATCTTCCGCAAACATTTCCCGCATATTAGTTACATTTGATGTATCTAAATGATTTAAATTTATACTTTTTAAATTAGGATTTTTTGCAAACATTTCCCGCATATTGGTTGCATTTGACGTATCTAAATGATTCAAATTTATACTTTTTAGATTAGGATTTTTCGCAAACATTCCTCTCATGTTTTTAACATTATGAGTATCAAGTTTGGCTAGATTTAATTGCTCTATCTGTGAAAAGCCCTCGAACATGTATGACATGTTTGTGACATTCGCCGTATGCAATTTGCTCAAGTCAACATCCGTTAAATTAGGACAGTCAGCAAACATATACGACATATCTGTTACCTTATTGGTGTCCCAATTGTCTAAAACTAATTTTGTTATTTTGCTTGAAGCAAACATATTTGACATCTTAATAACATTACTGGTATCTAATGAACTAAGGTCCAGAGTCTTTACCCCAGTTGTTCCTGAGAACATGTATTCCATGTCTGTAACTTTACTAGTATTGAGTTTGGCAAAATCTAAATTAGAAATATCAGCCCGCTCAAACATTCCTGACATATCAGTCACATTGCTTGTATCAAGGTCAGCAAAATTAAGATTTTGAAGTTTGGTTAGACTAAACATATCACTCATTTCAGTAACGCGACTGGTGTTAAAACTACTCAAGTTAATGCTTTTGGCAGTGCAGCCATTGAACATATAATCCATTTTAGTGACATTACTAGTATTAAAACTGGTCAAGTTAATGTTTTCAGCAGTGCAATTACTAAACATATAATTCATGTTAGTGACATTGCTAGTATTAAAACTGCTCAAATCTAGCGTTGATAGTCCTGTAGACTCAAACATTCTACTCATATCAGTTACTTTATCAGTTTGAAAGTGACTTAAATCAAGCTCAGTCAGAGCCTGATCCATATCAAACAAGCCACTCATGTCAGTGACTTCACTGGTGTCAACTAAGTCCAGTCCCTTAATGTCTTTCAAATTATTTAGCTCGCTAAACTTATATTTTGAATCTGCAGGAAGTTTTACGGGGGAGGCAAAAACAATATGGGTAATATTATTCCCCCAACTCCATTCTTCATTAAACGGGCGACTCGAAAGAGTGCTATTTTTCTGAGTTCCTTTAATTGTCAGGGTTCTGGTAACAATATCATAATTCCAGCTGCAGTCGCCATCTTTGCCTGACCAAATACCTGGTATTTCTTGAATATCATTATTCACTTGATCGCTAGCATTAGGTTTATTAGTTGCAGCAGAAACCGGCTTAACAGCAGCTGCCATTAAGTTCAGACCACAAAAAGCAAGACTGCTGCTAATACCAACTTTTTTAACTAAACTTAAAATTTGTCTTGAATGGTTATGATTCATTATCATGACCTCCTTTTCATTAACTTAATTATAAGCCGTTTCAAACCCAAAATATAATTTTCCTAGTTGTTAAAAATAATGAAAGCCAGAAAAATCCATTAAATTCACCAGATAAAATAAATTTGAGTTTCATTTTGGGTTACGATAACATTAAACTATAAGCTCATCTTTGTAAGGTCATAATTTGTGAGGTCATAATATGAAACGTTTTAAGAAAATTTGTATTGGACTAACAGCCTTATTATTAACTGCTAGTCCATTATTGCCAAATATCACCAATTCCCCAACAGTAAAAGCTGCTCAGAAAGCCAAAGGAGAAGTTACGCTGCTTAAAAACGATTATGTTTACAATCCTTCAGGTCATAAAATAAAATTGAATATTTCTCACGGCTTTACCGTTCCTGAAGGTTTTAGCGCTGATTCCAAGGGCTACGTGATTACTGACATGGAAATTGATGAATACAGCGATGGCAGAACCAGTTATTCCTACTACGGTACTAAAAAAATTAACGGGCAAAAATTTTACAACCTTGGTCATAACTATTACGTTAAAAATGCCGATATTTTAGAAGTAAAAGGTCATAATATTAAAAAAGGCAAACTAGTATTAAGTCACAATTCATTGATTTACACCAAGACTGGCAAAGCAACTGGTAAGAAATTAAGAACTGATGCAATTGTCAAGTATCAAGGAAAAGCTAAGACTGCTACTAAAACACCCAAATACTTTTATTATCTTAATGATTTAGACAGATACTTCAAACCCAGATATATACCTACTCATAAAATTAAAGGGAAATATTATTACTCTTTAGGACATAATCGCTACATTAAGGCAGCTAATGTCGGCTACATTAACGGTCACATTGCTCGCTACAATGGTGTTTCGTCAGCGACTGTCCTTAGGAACACCTCCAGCACAACGGTAAATTATTCTGCTGCAAAGCGGAAACTGAAAAAAGGACAAAAGATTAAACTTGATTTAACTGTTATTCCATACGAAATTGATGGCTTTGAGGGTTATATATACAGATTGCACGATCACCCAGACGAATATGTTTCAGAATACGAAGTTAAACTGAAAAGGAACCTGCCTATTATTGATTACAGTGACTTAGTCTACACTTATGTCACCCCATTAGCAGGCAACAGCGTTGAACTTTATGATACTTCTGGCAAGGCAACTGGCAAGCATATCATGAAGCCGACACATAGTAATCTGACGGTTGATGGCTTAATGTACTTGTGGATTCCTGAGAAAAACAAGGCGGAACTGTTTTATCACTGTCTAAATTACAGCGATACTAATGTGATTGATGACAAGCAACCAAATCCGATACCAGATCAAGATTCAGTAACCCACAGTAATAACCAAAAATTAAACTATGGCAATAACTTTATCAAAGTTAGCGATGTTAAATATGTCAGCGGGTTAAAGCTGAAAGCACTTAATACGATTGAGCAGGCCAAAAATGATCAAAGAATTGCAACGACTGCTGACAAGCAAGAATTACTAGCACTTTTTAATGAGGGCAAAGATTTAGATCAAAACGCTAAATATGATACGGATCTAATGAATAATTATGATTGCTCCTTAAGTAATGCCTCTGCCATAATAAGATCTGATAAGGCAACTATCGCCCAAGTTGCTGAAGCTGTCTGGTATGTTAAAACTGCTAAAGAGCAACTGACAACTATGTCTGTTCCTCAGGGCGATTAAATCTTTTAGACTAATAGAAAAAGGCTAATTCGTTTTTAATTACGAACTAGCCTTTTCTTATCTATTTGAGATTAATCCCTTTAGGCAGCTGTGGCTTTTTGCCATTATACATGACATACGTTTCTTTAGGACTCTTTTTAGCCGAATGGTTATACAGTTTTAGCAATTGTTTTTCCGTATATTTTTTGCCCCGAGGCTTGACAATTGTGCCTTTGCCAACAGCTTGAATATGTTTAAAGCCTTGACCTACTCCCGAACTCTTACGTAAGCGGTAATGACCGAGCTTGACAGCAAATCCTTTAGGATTACCTGCCTGATTTAAAATCCTACTGTTATGAATATTAAAATGGCTTAAATCAACTCCAGCGAGCTCTTGATCATTAGTAAACATTTCCGTTGAATCATACATTTTTGGTAACCGCCAGCCACGTAAATCAACAAAAACAAGATTATCACAGTCCATAAACATTTGGCTGACCCTGGTAACCTGACGTGTATCCCAAGTATGCAGGTCAAGCTGCTCAAGACTTTTTGCACCTTTAAACATCCTAAGCATATCAGTAACTTTGGCAGTATTAAAGTGACTCAAGTCAATGTCTTTTAGACTGCTGTCGCCACTGAACATTGAATTCATCCAGCGTACGTTCTTGGTGTTCCAGCCCGTTAAATTGAGTTTGGTCAAAGAGCTGTCTCCAGAAAACAGCGAGATCATATTAATAACGTTGCTGGTATCAAAACTACTTAAATCTAAACTAGTAACAGCTGGATTGTCTGCGAACATTTCTCTCATATCTTCAACTTTACTCGTATCAAAGTGACTGAAATTTAGCTGATCCAAATGGGCGAATTTTGCAAACATCCCCGACATGTCTGTAACATTACCGGTATTAAAGCCGCTTAAGTCAAGTTTAGTTAAGTCAGAACACCCTTGGAACATATTTTTCATACTGGTGACGTTTTTGGTGTCCCAATTAGCCAGGTTTAAGTGAATAACTGTACTGCCCGAAAACATTTCCGCCATATTAGTCACTTGACTGGTAGCAAAATTACTCAGATCAAGACTTGACAAATTTGAGGTACTGGAAAACATATCAGACATATTATTAACTTTTCTGGTATCAAAGTGCTTAAGATTTAGTTCAGTAACTTTTATTCCAGCAAACATACCAGCCATGTTAGTGACATTACTAGTATCAAAATTAGCTAGATTAAGTTCTGCCACATCGCTATCCGCAAACATCTCTGCCATATTGGTCACTCGGCTGGTAGCAAAACTTTTCAGATTAAGATGTTTCATCGGGCTGTTTCTAAACATGCCGCTCATATTTGTGACTTTGCTTGTATTAAAACTGCTCAAATCTACTTCTGTTAAGGCTGTGTTGTCAAACATTCGTTCCATGCTAGTCACTTGGCTGGTATCAAAGTGACTCACATCAGCTTTAATTAGAGCTTTGTCATTAGTAAAAAGCAAAGCCATATTTGTCACTTGACTAGTATCAACCTTGTCGAGGCCCGTAATATCCTCCAAATACTCAAGACCGGAAAACTTTTCTGCCGAATTCGGAGCCATTTGAATCGGTGTTTCAAACACAATATGCTCAATATTACCAGACCATTTAAACTGCTTTAAAAATGGTGTGCTGGATAATTGACTGCTCTTTTGCGCGCCACTAATCCGCAAAGTTCTACTAATAACATCGTATTGCCATGTGCAGCTGCCATCAGTGCCAATCCAAAGACCGGCATCAGATGGCAAACCTGTCGCACTAATTGGGACAACAGCAGGAGTTTCTGTTGCAGCAGCCACATTTACGTTTGTTTGCACCGTTACGACTAAACCTAATGCCATTGTTGCAATACCTATCCCAGTTTTTTCAAACTTGATTAAATTTGGAAGCTTCATCTTGATACCTCTTTTCTCTTACCCTAATTATACGGGTTTTTTGCTTAAAACTTATTAATGATTTGAAACTTAAGCTAAACTTTGTCAGCCTTTATTCTTTTACTGTATGACATGTATTGTGGCACCTATATTAGGTTATAATAAATTCAGTAGAAAGGATTAGTAAGGAGGTAAATCATGAAATTAACCAAAAAAATCTGCTTGGCGATCACGGCTTTGGCATTGGTCGTCACACCTTTTTTAGCAAATTGCAATCAAATACAAACAGTTGCAGCTGCCAAAAGCAGTAAAAAGACCGCAAAAGGTAAAATCACGTTAATCTATGATGCCCATCTTTATAATAAATATGGTCATAAAATTAAAAACAAGAACAAATATCTGCCTTATGCTGAAGATGATGCCAATGGCTATAAGTACATTCCAGGATTCAATGCAGATGTTATGCAATATTACGGCTCCAAAATAATTAATGGGCAAAAATTCTATAACATTGGTAATGGCTGCTACATTAATGCCGCTGATGTCAAGGAAGTTAACGGTAAAAACAGTAAAAAGGGCAAAGTTGTTTTATTACAAAAATCAGCTGTTTATACTAAGGCCGGTAACAAGAGTGGCCACACTTTACCTAAGCGAGCTATCGTTAAATATCAAGGCAAAGTTAAACAAGTTAAGTCAAGACCAAAATACTATTATAGTAAATACTTTAAATCAGATAACGATGAGCATATTTTCTATCTGCCACTCACAAAAATTAAAGGGAAAAAATATTATGCCATTGGTAAAAATCGCTATGTCAAAGCCTATAATGTGGCAAGTTTAGATGGTTATCCTTTAACTTACAATGGGGTTACAACGGCCACCGTTCTCAAAAAGACAGCCACTCAGACTTTAAACGAAATGAAAACCAAACATATTTTAAAAAAGGGGCAGAAAATAAAAGTTGATTTAGCCGTTGAACCTTGGGCAGAAGATTTTGAAGGCTATATTTTCCGCCTGCATAATCATCATGATGAATACATAGATGAAAACTGTATCAACCTGAGAAATTACTTACCAACGACCGACTACTCTGATTTAACCTATAGTTTTGTTACTGCAAAGACTACCGCAAACGTTAAACTCTATGACGTCACAGGAAAACCCGTTGGGATTAGTTTTAATACTGCAAAGCAGTCTGACTTTAATGTTGACGGCTTGTTCTATATTTGGAATGCGGCTACAAACAAAGCTGAGTTGTATTATCACCTTCTGAGTAACAATTTAGACAGAAAAGCCCTTATCAACAATGATGGCACACAACTAAAGGCCCCGGCGACTGACAAAAAATATGGTCCAATCACTCTAACCACCAGTGAAAAAATAATAGCAGCTAACAGTTTCGTTAAAGCAAGTGATGTGAAATTTAGCTGGGGCATAAAACTTTCTCCTGTAAACACTTCGTTAGCAGCTGAGCAGAAACAAAAAGTAGCAACCGACAGCGATAAAGTGAAGCTCCAGAAAGACTTTGACTCTGGACAGCAAACTATTAACGAAAGTGTCCATTATGATGGACTTATGCAGAGCTATGACTATGCTTTAGCTAATGCTGCTGTTGTCTTACGGTCGAGCAAAGCGACACTGGCACAAGTAGATCAGGCAATCTGGCTGTTAAAAACCACTAAAACACAGATAAAAACTTTAAACTTCCCTGAATTTGCCTAAAGTTTACTAGAAAGACAAACTAAAAAGGATTAGTTCTGAAATGTGATGTGAACCCAAAAATTAGGTCACACCAATGAGCTAATCCTTTTATTTTACTAAAAATCAAAAATGAAATGATTTTGGTAACTGTGGTTTTTTACCGTTATACATGACATAGGTTTCTCTAGGACTCTTTTTGGCAGAGTGATTATACAGCTTAAATAACTGCTTTGCAGTATATTTTTTGCCTTTCGGTTTTCTAATTGTTCCTTTGCCTACAGCTTGAATGTGCTTAAATCCTTGACCTACACCTGAACTCTTACGCAAACGGTAATGGCCCAGCTTCACAGCAAATCCTTTAGGATTGCCTGCCTGATTTAAAATCCTGCTGTTATGAATATTAAAATTAGTCAGATCAACCCCCGCTAATTTCTTGTCCTGCATAAACATATCTGTCGAATCAGTCAGTTTAGGCATGTGCCAGCCGTGTAAATTAACATTAGTAAGATTAGGACATTGAGCAAACATCTCACTTACTTCAGTTAATTTACGGGTGTTCCAATTATGTAAATCAACAGTTTTGAGACTCCGATCATTTTTAAACATCTCATAAGCTTCAGTGAGACTATTAGTTTTAAGATGACTTAAATTAATATTGACCAGCTGCGGGTCGTTTTTAAACATGCGACTCATACTCCTGACCCGTTTGGTATTCCAGCCTTTCAAATTAACCGTCTTTAAGTTGTCATCATCACTAAACATTTCAGACAAATTTTTATTGGACTTAGTATTAAAATGGCTTAAATCTAAGCTGGTAATTTTTTTCATACCAGAAAACATATAGCTGGTGCTAGTGACCTTGCTGGTATCAAAATTACTAATATCAAAATCAATTAAATTTTCAGCACCCTCAAACATGCCAAACATATCAGTTACCTTGCTGGTATTAAAGTGCTTAATATCCAAGCTGACCAAATTCTTTAATCCAGCAAACATAGTGCTCATATCAGTAACATTGGAAGTATTCCAGCCCGTTAAATTAAGTTGTTTTAATGCTGTATCGTTTGAAAACATACCTGACATATTAGTTACTTTACTAGTATCAAAATTACTCAAATCCAAATTGGTCAAATTGGAATCTCCAAAAAACATAGCTTTCATATTTTGAACATTACTAGTATTAAAATTGCTCAAGTTTAAAGTTGTTATGTCCATACTATGAGAAAACATATTGCTCATGTCCGTTACGTTTTTGGTATTAAAGCCTGAGCAGTCGAGCTGTTCAATCAGGCAATTATTGAACATTCCGCTCATATTTTGTACTTTACTGGTATCAAAACTATCTACATTAATCGTTTCTGCCTTGGTACCGGAAAACATATTTGCCATATCGGTTACTTTGCTAGTATTAAAGTTTTTTAAATCCAGCTTTTTAAAATTGGCCGCCACAAACATGCTGTTCATAGTGGTTACATTTGCGGTATTCAATTTACTCAAATCTATTGCTATAGCAGTAGCATTATCCATACCTAATTTAAAGAACATGTTACTCATATCTGTAACTTTACCGGTATCAAACTTACTAATATCTAAGCTATTAAGGTTCATATCACCGGCAAATAAACCAGACATATCGGTTACATCACTGGTATCAGCGTTCTCTAAGCCCTTAATATCAGACAAATATCTCAAATTGGCAAATTTTTCTTTTGAATTTGCAGGTAACTTAAACGGATTTTCAAAAACGATATGCTCAATACTTCCAGCCCATTTGAATTCTTTGGTAAAAGGTGTACTTGACAGTTGTGCTCCTTTAGCACCACTAATAGTCAGCGTATTAGTAAGGACATCATATTGCCACGTGCAGCTGCCATCTGTGCCAGTCCAAAAGCCTAGCTGATTATTGACAGTACTGGTTGCAGTTGGTGTTGTTTTTGCAGTTTGATCGTTAGCAGCAGGTGTTGCAGAAGCTGCCAAAACATTCTGGACCAGATTAGCGCCACTCATCATGCCCAAGACTGCGGCAGCCATACTGATCCCCAATTTTGCTAAAATATTTTGCTTGAATTTAGTTGACTTCATTTTTTGACCTCCTTTTCCTCTTAATTTCATTGTAAGCCTTTTAAAAATTAAATAATATCTTCTTTCTCATTTACTTGCGCTAGTTTCCAGCCAGTCATAAAATGCTGCTCGCGTAAAGAACGCAAGTCAGTATAATCGCTCTCCAAGCTATCAATTGCATCCTGCAATTTTTTGTTTTGCTTACGAATCTGGTCAAGTTCAGGATCATTAACAACGCCTTTCAGATGCATTTTAGCCGCTAATTCACGCCGTCTTTCCTCAAATTCACCCTTCAAAGTAGCAAGAGCATTTTCATATTTGACCAGTTTGTGGTTAACTTCAGGAATTTCATTATTTAAACTGACAAACAATTTATAGGGCATGTTGGACTTGATGCGATTGCATTCCGTGCAGGATAAAATCAGGTTGTCAAAATCATTATTATGTGACAGCGAAACCGGATCTTTGTGATCAACACTGCGTCCGCGCCTGCCACAGTATTGGCAGCGGTAATGGTACTTGGCCCGAATACGCTCGCGGTCAATATAATCCACTTCATTGAGTTTAAAGTCGACGTTTAAGCCTAATTTACTTAGGTTTTCAGCAAAAGTAAATTCGCTGCTGGGTATAAAGTCAGTTTGACCCGTCTCACTGTCAATTACCGCCTGATTAAAATCATGTGCTGATAGCTGTTGCTGGGCCAATTCATTGCCGTCATAATCCTGAATAAAGGCTTCATAACGCTTGCGCACGTCATTTTTGGCAATTAAAAACGTAGGATTATCTGAGTCTTCATCTTTTCCGACAAAAGTAAACAGCAGACATTGCGCAAAGACTTTCACTGCAATATTAGCAAAATTCTCCGGTGCTTCTCCTCTTTGGATACACAGATCGCAAATACTAGTTAATTTAGGGTTAATCAAGCCCGTTTGTTTAAAATGTTTGGCATTGATGCGCAAACCGCATGCACTGCATTGAAATTTCACTTTTAAGCGTTCTCCTTAGAGCAAAATGTATGTATCATTAATCTAATTCTACTCAATTTAGAGCAATAAAAAAAGGCGGACGAAAACTTCATCCACCTTTTAGTTTTGTTTAAAAACAAACTATTTATTTTCGTCTGCTTTGGCCTTGTTCAAGAAAGCAACGACTGCTGCCACGTGCGCAACGCGTTTTCTGCCGTTCTTCTTGTTCTTAGGTCTTTGGTTTGGTTCACAACCAGTGTTGTAATTTTCACCTTTACGCATAGTACTATACTTCCTTTCAAGATTTTCGAAAATCTTATATAGTTTAACACTTAGGACTTTTTGAAGCAAGATGCGCTCATACTGAACCGTTCTGTTTTGCCATTTAAAATAAAAAGCGCTCCATTCTGGAACGCTAAAAATAAAGTTATTTTTGAGTACATATTATTAGTTAAATGCACTAATTATTTTCACTAACTGTCATGGCAGCATCAATTACGCCACTGTCATCGGCTAAACTAATGGCCGCATTCTTTTCATCTACTACCAAATCGTTGCCTAAATATTGCATTTCTGCAGGACTGGTGTATAAATTTAAGCCAATATTATTTTCAACTTTAAGTGAAAAGTCTGGGTCTTGCTGATCCAAGACTACAAATTGAAAACGAGTCCCGGCAGCACAGCTACCGGCAATGTTAGAATATTTGTTGGAACCGTCATTTAATGAAAGCAAAACAACTTGTCCGTCTTTCACACTTTTCTTGATTTTATCAGCTGCACCTGCTTTAACATTCATTTTAACTGATTCGGAATTACTCATTTTAATATTTCCTCCTAATCCTTAGCAATTTTCTCCAGTATAGGATATATTAAGTTATAGTGTCAAAAATTATGTTTATAGTAAAAGTGCTTTTCACCATGAAAAATTTATTATTGCGTATAACAAAAAAAAAGGTCAAAATGTATATAGCGATTATAGATGATTATAACTTGTGAAAGGGGACATTTTATGACCGTCTTGAAAAAGGTTTTTAGTGATAAAATCCTGCAGATTACTTTTGTAATAACGATTATCAGTCTTTTTTTTGCTAGACCGCGGCTTGAGGATATTAACTTACATACTATTTTTTCAGTCGCCGCGATGCTAATCATTATTCAAATATACGCTTACTTGCACGTTCTGGACGTGTTGGCGTATAAACTGACCAGTATTGCCGACAATATGCAGAAATTAAACATCTTGTTTACGCTTCTAGCGATTATTGCTGGGATGTTTCTCGGCAATGACATAACAGCGCTTACATTGATTCCCCTGTATTTAAATATTGCCAAAAGATGTGACTTGCCACAAATTTTACCTGTCACTTTAATTGGTATGGGTGCAAATATTGGAGCTGCTTTTACTCCGTGGGGCAACCCCCACAATATTTTTTTGGTCAGTAAATATTCTGTTAATGCCCTGCAGTTTTTCTCCTGGTCTTTGCCCTATTTATTAATGGCATTAGTCATCACGTTTATTATTTTTTACTTTATCCCTCGTAAAAAAATTCCCAGACAAGATATTAAACAGATCAATATCAGTTTAAGGCCTACAATCATTACTACAGCAGTATTTGCATTATTTTTCTTAGGGGTATTTAAGGTGATTAATGTTGCAATTCCGATGATTGTTGCAATTATCTTAGCCTTATTAATAAACCCGAGAATTTTGCTTAAAGTAGATTTTGCTTTGCTATTAACCTTTACCTGTTTCTTCATCTTCATTAGTGATATTCAACAGATCCCGATGATTGTCAGCATCATTCATACGATGATTAATTCGGAAAGTTCAACCTACTTCACTTCGATTATCTCCAGTCAGATTATCAGCAATGTTCCTGCAACTATTTTAGTTGGTAAGTTTACTCCATACGCGGAAGCACTATTTTTAGGTTCCAACATAGGCGGCTTTGGCTCTCCTATCGGTTCAATGGCCAATATGCTGGTCTTAAAAACATTTACCCAAAACGCCACCGTTTCAAGAGGAGAATTCTTCAAAAAATGGTCAGTAATGCAGTTCATCGGTCTGATTGTTTTAACCGTTGTGGGCTGGGGACTTTTATTAATTTAAGATACAATTTAGTAAAGCTTTGCTAATGAAAGATAGTATAAGCTTCTTTTTTATATTCAAAAGGTCCTTAATCAGTTATAATTAAGAGATACATATAAGGAGGAATACTATGAATAGTTTAACTTGGGTAATTGTAATTATTGTTGTTTTATTAATTGCACTTTATATTACAGTTTACAACAGTTTACAAAAAGCCAAAGTATACACCGATGAGTCTTGGAGTCAGATTGATGTACAACTAAAGCGGCGTAACGACTTGATTCCTAACTTAGTCGAAACAACTAAGGGCTATGCCAAACACGAAAAAGAAACATTGGAAAATGTTGTACAATTGCGTAATCAGTTAACAAATATTCCCAGCGATGATCACGCCCAAACCTTAAAGGTTTCTAATCAAATTTCTGATGCCCTTAAATCAATTTTTGCCTTATCAGAAAACTATCCGGACCTTAAAGCCAACCAAAACTTCTTGAAACTGCAAGAAGAATTAACTAACACTGAAAACAAAATTGCCTATTCAAGACAACTTTACAATTCTTCTGCTGCACTTTACGACCAAAAGCTGTTAACTTTCCCGTCTAATATTGTTGCTCACATTCACGGTTTTAAGAAAGTTGAGTACTTACAAACTAATGAATCGGAAAAAGAAGTACCTAAAGTTAAGTTTTAAATACCAGGTCAATTTTTATGTTATTTCAACAAATTGCCAGCAATAAACGTAAAACCGTTGGGATTATGGGATTATTTGTCATTATTTTGGCACTTGTAGGGGCAGGACTTGGTTATCTTTTTGGCGATCGGCCTGTTTTAGGATTAATTACTGCTGTGGTTTTTAGCTTGATCTACATGCTAATTGTCCTGCCTAACCCGGCCAATATGGTTATGAGTCTTAATCATGCTCAAGAAGTCCAAGAGCAAGATAATCCTGAACTGTGGCATGTTGTACAAGATATGGCACTGGTCGGTCGGGTGCCAATGCCGCGAGTTTTTATTATTGATGATCCTAGTCCTAATGCTTTTGCAACCGGACGTGATCCCAACCATTCTGCTGTGGCAGTTACTCAGGGCTTACTTGACATGATGAACCGCGAAGAACTGGAAGGCGTTTTAGGTCATGAGATTTCTCACATTAGAAACTATGATATTTTAGTTTCTACTATTGCCGCAGTATTAGTTGGTGTCATTTCTTATTTATCAGGTATTGCCAGTCGCTATATTTGGTGGATTGACGATGATCGCGACAGCGATAACGACAATGGTGGTACTATTGTTGTCATTTTTAAGATCGTGGCTATTGTATTTGTGGTAATTCTGGGTCCTATTTGTGCCAGTTTAGCGCAAATGGCATTATCGCGAAATCGGGAATATCTGGCTGATGCCTCTTCAGTAGAATTAACTCGCAACCCGCAAGGACTGATTTCTGCTTTAGAAAAGATTGACGGTTCCGAGCCCATGAAAAAAGCCGACCCTAGCAGTGCCGGCATGTATATTGAAGATCCTGTACGTAAAAAGCGCAGTTTTGCTCACTTATTTGACAGTCACCCGCCAACAGCTGACAGGATTAGCCGCTTAGAAAAAATGTAATAAAATAAAGCAACCTTTTTTAGTCAAGGTTGCTTTTTATTTTAAGTTGATGTTTGCCTGTCTAAATAATTCGGCCCGCATTTGGACTGGCGTTTCATGATAATATTCACTAAATTTTTTATAAAAGAAGGACTTGCCACTGTAACCTACCCGTGCAATTATTTCTTTTACGGAAATATCTGGTCGGGCAAGCAAATTTCGCGCCTCTTGCATACGCCTTTCATCAACATGTTCGACGAAACTTTTACCAGTTTTTTGTTTAACCAAACTTGAAAAGTAATTAGGATTAAAGCCAAAATGTTTAGCAGTGTCATTAAGTGTTATGTCAGTAAAGTGCGCATCAATATAATTTTCTAAATCAGTTTGAACAAATTGATGGTTGGTCACAGGTGCTGTCGCTAAATCTTGATTTCTAACTGCAGCAATTAATAACAAGTTTAACTCTGCTAAAATTACCTGACGGGTGTAAAGATCCTGATTAAGATATTCATCAATTACTTTTTTTAGTACGTTTGCAGATATAGACAGTGCTGTACCATTCAAAAATAATAAGCGTTTTTGATTATAAGCGTCAGTAATTGCCTTAAAAACCTTTTTTTCACGTGAATCCATGACAGAATAGTTTCCCAGAAAATCCAGCATCTTAAAATTACGGTTGAATTCCAACTTAACTAATATATCATTTTCGCCCTGCTGCAATATTTCATAATTACTTTTTCTCTGTAAAAACACGATATTGCCAGCTTTAAGCAAAAAATTCTGATCATTAATTCTGGCTTTTACCGATCCCCGAGCTTCATATAAAATAGTTGAAGCTGTAGTTTGGTAGCGATGAACTCCAGTATTGCGATTTTCCAAAAATACTCTAAATAAATCAAAATTAATATTTTTTGGTTTTATTTTTACTTCATTAGTGTCGGACTTAGTTGAATCCAAAATACTGGCTAAATATTGTTCAAGTTTAACTGCTGCCATTATTTCACCTTCTTATTCAAATTTTAGAATATATAGATTTATTATATAGCAAATTTTCATCTTACTAATAGAATTTTGTTATTTAAATTAAGGAGAGAATACTAGTAAATGTAGACATCTATTTTTCTTTTATGTATAATGAATTTAACATCGGGGTGCCGCAAAGGCTGAGAACAGACCCGTCGAACCTGCTATGGATAATGCCAGCGAAGGGAAAACGAAAGATTTTACATCGTCAGGCATTGTCCTGACGATTTTTTTGGTAACTAAATTGATTAAATTAAACAATCTGAATTTTTCATACGATAAGCAAAACAAAATTTTATCAAATATTAATCTCACTATTCCTACTGGAGAACTTTCACTATTAGTTGGTCCAACCGGCTGTGGTAAATCTACTTTATTAAAAATTTTAGCGAATTTATATCCCGAATTTGCGGGCCAATTAACCGGTACCCTAGATTTAGGCGGATTAAAATCAGCTATGATGTTTCAAAATGCCAGTGAACAGTTTACGATGACAACGCCACGTGAAGAAATTATTTTTGCACTAGAAAATCTGTGTCTTAATAAAACTCAATATACAAAACGCTTGAATGAAGCTGTTCAGTTCACGCAAATTGATTATTTGCTTGATCAAAAAATTAACACCATGTCTGGTGGTGAGCAGCAAAGAGTTGCTTTAGCTGTACTTGTTGCGATGAATGTCGATCTTTTTTTGCTTGATGAACCCTTTGCCAGCTGCGATCCAGCTGCTCGCAAATTCTTAATTACTAAATTAGCTCACCTGCGCGATCAGGGAAAAACAATTATTTTGAGCGATCATGTGTTAACTGACTATGAAGGCCATTGCGATAACCTGTTTCAATTTCAAGGTAAAGATTTGGTACAACTTTCTCCCAGTGAAAAAGAAAAACTGTTGCAAAAAAATACGGAATCTGTTTCTTATACTTTTGCCATCCCTAACGATGACAAAGAAATTTGTTTTAAACTCAAAAATACGGAGATTACACAAAACCGCTTACTTTTACAGCAGGAACATTTAAATATCTTTTCTGGTAAAACTACTCTTATTACTGGAGCAAACGGAGTTGGCAAAACATCACTTTTTAACGCACTGACCAAAATGATCCCTTATGCAGGCAGTTTAACTTATCACAAGCAGGAAATCAGTAAATTATCAGCTCGCAAGTATCTCCTTAAAGTGGGGCAAATTTTTCAAAATGCGACCGATCAGTTTATCAATGTTTCTGTTGCGGATGAAATCAATTTAAGCAAAAAGCAGCGAACCAACAATTATTTCACTGATGACAAAATAAATGAGGCTTTAATCTCCCTTAAACTTGATTCACTGCTTGACCACGTGGTTTATTCATTATCTGGCGGGCAACAAAAGAAACTGCAAATCTTACTAATGTTAATCTCTGATCAGGATGTATTGCTAATTGATGAGCCCCTTAATGGCTTAGATGCAGATTCCGCTAAGAAGGTAATGGCTTTATTAAAAGAAAGTCAGATAGCGCGCAGTCAAACGCTCTTAATTATTAGTCATGAACTAAGGAATCTGGCAGATTGGTGTGACTATCACCTCATCTTTAAAGACCAGCATTTAACCTACGTGAATAAATGAGGTGTGATCATGAATCCCAGCTTTAAATTTTTTCTAGCACTGATTATTTCGATAGAAATATCTCTTAAATCTAGCTTGTTAACCAATCTTTTAATCATCTTTTTTACCATAATTTATCTAATCTACAAACATATCAAAGTAAAGAACCTGCTTTTAACTTTATTAATGCCGCTAATTGCTGCATTTACGGTTTTTGCTACTTTATATTGGTTTGCACCTCAGCCTAATTTGCAAAATGCACTGAGTTTATCCAGTCGGATTTACGTCTATACCCTGACTATCTACTGTGTATCAATAGGAACTACTGCCACAGAATTAGCACGCTCTTTTGAGCAAAATTTCCATTTACCCAGTAAGTTTGCCTATGGAGTTTTAGCCGCTCTTAACATCGTCCCCAGAATGAAGGAAGCCGTTAAACAAATACGCACTGCCGGCATGATGAGAGGAGTTTATTTAAGCTTTTGGTCACCTGTTTTATATTTTAAAGCTATTCTGGTTGCGCTTAATTCGGCAGAAAATTTAGCACAGGGTATGGCATCTCACGGCTACCGTGAGAACGCCCAGCGCTCAATTATCGTGCCTGTGCCCGTTCAAAAAAGTGACTGGCTTAAGTCGATTGTTATCCTGTTTTTAGTTAACATGGCACTATTTACATTAAAATAAAAAAGCGGACCTGCGTGTCCGCTTTTTCTATGGCCTAAGTTATTTTGCCAAAGTATAGCCTATAATATTTACTTTGACTGACTGATCTGCATTGACCAAAATCTGAGGTGTTTCAGAAGTATAATACCGTTCTGAAAATACCAGCTCACCGTCATTTAAGAAAAATTCAATTGAACTGGTATCAATAAATACCTGGATTTTCAAATTGGGCTTTGGTCTCAATCTGCCATAACGTTGAGAATCATCTGCCGGCTTATCAGCTCGAGTTAAAACTACTTCGTTATTCCTTTTGTTCCAAGTTAGTGTTACCAAATTTTCCTGCTCATTTTTAAGTATAAAATTAATCTCACTGCCAGACCAATTTTCAGTTTCAACTGTCAAAAGCAATTCCAAATGCTGTGAATCGGAAACATTAATCTGCTTTAACGAAGTCATCAACTTTTCATCAATTACTTTTTCTTGCCGCAGCTGTTTTAATTCTTTAACCGGCTTCATATATAGCTGATTATTCTTTAAAGTTAGTTCTCTGGGCAAGGTTAAAGCACCACACCAGCCATCAGCCTGTTCAGGAAAGTCAGCGTGCCACATATCAAGCCAGCCAAAGACAATGCGCCGATTATCAGGTGTTAACATGGTTTGCGCTGCGTAAAAGTCGTGGCCATGATCAAGTTCTTGAAACGCTCCGTGTTCAAACTGGTTTTTGTGATAATCCATCTTGCCGATAAAATATCCCGTTTGATAAAGATTAAGATACTTTTTACCCTTTGCTGCAATCCCCTGTGGTGAACACAACAGAACATCTTGCCCATTTAGTGAAAAAAGATCCGGACACTCCCACGTATATCCTTCATTATCTCTTCCCTGAGAAACTGCAATTGGTCCTAAATATTCCCAGTGCAATAAATCAGTTGACTTATAAGTAATTGCACGACCCAATCCTGCCTTATCTTGACTGCCAACAATAATATAATATGAATTCCCATGTTGCCATACTTTCGGATCACGAAAGTGCTGTGAGTTATCAGCCGGCGGCAAGGCGATCACTGGATTACCACTGTATTTTGTAAAATGAATACCGTCATCACTATATGCAACATTTTGCGTTTGGCAAAAACGGCTGTGATCATTCACATCATAATAATGATTACCAGTATAGATCAGATATAAACGACCAGCTTTTGCAATAGCACTGCCGGAATAACAGCCATTGTCATCTTCAGGGCTGTCTGGTGTCAGCGCTATTGGCAGTTCTTCCCAGTGAATCAAATCTTGACTGCGATAGTGTCCCCAATGCATAGGTCCTCTTTCAGCTGAATAGGGATAATACTGGTAAAAAATATGGTAGTAGCCTTGATAATACGAAAAGCCATTAGGATCATTCATCCATCCGGAAGGTGTTGAGACATGATAATTAAGGCGATAACGCTCATTGGTAATTTTTGCTGGAACCCGCATTCTTGTTTCTTCCTTATTCTTATAAATTTCAGTTCGCTTACTTGTTTAATTGCAAAATCAAATTGCCGTGATTTACTTCTGTATCCTTATTCTTGGTGGTAAAGCCATTTTTATATTCAGGAAATAATACCATGACAGCAGTTTGCTTACCAGCTGCTTAAATAGCTTTTAAATCCATCTATGCCTGTGGGTCAACTGCTGCAATTCTTGACCATCTTTTACCAAAATTGTGAAGCCGTAGCCGTTAAAACTTGTGCTTCTTCGGTAACTTAGCAGATTCCAATTTTTTTCATGCTAAAATTCCATCTTAAATATAATTTTAAAAATTAGACCTGCGTAATGATTAAAATACAGCATTAGAACTATTTGGTCTACTTATGATAAGGACTACCACTATTAATCATAAAGCCGCGATAGATTTGTTCAATTAAAACGACCCGCATTAACTGATGTGGCAAAGTCAGCTTGCCAAAACTCAGCAGATCATTGGCCCGCTTGTTTACTTCCGGGCTGGTGCCCAAACTGCCTCCAATTACAAAAGTCAAATCCGAATGTCCGTAGGTGGCCAGATCCTTTAGTTCCCGCGCGAATTTTTCACTGCTTCTCTGCTTTCCCTTTATTGCAGTCACAAAAACATATTCTTTATCCTTGATTTTACTCAGGATTCTTTTTCCTTCTATTTCTTTGACGCTATTTTGTTCTGCTTGACTAAACTTTTCCGGTGCCTTCTCATCGGGCACCTCAACCAGCTGTACTTTGGCAAACCTACTCAGCCTTTTTTGATATTCAGCGATTGCATCTTTAAAATATTTTTCTTTTAACTTGCCTACACAAACAATTTTAATATTCATAATAGCTATTTTATCCCCCAATTCCCAAAGTTTCCACTTGCTTTTTCCACAGATGTGTAAAGCTCAAAACTACATTTTGTGGTTTTGACCTTTAGTAAGCGAACAAATTGTGTTTTAAAAATTTTTTGGTATTTATTATCCTTAATTTACCCACATACAGATTTTTCATAGTTGCTTTTCACAAACTTTTGGACCTCAAATACTGCTGTTAAGCCTTGAACAACTGTTTGTACTAATTAAATTTCACTATTATTTACACACAATTCACAGGTTATCCACAATTTATCCCAACCGCTTTTGCGCATTTTATGCACAATCCACAAAGTTATCCACAGTTGTCAACAAGATTTTTACCTATGTTTTTTGCTTGACAGCAATAAATTTCGAACTTTTTTATGTTTCCCAGTATTAATGTTAAGAAAAAGACTATACTTATGTTTGAAATCGCATAGTATAGCCTTTTTATCACTTAATTCTAGAATATTATTTGCTTAATCAGATTGTAATTTTACGCGTAAATTAATCTCTTTGCCGTTACGGTTAATAGTCAAATTGATGGTATCTCCGACTTTGTGATTATACAAAATACTGTGTAACGAAGCTACATCTGACACAGATTTGTTGTCAACTTTAATAATTACATCACCAGTTTTAATTCCTGCCGCAGACGCTGCACTGTGCTTAGAAACTGAAGCAATGTAAATGCCATTTTTCAGATTGGACTTAATGTTAAGTTGCTTTCTGTTACTGTAAGGTATGCCTTGCAAAGCAATCACTTTAACACCTAGTTGCGGACGGACAATCTTGCCTTTTTTAACCAGTTGATTAACTATAGTTACCACTTCATTGGACGGAATGGCAAAACCCATGCCTTCAACTGATGTACCGTCACTTGATTGCGAAAGCTTCATTGAGTTGATACCAATCACTTGCCCCGCAGAATTGACTAGGGCACCACCCGAATTACCCGGATTAATAGCGGCATCCGTTTGAATAACCGTCTGCTGATTAGCAGAAGAAGTAGTGATACTTCGTGCCGGAGCCGAAACTATTCCTTGAGTAACCGTAGAAGCGTATTCGCTGCCAAGGGGTGACCCAACTGCAATAACCGTTTGACCTGCCTGTAAACTCTTAGAGTCACCAAATTCAGCTGTTTGAGTTACATAGCTGCTATCTATTGAAAGAACAGCTAAATCTGTTGTTGCATCCGTACCCACAATACGTGCATTAACAGTTTTGCCATTGGACAGCATGACTTGCACTTTGTCACTGCCAGAAACAACGTGATTATTAGTTACAATATAGCCTTTATTGCCAGATCTCTGGTAGATTACGCCAGAGCCCTCGCTATAGGTCTGCAATTTCCCCTTGCCTTTATTGTCATCGCCAAAAATATCGAAAATCGAGTTGCTGCTGCTTGATTGCCGTTTCATATTAATAACTGAAACCACAGCACCTTTGACATCATTATAAGCCGGCGTCATTGTTCCGCTGGTTTTGGCACTATTTCTGGAAGTCTTGGCACTATTTGAACTAATACTAGTTTCAGCATTATTATTCATATTAGCGTTATTAATTTGATCTAAGGCCACATATGAAGCTCCACCACCAATTAGTCCGGCTACAACACCAACAATAGCAGTTTTCATAATGCCATGTTGCTGATGACCAGAGTTTTGATTATTCATCATTTAATCTCCTTTACACATCTTTTTACTATACTAACAAATCTTGAAAAAAGATAAAAAGTTTTCTTAAATTTGTACTAAATTAGTTGGCTGGATCGGATCGGTCAGAACAATTTTAACATCACTCGGCAAGTTAGCATCCCCGTCAACCATTATTTTTTTAGCAGCATTATAAGCCAATTTTGCTGTATTATTATGCTGACTTCTATGTGCTAAAAAAATGTGTTCGGTTTTACTTGTCACCACATCGAGCAAAGCCTGCCCAGCATCATCATTTGATAAATGCCCGACATCTGACAAAATGCGTTGTTTTAAGCTCCAGGAATATGGACCATTGCGCAACATCATATCATCATAATTAAACTCCATGAGATAGGCATCCGCATCTTCAATCACGCTTTTTACCTTACTGGAGACATAGCCGGTATCCGTTAAAAAAGCTATTCTCTTGCCACCACTGGTAAAAACGTAATATTGAGGCTGTGCTGCATCGTGGCTAGTCGCAAACGCAGTCACATCCAAATCACCGAAAGTCTTGGTTTGTCCCGGTTCGATAATATTAATTTGTTCAACCGGTATTTGCCCAATTTTTTGTGTTTCAGTTAAATATTCCCAAGTGCCACTGTTGGCAAAAGCAGCAATTCGAGGGTAACGGCGCATTAAAACCCCCAGTCCTTTGCTGTGATCTGAATGATCATGACTTAAAAAGACCATGTCAATGTCTTTAATATCAACGCCAACTTGACTTAACAAGGTTTTGATTTTTTTACCTGATAAACCTGCATCCATTAAAATTTTATGCTGACCAGTTTCAATTAAGCTGGTGTTACCAGTTGAACCACTGGCTAAAACAGAAACCTGCACCGCATTATCCCTTCCTAATTTTTCTGTACATTAACATTATATGAGCTGCCTTGCAAGATTTGTGCTGTAAATGCATTAACTCTTTTAACAGTAATATTCTTAGTCGTCTTATTTTCAACTTGAATCAGCCACGTAGGTAGCAAAATTGTACTACCGCGAACATCGGTTAATTTAGAATAGCCTAAACTAACTCGCATTACTCGAGAGTTGTTAGCAATTTCCCTGTCAGTATACATTGCTTTAACAGCGTGCCAAGCACTGATAATTAATTGCGGTTCACGAACTGCTTTAATAGGACCCATATAGGAAATAGTATAGTTAATAATTTGATCATTGCGCACATTAATTGTTAACTGAGCATCACTGTCATAAATACGACCATAATCGGTATTTTGCACATAACAATATGTATTGTCACCGGACATGCTGGGTTCAAACTTAAAAGTTTTACCATAGGGTACATTTTTAGGATCGTTTTTAAAATCTTCCAGCTGCTGCATATTATTTTTACGGTTGCCACTAAGTAAAATCATGGATTTAGGCGTCCCGGTCAAAGAATTGTCGCTTTTGGAATAATGGGTTGTAACTTGTGTAAGACTACTGCTTTTACCAGAAAGATAATCACGCTTTTTAACAGCTAAATAATAACCAGATTGTTGCTTATGTGAAATATGCAGGGGCACGTCAATTCCGTCAGCTCGCATCTCGGCACGAATGCTTGTTGCAGTAGAGCCGGAAGTATTGCTCAAGCTAATAGGCGAACGCCAAATTTCAATTCCTAAATAAATATCGATTAACAAGAAAATGACGAAGAATAACCATTCTATTCTTTTACGGTCCATCTTATTTCCCTTCTTCCGTTAATGTCTGCCTATATTTATTCAGAGCCAGAAAATCTATTTTCTCCCATTCGGCTAAACTCTTCCATTGACCATATGCTTTAACATAATATCCTGGTACCAGGTTAACCAAGTGGTTGTGTGAATTATCCTTTTCAACTTTAAAAGCCACTATTATACGTTGAATTTCATCTTTTCTCATACCGGCATTTATTAATCTTTGCATTACTGCTGCACTTGTCGGCAAAGTTTTCGTTTGGCCATCAAAAGGTATTGGTATTTGCAAATCTGTATTATTAAAATCAACTTTTACTGCATCCTCAGTGAAAGTTGTCGCTACTTGTGAATTGCTTTTGTCCCAAAAGACCGGTATGCCTTCAATATAGTTAATATAGCTTATAGAATCATTTACAGTATCAAAGTAACGCAAATCCTGCTCGCTTAAACCTAGTTTATGAACAAAATCTACGCTCTCTAAAAGCTGATCATTAAGTGATATGTCTTTACGTTTCTCATACCGAGTATAGTGAAAATCATGTCGTTCAGTTTTAGCCTTAGGAGCTCGTAAATTGGTATAGTAATTAAGCGAGTACGTAGTCCAGCCTTTTTTATTAGAGCGGGTCGTCACGTTAGTGGTGCCAAGCAGCCGAGATACAAAATATGAATCAGTTTGGGTATTAGTAAGGTAGCTGTATATTTTCCAATGGTCTTGTTTAGTGAAGAATACCTCATAACAATTTTTGAGACGTACGAACTCCACTGGAACTCTTCCTTGAGCTCTGCTGGCATAATTGCGTAGTTTAGAAAAATTGCCTTTTATTAAATGAACACGGTAAACGGTATAAGTCTTATCGTTTCCAAGATAAAGGTAATTATTGCTGTCTGACACAAAAACGCGTCGAAATTGCACATCATCTTTTTTAACGTTTTTTCTAGTAAACAGATTGATGCTAACTTCTTTAGGAAAGCTTAACTGAATACAATTTTCATCATGCAGCATTTTTTCATACTGCGTTTTACCGGTACTGATTTTATTAATACTGCGGTATTTTACCCCTTTTACTTCTTTGACAAACTCCAGTGGCAAGTTCTTTTTAGCATCATATAAACGATATAGCTGACCATTTCTAAATCCGTATGAGTTAGTAGGAATGTAGAGGTTGGAAACAATACGATTACGTCTGTTTTTTGCCTGTTCAGTCACTCTGCCCGTTTGATTAATATGATTAAAGTACTGGTCATTAGTCATGATAAAAATCCAGAGAACGATTGAGAGAACGAAAACAGCCACCGTCCCCAGTAAAAGCAACGCATCGCCGAGTTTAAATTTAGACTTCATCCCAATCATCCCCTTCGCTCATTGGTTCATAAGGCAGTGCAATATAAAAAGTAGAGCCGTTGCCTTCACTACTATTGGCCCAAATATGACCGTGATGTTCCTCCACAATTTCTTTAGCAATCGCAAGACCTAGACCAGTGCCGCCTTGAGCCCGTGAGCGAGCTTTATCAACGCGGTAAAAGCGATCAAAAATTTTAGTTAAATCTTCTCGCGGTATACCCAAGCCCTGATCGGCAATACTCAAAACAATGCGCTTTTGCTCTGAATGCAATTTTACTGTGATCACGCCACCATCAGGCGAATATTTAATTGCATTATTCATAATATTATCGATTACTTGGGCAAACTTATCTGTATCGATTTCTACCCACAATGCCTGTGTCCCCAACTCACGCTTAATAGTATATTTTTTGTTTTCTTTTTTATCCGTTTTGACAATCATGTCAAAGCGATCAAGGATATGAGCTACAAAGTCATTAAAGTTAACCCATTCCACATCAACTTTAGAAACTCCTCTATCCATGCGCGACAAGCTGAGAAGCTCACTAATCATCCTAATCATGCGCTCTGTTTCTTCTTGCGTTACCTGTAAAAATTTAGGAGCAACATTGGGATCTTTCCAAGCACCTTCATTTAAAGTTTCAATGTATGCATGCAGACTAGTAAGCGGTGTACGCAACTCGTGGGAGACATTAGAAACAAATTGCTTTTGCGAATTTTCATTTTTCTGTTGTTCGGTAATATCGTGCAAAACGCAAACACTACCGGAAACAAAACCTGTCACCCTTTTAATAAGAGAAAAGCTGGCATGTAAAATGACCTCATCACGTGTTCCCTGGCCAATTGTAATCACAATTCCCTTTTGGCTGCCAATCAGATCCTGTGAAGACTCTTCCAGACCTAGGACTTCAGCAATCGGCTTATTAATAATTCCATCTTCTGTTTGGTTTAAAAAGTTGAGCGCCATTTGATTAACAACGTTAACATTGCCGTGCCTGTCAGTAGCAAGAACCCCGTCACTCATATGAGACAGGACGCTGTCTAGTCTGCGTTGCTCACTTTCAGATTCTTCTTGTGAGCGTTCAATTCTGACAGATAACGTATTAAAAGCCTGTCCTAATTGACCCAGCTCATCATTTGAATAGATCTTTACTTGACTTGAATAGTCACCGTCAGCAATACTAAGAGCTTGCCTTTGCATTTCTTCAATCGGTTTAGTAATCGCATGGGAAACAACTAGCGATAAAATGGCACCCATTACTGCCGCAATTAAAGAAGTAACCAGGAACATCAGTGAAATATTGCGCAAGTCATTAAAAACTCCCTGCATCGACGCTCGCACATAAATTGCACCAACAGTATTAGCAGATCCGTTGCCCGCATTCAAAGGGGTAACCTGCACCATATAATCGCCATGATCATTAACTACTTTAGTTGCCTGCCTGCCAGTGGAAGTTACCTGCTTTACCAGCGTATTATTGACTCGCTGACCAATACGATTCTTATCATTTAAGTTTGAAACTGCACGAATAATATCCTTATTATCCACTATGATGATTTCACTGATTGTGCCAATACCATTACTATAGTCGTTAACAATCCTATTCAAATTGCTGTCAGTATGCTTATTGTCTTTCAATAATTGCGTTGACAACTGATTAGACACAATGGGCAAGACTTGAATTGAAGATTGGAAGTTTTCAATACTGTTTTGCTCTAATTGGCGCGTAAAATAAGCACCAATAACTTCAATTGTGGCAATAATCATGGCCATAAACACGATGGCTAAAGTAGTATTAATAGAAATAGTTAAATGTTTAAACTTATTCTTGATTTTTTTCATAATTTTTGTAGTGATTAAATAAAAAGAAAGCCGCGCTTGCTAAACATTGCGGGCTTTCTTAATTAGTCTTCATTAGGCTGTTTTACATAATAGCCAACACCGCGACGAGTTACTAAAATCTGCGGCTGAATAGGATTATCTTCAATTTTTTCACGCAAGCGGTGTACAGTAACATCAACTGTCCGAACGTCGCCAAAATAGTCATAACCCCAAACGGTCTGCAAAAGATGCTCTCTGGTCATTACCTGATCCATGTGCTGCGCTAAATAATACAGCAACTCAAATTCACGGTGAGTCAGCTCAATCTTTTTGCCTTCTTTTTCAACAATATAGGCATCTGGCATAATAACCAGATTACCGATGGCAATATTTTTTGTAGAACTACCATCATTGGCACTTTCATCTTTTTTGACGATATTGCGCCGACGCAAATTAGCCTTTACTCTTGCTACTAATTCACGGTTAGAAAAAGGTTTGGTAACATAATCATCTGCGCCCATTTCCAGACCTAAAACTTTATCAATTTCAGTATCTTTTGCTGTTACCATAATGATAGGCATATCATGAGTTTGTCTTACTTCACGCGCTACATCCAAACCATCTTTTTTGGGTAGCATCAAGTCTAAAATCATTAAGTCAGGATTATATTCGTCAACTTTCTTGATAGCCTCTTCGCCATCATACGCAGTGTCGACGTCAAACCCTTCTTTTGTCAAATTAAATTTAATAATATCAGAAATCGGTTTTTCATCATCAACAACGAGAATTTTCTTTGACATCGAAAAGCCCCCTTTTGTTATCATTATACTGGTTTTTAGTTTATTAGCCAAAAAAGTCATCAAAATTTAATAAAAAAACTTGCATTTCACTGAAAATAATAGCATAATAGTCTCCGTTGGTTATTTGTAATAACGCTTATGGGTGGCTAGCTCAGCTGGCAGAGCAACGGACTCTTAATCCGTGGGTCCAGGGTTCGAACCCCTGGCCACCCACTAATAATAAAGGTAGTAATCACTTGGTTGCTACCTTTTTTGTTTGTCAAAAGACATTAAACCTTTATATAATATCAGATCAGTTTCATTTGTCAATTCTATTGTATTTGTTATTGTTTTAAACAATTAATCCAGCACTTTTTCAACAAAAGCATTGATTCAACAGTATTTTATCTACTCACTTTACTTTTGTAGAACCTCATGAAATTAACAAATAAAAGCAACAAACTATAGCTTCATAACTACAAATTCTGCCCTAAGCAAATGTTAAGCAGAATTCTTTATACTTTTTTATACAAAAGCCTTGTCAAAAGCCGAATTAATTGTTATCATAATTAACTGTCAACAGAAATGGTGACGGGTGGCTAGCTCAGTTGGCAGAGCAACGGACTCTTAATCCGTGGGTCCAGGGTTCGAGCCCCTGGCCACCCACCATAATAAAAATAGCACTGCAAGTAGTCGGTGCTTTTTTTATTGCTTTTAAAAAATTCAGTTTGGAGGAGACTTTCTAGTCTCCTTTTTTGTTTTCATAATCTGCAATATCCGTCAAAATCTGTTCTGCCAGTTCTTTAACAGTGGCACTTGTCAGCTTGTGCTCTTTTTCGCCAAGTGTATCTTGTTCAACCCACCATTTCTCGAGAGTCTCAAGCGGAAAAGGAATTTCTTTTTCTTCATTATTTTTTACGGTTTGCGCAAAAGAAATATCTAAGTAATAAACAAATGCTCCTGCACCAAATTCATGAATTATTTTAGTTAAAGTTGTGCCATAAATCCTTTTAGGCAGTATCCCTTCCAATATAATTACAGGGTAGTATTGTTTGCCCCATTCAATCATTAATTCTATCAGACTGGCAGTTGGCGCCGTCTTTTTTTCCTTAACATGCAAAATATCAAGGCGCAATAAATCTTCATGCAAAAGCAAACATCTTTGGTAGCCAAAATGATTTTGCAAGCAATTGGCTAAGACAGTTTTGCCACTACCAGAATTTCCTCTAATTAAAATAAAAATTGGTGTCATTGAATATTTTTCCTTTCAATACCGGTAACTAAAGAATTAACGCTACTATTTAAATTATATTATTAAGCTTTTATATTTTTAATATTAGAATAATGCACATAAGATATAATTAATACATTAAATTATCAAAGTAGGCAATATTAATGAAGAAAAAATGGTTAATAGGAGTATGCAGCATTTTAGGCTTACTCTTAGTTACAATTGTCCTGTTTCACACTTATGAACAAAAAAGTTCGCATACGGATACGGAAGAAGTCAATTCTGGCAATACGAAAAAAGCTTATTTTAAAGCTACGCCTACCATTTATTTACATGGCTATGGTGCTGGTGTTCACTCGAGTGCAGGAATGATTGCATATGCCGAACAGCATAATGATGCACACAAGGTATTAACAGCTAAAATTTCTCCGGCTGGTAAGGTTGAATTACAGGGAAATTGGCCCCGCAAAACTAAAAGACCACTTATTCAAGTAATTTTGCAAGATAACAAAAACAGCAACTATTACGCAACGCGTGAGTGGTTTCACAACCTGATATTATGTTTAAAGCAAAAATACCATATTAAACAATATAATACCGTAGCTCATTCTATGGGAAATATCATGACTCTGTCTTACCAACTAAAATACGGACAGGATCGCAATTTGCCTCGATTAAAAAAGCAAGTCAATCTTGGTGCACCATTTAATGGTATTATTGGTTTAGATGAGAAGCCTAATCATAATTATTTGCTTAAAAATGGCAAGCCAAAATATATGACCCAATCCTACCAGTATTTTTTAACGCATCGTCATAACTTTCCGAACAATGTATCAGTGTTGAATATTTTTGGCAATAAAGAAAATGGTACCAATTCTGATGATGATGTCAGTTGCGTTTCAGCCCAGTCTTTACGATATTTGTTGCGTGGCAAAGTAAATTACCATGAAATTGAAATTAAAGGTGCAGGTGGACAACACAGTAAGTTGCACGACAATTCCAAAGTAGATCAGATTATCGGTCAGTTTCTGTGGGCTAATTAACTATTAATTCTATAAATTATTTTAATATTTCTTTCATAAATTATGGCGTATAATAAAAAGAAAAAGGATATTTTATAGTGACAGGAGAAGAACGATGACTCCACTAATTGAAAACTTCATCTCAAAATTGGCTCTGAATTTGACATCTTTATCTAAATTAGAGCAAAAATATACGCTTGCTTTCTACCGTGATTTTCTGCTCGACGGTGATTTTCAAACAAAAGAAGAAATAGTTAAAGAACTAGGTACTCCAGATGACCTGGCAAAAGAAATTAAGCAAGACTACGTTAAATTTTTAACAGCAGTTACTGCCTCTGCTAATGACCCCAATGCCAGTGATAATTATTTTAATGGCTTGCGTGTCAAAAGATATCCCCGCAGGGAACGTACCATTACCCTTGAAAACTTCAATCAAGTAAAATTGGCAGTTAAGACTACAGATGTAATTATTCATCAAGGCAGTCAGTTTCAAATAACAGTAGCGGATTACAGCAGCAGACCGGTAGAGGTAAATTTAGTCAAGCAAACGCTAGTTGTTGAAGAGGCTCCTGTTGAGAAAAAAAATCATGTGATCATGTTCAACAGGCTCACTAATGCCAGTCGCGTGGAAATTACTGTTCCTAAATTAGATTCTTTATCTAAAATTAGCGGACAAAGTCACAATGGCGACATCATGTTGCAAAATCTCAAGCTTAAAAACATTATACTTAACCTTCATAATGGCGACATATACATCAATAATGTTCAGGTCTCAGATGAGTTAATTTTTTCTGGCAGAAACGCGGACTATTTCATTACTCAGTCAATAATCGCTCAATTATCCAGCAAAGATCGTAACGGTGATGGCAGTTTAAAACGCAGTATCCTTAAGCAAATAATTGCTCAAACAAGTGACGGAGATATAGAACTTGTCCAATGTCATGCTAACATCAGTCTGGAAACACGAGATGGAGATATTCAGATCAGGCAAAGTCAACTAACCAGCCAAAATATTGTTAAGGCCGCAAACAGCGACTTGAAGTTAAGCCAACTTGCCCATGATATCAGTGTGCAGCTTAAAGTAAACGATGGCGACATTATTTATCGCAATTCCAGTATTGGTAATAGTTTTAACAGTCAAAGCATGCAAAGTGACACGTTAAAAGCAACCCTAAATGATGGAGATATAATCATCAAATAAAAATAAGACTCAGACGAGTCTTATTTTTTTGTAGTATTTATCAAAAATTTCGGTTTAATACTTGCTAATTCCTTAAACCTAAATTAAAATATTATATATCATATAATATTAGGGGAGGCAAAGCATGGCAATCCAAATACCGACTCGTTTGCTAGATGGTGCGGTTTTAGCTTTTCTAAAACAAGATGATCTGTATGGCTACGCTTTGACACAAAATGTGCAAAAGATTTTTTCTATCTCCGAGTCAACTATCTATCCTGTTTTACGCAGACTAAAAAAGAATAACTGCTTAACAACTTATGATGAGCCTTATCAAGGACGCAACCGGCGTTATTATCATATTACTGACGAAGGGATAAGGTTGCTAAATACAATTCAAGATGAATGGCAAGATTTTAGTGCAAGAGTTAATCAAGTATTAGGAGGGCAAAATGACCAAAGTAATTGATGATTATATTTCCGAACTAGAACAAAACTTAGCTGATTTGCCTGAAAAAGATCGCGAAGATGTTGTCGAATTTTACCACGAATTTTTATTGGACGGTGACTTCATCAGACGTTCTACCATCGAAGCTGAACTAGGAACGCCCAAACAATTAGCAATCAATATTTTAGCCGATTATTCAAGCAAAGATGATTCTGTTTCTCCAAGAAAGGAGACTCCGAAGTCAAACCTAAAGGCCAGCTGGTACATTTTATTAGGAATTTGTGCTGCTCCAATTGGCATCCCACTCGTTTTAGCAATTTTATTCGTACTCTTCTTTATACTCGCAGTTTTCTTTGGCTTATTTTTTACGATAATAGCCTTTTTGTTTAAATTTTTTGTAGGTGGCGGCCTAAACTTTCTTAAATCTTTATCCCTGCTATTCACTAACAACTGGCCAGTTGGCTGTCTTTACTTGGGTAAATCCTTAATTTGCATTGGCATTATTCTTTTATTACTCCCATTTATTATCAAGTTAGGGAAAATTTTAATTGCCAAGTGTACCCAGTTTATGCGTAACCTTGGTAAAAATATTTTAAAGAAAAATTATTTTCAAACTAGTACCGGAAAAAATACAGATAAGGAAAAATAAAAATGAAAAAGTTTTATAAAATTTGTGGGCTAATCTTTGGACTGCTATTACTTATTGGGCTGATCCTACTAGTCGTATTCAGATTAAATGATAACCCGTCACATGATTATAATGGTAAACACGCTCATTATAATGAAAGCAAAACTTTTTACGTGAACAAGTTCGACAATATTAAGTTAGCCTGTTACAGACCTGATATCCGAATTTCACTTAAGGATATTAACAAGTTTAAAGTGGTTGTTAGAGGGGGGCACGGAGCAGACATCAAAAAAATAAAAACTAAAGTTGATCATAATATGCTCACTATTTCGGATCAGCCTGAACATGATTATAACGATGGTTATTATAGCGTTGATGTTTATGTTCCTGCTAAAAGCGCCATAAAAAAGATAACTGGTTTTTGTGAAGAAGGCGATTTCTATATCAATAGTTTAAACGTTCCTCGCATCAATTTGACAATAGAAGATGGTGACGTTTTGATTAATAAGCTTACTGCGAAAAGCCTTGACCTAAATTCAAATGATGGTGACCTCAAAGTAAACCAGTCGACTTTTTCACGTAGTTCACTAAAACTAAATGATGGCGATGTTAAGATTAGCGACTCTCAAATACTAAATAACAGCTCAATTATATTGAATGACGGCGACTTTTCAATGTCAAACGCGCCTAAGATCAACTATGTATTGACAAATCACTCGGATGATAAAATCATTTTTAAAGGTTCTTACCATTCCAATCATTTTGCGAAAAAAGTTAAAAATAAACCCGTATTAAAAGTTACCAGTATGGATGGCGATATTCTAATTAATTAGTGGGCAAGTAAACTTTACTTAGATGTTTTCTTGGTTAGTAATACCCATTTTAAAATTAAAAACTTATCTAAAACAAGGAGAATCAAAATGAAAAAGTTTTACCTAATCAGTGTTGCCACCATTACTATCGGTATAATTTTGCTTGGTATTGGTGAAACTAACGGTGGCAGAGAAGATATCAATAATATCCATTCAGGCATAACAACCAATATTGAAAACTTTTTTAATCGTAATCAAACTCACGCAGACTCACATCATGTACCAGCAAAATCCCGTACTTTCAACGTAGGCAAGTTCTCTAAAATTAATATTGACGCTGAAGAACCCAACATCCAAATTGTTAAAGGAGACAACTTCCAAATTAAAGTTAGTGGTCCTAATGTAAAAAAGATCAGTACCAAGGTTCATGGCGAGAAACTGACCATTTCAGACAATGGTGCTTATGAGGATGGTACTTATAAGGTAATTGTCACTGTTCCAGAAGCAGACTCGCTAAAAGAAATAACTGGATCATGTTCTGAGGGCAATGTTCATTTAGCTGATTTGACAGTTGCCAGCATCAATTTACAATCAGAAGATGGCAATATTACTACAGATAGTATTAAAACGCAGGAAGCCAACTTTGACCTTGATAATGGCGATTTGAAAATCTCTAATTCAACATTAACAAGCAGTTTCCTCAACATGAGTGAAGGCGACCTGATTGTTACCAGTAGTCACTTTAAAATCAAGGCTACCTTAGGTGACGGTGATGCTAAGATAAATAATTCTAATTTACTTGACAACAGCTCATTTAATCTAAGCGAAGGCGATTTTCAAATGAGCAGGTCTCCCAAGATCAGTTACCAACTTTCAACCGCTTCAGATGATGATCTTGTCTTTCATGGCAATAATCATCGCAAACACTTTTCTAAAAAATTAAAGGGTTTGCCTTTACTTAAAGTTACAAGTGGAGATGGGGATATAGTTATTAATTAAAAATTCCAAAAGACTTGAGTTGGGAAGCTTTTGTCACATTAAAATAAATATAAGAATAAAAAAGGTATTATTTTTTATTTCTATATTGTCTGAATCAAGTTGCGGTGCTAATATTTATTAAATATAATATTAGATCTAGATTAAAGAAAGAAAATTACAATGAAAATTAATTTTAACGGGTCACTTGAATTTCAAAATAAACCGGATCCTGAACCACATAAAATTGACCTATCTTCATTTACCAACATCACAATGGATCTTTATGCTTTTAGCATTGATATTCATTCTGGAACAAATTATCATGTAACGATTTGTGGTAATGACAAAGACTATGTAACTGCTGAAGTTAAAGAACAAACTTTATTTATTAGTGAAAAAGGACATAATTCTAATAGTTTTACTTTCAATCATTCTTTCAAAATAAATAAAATAATAGTTACTGTTCCAGAGGGTGCACCGCTTAACACACTGCAAGCAAATGAACATGCTGGAAGCGTCCTTTTATCTGACCTTAATATGCAACAGCTTAAATTGAAAAATGAAGCCGGTTCAACAAAATTGCTTAACGTTACTATAACTAAAGAAGCAAAACTTAATCTAGAAGCAGGCAGTTTATCAATCAGCCACTGCAATATAAACCTAAAAGCAAAACTTTCTGCTGGTTCGGTTAAAATTGATAATTTGCAAGGAAAAAGTCAATTCGTACTCTCTAGCGGATCATTTAAAATGACTGACAACAATAATATTAAGACTGGTTATGATTTATCTGCTAATATCGGGTCAATATATTTTCACGGTAATAGAGAAGGTCAGAGCTTTTATTGCCTAGGTGACGATCAAAACCAGGTAACTGTTCAATGTGGTGTGGGATCAATCAAAATTGTATAAAAAAGTCTTACCTTAACCTATTCAGGCAAAGGTAAGACTTTTTTGATGCAAAAATTAGCGCTGAACATCAATTACAAAAGAATTAATGTCTCCTCTATATTTAGCAATTGAGTATTCAATTGGTTGTTCATCAGCCGTAAGACCCTGAGTATGAAAGTAAAATATCGGCTTATTGACTGCAATATTAAGCAAGTTCGCAGTAGTTTCATCTGCTTCCATTACTTCCAGCTTTCTGATTACCTGCGTTACTTTTAAATGATATTTTTCAAGAGTACTATATAAAGAATCCTGGGCAAAATTATAATTAATCAGCTCAGGTATCCTTTGTTTGGGCACATAGGTTGTAACCAGAACAATTGGCTGATCATTAGCATAGCGCAACCGTACTAGCTTAAAGACAAGTGCTTTTTCAGGCAACTTTAAATTTTTGCTTACTTCAGGTGTGGCTTTTTCTTCATCAAAATAAAGCAGATTGGTTTTAGGATAGATGCCTTTAGCACTCATTTCTTCGCTATAGCTTTCAATCAAATGGGTAAATTCCTGCTCGATTTTAACCTTTTTAACCAGTGTGCCCCGTTTACGACGCCGCTCTAAATAACCTTGATTGACCAGCAATGAGATCGCCTGACGCATTGTTGGCCGACTTACCTGATATTTATCCGCTAATTCAGTTTCTGGAGGAATAATTGTATTTTGCGCATAAATGCCAGTTTGAATTTTATTCAAAAGATCGTTGGCAATTACTTGATATTTAGGGAGTTCTTTTTTTACCAATTAGTCCCACCACTTTCATCTTACTAAATTATACCATTATAAGAATACTATACCATGCAAAAAACCGGTGTAAAGAGCTAAATAGCCCTTATTTACACTGGTTTTTTTGACACTATTTTTATTCACACTTAAATTTCAATTGCGTTGATGCCATCTTTTTCAAATCGCTGTTTAAGAGTTTCAATGATTTTTACGCCCGAGCTCGTGCCTATCCGTTCTGCTCCGGCTGCGATCATTGCTAAAAAATCATCAGTATTGCGAATTCCACCTGCAGCTTTGACTTTAACATCAGGACCAACATTTTCTTTCATCAATTTTACATCTTCTACTGTTGCACCAGCTGTCCCAAAACCAGTTGATGTCTTGACAAAATCAGGTTTTACTTCTTTTGCAATTAAAGCCAGCTGCTTAATTTCTGCCTTAGACAAGTAGCATGTTTCAAAAATAACCTTACATGGAACATGGTGATCACGGCAAAGATCAACCATCTGAGTCATTTCATCTTCAATATAAGACCAATTATGAGCTTTCACTTGCGTTAAATTAACAACATAATCAATCTCATTAGCACCATTTTGTAATGCATCTTTAGTTTCTGCCAACTTGCAAGCTACTGTTGTTTGACCCAAAGGAAAGCTAATCGCAGCGCCAGTATCAATATCCGTCCCTTTTAACTGTTGGGCACAAAATTCCAATTGGACTTCATTAATTGCTACCATCTTGAAATGATATTTTTTAGCTTCATCGCATAACTTTTTCATGTCTTCTTCAGTCGCATCCGCATGTAAGTTAGTATGATCAATTAGTCGCGCAAAATCATCTATTGTATATTTCATTGTTATTCTCCTTTTTGTATTTACATAAATTGATTTTACCCACAGAAAGTGATAATGTCAACCGCTTACTTTTTAATGTAAAAATAGTGTTTGACTTATATAAAGCGATTACATATAATTGGGTTGTAAATTAATATGTATTTACAAAATTGGTGATTTTAGTGAAAATATTATTAACTTCACATGGACATTTAGCACAAGGCATCGCTTCTGGCTTTGAATTTATTGCGGGCAAATCAGACCATATCATGACACTTGAATTAGACGAAAGAGGAATTGGTTCATACCGTAATCGTCTTCAAGAGCTGCTTGACGGTGAAACAGAATCAGTCTTAATTTTGGCAGATCTAAAAGGTGGAACTCCATACAATGAATCCTTTAAGTACTATTTAGCTCACACTGAAAAAACACGTGTAGTAAGTGGTCTGAACTTACCCATGCTTTTAGAGCTTGTCCCCCAATTATCTGACAATACAACACTTGATGAAGCCGTACAGACAGTTTTACAGGCGGGAACAAACGGTATTGCTGTTGCTCAAGCCTTAGAGAAATGTTATTAACTTTTTGTCCAAGTTTTTGGACTCAGTACATAAGTGTGCTCTTTTATATAAATTCATCTTTATAAGTAAGTAATTACTTACTATAATAACTTTTATATGTGTGATTATCCACTTATGAAGAAAGCAAACCCTCCTATCAACCATAGAGAAATACATATCTAAGGTAAAAATTATGACAAATAACCTATATGGCACCCTTTTTAATCTTGAGCAATTCATGATAAAATTACTTAATGACGTTATTGAAAGAAGGGTTCGATGGGCAAGCGAAAATACTTCTATCATCATTTAACAGATGATTTGGTGGTTAGCCTGAACCAAGATTATCAGTTACCAAATAGTTATGCTATTTTTCCGAAATCATTAGGTGGGAAAATCTGGTCTAAGATTGTACGCCCTTTAGGACGTTTAATTAGTATAGTCTATATTAATTTGATCCTCAGGGTACGAATAATTGGCAAAGAAAAGTTGCGGGTTATAAACAATCAGGGGTATTTTATCTATGGTAACCATACTCAAACTTTTGGCGATGTGGTTTTGCCACTCAGTATTGTTCCTGCAAAAAGTTACTATGCTATTGCGGCACAATCAAATTGGGGCATCCCTGTTTTAGGAAAACTGGTTTTACCATATTTTGGACTTCCTGTTGGTCAAAACTTAGAACAATCTGTAAAATTGATTAAAGCAATCACTGCGGTTATTAAAGCGAAAAAAGTAGTTGTCATTTATCCTGAATCACATGTTTGGCCTTATTACACTAAAATCAGGCCTTTTCCAGTGAACAGCATGCATTTCCCTGTTGCACTTGACTCTGCCAGCTTTACTATGACTACAACATATTCTAAACCCCGGTGGGGTAAGAAGCCGCAAATAACGGTCTATATAGATGGACCTTTCTTTCCAGATAATCATCTTACTAAAAAGCAGGCGCAAGAAAAGCTGCATCAGCAGATTTATCAGACAATGCAAAAACGAGCCTTAACAAGTAATTTCGAATATTGCATGTATCAGAAAATAAATTAAGGAGTTCTCAATGAATATTCTTTTTTGTGGCGATCATAACGCAGAAGATGGTATTCTTATCGCTACGCTTTCATTAATAAAAAATAGTGGCGCAAAGGAGCTCCATATCTACATTCTAACAATGTATACTCAAAGCTATCACAAGAAATTTAAGCCTTTCAGCAAACATGCTGCGGACTATTTAAAAGAACTTTTGGTAAAACAAAATCCTCAAAGTACGTTAAAATTAATGGACTGTACGGGACTTTTCGTCAGAGAGCCACTAATAGCTAACATGAGTACTCATTTTACTCCTTATGCTATGCTCAGGCTCTTCGCTGACGAAATACCACAGTTGCCAAATAAAATACTATACCTTGACGCTGATGTAATAGTCAGGCGAAGTCTCGTTAGTTTTTACCAACAAGATATAACTAATTACGAATTCGCCGGAGTCCTTGATTACTGGGGACGGTTCTTTTTTCATAACCTGCATGAGCATAAAGTTTTTGATTATATTAATTCCGGCGTGTTGCTGCTCAATCTCCCAAAAATTAGGAAAACTAAATTATTCGCCAGAATCAGGCACCTTCTGCAGACCAGAACAGTATTAATGCCTGATCAAACTGCAATTAACCGTTATGCCAGAAATAAGAAAATTGTCCCGCGTCGTTATAATGAACAGTATAAATTACAGTCGGACACTGTAATTCAGCATTTTACTACCAGTTTCCGTTTTTGGCCTGTGTTTCATACCCTGACAGTTAAGCCGTGGGATGTTAAGCGAGTACATAACGTACTAAAATTGCACGAATATGACGACATTCTGAATTACTATCTCAATGTGAAAAGCAATTTAGTACAAAAATAATGTTTGGAGAAAATAAATATATGACAATTCCAGTTTTTTATGCAATTAGTGATGATTTTACAAAATACGCAGCAGTTTCGCTGAACTCTTTAGTAAAGAATGCCGCTACTGATAAAGATTATACAGTTTATTTTTTAAGTCAGGATTTATCAGCGCAGCACAGACAGGACCTACAAGAAATAGGTTCTTCTAATGTTCATGTTAAATTCTTTAAGATTAACGATGAAATAGTTGCACCAATTCAAAATCGTACGGAAAACTATTTACGTGCTGACTTCTTTACAATGTCAATTTTTTACCGCTTATTTATTCCCGATATGTTTCCCCAATATGATAAGGCAATTTATATCGACAGTGACACAATCGTAAATGATGATATTGGTAAATTGTATGATACAAAGCTTGGCAAACATCTCTTTGCAGCTTGTACTGATTCCTCCATTCAATTTGTGACGAAAATGGTTGCCTATATTGAGGATGTATTAGTTCTTGATCCTAAAAAGTACATTAATTCTGGGATGCTGGTTTTAAACTGCAAAGCCTTTCGCGATGAAAATTTCATTGACCATTTCATGCATTTACTCAGCAAATATCATTTTGACTGTATTGCCCCTGATCAAGATTATTTAAACGAAATTGGCGATAAGAGAATTTTACATTTAGACCCCAAATGGGATACAATGCCAAATGATAATACTGAACCTTTAACTAACCCCAGCCTGATTCACTACAACCTTTTCTTTAAACCATGGCATTTTAAAAACGTTCAATATGAAGAATATTTCTGGAAGAGTGCAAAAGAAACTAAGTTTTATAATGATCTGTTGACTGAACTAAATACTTACACTGATAAGCAACGTGATGAAGACCGGAATAAATTAGATCACATGCTGGCTAAAGAAGATAAAACTATTAATGACCCTCATAACTGGGCAAATGTGAAAAAGCAAGGACCTGTCAGTTTATGATTATTGGTGACAATCGTGAACAAGTTATCCAGAACATTGAAAACGCGGTAAAAAGCGGTAACTGGAATGCAAAAGTCGAAGTCGGTGATCCAGTTTTATCTCTGAATGAAAGTAAAGATCTAGTCAACAATTTTTGGCAAGAGCAAAAAACCATTAAAGGCAAGATAAATGACCGGATTGGCCACTTATTCTTTAATAGCTTGACCCATTTTTTAACTTCATCTACTACGTTCACCGGTCTGGAAAATCTGGCTAATTTGCCACAAGGTGGAGCAATTATCACTGCCAATCATTTCAACCAAATTGATTCCTTGCCTATCAAGCACCTGGCAAATAAAACACATCATTCTTTAACAATTGCAATTGAAGATACCAACTTAAAATTACCCGGAATTTTATGCTACTTAATGAACTACGTTGGCACTATTCCCCTAATTCAAGTTCCAAGCTATGTGGGTACGGAATTTCCTCGTCATCTGCATGATGCGTTAGAGCAAAACAGCTGGGTTTTGATTTTTCCAGAACAGGAAATGTGGTGGAACTACCGTAAGCCCCGGAAATTAAAGCGTGGTGCCTATTATTTTGCTGCTAAGCAAAACGTACCAGTAATCTCAACTTTTATTGAAATACAATCAACTGCAAAAATAGAAAAAAGCCACCCCAACTTTTACCAAACCAAATATGTAGTCCATGTTTTACCGCCGATTTTCCCCGACGTTAAACTAACTGCTAATGAAAATTCCAAGCTCATGATGAAACGCGACTATCAGCAAAAAGTTGCAGCTTATGAAAAGGCTTACCAGCGTAAGTTAGATTCAGCTTTTACCCCCTGGGATATTGCTGGATGGCGTTTTAACTATCAAAAAAAGTCAAAGTAAAAGTTAGACTTGTTGATTCTTTGAGCTATAATAGAGGTGACAATAAGTAAGTGTATTTGGAAAGGGGATATTTCCAATGGAGAAGTTTACAAAAGAATCTTTAGCAAAATATGATGGTAAAAATGGCAACCCAGCTTATGTTGCTATTAAAGGTGTTGTTTATGATGTTACTGGCAATCCACACTGGACTGATGGCGAACACCATGGCAATTTAGCTGGTCGTGACCTGACTGTTGCAATAGGACAATCACCTCATGGTGAAAGTGTCTTAGGCAATTTGAAAAAGGTCGGTACCTACGAAGATTAATTAGATAATAAAAAAGAGCACAATTCAAAATAAGAGTTGTGCTCTTTTTTTACTATCTAATATTATTTTTCTCAGCCAATTTGGCTGCAGCAGCAATACTTTGCTGTGCGGGCAAGGGGATCCTTCCTAAACCATCAAGCCCAATATTTAATAAATAATTGATACCTAAACTATTTAAATATTTACGGTTGTGATAAATAGTTGCAGGAGACTTCCAATTTTGATCACGGTAAGAAAAGCCCCAAGAATCATTAGTAGTACCGGCTGACTCATATAAACCATATGGTGAAGGTTTAAGGCCATTAAGTGAGTTAAAATTATTATTTTTAGTCACCTTTTCTTTTTCACTGGGAATTTCATTATCGCCAAGGGAAACATAATCATATTTGCCATTACCAAGACGTGAATTTATTAGGCAATTTGGCTGCAATTTTTTCACTGTCTCATAAATTTTTTGACTTTGGCTTGCAGTTAAGGTCATCGGTACATCAAACCAGGCAACAACTATCTCGCCATAATTACTCATTATTTCTTTAATCTGAGGCAGAATTTTGTCTGTAAAGCACTGATCATAATTCTTATTTTTCTGCGGAAAGTCCCAGCTATTGTCCCAAGTAGTGCCAGAGGATTCAATATCATTTGAAAGGTAGCCTCCCCCATTTGGTTCATGCCAATCTAAGTCTTGGGAATAATAAAGACCCAGCTTTAAGTCGAATTTTTGGCAAGCTGCTGCAAGTTCACCGATTACATCCCGCTGAAATGGTGTTGCATCATACACATTATATGAATCTACTTGTGAATGGTACATTGCAAAGCCATCATGGTGTTTAGTTGTAACTACCAAATATTTCATACCACATTTTTTAGCAAATGCTACGATTTTTTCGGCATCAAAATATATTGGATTAAAAGCGGTAGCAAGCTGGCGATACTTTGCAACAGGTATTTGCAGTTTAGACTGAATCCATTCAGCGTAATTGCTTGCAGATTTTCCCTCATACTCACCTGCAAGAAGTGAATACAAGCCCCAGTGAATCATCATGCCGTATTTAGCATTTTTAAACCATTCAATATTCTCGTTTGCAGTCATACATTCCTCCATTACTAAACTTACGCTGGAAATACATAGTGTTGTCATTAAAAAGTTTAACACTTATTTTTAGTATAAATTTGATTTAACCAAAAAAGAGTTAGCCTTAATACTTAAAGCTAACTCAAAATATCTATTATCTTAATAAAATTTACTGTAATGCTAAGTAATTTTCCGCATTACGCAGATCCTCAATTGACAACTGACCAGGTGCAGAAGTTTGACCAACAGCGCCAAAGGACAGACTTGAGCCGAAAACCTGGCCTGCTACTCTAGTGACTTTACCGATATCGCCCATGGCCATAGTAATCAGGGGATTAGCAATCTCTTTGTTCATTTCTGTCGTTGCTGTTAAAAGAGTTAAAACGTCAGAAGCACTATGCGGCATGCAAGCTAACTTTGGCACATCAGCACCAAGTTGCGCCATTTTTCGTAAGCGAAATTCAATTACATCTTTAGCTGGCACTTTTTCAAAGTCATGGTTACTCATAATTACAACAACATTGTAGTTATGAGCTAAAGTCACCAAAGACTTTATTCTTTTTTCATCATGAAAAAGTTCAATATCAACAGCATCACCCAACCTGTTGGTAATTACATATTCTACTAAATTTAAATACTGATCCTCGTCGAGCTGACAAACTCCACCTTCATTTTTGGTACGAAAAGTAACTAAAACTGGTAACTCGTCCACTTCTTGTCGCAATTTTTTGGCAGTAGTATTTAGTGTATTAAAATCCTTAATCCCTGCAACGTAATAATCAATGCGCCATTCCATTATATCCGGTTTAGCAGCCTTAATCTTCTTAGCTGAAGCTATAATCTCTTTTTCAGTTGAACCAACATTTGGCACAGCAATTTTTGGCAGACCTGCACCTAAAACAATATTTCTAATCTTGACAGTAGCCATTATTCAATACCTCAACTAATTATTATCATCAGAAAACATAATTTCACGAATATAATCAGTTGGCATCTCTTTACCTGTCCATAACTTAAATGAGGCTGCCCCCTGATCAATCATCATGCCAATACCATCAAAAACATGCTTAACGCCAGCTTTTTGAGCCACTTTCATTAATTTGGTAGTTCTAGGAGCATAAACTGTGTCAAACACCACCATATCTTCATGGAACCAGGAAGGATCTGAAACTAGCGTCTTATCCTCAAGCGGCTTCATACCAACGCTGGTGGCATCACAATAAATATCGCTTTCTGCAATTGATTGTTTAAATGCTTCTTGATCAGTCAGCTCAGTTAAAGAAACCTGGCAATCAGTTTTTTCTTGAATAGTTTTGACGTTCTTTTCAGCTTGAGCCCATTTATCGTCTTTAATATTAAAAATTCTGATTTCTTTAGCACCGTCTAAAGCTGATTGAACAGCTATTGGGGTTGCAGCACCGCCGGCACCAGTCAAAGTCATCACTTTACCTTTAATGTCAATGCCTTCATCCTTAAGCGATTGGACAAAGCCAATGCCGTCGGTAGTGTAGCCAGTCAAAACACCATGATCGTTCACAATAGTATTAACCGCATCACACATTTCAGAAGCTGGCGATAATTTATCAAGGTACTGGATTACCTCTTTTTTATTGGGCATCGAAACGTTTGAGCCACGCATATCTAAAGTGCGGATAGCGTCAACTGCACCTTTTAATTTATCATTGCCAATTTCAAAACAGAGATAAGTATAATTCAAGCCCAACTTAGCAAAGGCATTGTTGTGCATTGTAGGTGACATTGAATGCCGAATAGGATATGCCATTAAGCCAATTAAGTAGGTATGACCATCTAGCCAGCCAGTAATCGGACCATTAACACCAGTAATTTTATTAGCCATCATTTTTCTCCTTTATTAAATTTAAAAATAAAATAATTAATCAACGTTAACCTTTAGAAGCACCGGACACTGCATCAGTTGAATCAGATGCAGTCTTTGCCAGTTTTTGGTAGTTAGCATTATCAGCAGCCTCAGTTCCGGCCACAAAACCTGATGCATAGGACCAAGAATTCATCATACTTGGCATTGAATCATGACCATTTGCACCACCAACAATCTCCCCGGCGGCATAGAAATTGTCTAGTGCTTCGAAATCTTCGTCTAATAGTTGCATATGCTGGTTAGTTTCATAGCCACCAAGAGTAGTACAGAAGCGCAATTTCTGTTCAATCACAAAGTAGGTATCGCCTTCATATTTATGCATAAACTGAGAAGGGCGACCAAACTCAGGATCATTACCTGAGGCGACATATTTATCGTAGTCAGTTAAAGTCTTCTTTAGGTTTTCATAATCAATGCCAGCTTTTTGAGCCACTGTTTGCAAATCTCCGCTTACTAAAATCGGACTCTTCTTGCCATCAAGATCAAAGAAACCTTGAACTTCATCTTTGGTAAAACCATATTTAAGAAGCAATTCATAGAATCTGCTCCATGTTCTTTCATCCATCACTACAAAGGCAATTTTATCCTTTTGTTCTGCAATAGCATCCCGAAAATGAGTATACGGAGCTGATTCATTTACAATTCGCTTACCACTAGTATTAACAAAAATAGCACCCATATCAGTCGCTTCTTTTGTTGAATAAGTGGTTAATTTGGCAATGCCAGGTTCAACTTCTAAACCATGGGGGTAAACTTTATACCAATCAAGATTGCGTGTAGCCAGATTCATATTTTTAGCAAAATCGAAATAATCACCAGTAGAAGTCATTGGACCGTAATAAGGAATATTGGTCTTATGCTGCCGGTAATCACGAGCGCCCCAGCCACCAGCCGCCATAACTAAGGACTTAAAGTTTACAGTAACTGTTTCATGTTTGCTTTCAGCAACTAATGAGACAAGCTGGCCCCGTTTGTTTTTATTAAGTTGTTCCACCCGAGTTTCAAGTAAAATTTTGCCACCCTTTTTGATAAAAGCATTTGCCACTTTAGTTATCAATTCATAAGAACTTTCAGTTGGCATTTCAATTTGCCGGTCAACGGAATGCTCAATAGTTTGTGTTTCAGCTTTTTGATAAGTTAGGTCTGCAAATTCAGTAATAAAATCAACTGCTTTACTAATATTTTGAGCAAGTATATTTGAAAGTAGCGGATAATTTGTCCCCCGACATTCACGGACAATATCTTGGACCAAGAGCTGCGGAGAATCTTTTTTTGCTTCCTCACCAAATAAAGCAGCTGCTAATTTTGAACCTGTACCAACGACATTTGAACCATTAAGAATTGTAGCTCCACCGAGATAGCCATTCTTTTCAAGTAAAAGAACATTTTTACCCATTGATAGTGCCCGAGAGGCTGCCATCAAGCCAGCCATACCCGAACCAATTACAGCTACATCCACATCATAAGTTATATCTTGATGTGACTGCTCGCTAGGCTGAGAAATAATATTTACACCATTTGCTTTTAAGGCTTTCTTTCCAGAATCAAGCATGGCTTGTGTCATAATGGAGGCACCAGAAATGGCATCGACATCAAAACTTTGATTATTAATAATATTCTTTTTTAACTTACATACCACCTGGTTAAAGATACCTGGCGTTTCTGCAGTTTTTGTCACATTAATATCTGCAATGTGATTATTTTCAACTTTGATATCAAAGTCGATTTCACCATTTCTTCCTTCTGCCGTTGCTTTAATTGTTTTTTCTGACATAACTCCACCTTCTGCTTTATATTAATTTTTGATGTTGAAATTTTTACCACGACTAATTAAGACAACACACAGAACTACAGAAATAATCGTTATCACTGTAGTTATCCAAAATACCATTAATGTACTTGCAGCATTGGCCTTTAACACAAATGCAGCTACAAGTGGTGCTACGAAGTAAACCACGGCTGGTGCAAAACTGTAGTATGATGTGATCTTTCCGTGACTTTGGGGGAAATAAGAAGTTAAAACTGAAAGTCCAACTTGCCATACTCCTCCTGCAGTAAAGAAGCCAACAGCTAAAGCACCTATTTCCCCGGCTAGCAGGGACGGCTTTAAGACCATAAATAGCAGACCAAGAGCAGTAATAGCTGAATAAACCATAATTAAATTCAATCTTTTTACCTTAGTAACCAAAGCTGATGTAACAAACACAGATATTAAGGAAGCAATTGAATACCATGATACAAGTTGATTGGCATTAGCAGCAGATTCATTTAAAACGTACTGTCCGTAGTAAGGAGCATAGAGTGAAAAAATATAAAATGTGAAACAAAGCGTAAAGCCCAAACCAATGATCATTAGCCCATCAACAGCCAATTTAGGTTGGTTTTGACCACTTACGCTGGCTTCTGATTCTTCTACTGTTTCAGTAGTCTCTTTTGCCTCAGCTTGAGGAGCAAAGGCCGTCTTCATTGTATATACAACATCTAGTAAAATAATAATGACTAATATAAACGCTGTAATCTTTGGATTTTTAATTAGTTTTACACAAAAAGGAAACAGCATCTGCATCACTTGCATTGCGGCTTTAACAAATGAATTCATTGTAGCTGTTTTATCTGGAAAAGCATCTGCAAGTGCAGGGTAACCGGCTGTGTCACCAAATGAATTAGTTGCCCCGAAAAACATTGCCGCTAAGCCGGCAACCCAGACATTGTTAGCAAAAACAGCGCCAAGAAGGAAGATTGCGTCACTGAGCAATGCAATCAACAAAGTTCTTTTTCGGCCTATCTTATCTGAAATAGCACCAGCAAATAAAATTGTAATAATTCTGCCTAAGCCCACCATTGCGATTACCAGTGAAACTTGGGTCGCACTGGCATTCCAGGAATGTGCCAGGATTTCTCTATATTGACTAATAAATAAGGTAGCTGCTCCTACAACCGCAAAATGGATGTACACGGAGGCAGCAACGCCAACATACCTTTTTTCTTTTTTCATAGCTTTACCTTTCAAAATTAAGATTTGCTAATAATTTCATAAATAAATATAACTTATTAAAGTTGATATGAATAATTATTTATGAATGCCAAATTATAAAAAATAACTATAATTACAAGCATTGATATAGCAATGCTTTCTTGCTTTATAAAAAAGTTAGAGTCTTGATTTTGGTGTTTATTGTAAAATTAATCGCTTTATCTTGGCTCAACATCTATTAAATAATTTAATACTTAAATAGTTATAATTAATAGTTATGCTAATAAACAAATTAAACTGGGACCCCAACTCAAAAACAATCCTATTTAATGCCAAATCTCTTTTTAACTGAGTCAATATATTCTTTTTCTTTTGCATCAGTAACATGGTATTGCTCAATAGAGCCTGAGATCGGCTCCAAGTTTGCATTCACTGCAACATAGGTAAATACAGCTTCACCGATTAATTCCGAACTTGAATTATCAAGAGAAATTCTATTAACTTCCGCATAAATAGTCATTGTCTTTGCTGTCGTTTTTAATAAAGTTACGCAAAAGCAAATATGATCACCAGCATAACTTTTTTTATGAAAAATAAATTTATCTATTCGACCAGTTAACGTACGTGTATGACAATATGAATTTGCAAACAAGCCCATTGCTGAGTCTGCATTATCTAAGAGCGTACCACCATGAGTAATTTCCATATGGTTTAGCATCCTTGGAGTTACAAAATAATCTGCCATTTGACGTTTAAAAAATTTATTCTTCATTTACTTTTTTACCTTCCAGCCAATTTTTTAAAAGATACTTTTTTATTTTGCCATTTGACGTTTTTGGTAATGAATCAACAACCCATAACTTTTCAGGCCATAATTTCTTATCAACGTGCTGCTTTTCTAATTCTGAAATCAACTCAGCTTTGGTTAATACTTTTTGGCCATGATTTAGAACAATAAAGGCACCAATTCTCTGTCCTAAACGAACATCTGGGACTCCTAAAACGGCCACTTCCTCAATATTTTGGCAGCCCTTGATCTTGTCTTCAACCATATGAGCGGAAATATTTTCACCACCACGAATAATTTTATCGCTATTGCGTCCATCTATTTCTAATAAGTTATCTTCATTATAATGACCAACATCTCCAGTAACAAACCAGTCACCATCAAATGCTTTAGCCGTTTTTTCAGGATCAGCCAAATAACATTTAAAAATGATCGGTCCAGCAACTTCGATTTGCCCTTGCTTGTTGCTATCTGTAATTATATTTTTGTTCTTCACAAGTCTGACTTTAATATTGGCCATTGGCTTGACTGCCGTTGTCATTGCACCTTTACTTAAATAATAATCTTGAGGAGTATAACTAAATGGAACTGCTTCTGTCAGACCATAACAGTTGTAAAGGGGAACATTTCTTTTTTTAGCCTGAACTAAAATGCTTTCTTTAATTTTGTCACCACCGCAAATGAGCATCCGCAGTTTACCCAAATTTTGAACTTTGAATAGCAGATCATACATAATTGTAGGCAAACTATCAATATATGTAATTGGTTCTTCTTCAAGCATTTTTGCCACTTGTTCAATATTATAATGTTTAATTATTGCCAAATGACTTCCAGCCATAATCGTTGAAATTAAGCCATGATGAAATCCAATTGCATGATACATTCCCGAAAGAATTAAAGTCATGTCATTTTTAGTGATGCCAAAAGCATCATTATATGCACTTTCTGCACTAATAATATTTTTATTGGTTAAAACTACTCCTTTATAAAGCCCACTAGTACCCGAAGTATTGAGAACCAGTGCAGGAGCATCTGATCCATCACCTCCAATGAATTCAGATGGTAAATGCTTTTCTCTGGTAAAAAATACCAGATCCGCGATTTTTTTAGTCTGATAATTATCCAAATTAGCAATATTACTAATAGTGTCACGACCACGCACAGATTTTTGCGAAATGATAGCATATGGCTTAAACCTATTAATCATGCTATTAATCTCATCAATATCAAAATGCGGGTTTAGTGGATTAATAACCACTCCCATTTTGATACATGCAATAATCGTTACAATATTTGCCAGATCCAGTTCGAACTGAATTGCTATTAAATCACCTTTCTTGATGCCATTATTCCAGAGCAACTCCATCTGCTTATTGGCTAAAAAATCTATTTCTTGATAACTGTATTTACGACCATCTTCAGTGACAAAAGTACTTTGAGCACTTTGCTTTAAGCGCTCCTGCCATAAATCATTTAAGGTTGGCACCTTTTTAATAGAAGTCATTTTTTATACCTTACAAAAGCTCATTTAATTGCTTTATTACTTGGTTAGCATCCCCAACAATACCGTAATTTGCTAATTTAAAAATTGGTGCTGCTTCATCAGTATTGATAGCAATGACACATTTTGATTTAGTCATACCCGCAGTGTGCTGGACTGCTCCCGAAATGCCAAAAGCATAGTAAACATCTGGTGCAACAGACAAATTCGATATTCCAATCATACGGTTCTTATCAATCCAGCCTTGATCTGTAACTGCTTTAGTTGCTCCCACGCTAGCATTTAATTTTTGGGCTAAAGTAGCTAACGGCTTAAATTTATCTGGGGAACCCAGGCCTTTGCCTCCGGCTACGATCACCTTTGCATAAGCCAAATCATTGCTAGAGTTAGCTTCTGGTACATATGCGGCTGCATTAGTTTCTGCACATTCCCAGTCAATTATGTCAACTTCATTCTTACTATGGCTCAAGACCCCATTACAAGAAAGCGATATTATCGCCTTATCATTCAGTGTGATTTTTCTTAAGGCCTGTGTTTTGCCGATATCCTGGTTAACTATTATATGATCTTGATCACAGCAAATATCTTTGGCATTATAAATAAATGGGACATTTAGTACAGCAGCTAATTGACTGCCAAGACTATTACCTAAATTGCACTTATCAAATACTATTAAACTATTTGCCTTATCGACAAAAATTTTTCTAAGTGTATTAGTCACAGCTGGCAAGTTTGTCACACTAAAATTCTCATTTTGGTATATGGTAGTTTTGACTCCTGAAGAAGCATATTTATCCTTAATTTCAGTAGCATGATTACTGAAAACCAGTACTTCTTTCTTACCTTTAAAATTGCTGTCAAGGCCTGCTAAGTTATTACTGTTATGACCTTCATCAATATTCTTATCTTCTAACTGAATATAATAAATTGGTACCATTTTTCTACCTCAACATCCCATTTTGCTTAAGTATTTCAACCAGTTTTTGCGTAGCTTTAGGATCTTGATCCAGATTGAAAATAGCTTTTTCATTTTTAACTGGTTTAGCTACAATTTCACTTGTAACGCCTTCATCACTAGTTTTAAAACTTACGTTATTAATACTTGAATTTATTGCTGTACTTAACGACGTGAAACTAGCAAGACGCGGCACATTGATTGAATCTAACGTGGCAATTACAGCTGGCAAGACACATTGCCCAGTAATTTTGCCTTTTTCAAGTTTCATTTCATAATTGAGGGAAGTATCAATCATAGAAACATAGTCATAAAATGATATTCCTAATCCTGTAGCAATAGCAGCCGGAAAAGCTGAAGATGTTGTTTTTCCTGTTAAAATCAAGTCATAATTTTCATTATTTTCTTTTAAGTAATGGACAAATTCACTTGCAATTTGATTTTGCAGTAAAGGATCATTGATATTACCCGCTGAAACTTTAGTAGCTGTTGTTGCTCCCATAGCCAGTGCCTCATGCAAAATCCGTTCAGCTGCTTCATTTTGTTCAAACGTAAAGACATCAATAGTACCTTTTTTTAACTCTGTTAATTGCAGGGCAAATTCTAGGGCACTTTTGTCTTCCTCACTCAGAAATAAATTTTCTGGATGATAAGTTACTTTGTTCTTATGAGAAGTATAAGTTTTAGGATTATCTGCCTCAGCCTTAGCAATTAATGCGATTTTCATTATAGTACCCTCCTAGTCCTGATATTTTTTGCTAACTTCACGTGCAATTGTCATTCTCTGAATTTCATTAGTTCCTTCCAGAATTTGAAATCCTTTGACATCACGCATTAGCTTTTCAACCGGATAAGCTCGGGTATAACCATAACCACCAAGAATCTGAACTGCATCAGAAGTTACTTTTTGTGCTACATCAGTGACATAAAGCTTGGTCATTGCTCCTTCTTGACGTACAGACAAATCTTTATCCATCATTTTCATTGTGTTGTTGACTAATAAGCGGGCTGTTTCAACTGCCGTTGCCATATTAGCAAGCATATTTTGCACAGATTCAAATTGAGAAATCGGTTGATTAAATTGTTCACGCTGATTGGCATATTTGGCAGCTTCATTAAGTGCCCGTTGCATAACACCAACGGTCAAAGTAGAAACATAAGCACGTGAGAGGTTAAGGCTGTTTAACGCAATATTAATCCCTCTTCCTTCTTGGCCAATCAGATTTTCGGCCGGCACGTGTACGTTTTTAAATCCTAACGGTACTGTATTTGATAAACGCAGTCCCATTTTATCTTCATGCTTTCCTACCCAAATACCTGGCGTATTTTTATCAATCATGAAAGCAGATAAGCCATGATTACCATTATTAGAAGTTCTAAAAATTCCAATAAAAATATCTGCAATTCCACCATTAGTAGCAAAAGCTTTATTTCCGTTTAAAATATATTCATTGCCTTGCCGAACAGCTCTTGCTTTCACAGAACCTGCGTCAGAACCAGCATCAGCTTCTGACATTGTAAAGGCAGCAAAACGTCCCGGTCTGATCACATCGGCAAATCTTTGTGCTTGTTCTTCAGTACCGGCTAGCATTACGCACCGCAGTGCAACAAATGAGGTAATTAAAGTAAGTGCATAACCTGCATCATATTCAGCCAGTTTTTCAAAAACGAGGGCAGAATCTTCATAAGAAAGGCCAGCACCACCATATTCCCGCGGGATCTCAAGCATATGAAGGCCAATTTTAATTGCAGGCTCAAACAAGCTGGAAGGACAATCACCTTTTAAATCGTATTTCTTAATAATTTCAGGGGTTAGATACCGATCACCAAATTCTTGTGCTAAATGAATATATTCTTTTTGTTCTTGTGTATAAAGTAATGTCATTTTAATACCTATTTAATTGGGTCTCCTATATGACGCAGGCCACTGGCAGCACCACTGGCAAACATCTCACTGATTTTTTCATCGCTGTAGCCTAACTCATCTTTGAGTACTTCGCGTGTATCAGATCCCTGAGCACGAGAAGGAGTTAGCGTAGGCTTGCCTTGAGACGAAAAGCGTACTGGATTAGTGGGAATAAATCTCTTATTTCCAGATGGAAATTCCATCAGTCTAATTTCGTCATTATCCAAAGCCTCAGGATCCTGATATATTTCCGTTGGTATCTGACAAGCCTCAAGCGGTAAGTCTTCCTTATTAAAGAGGTCTATCCAATACTGCAACGGTTTTTTCTTAAAAGCATCTTCTAAAATGGCAATTACTTCATTGCTGGTACCATTAGCATTCAAAGTGTCCATTTTGTTATATCTTTCATCGCCTTTGACATCATCACGACCAATGTCATGCATTACTTTGTCAAAATCACGGTCATATTCGGGAACGCATAGTACAAACCAGCGATCATCAGAGGTTTTATAAGTGTCATTAAAAGGATTAGTAACTTCTTTACGACTCTTAGGATATACATTGCCATATTGTGCAGAAACCATAGCGATATTTTGCATAAATATCGCTGCGTGATTCAAGTTAACGACAACCTTATCACCCTTACCGGTTCTTTGAGCTCTCAGTAAGGCTGCACAAATACCTGCGGCTAAGGTCATTGATACTTGGAAATCACCATAGCCATTTACTGGATTATATGGATTCCCTCCTTTATCTACCGTTGTTCCCTGAACTCCGCCACGTGCTTGATAAGCAGTTGCATCATAGCCGGCAGAATCTTTTTTAGGACCAAATTCACCATATCCGCGATCTTGTGCAAACACTAATTTAGGAAATTCTTTATGCAGCTCTTCCCAAGTGATTCCCATATGAGCTAAGCTCTTTGTTCTCACTGAGGTTAAAAATACATCTGCGGTTTTTAATAGGTCTTTAAAAGCTTGCATCCCTTCAGGAGTTTTCATGTTTAAAGTAATGAATCTTTTATTCATATTAGAAACATCAAAGCCCAAATTCTCATCATCTTCATACTTCATGCCAAAAACTGCACCTTGGGTTCTTCCAGCATCACCCTTAGGAGCTTCAACTTTAATTACATCAGCTCCCCATTCTCCAAGGACTCGTCCTACGGTTGGGGCTGCCAAAAATTGTGTGAGATCAATAACTCTTATTCCTGATAATATTTCGTTAGCCATCTTTTTCTCCAAAACTATATACAACAAAGAGGATTGAACCTTGCAAAGTAAATTTTAGATTCAGCCCTCCTTGATTTATTTACTCAAGTTAATTTAATTGATTGCCTTAAAGACTTGTTATTGGTGTATTGCCACCGTCTTTAATTAATAAACGACCTGCAGTTAGTCTTTGAACGGAACGAGGTCCTTCTTCTAACCACATAGCACGACAATCACGGTAAAGTCTTTCAGCAGGTCCATAAGGATTGTCCTGGAAGTAACCAATACCACCAAAGATTTCAAGCATGTAATCAGAAACTAATTTGACAGTATTGATGCTTTCTAGTTTTGCTAGAGAAGCTTTTTTGGTAATATCCTTTCCTTCGTCATAATCTTTTGCCAAGTCCCACAACATTAATCTAAGGGCATGAATGCGCGCACCCATGTCAGCAATTTCAAAAATGATTGATTGCCGTTTGCATAGTGGCTTACCAAAAGTTACACGATCTTTAGAATAAGCAATGGACATTTCTAACATCCGTTGAGCCATTCCTAAGTTGGAGTCAGCAATATGCGCACGAGAAAGTGAAAGTGAAGAAATAGCTACTTTCATACCCTCTCCTCTCTTGCCAAGCATGTACTTATCGGGTACTCTCATATTAGTGAATTTTAAATCGGCATGTCCGGCACCACGACAACCCATCATTAAAGGCATCTCATTAGATTCAAATCCAGGTGTATTTGTTGGTACAAAGAAAGCTGATAATCTTTCATCCCCTTCTTTATCTGGGTCAGTAACTACAATTAAGTAAGTAAAATCTGCAACATCTGCATGAGAAATCAAAGTTTTTTCGCCGTTGATTACCCAGTCATCGCCATCCTTAACAGCTAAAGTATGAAGGTCTGCTCCAGTACCACCGCTCTTTTCGGTTAAAGCAAAGTTGGCATAGATTGATTTGTCTTGAAACTTGTTCATATACTTGTCTTTAAGTTCTTGACTACCAAAATTATCCAATATCCGCCAGTTCATATCTGAAGCATGGTGCAGGTGCATTCGAATTCCACCCTGGGTTCTTGAAAATTCTTCTTGAACTTGCAGGATTTGCTTTTCACTGAGGCCCCAGCCGCCGTATTCTTTAGGCAATGCAAAACGATATAAATCATGTTTAATTGCAATTGGGAAAAAGTCTTGCGGAAACTTGCGATTTTCCTCTATATATGGGGTCATCCTGTCAAACTCGTTTTGTGCCAGGTGACGAATTTCTTTTAAGTAGTTTTCAAAGTCTTCTTCAGGCATTGATTCACCCGGTTTAGTTTTGTGCATAATCGGAGTTTCTTCATATGGTGGTAATACATGCAACTTCTTTTGTTCTGTCATAATACAATCTCCTTTTAAACTTTAATAATGCTTTTGAAAGCGTTTTTCCATCAACAGTTGTATTATGTTTTAAAAAGTTTAGATTGTAAAATTGATAACAAAGTCAGAACTATTAATTTTATAAATACTCTTATGGCTATATATATTAAAAAAAGCGGAATTATAAGATTATTAACTGCAATAATTAAAAAGACTCACCAAATTTGGAGAGTCAAATCACAATAAAATCAACACTAATAAACTAATATTAATTTTATCAATATTATTATAAATAATTTTTGTAAGCGTTTTATAAAAATAGGTATAGCATTTATTTATATAGGTATTGAATATTAAAATAATTTTTGAGGTAATATCATGAATTTAAATCAACTTTACTATTTTCGTGAATTGGCAGATCAAAAACAATACACTAAAGCAGCAGACAGCTTATTTATCAGTCAGCCTACCCTCTCAGTATCAATTAAACAGCTTGAAAAAGAACTCCACTGCCAACTGTTTAAACACAATGGTCATTACGTGCAATTAACTGAATATGGACGTATTTTTTACGATACTGTAACCAAATCTTTAGACTCTTTAGATCGCGGTAAAAAGAAAATTGAACAGCGTATCAGTCAGGACCATGGCAATATACACATTGCTGGTATACCTACTGCAATTGGAACCATCTTGCCTAACTTAACTAAGCAATATCAACAAGAAAGTAATATTTCACCTCATTTTATATACCACGATAACCCTTCATATCAGATTTGCGAAGGTATCAAAAATGGCTGGTATGATATCGGAATTTCTTCATTCGTACCGGAATTTAGTTATTTTACTTACATTCCCCTTTATACTGAAGAAATCATTGCCATTGTTTCAAAAGAAAATGACCTGGCAAAAATAAATGAAATCTCTCCTGAAGAACTACAGGGTGAGTCAATTATTACCTATTCTAAAAAAATTCAAATTGGAAAAGACATCACTAATGCTTTACTGGCCAATGCCTCTGATCTGAATATTACAAATAGACTTCATGACGAGCTGGCAATTGCAGGACAAGTTTTGACCAACGATATCGTGGGTGTAGTAGCAAAAACTATTTATTTGAGCGGCTTCGACATCCACATAATCAAACTTGACTTGCCTAAAAATACTCGTCAGGTTTACCTGGTGTATGATTCAAGTCAAAACTTTTCACCAGAAATAGTTGATTTTATTGACTTTCTTAAAAGTCATAAACCAGATATTCAGAAAATTGTCGATAATATTCCTGTCAAATAAGATTTTAAAAAGGTATAAAACTAATGAATAAAACTTGTCAATTATTGGGAACAAATTACCCTATTGTTCACGAACCTATCCACACCTTAACAGATGGCAAACTAGTTGCTGCTATTTCAGAATCTGGTGCACTGGGCATTTTAGGTATTAATGCAGGCTATAAGGTTAGAAGTGACGCGACATCAAGCGCTTCTATTTCTAATTCAAATAAAATAGGTACTATTAGCAACAATTCTTTGCTTGATGCCATGACAGAAAGAAACTTGATGAATGAGCAAATTGATCAAACTCTATCTAATACCTTTAGGTCTTTTGGAGTGGAAATTGCCAGCACCTCATCTAACCCGGAAGATGATCATAGAGCAACCGAATTAGTAGAATTAATGCGAAAAAGAAGGTTGACTATTGCACTGTTTGAAGGTTTTGGAAGAGTTGCATCTAAAGCATGGGTAAATTTGCTACATAATAGTGGCATTAAAATTATGCAAGTTATTAATAATATTAATAATATTCGTGCAGCTCAAAGTAATGGTATTGACATTTTAATCTGCAAAAGTAACATCGAGCTGGCAAATTTTGTTCATCAAGCAGGAAAAACACCGGTTTTAGCTGGGTATGATACTACTGACTCGCATGTTTTGAAAGACGCATTGACAAAAGGTGCACAAGGGGTTTTTCTCAAGACAGTTTTTGCACTTGCTAAAGAAGCTCCAACTTCACCAATAATCAAAGACAAAATTATAAATGCACAAAAACATGAACTAATTAGTTTTAAAATGAACTCGCGGACTATCTATTCTTTACCTGGAAAATTGCCCCAGAAACTGGCAAAATTAACACAGGATAACGAAGACGAAAAGCAAATTTTTACTGCTGCAGACGGTTATCAGGGATTAATAAACGGTATGGCAAAAGGTGATCTTGAAATGGGGTATACTGATATTGCAGCAGACAGTTATAACATCAAAACTATTAAAACTGCTCATGAAACTATTGCAGAATTAACTAATAACAATTAAATTTATACATATGACTAATTCAATTACAAAAAATGCTCTACGCTCACTCTTATATGAAGTTGTTACCGCACCAAAACCTGGTTTAGTAGACCCTATCAGCCAAGGTCCGCATCCCGACATGAATATTTATACTTTTATCGACAGCAGTTTAAGCCTGGAATCATATTTTTCTGCTGCTGTTGAAATTGGGCAAACCTTTCAGTCGACTGATTTAGCGCAAATGTTTTTTAAATTAAGGCAAAGAGGCATCACTGCAGAAAAAGAAATGTTTACTGCAACGCACGGTGCTAATACACATAAAGGAGCAATTTTTGCTTTAGGTATTTTTGTCTGTGCTGAAAGCTACAGTATGACAAACAATACTGAATTGTTCCTTACTATCACCGAGATGTGTAAAGGACTTGTGCAACATGATCTGATTCAAAATAATGAGTTACAAACAGCCGGTGAAAAAGAATTTGAACAGTATCATATTGGTGGGGCTCGTGCTCAAGCGGAACAAGGCTATCCCATTGTACGTGAAGTTGCTTTACCCTTTTTAAAAAACACTAAGGGAACGCTCCAAACGAGACTCCTTGATACCTTAATGAAGATAGCAACAGTTACGGTTGACAGTAATTTGATTAAACGAGCTGGAAATTATGATGTAATTGATTGGCTGCATCAAATGGCCACAAAATACCTAGATTTAGGTGGTTATGTTTCTCCAGCCGGTAAAAAATGCCTGCAAAAATTAAATGATGACTGTTTAGCCCACAATTGTAGTTTAGGTGGCTGTGCAGATTTGTTAATTGTTACCATTTTTGTAGCTCTAGAACGCGGATACATATAAAAAAGGAAGGCCACAAGCCTTCCTTTTTTAAAAGCAAAATAATATTTATTCTTTTGATGCACCTGTCACTGCATCATTATCTGCAATTTCACTGCAAGCAGTATCGGCAGCGATTCTACCAAAGGTGAAGATATCAGCTAGTGAATTACCACCAAGACGATTACCAGCATGTAAGCCGCCAGCGACTTCCCCTGCTGCATAAAGACCGGTAATTACTTGACCATCTTTATCTAATACCTGTGCTTTCGGATTGATCTTCAAGCCGCCCATTGTATGGTGAATAGCCGGCTTACGCGGGGTAGCGTAAAACGGCGCAACTTCACATTTAAGGTTAAACGCACTCTTACCAAATTCTGGATCATTACCTGCATCAACATATGAATTATATTTTTTAATAGTATCGACCAAAGTAGCAGGATCCATACCGGCTTTTTCAGCTAATTCTTCTAATGTATCAGCTTTTAGAAGAGTGCCCGCCTTAACTTGAGCTTCGAGTGATTCTTCTGTGGTGTTGTAGGCTGTCTTTTTAATTTTATCGTCTGCAATTAAATAAAATAGAGTTCCATTAGCAATTGCAGCTTTAGCTAAAGTGTCACGCTCAGCGAACTCGTTTACAAAACGTTCACCTTTTTGATTGACCATAATAAAGTTTTCGGGTGGAGTTTGAATACCAGTAAATAATTCACCAGTCTTAGGATCAGAAACTGGCATTAATTGAATAAAGCCCATACCCACTAAATCAGCACCAGCCTCTTGACCTAAGGCAATGCCGTCACCAGTAATTGCTGGCGAATTAGTAGTAGCAATATCATCATCAATGTGTTTCCAATAAGTGTTATACTTTTGCACCATTTTAGTGTTGGCACCAAAGCCGCCAGAAGTTAAAATCACTTTTTGCGCATGAATGGTAACTTTACTGCCCTCACTAGTTTGGGCTACAACACCGGTAACTTTACCATTTTCAATAATTAAATGTTGGGCGCGGGTTTCAGTTAAAACTGTAGCACCATGAGTTTTTACCCAATCACCTAAAACATGAATAAAGGCATAACCCATTGGCTCAACTGGCTTATGGCCGCGGCGCCATAAAGCGCCAACCGGCATGGTGACATCAGAGCGGTCAAACTTTACGCCTAAATCAGTCAACCATTTAACTGAATCAAGTACGGTATTGACAAGCTCAGTAACCAAAGCATAATTACCATGAATTTCATTACCATTTAGGTCAGTTCTTTTACCACCTAAATAAGTTTGTATCTCGTGTAATAATACCGAGTCAAAAAGATAATTTTCTCCAGAATCCACATAAGCCTTAATTTGCTTTTGCAATTCTTTAAAGTCATCACGATATTCTGGATCAATTTCAGCAATCGGAGTTGCAGCTAATTTTTCCAAGCTTTCTTTTTCACCTGGTAAAGCTTTAAATTGATTTTGCCACTCAGGTTCAGCAGCATTTAATGGTCCACCTGCTCTAGTAGTATTACCACCAATTTGAGGGAATTTTTCCAGTACGATTACCTTTTTACCATTTTGAATTGTTCTCGCAGCTGCAGTGAGACCGGCACCGCCGGCACCAATAACTACAACATCAGTCTGGTATTCTCTGTCAGAAGTATCAGCAGTTTTCGGCTTTGGTCTGTTGAGCCATTCTCGTGCGTCTCCACCAGCTTTTGTAATCGCCTGAGCCACACCATCTATCACGCCATGACTGGAAATTGTAGCTCCACCAACCGCATCAACATTTAAGGTTTGATTAGCAATAATTTGCTTGGGCAGACGTTTAAAGACCTCATCTGCTACTCCAGCAGTTTCGCCACTGGAATCAATATTTATTTCCTTGATTTTGTCTTCAGAAAGTTTCACCTTCATAGGCATAAAACTAGAACCATGACCCTTAGCTTTTACTTCATAAGTTCCTGATTTCATCATTAATATACTTCCTTTCTTTCAGTGCTCATTAGTTAAATTTTACTAACTTTTCTGATTAAAATGAAATAGTTTTCTAGTAAACGGGCTATAATAAAATTGTTATTGGAGGCAAAATATGAATAATTCTGAAACTGTCTTACATTTTATTGATGTGCTATTAAAAGAAAGTAATTTTACTAGAGCGGCTAGTGAACTATATATATCACAGCCATATTTGACTCAACTAATTAAGCGAATTGAACATAAATTGGGAACTGAAATAATTAATCGTGAGACGATCCCATTTACATTAACGGAAGCTGGGGTAATTTATTACAATTATCTGGAAACAAAAATTAGTAACAAGCAAAAGTTAGCTGAACAGTTAATTCCCTATGCATCACCGAATAAAGAATTAATCCGGATCGGAGTTTTAGAAAGCCTGGGAACATTTTTATTGCCAGAGCTTTTACCTCACTTTATGTTTACACATCCAAATATTAAAATTCAGCTATCAGAAAACTTTCCTAGAGTAAGTGAAGCTCATCTTTTACATGAGCAAATTGATTGTTATCTGGGTTAAACATCTGAGTCTCTTAATCAAGGATTGGATTTTTATGTTAACGGTGGAGAAGACTATTTTGTAATCATTTCACCAAGATCAAAATACTTTAAAAAAGGTCGATTTATACTCGAGCCAAATGAATATGATATTAAAGACATTTTACAAGAGCCGTTCGTTGTTAGTTCAAGCAATTCTGCAATCCGCCATCAAGTTAATGGTGCATTTCAGAAATTTCATATCAAACCTAATATTATATTGGAAAGCAGCAGTATTATTACTGCAACTAATTTAGCAATAAAAGGAGTAGGACTATCTATTTCAGCTGCCAGCATTATCAAGCGAATGGCTCAAACACCTAATATAAGTTAATTATTAAATTTAAGCACAAAAAAAGAGGACCTTCAGGTCCTCTTCTCTTTGCTCGCTCCGGCTGTCAGACTCGAACTGACGACATCTTGATTAACAGTCAAGCGCTCTACCAACTGAGCTAAGCCGGATTGCTAAAAAGCACGGCAGCGTCCTACCCTCGCAGGCAGTCTCCCACCAACTACTCTCGGCGTGAAGAAGCTTAACTGCTGTGTTCGGCATGGTTACAGGTGTTTCCTTCTTGCTCTTGCCACCGTACTTTCTCTTTCTTTGAGCTTTTACACTCAAAACTAAATATAATCCTTTTAAAAAAACCTTGATTGCCATTAAGCTCTGGTCAAGTCCTCGACTGATTAGTACTGGTCCGCTCCAAGCCTCGCGGCTCTTCCACTCCCAGCCTATCTACCTCTTAGTCTTTGAGGTGTCTTACTACTTACGTATGGGAAATCTCATCTTGAGGG
>NZ_SCMB01000003.1 GCF_014323605.1 Lactobacillus kimbladii | reverse complement strand
GACGGGCGACCTGCCACGACAATGCGGCCTGCGAGAGTCTCTTTCACATCATGAAGGTTGAGCTAGACTACTACACCTATACCTATCCTACTAAGAAGGCGCTGCAGGAGGCCATGGAAAAATGGATCAAATACTACAATCAAGCTAGAATCAGGCACACGCTAAAAGGCCGCACCCCGATTGAATATCGGAATACGGCCTTAGCAAACATGAATTAATGTTAACGTCCAATTCTAGGGGTTAACTTCAAGGAATCGGCTTTTTTATTTTTGTCAAAATAACTTTTTATGCTAGAATAAAAAAAGATACTTTTTACGTTGTGATCACATGATCCATAAATAACAACTGAATAGCAAATTAAAGAAAAGGAAATATAATGACTGATCAAGTTAAAATTATGATTTTGAGCGGCGTTCGTGAACAAGGAAAAGACATGTTCGCTGTTCAAGTTAATGATGAAATTTTTGTTCTTGATGCTGGTCTTAAATATCCTGACAGCACATTGTTTGGAATTGATCTGGTTATTCCAGATCTAGACTTTTTTGAGCAATATGGTGATCAGGTGGTCGGCATCTTTTTAACACACGGACATGCTGATTCGATTGGAGCTTTGCCTTATATTTTAAGAAAGTATGATATACCTGTTTTTGGGTCACAACTTACAATTGAACTGGCAAAAATAACAGTTAAAAGGGAAAATAAGCGCTGTAAAAACAGTCTCTTCCACGTGATTGATGCTGAAACAGAGATTGATTTTAAAAATGCCAATATTTCATTTTTCCCGACCACTCATTCTATTCCTGATTCACTGGGAATAGATGTACATACTCCTGCAGGAGAAGTTGTTTATACTGGAGATTTTAAGTTTGATCCCTCAGCGGCTCCTAAATACCGTACGGATTTAGACCGCTTAGCAGAAATTGGACAAAAGAAAGTTTTAGCACTTTTAAGTGACTCTTCAAATGCTGAGGCATCTTTGCCCAATGTTGCCGAACAGGAGATTGGGGACTATGTAACAAATGTTTTTCGGAATGCCAAGGGCAGAGTAATCGTCGCTGCCAAAGCATCTAATCTGATTAGAATTCAGGAAGTCTTAAATGCCGCTTATAAAACTGGCAGACGCATTTTGCTGACGGGCAGAGACTTGGCTAAAATAGTCCGTACTGCCATGAATCTTGGTTATTTGAATGTTCCTAAAGGCTTGTTGATGCGTGTTAAAGATTTAAAAGAAACTCCTGATGAAAAAACGGTTATTCTTGAAACCGGTCAAATGGGTGAGCCTTTAAACTCTTTACAAAAAATGGCAAAAAAGCGTCACAGTATGATTACGATTCATAAGGGGGATCTGGTTTTTATTGCTACGACGCCTTCTCATTCAGTAGAGACTATTGTGGCTCAAACTAGCGATATGGTTTATCGTGCAGGTGGTACTGTAATTCAACTAGGTAAAGCAAAACATACCAGTGGACATGCAACGGGTCGTGATTTACAACTGCTTATTGACATTATAAAGCCACAATTTTTAATTCCGGTTATAGGTGAATATCGATTACTGGAAATTCACAAAGATTTGGCAATTAGGGCAGGACTCAAAAAAGATGATATTTTTATTTCAAAAAATGGTGACTGCTTAAGCTATGACTTTAATCAAAAACGGCTTTATTTGACGGATCCTGTTCCCGGAGAGGACACAATGATTGATGGTTCCGGAATTGGTGATGTCGGCAATATTGTTTTACGCGATCGCGAGGTTTTATCTGATGATGGCATCTTTATTGCAGTAGTTACTATTGATCGTCGCAAGAAAAAAATTGTTGCTCAACCGCAGGTTACCAGCAGAGGGTTTGTATACATTAAGGCCAATCAGCAGTTAATGCGCGACAGCATTGAGCTGATTAAAAAGACCATTAATAATAATTTTGAGCACAAAAAATTTGACTGGACAGAGATTAAGCAAGATGTGCGCAATGATTTAGAAAAGTTTCTTTATCGCAAAACAAATAGACGGCCAGTAGTTTTGCCAGTAGTAATGGAGGTAAACCAAAACCGGCATCGGGCTATGCAAAAGAGAAATAGCAAAAATGATGCGCCAAAAAAGGAAATTCATCACCCAGTTGATGTTAATAAAACCGGTCAAAGAATTATCAAGAAAGATAAATGATGACGTCACTGAGTCAAAAAAATTTAATTAATCTGGCCAAAAGAAATGAAGCAAATGGCGATATGGTTCAGGCTATTCAAAATCTTGAAGAAGCTTTAAGGGATGGTCACAGTAACGAAGTTGTTCTTAATTTATGCGATTTCTATCTTAAGAACAAGCAAAGCTATTCTGCCTATGAATTAATTAAAGAAGAAAAAGATCTTTTTACTGATTCGGAAATTTTCGCTGAATATAGTAAAATTTTAAGTGAAAATCATTTTTTAATTGAGGCTTTAGAAGTTAAAAATATTACTGACTATGAATTGCCATATTCGGTAGAAGCAGTTAACTCAACAGTTCAACAGAAAATAATGGTTACTTTTAGGCAAAAAGCTAAACCAACAAAATACGACTACGATCAGCTATTTAAACTTGATTTATCTAACTTTAAAAATTTTGCCCAGAGTTTATTGATTGATCCGAGTTTAAATTTCGCAGTTCGACTAGTTTTATGTGAAGATTTATTCAGGCTCGGTCTAAAAAATAAATTTAAAGTTCTGGTATTAGGGCAAGAAGAGGAATTTATTCCCCGAAAAATAAATTTACTTGAAAAGGAGCCGGTGTATCGTGAAGTTGTTTCTGGCATTGGTTCACGGTACTACCACCAGCCTAGTCAACTTCCAGCTGTGTTAGGCGAAGTTAATTTGATTTTAGGCAGTCTTTATCCTAAACTAAATAAGTATGTTGATGATCCTGACAGTTTTGCTAGTGATATTGCTTCTTATATTGATAATCACGATGGTAGAAGTAATCAAAAGCTGTTTGAGAAAATCGATAATAATATATCCGAATAAAATTGGATGAAATGCCTTTACTTTTTCAAAGTATTTAGTATAATAGCAAAGGACGTTTTCATTAGGCATGGCTCTATGCATTAAAATACTAGGCATTTGCCAATGAAAGTAGTACAATATTCAACAGAGAACTATCCGTTACTTACTCAACGGACTTCTTGCAAATTTACAGGAGGGTCATTTTAATGGCAGAAAAAGAACATTACGTTAGAACAAAGCCACACGTAAACATTGGTACTATCGGTCACGTTGACCATGGTAAGACCACTTTAACAGCGGCTATTACTAAAGTTTTATCAGAAAAGGGCTTGGCTAAAGCAGAAGATTATTCAGAAATCGATGCAGCCCCAGAGGAAAAGGAACGTGGTATTACTATCAATACCGCTCACGTAGAGTACGAAACTGAAAATCGTCACTACGCCCACATGGATGCCCCAGGTCACGCCGACTACATTAAGAACATGATTACCGGTGCTGCCCAAATGGATGGAGCTATCTTAGTTGTTGCCGCAACAGATGGTCCTATGCCACAAACTCGTGAACACATTTTACTTGCTCGTCAAGTTGGTGTTAACTACATCGTTGTTTTCTTGAACAAGACTGATTTAGTTGACGACCCAGAACTGATCGACTTAGTTGAAATGGAAGTTCGTGACTTGTTAACTGAATACGATTACCCAGGTGATGATATTCCAGTTATCCGTGGTTCAGCATTAAAAGCTTTACAAGGTGACAAGGAACAAGAAGAAGTTATCATGAAGTTGATGGACACAGTTGATGAATATATTCCAACTCCTGAACGTCAAACTGATAAGCCATTCTTGATGCCAGTTGAAGATGTCTTCACTATTACTGGTCGTGGTACTGTTGCTTCTGGTCGTATTGATCGTGGTACAGTTAAGATTGGTGATGAAGTTGAAATTGTCGGCTTGGTAGATAAAGTTCTCAAATCAGTTGTTACTGGTTTGGAAATGTTCCACAAGACTTTGGACTTAGGTGAAGCCGGAGATAACGTTGGTGTATTGCTTCGTGGTATCGACCGTGATCAAGTTGTTCGTGGACAAGTTTTAGCTGCACCTGGCTCAATTCAAACTCACCACGAATTTAAAGGACAAGTTTACGTATTGAAGAAAGAGGAAGGCGGACGTCATACCCCATTCTTCTCAGACTACCGTCCACAATTCTATTTCCACACTACTGATATCACTGGTGAAATTGAATTACCAGAGGGTACTGAAATGGTTATGCCTGGCGATAACACAGAGTTTACTGTTAAATTAATCAAACCAGCAGCCATTGAAAAGGGTACTAAGTTCACTATCCGTGAAGGTGGTCGTACTGTTGGTGCTGGTCAAGTTACTGAAATTCTTGACTAGTTCGTTAAAAACAGTTTAAAAAGATGTACTTCTTCATAGAAGTACATCTTTTTTTGCCTAAGTTTGTTTTTTGCGACCGTTTAATGTAAGATAATTTAGTGTGTAAAGATGCAATTTAACTTGACATTGGAGGTATTTAATTAATGTCTGTAAAATGGAATAAGACCGATAAAACTACCGGTGAACTTACTTTTGATATTCCCCAAACTGATGTAAAGCGTGGGCTAGATCAAGCATTTAGGAGGGTAAAGAACAGTTTGCGCGTTCCTGGCTTTAGAAAGGGACATGTTTCGCGCGTGATTTTTGATCAATATTATGGTGAAGAATCATTGTATGAAAATGCATTGAATATTGTTTTACCTGATGCCTATGAGTCAGCACTTAAAGAAGCTGATATTGCGGCTGTAGGTCAACCACAAATTTTACCTGTTTCAATGGAAAAGGGTAAAGATTGGCAAATGAAAGCCACTGTTACTGTTGAACCTGAGGTAAAACTTGGCGAATATAAAGGAATTGAAGTGCCTAAGCAAAATACCCGAGTATATGCTAAAGATATTGATGCTAAACTAAAAGAAGAGCGTGAAAAGAATGCCGAGTTAGTATTGAAGAAGAGTGCAGCAGCTAAGGGTGATACAGTTACCATTGATTATAAAGGAACAGTTGACGGTAAAGCTTTTGATGGCGGTTCAGCAGAGGACTACTCTCTTGAATTAGGATCAAATACATTTATTCCTGGTTTTGAGGATCAATTAATCGGTCACAAAGCTGGCGATGAAGTAGATGTAGTTGTAACATTTCCAGAAGATTATGGTGCAAAAGATTTAGCTGGTAAGGAAGCTCATTTTGCTACTAAAGTTCACGAAGTTAAATCAAAACAGTTGCCAAAATTAGATGATGAATTTGCTAAAGATGTAGATGACTCAGTTGAAACTCTTGATGATTTAAAAGAAAAGATCAAGAAGGACTTAAAGGCGCAAAAGGAAGAAGCGGCACAAGACGAAATTGAACAAGCGGCAATTGAAGGTGCTGTTGCCAATGCTACTATTGATAAAATTCCTGATGCTATGATTCAAGAAGATATCAATACGCAAATGAATCAATATTTAGGAAATATGCAGCGTCAAGGTATTAGCCCTGAGACATATTACAAGATAACTAATACTACAGAAGATCAATTACGTTCACAATTTAGTAAAGAAGCTGAAGAAAGAGTTAAAACTAACCTAGTACTTGAGGCAATTGTCCAAAAAGAGGACATTAAAGCCACCAAAGAAGAAATTGACAAGGAAATAAAAAACTTGGCTAGCGAATATAACATGGATGAAAAAACTGTCCGTAATACTCTGACTGATGATATGCTTTCACATGACATTAATGTTCGTAAGGCTATTAATATTGTTGCTGACAACGCAAAACAAGTTTCTAAATCTAAGACTAAAAAAGACGAAAACAAGTCTGATAAAAAGTAGAGTTTTAAAATCTGAGTAAAAAGGTGGTGTCATACTGCCTTTTTATTTTATAAGCATATAATTCCTATACCACCCGTATTTTATGCTAACCTTAGACCTGTAGATACAAGGAGGAATAGAATGGCATCACAATTTACTGATCAAGAGGTTATTAGATGTTCCTTTTGTGACAAAACACAAGATCAAGTTAAAAAAATGATTGCTGGCAACGGGGTTTATATTTGTAATGAATGTGTAGATTTATCTAAAAAGATTATTGACGATGAGTTGAAATCTGATTCTTTAAAAAAGGCACAAGATTTACCTAAACCAATGGAAATTAAAAAGCAGCTTGACCAGTATGTTATTGGCCAAGAGCGTGCAAAAAAGATTTTATCAGTTGCAGTTTATAATCATTATAAGCGTGTTACACAAATGGATGTGGATTCTTCGACTGAATTGCAAAAATCAAATATTGCTTTGATTGGACCAACTGGTTCAGGTAAAACGTACTTGGCTCAAACTTTAGCCCGTATTTTAGATGTGCCTTTTGCCATAGCTGATGCAACTACTTTAACTGAGGCAGGCTATGTTGGTGAAGATGTTGAAAACATTTTACTTAAATTATTACAGAATGCAGATTATGACATCGAACGTGCAGAACGGGGAATAATTTACATTGATGAAATTGATAAAATTTCTAAAAAGTCTGAAAATGTTTCAATTACTAGAGATGTTTCCGGTGAAGGCGTTCAGCAGTCATTATTAAAAATTTTGGAAGGTACTATTGCTTCCGTTCCACCGCAAGGTGGTCGTAAACACCCTCAGCAAGAATTAATACAGATAGATACCACCAACATTTTGTTTATAGTTGGTGGAGCTTTCGATGGTATCGAACAAATTGTCAAAAGCCGTTTAGGTAAAAAAGTAATTGGTTTTAGTGCTGAAAACGAGCTTAATAAAGTGCAAGATGATTCTTGGACTAAGCATTTAACGACAGGAGATTTGGTCAAGTTTGGACTGATTCCGGAGTTTATTGGGCGTATTCCTATTATTGCTACATTAGATAAGTTAGATAGAAATGATTTAGTTAGAATTTTAACCGAACCTAAGAACGCGCTGGTAAAGCAATATAAAAAATTGATGTCGCTTGATCAGGTTAACTTAGAATTTACCCCAGATGCTTTAAAAGCCATTGCAGATTTAGCCATTGAACGAAATATGGGAGCACGTGGCTTGCGGACAATAATTGAAAATGCGATGATGGGCATCATGTATAAAACTCCTAGTGAGCCTGATATTGAAAACGTTAAAGTTACTGAAGATGTCATTGAAAAAAATGCCGAACCAAACGTAACAAGACGTAAAGAGGATGATCAGGAAAATAATGAAGAAATAAAGGCAGCTAATGATCATTAAAGATAGTTCGTATGCAATCAGTGCTGTACGCGAGGATCAATATCCAACTGATAATTTGCCCGAAGTAGCACTTTCTGGTCGCTCTAATGTGGGCAAGTCGAGTTTAATAAATACATTATTGAATCGCAAAAACTTGGCGCGAACCTCTGCACAACCAGGAAAAACGCAAACCCTTAATTTCTATTTGGTAAATCATGCCTTTTATTTAGTCGATGTACCAGGGTATGGCTACGCCAAAGTTTCACAAAAAAAACGTGAACAGTTTGGTACTATGATTCAAGATTATCTTGAAACCAGGGCAAACTTACAAGGACTAATTATCCTAGTGGATGGTAGACATGAGCCTACTAAAAATGATATAGCTATGTATAATTATGCATTATATCTTAATATACCTATTTTGGTAGTTTGTACTAAAATTGATAAAGTTAAGAAAAGTCAGCAAAATCAGGTGCTTGCCATATTGAAACGAAAACTTGATTTAAATCATGATAACGTTGATGTTCTTACTTTTAGTTCTGTCCAAAAGTTGCATGTTCAAGAAGTGTGGCAATGGATTGAACAAAATCTGTAAAATTTGCAAGAAAAAAATGGTTCTCATTGGAGAACCATTTTTAATTGTCTTTGTCTTTAACTATTTTATCCTTGTTTTTAGCCACTTTTTTCTTTTTGTCATCAGGTACAGTAGCAAATTTATCAAATAGTTTTTCTAACTCGTCTTGTTTTTTAAAAGTTAAACCCATAACAATTTTTCCTTTCTGATTTTATTATAATAAAAAATAAGACTTCAAGCTAGAAAATACAATAATTTATTAGCTTTAAATAAATATAATTATGTAAAATTATTATTTTGTAATTTTAACTTTTCAAAAATCAATTGATAACTAAGCAAAAGCAAATTTAAAACTATGAATTGTATGTTAAAATATGATAGCGAATTTGGGGGAGTGATTTTTTGGCAACTCAGCTGATTGAAAATAAATTAAAACTTTTACCAGCTAAACCAGGCTGTTATTTAATGAAAGATGTAAACGGCAAGGTTATTTATGTTGGCAAGTCGAAAAATCTCAGGAGTCGAGTACGTTCCTATTTCAAAAGTACCCAAGTTGGTAGAAGAGCTGAATTAGTTGAAGATATTCGCGATTATGATATCATCACCGTTTCAACTGATAAAGAGGCCTTTTTGCTTGAAGTTACACTTATTAAGAAATATCAGCCATATTACAATGTGCAGTTAAAACAAGGAACGGGCTATCCATATATTGAAATTACTAATGAACGTGATCCACAAACCAAATTAATCAGTATCATTAGAAAAGATGGTGGTTATTATTTTGGACCGTATCCTAATGTTTATGCTGCACAGGCTACCCTTAAGTTTATTCAAAAAGTTTTCCCTCTGAGGCGGTGCCATGGCAAGCAGGGCAGACCTTGTTTGTATTATCATATGGGACAATGCTTAGGAGCATGTTTTAAAACGGTACCTAAGTCAGTTTATGAAGCTCAAATAAAAAAGATTAAGAGCTTTTTAAACGGTGATATAGGCTGGGTAAAGAAAGATCTTAACGAAAAAATGACAGCTGCCTCTAAAAATCTTGAGTTTGAGCGGGCAGCTGAAATTCGTGATCAGCTTAATTACATTGAAGAAACCGTTGAAAAGCAAAAGATCATTTCGAATGACAATACTCAGCGTGATATATTTAATTTTTATGTTGATAAATCATGGATAGCTATTCAAATTTTCTTTTTACGGCAAGCAAAGTTGCTTAGGAGTGAGACTAGAATGTATCCACTGACAGATACTAATGATCCAGAGGATACTTTTGCATCCTTTATTGTTCAATTTTACGGGCAAAAGAATAGAATACTGCCAAAAGAAGTTTTAATACCTGCCAAAATTGATAATGAGGCACTGAGTGAAGTTTTGCATGTGCCTGTGAGAACACCAAAAAGAGGTCAAAAACGCTCTTTACTAAATATGGCAAAAGACAATGCAAAGCTTAAACTGGATGAAAAGTTTCGCTTATTAGAATTAGGTAATAGAAAAACAAAGGGTGCACAGAAAGAAATTTTTGATTCTTTAGGCTTGCCATATGGTCATATCATTGAAAGCTTTGACCACTCACATATCCAAGGAGCTGATCCGGTTTCAGCCTTAGTTGTTTTTAAAGACGGTGAACCAGATAAAAATTCTTATCGTAAATATAAATTAAAGGGTGAAGTTGAGCATCAAAATGGTGGTGATGAGGTTCGTAATACTCGTGAAGTTGTTCGCAGGAGATATAGCAGACTGCTTAAGGAACATAAACCAATGCCAGATCTAATTTTGATGGATGGTGGTCAAATTCAAGTAGATGCTTGTGAAGATATTCTACGCAATGAGCTGAACCTTAATATTCCAGTTGCTGGTATGGTCAAGGATAATAAACACAGAACCAACCACCTTTTATATGGAGATCCAATTAATGGAGTGCCTTTGAAATTAATACCCTTGAATCCAAAATCTCAAGGTTTCTATTTAATGACACGAATTCAAGATGAAGTACACCGCTTTGCAATCACTTTCCATAGAAGAACTCATGCTAAAAATGCTTTATCGAGCAAACTCGATTCAATTAAAGGGATCGGACCAAAAAGCAGAAATAAGCTTTTACGAAAATTTGGTTCTTTGAAAAAAATTAAAGAGGCCTCAATTGATGAATTACGTTCTGCTGGCTTAACATTGCCCCAAGCCCAGACAGTTAAGTTGACTTTGTAAATATCAATTTTTACCACAATAGTCTAAACTTTTTGTGGTATAGTGGTATAGTAATAAGGTTAAGAAAGACGGAAGGAGAATTTATATGCCCACATTTGTCGATCAAACTAAGATTGAAGTCCAAGCTGGTAAAGGCGGAGACGGCATGGTCGCTTTCCGCCATGAAAAATATGTCCCAAATGGTGGCCCCGCTGGTGGCGATGGTGGTCGTGGCGGTAGTATTATATTTGTCGCTGATAGCGGTTTGAGAACATTAATGGACTTTCGGTACCGCCGTAAGTTCAAGGCAGAAAATGGTGAAGATGGTCGCATAAAATCTCAATATGGTCGAGGAGCTAAGAATTTGTATCTTAAAGTTCCTGTTGGAACGACTGTATATGACTTTGATACCAATGAAGAAATTGGTGATCTAACTGAAAATAAACAAGAATTGGTTGTAGCGCATGGTGGTAAAGGTGGACGAGGCAATATTCACTTTGCAACGAGTGTTAATACTGCACCTGAAATTGCTGAAAATGGTGAACCTGGTGAAGACCGAGTATTGCGCCTAGAACTAAAGGTTTTGGCAGATGTTGGTCTTGTGGGTTTTCCTTCAGTTGGCAAGTCAACATTATTATCAGTTGTCACGAAAGCTAAACCCAAAATAGCTGCTTATTCTTTTACGACTTTAACGCCTAATTTGGGTATGGTTATTTTACCCGATGGTCGTGACTTTTCAATGGCTGATTTGCCTGGTTTGATTGAGGGAGCAAGTCATGGCGTAGGTCTTGGTATACAATTTTTACGTCATATTGAAAGAACAAAGGTGATTTTGCATTTGGTGGCGATGGATCCTGCTAATGGCCGAGATGCGCTTCGAGATTACCAGACAATTCGTCAAGAACTGTTAACTTATGATAAAAATCTAAAAGATAGAAAAGAAATAATTGTCGCAACTCAAATGGATATTTCCGGTGCAAGTGAAAAATTAAAACAATTCAAGAAAGATTTGAAAACGGAAAAAATCCAAGCGCCTGTTTATGCTATTTCAAGTGTGACACATGAAGGAATTGAACAATTGTTGCAGGATACTGCGACCGTAGTAGAGCAAGTAGAAAAAGAACGAGCATTGCAGACGCCTGAACCTGTTCAAGAAGTAAAAGAGTATAAATATCAGGCAAGTCAAAAGAATAATTTTACTATCACCAAACTAGAAGATCATGTTTTTGAGATTAAAGGTAAAAACCTGGAAAGATTAGTGGAGCGAACCAATCTTGATTATCAGGATGGTGTTATGAGATTAGCTCGGAAGCTTAAGAATCTGGGAGTGGATGATGCTCTACGTAAAAAAGGAGCCGTTGACGGCGATGATGTAATAATTGGCTCATTCAACTTTGAATTTGTCCAATAATAAATAGAAAAGTTTTGAAACATGACAAAAAATCGATATATCACAGGATATTCTGGACTTAGAGCTTTGGCAGTAATTGGCGTGATTCTTTATCACTTCGATCCTAATACTTTTGTTGGCGGATATCTTGGCGTACCGATTTTTTTTGTTTTGTCAGGTTACCTGGTTACATGCCAAATACTAAAGGCGTATGATGAAAATGGGTTTTATAATACAAAAAAGTTTTATTGGAGTAGAATTAAAAAAATATATCCGCCATTAATTGCAGTATTGTGGATTTCTGCAGCGTATATAGTTTTATTTCAGCAGAATTTACTTGCCAAACTAAGTCAAATAGTTGTGGCAAACTTGCTTAATATCTATAATTTTTGGCAAATTTTAAATGGGCAGAGCTACTTTGAACGTTTTGCCGCTAACGAATCTCCATTTGTCCATTTATGGACAATGTCAATTAACGGGCAATTTTATATATTGTGGCCATTAGTTATTTTCCTATTAGTAAAATATGGCAAAAAGAGAAAAAATATTTTTAGCATTTTACTAATTTTATCAATACTTTCCGCAATTGAAATGGCAATAATGTTTAAAACCGATGTTAATATCAATCGCATTTATTATGGCACAGACACTAGATTTTTTTCTTTAGGCCTAGGGGCTGCACTGGCTGTGGTTTGGCCATTGAACAAGTTGAAAAGAAATATCAAGCATAATTATTACCTTTTATTAGATATTTTCGGTCTGATTTCTTTTTGTGGAATCATAATTTTATTTCTTTCGCCAATAATGAATGCAGAGAAAGCATTTACCTATTTGGGTGGTATGTTTTTGTTCACGTTGTTTACAACGATACTGGTTGGTATAACTGCTCATCCAGGGAGTCACTGGAATAAATGGTTAACCAACCCTATTTTTAATTGGATTGGCTCAAGAAGTTATGAAATTTATCTTTATCAGTTTCCTATAATGATTTTTTTTGAAGATAAAGTTTCCAATATGGCAGATCATGTTTTGCTTTATCGCTTTATTGAACTAATTTTGATAGTCATTTCAAGTGAGCTTGCATACAGAGTTGTAGAACAACCATTTGGAAAAATATCTTTACAAAAAACAAAAAAATATTTGCAACAACTTCGCGATAAGAAATCAAAAAATTATTTTCAAAAAGTGTGGGCTATTCTTATAGGCTTGATTTTTTTAACTGGTAGCATTGCAATTTTAATTTCTCCTGCTGCACAAGCCCAAAATTTTAATCAAAGTCAATTGGCTCGCAGAATTAGAGCAAATCGCAAACAACAAAGAAAAGACAATAATGCTTTAATCAAGGAATACCAAAAAATTAGTCCCAGAGAACAAAAAAAGGCTAAACTTATAAAAGAAGCTAAACAAGCAGCAAAGAAACATCCAATAAAAAAATCTTTTGAGAAATGTGGTATCTCACAAATTGAAATTCAATTAGCACGTAAAATTGATTTGACTGCTATCGGTGATTCAGTTATGGCTGGCTCTAGCAATGATTTGAAAGATTTGTTGCCTAAGGCTGTGATTGATGCGGCTATTTCACGTCAACTGAATGTTTCGTTCGATTTATTAAAACATTATCAGAATGAGAATGTTTTAGGAAAGAATGTATTAATAGGTTTGGGTACTAATGGTCCATTTAAAATGTCTGATATAGATGATTTAATGAAGCAGTTAGGACATAAAAGACAGGTATTTTGGATAAACACATATGTACCGGCGAAGCCTTGGCAAAATGATGTTAATAATTTATTAAATGAGACAGCGAAAAAATATCATAATTTTATGGTGATTAATTGGTATTCATATGCAAAGAATCATCCAAATTGGTTTTATGAAGATAAAACGCATCCAACACCAATAGGATCAAAGCACTACAGTGCTTTAATTGTTAAAGAAATAGTTGAAAATGCTAAGTATTAGATAGGTAGAGTATGGAGTTACAATTTTTAGGAACTGGAGCAGGGCAACCCTCAAAGAAACGTAATGTATCAAGCATCGCTTTGAAAATGCTTGATGAAATTAATGAAATTTGGTTATTTGATGTGGGAGAAGCCACACAGCATCAAATTTTACGAACAAATATTAGATTGCGTAAAGTCACAAAAATATTCATTTCCCACAATCATGGTGATCATATTTTCGGCTTGCCTGGATTGCTGGCAACAAGATCATTTCAAGGAGATGTTGGTCCCATTACCATTTATGGACCTGCAGGTCTAGAGCAATTTGTTAGAACAGCTTTAAAAATTTCACGTACAAAAATTAGCTATCCTATTAAGTTTGTTGTTTTAGAAAATGGAGGATTAATTTTTCAACAGAATGGTTTTAGAGTATATGCAGAAAAATTAGCCCATCGGGTACCTAGTTTTGGCTATCGAGTGGTTGAAGATGACCGTCCGGGAGAACTTTTAATGGATAAATTAGCGCAATATAATGTACCTAATGGGCCTTTACTTGGTAAACTTAAAAATGGTGAAAAAATTGTTCTAGATAATGGTACTATATTAGATGGAAATGATTTTTTGGGCCCTAACAAAAAAGGTAGAATTATTACTATTATTTATGATACACGTGCTACTCCTGCAATAGCACAACTAGCACAGAATGCGGATGTTTTGGTGCATGAATCTACTTTTGCCGGTAATGAGGCAGATTTAGCTCATTCATATTACCATTCTACGGCAGTTGAAGCAGCGAAGGTTGCACGTGATAATAATGTTAAACGTTTATATTTAAATCATATTTCTGCTAGATATTTAGGAGCTAAAGCCAAAAAGCTGGAAAATCAGGCACAAAAGATATTTGCAAATACAAGATTAGCTAATGATTTTGACCGAATTGTAATTCCGATGAAAGGAGAAAAAGATGAGTGATTCTCTTAGAAATAAAGTAGTTGTAATAACAGGAGCTTCAAGTGGGATAGGCCATTCTATCGCATTGGAAAGTGCTGGCAGAGGAGCAACAGTTATTTTAATTGCCAGAAATAAGGCAAAGCTGGAAAAGGTAGCTTCTGAAGCACATGAGTTGTCAGGAGCTGACTCTTATACTATAGTGACTGACATTAGTCAAAGCGACCAGATAGATGCTGCTTTTACTAAAATTATTAATTTAACTAAGCATGTTGACTATTTAGTTAATTGCGCAGGCTTTGGCAAATTTGAAAATTTTGTAGAGTCAAACCGTCGTGAAGTTACAGCCATGTTTCAAGTTAATGTTTTAGGATTAATGTATTTTAGCCGCTTAGTTGGTCGACTAATGATGGAACAAAAATCCGGACAAATTATTAATATTGGTTCAATAGCAGGTAAAGTTCCTACTGTAAAGTCAGCTGCATATAGTGCATCAAAAGCAGCTGTTATTCAATATTCGAATGTTTTGCGTTTGGAACTAAAACCATTTGGAGTTAAGGTCATGACGGTTAATCCCGGACCGGTTTATACAAATTTCTTTAATATTGCTGATAAGAGTGGGCATTATGCTGAAAGCGTACAAAAATTTGTCATGGATCCGGATGATGTTGCCTGGCAAGTGGTTCATTTCTTTGGTAGTAATAAACGTGAGCTCAATTTACCAGTTAGTTTAGCAATTTTGGCTAAATTATATAACCTGTTTCCAACGATAGGTGATGAATTATCGCTGAAGTTTGCCTCAAGAAAGTAGTGCAGAGTATGAAAAGTAAAACAAAACAGATTAAGCTCATCTTTACATTGATTTTAACCTTACTGGCTGTAATTTTCGTTGTTTTAAATACGAATAATGTTGCCATTAATTTTGGCTTATTTCAGTTCAAATTGCCTTTGATCATTATTTTAGTATTGATGATCATTATCGGAGTTCTAATTGGTTATTTTTGGGGTTCTTATGGTCATAATCAAGACAAGAATAACTAATATAGCTTGATTTATTTGGGATACAATAGTATCATTAACAAACGTGAAGTATTTTGGGTACTTTTAAGTAACCTAAAATCGTAATTCTACAAAAAAGGAGATCAGTTAAATGGCAGTTCCTAAAAGACATACTTCTAAGCAAAAGAAACGTTCACGTCGTGGTCATATTAAGTTAACTGTACCAGCAATGCATTATGATGCAACTACTGGTGAATATCGCTTAAGCCACCGCGTTTCACCTAAAGGATATTACAAGGGTCGTCAAGTTGTTAGTCAAACTAACTCAAATGACAATCAATAATTAAAAGACACCAAAAACGGGTGTCTTTTTTTATTTTAAAAATTAGGCAATTCCCCATCTAGGAAGAGGAAAAGGTGAAATGAAACTCGTATTCTTACATTCAAGTGATATTCATGGCTTTATTTTTCCCACGGACTATCAAGAAAAAAATAGTTATGCTGCTTCTTTTGGATTAAGCAGATTGAGCAGCATAATAAAGCAGCAGCGAAATAAACATGGTGCTGAAAATGTAATTGTGACTGATTCAGGTGACTGTCTTCAAGGCTCACCTTTAGCGGCTTATGTACATGAGTCGAATAGTGATGCCAATTTAAAAGCATTTGCAGATTGCTATAATCTCATCGGGTACGATATCAGATGTTTAGGCAATCATGACTTTAATTTTGGATTAGGCTATTTAAAAAAATATTTAGCTTATAGTAAAGCTACTTTTTTAAATAGCAATATATTGGCTGAAAAAAATGATCTGCCGGCCTTTGGACAAGATTATATCATTATCAATAAAAACGGTATAAAGGTGGGAATTATTGGTATTACTACACAACGGGTACCGTTTTGGGAGCCAGCAGACCACGTTGCAGGATTAAAATTTAAATCTGCTTTTGAGCAGGTTAAGCAAATAACAGCTTTTTTAAGGCCTAAAGTCGATGTCTTGGCTGTGCTTTATCATGGCGGTTTTGAAGCAGATCTTCACACAGGAACACGCAAGGAGCCACAAACAGGAGAAAATGAAGGATATCGTATTTTACAGGAAATTCCTGATATTGATGTAATGCTGACAGGGCATCAGCATCGAAGACTAAATATCGTAGACCATAAAACTGCCATTGTACAACCAGGTTATCGCGGAGAATCTGTCGGTAAAATAGTGTTGGATATCGACCAGCGAAACAAGGAAATAAAAGCAATGTCTACTGAATTGATTGACTCTCAAAACTATGAATCTGATTGTGAAATTAATGCTTCCAGTTTGTCACTGGAACAGAAGGCACAAAAATGGCTTGACCAGCCAATTGCTTATTTAGATGAACCTGCTCTTATTTTAAATGCTGATGAAGCTAGGATTAAGGGTTCACCGTTTATTAATTTATTGCAGGATATGCAATTATATTTTACAAAGGCTGATGTCTCAGCAACAGCTTTGATGAGTGAAACAGCTCAAGGATTTAATAAAAATGTTTCAATGCGTGATATTTTGCTAAATTATCCTTTTGCTAATCAATTATGTATAGTTAAAGTAACCGGGAAAGAACTACGCAATATTGTCGAATATTCACTAAAATTTTTAATTAAGGATAAAAGGGGCAAAATTATGTTTGACCCTCAGTATCGCAATCAGCTTTTTAATTTTGATGTTTTTTACCCGCTTAATTATGAAGCGGATGTTCTGAGACCTGTTGGGAGTCGCTTAACTAAGTTTGAATTAAACGGGCAACCAATTTTAGAGCAAAAAAAGTATCGTTTGGCCGTTAATAATTATCGTGCTATGGGCGGTGGCTTCTACCCTAATTACAATATTAACAAGATTGAAAAAATTCTGGATAAAGATTATGTGGAAATGTTCAAAGAATTTTTGACTAAAAATCATCCAAAGATTAATTTGTCACACAATTATAGTTTTAAGTAAATAAAAAAGTCATTAGGTGAGAGCTAATGACTTTTTTATTTACTTAAGTTTAGAATACTTACTTTTGTCTTTATGAGAATGTGCCGTGATTGTGGGGATAATGGCTGCGAATAACAGACCAAAAATCAAACCAACAATAGCAGCTTCACTTAGATTAAAAACATGTTGGGTTAGAGGAGCGGCAATAAAGCCTACAATTAACATGTAAACAACGCTCCAGCAAATAGTTACGATATAACGACCCATAGCGTTTCCTTCTTTCATACCCTAGAATTTTAACAAATATTATGCAGGTTTTCAATCCAAAAGATAGCTTTTTGGTATACTTATTTATATGGAAGGTGAACTGAATATGAAATACGCTGCATTGCAAAACCTTAGCTCTTTTACCCTTTTAGACAGTCCGATAAAAATCAAAGATTTGCTGACTACTGCAAAGGAATTAGGTTATGAAGCTGTAGGCTTAACTGATATTAACGTAACCTATGGATTAGTTAATTTTTTTGAAGTGGCCCAAAAAGTTGGGATTAAACCACTTTTAGGGATGCAATTAAGGCTAAGTGGATTAATTGACAGTGCTCACCAATATGATCTTATCGCTTTAGCAAAGACTGATGAGGGTTATCGAAATATCTTGCGTTTATCAAGTAGAATTAACCTTTTGACAGACAACAGTAATAAGCAAAAAATTTTAACTATTGCGGATTTGAGCAAGGATTTAAATAATTTGATATTTATTATACCGGCAAATTTGCATAGTGAGTTATTAAACTTGCAGATGCAGAATGAAAGTTTAGGAACAGATTTTTTGCGTCATTTAATTAGCATAATACCTAAATCTAGTTCCTTATATATCGGAGTTTATGGCAGTGAAAGACAAAAAAATTACATACAATATGTCAGAGCGCTATCAAAACAGTTTGATTTACCACTAGTTAGCGTTGAGGATACCTGTTATTTAAAACCTCGCGATCAGTTTTTACGTAAAACTTTACAAGCTATAAAAAAAGGTGAAGTTTTGCAAGATATCACAGACTTAGCTAAACAATCTGGCTCACATTATTTGCCTGCTATTGAGGAATTGAGCGAACGCTATCATAAATTAGGTTTAGATGAAGCTTTAGAAAACACAGAAAAAATCGCCTCTGTCTGCAATGCTAAAATTATATTTCAAACTCCAGTTTTGCCGAAATATAAACAGGATCAATATTCAACTTCCAAGGATTTTCTGCAATTTTTGGCTAAAAAGGGTTTACAAAATCGTTTTGGTCAACGTAAAGTTCCCGCTGATTATCAAAAACAGCTAAATTATGAATTACAAGTAATAGATCAAATGGGCTTTAACGATTACTTTTTGATTGTTTGGGATGTTGTAAACTACTGCCATCGAGTTGGAATTGCGATGGGTCCAGGCAGAGGATCAGCTTGTGGCTCGTTAGTTTCCTATTCTTTAAATATCACAGAGGTTGATCCAATTAAATATAACTTGCTATTTGAGCGTTTTTTAAATCCTGCCAGACACGAAATGCCAGATATTGATTTGGATATACCAGATAATCGTCGTGATGATGTCATAAAATATATGTTTAATAAATACGGCATGGATCATGCTGCTCAGATTCTCACATTTGGGACTTTGGCAGCTAAGCAAGTTTTGCGTGATACTGGCAGAGTATTTGGTCTTCAAGAAATGCAATTAAGTGAGTGGTCTAAAAGCGTACCTTTCGCAAAAGGCAAAATAAGTCTGGCTCAGGCTTATAAAGAATCCAAAAAAATGCAAATGCTGGTGAATGCAAATGACATGAACAAGTTGCTTTATGAAACGGCAAGTGGATTAGAAGGCCTGCCACGCCACTATTCAATCCATGCTGCTGGTTTAGTTCTTAGCGATAATTCTATTGCTGCCATTGCCGGCTTGCAATCAGGACAATTGGGAATACCGATAACTCAGCAAACAAAAAAATATGTAGAATCACTAGGATTATTAAAGATAGATTTTTTAGGCTTAAGAAATTTAACTATTCTTGGTGATACGGAGAAAATGATTCGCGAGCAAGGAAAAAAGATCGATGTTAATCAGATCCCCCTAGATGATCCGGCTACTTTAAGTATTTTTCAAAAGGGTGAGACGGAACTCGTCTTTCAATTTGAATCAGGTGGAATTCGCAATGTTCTGCGTGAATTGCATCCAGATAATTTTGAAGATTTGGTAGCAGTCAATGCACTTTATCGTCCGGGTCCAATGCAGAATATCAAAACTTTTATTGCACGCAAGAAAGGCATACAGAAAGTCACATACCCTGATCCTAGCTTAAAACCAATTTTGTCTTCAACATATGGTGTTTTGGTTTACCAAGAACAAGTTATGCAAACTGCACGAGTTCTGGCTGGCTTTTCTTTAGGAGAAGCCGACATTTTACGCAGAGCAATGTCAAAAAAAGATCAAAAGGTTATTGACCAGGAAAAATCTAAATTTATCAACGGTGCAGTAAAAAACGGCAGGACTGTTCAGGTTGCGACCCGTGTATATGACTATATTGAGCAATTTGCCAATTATGGTTTCAACCGTTCACATGCCGTTGCGTATACGATGATCGCATTTTGGCTCGCATACTTACAAGTTCATTATCCAGCTGAATTTTATGCCTCTATGCTTAATTCTAATATTGGCAATCAAAATAAGGCGAATGAATATATAATGCGCGCTCAAGAGGATGGCGTAAAAATTTTGCCACCTGACATTAACAAAAGTGATTTAGCTTATCAGGTAATTGATGGGCGGATTTTGGTTGGTCTACGAGCAATTAAAGGGGTTAGAATAGATTTTCTTAAAGAAATAATTGCAAAGCGTCAAGCGAAATCTTTTGATTCTCTTAGCAATTTTTTACGTCAGATTGATGTCAAATTTATTAAAGCTAATAGCATTACGAATGTGGTTGAATCTTTAATTAAATCGGGATGTTTTGACCAGCTTAACAAAAATCGGAACGAATTATTACAGAATTGTCCTGAAATAATTGAAAATGTTAAATTGACAGGGGAAAATCTCGCTTTATCAGAAGGGCTAGGTGGTGTTCCCATTAAGCCCGCTAAAGAACCTAGCAAACAAGAAATGGCTTTGATGGAAGAAAAAACTTTAGGCTTTTCTACACTCACTTCTCCATTAATTACCGTTCAAAAATATGCTCAGAAGTTTAATGCTAAATCATTAAATGAGTTTCAAATTCATGAAGACGGAATAGCTGTCGGCAAACTTATGTCATTAAAACTTGTGAGGACCAAAAAGGGTCAAACAATGGCTTTTGGCAGTTTTGCTGATACCACCAATAAGCAGGATATTGTAATTTTCCCTAATGTTTATGATAAAATTCAATCGAATTTAAAGGAGGGTAATATTTATTTATTAGGCGTTAAAGTTCAAAATGATCGTTTCGACTCAAGTAAAAAACAATATATTTTAACTAATTTAAAAGTTGTAAATTTAAAAGAGTAGAGTTTTTTGAGTAAGCGTGAACAAACAGCTGATGTTAACGCTAACATCGAAAAAGACTGTCAAATCAAGAACTTTAATCATTTTTTGTGAGATTTTTTCGTGAAAGAATGTTAAAATTTAGTGGATGTGAGAAATTACACAATAAATCTTGATGAGGTGAATTCATGAAGCGAATTGGAATTTTAACGAGCGGTGGCGATGCTCCTGGCATGAATGCAGCTGTTAGGGCTGTTACCAAAACTGCTATTCATCACGGACTTGGTGTTGTTGGTATTCGTTATGGTTATGCCGGGCTTGTAGCAGGCGACTTTGTTACTTTGACTGCTGAAAATGTTGATCATATGATCAACATGGGCGGTACTTTTCTTTATAGTGCCCGTTACCCTGAGTTTGCACAAAAAGAAGTGCAAGAAAAAGGGGTTGAACAATTAAAGAAGCATGATATTGATACCGTAATTGTTATCGGTGGTGATGGTTCTTATCATGGTGCACTGGCATTGACTCGTTTAGGGATTAACTCTATTGGTTTGCCAGGAACAATTGATAATGATATTCCATACACTGAGTATACTATTGGACTTGATACTGCCTGCAATACGGCAATGCAAGCCATTGATAGAATTCGTGATACTGCCAGCAGTCATCATCGTGTTTTTGTCGTTAATGTTATGGGTCGTAATTGTGGCGACATTGCTATGCGTGTTGGTTTGGCAAGTGGTGCTGATGCAATTGTTGTTCCAGAAAGAAGTTATGACATTAAAGCAATTGCTGAAAGATTAAAGCGCGGTTTTAAAGATGGCAAAGATAATGGTATTATCATATTGGCTGAAGGTGTCATGGATGCCGCTGATTTTAGAACAGAACTTCTAAAATACGGCGAATTCGATTGCAGGGCTAATGTAATTGGTCATATGCAGCGCGGTGGTGCACCAACGGTTACCGATAGGATTAATGCTACAAAGATGGGAAATTATGCGGTTAAGTTACTTCTTGACGGTAAAGGCGGTTTAGCTGTCGGCATGGAGAATGGACAATTAGAAACCCATGATATTCTTGATCTTTTTGATGAAAAGCATGCCAGTGAAGAATCGTTAATTGATATTAATGAAGAAATGACTAAATAATTAGTCGATTTTGGGGAGATTTTTAAATAATGAAGAAAACTAAAATTGTTAGTACCTTAGGGCCAGCTTCAAATGATATTGAAACTATTACAGCTTTGGCTAAGTCAGGCGTAAATGTATTTCGTTTCAACTTTTCACATGGTGACCATGCTGAGCATCTTTCACGAATGAAAATGGTTCGTCAAGTTGAAAAAGAAACTGGCTTAGTACTTGGTATTGCATTGGATACCAAAGGTGCTGAGATTAGAACCACTGATCAAGAAGGTGGCAAGTTTACCATTAATACTGGAGACCAAATTCGTGTGTCGATGGATGATTCTAAGCCTGGTAACAAGGACATGATTCACGTTACTTACGAAGGTCTTTATGGTGATACTCACGTTGGTGGTCACGTTTTAATTGATGATGGTTTAGTTGACTTATTAATTAAAGAAAAAGACGAAGAAAAGAAAGAATTAGTTTGTGAAGCTCAAAATACGGGTGTTATCGGTTCTAAGAAGGGTGTTAATGCACCTGGCGTCGAAATTCGCCTCCCAGGAATTACTGAAAAAGACACTGATGACATCAAGTTTGGTTTAGCTCATGGCATTAACTTTATCTTTGCTTCGTTTGCACGTAAGGCGCAAGACATTCTTGATATTCGTAAGCTTTGTGAAGATGCTGGCTGTGATTATGTTAAGATTTATCCTAAGATTGAATCACAAGAAGGTATTGATAATGCAGATGAAATCTTACAAGTTTCAGATGGTTTAATGGTTGCCCGTGGTGACATGGGTGTTGAAATTCCGTTTATTGATGTGCCATTTGTTCAAAAAGATTTAATCAAGAGGGCAAACGCACTTGGTAAGCCTGTCATTACTGCTACTCAAATGCTTGACTCAATGCAAGAAAATCCTCGTCCAACTCGTGCTGAGGTTTCCGATGTTGCTAATGCCGTTCTCGATGGTACTGATGCGACTATGCTTTCTGGTGAATCAGCTAATGGTTTGTACCCAGTTAAAGCTGTTTCTGCTATGGCAGAAATTGATGAAAGAACTGAACAAGAACTTCTTAAGCGTAATACTCTAGCTCTTCAAAGATTTGAAGAATATAAGGGCTCGAATGTTACTGAAGCTATTGGCGAATCTGTTGTACGGACAGCTCAAGAATTAGGCGTTAAAACCATTATTACTGCAACTAATTCCGGTTATACTGCAAGAATGATTTCCAAGTACCGTCCAAATGCTAACATTTTAGCTTTAACTTTTGACGAGAAGATCCAACACTCACTTGGCATTTCTTGGGGTGTTCAACCTTTGCTTACTGAAAAACCTGCTTCTACTGATGACATGTTCGAAGTAGCAGCTAAAGTTGCTAAAGAACAAGGTTATGTTCAAGATGGTGATTTAGTAATCATTGTTGCTGGTGTTCCTGTTGGTGACTCAGGTACAACCAATTTGATGAAACTACAGATTATCGGCAGCAAGCTAGCTCAGGGACTTGGCGTTGGTAATGGATCTGTTGTTGGTAAAACAGTTGTTGTTAACAGTGCTGAAGAAGCTATTAGCAAGGTTAAAGAGGGAGATATCATGGTTGCCAGAACCACTGATCCTGATTACATGCCTGCAATTAAGAAGGCATCAGGGTTAGTTGTGGAAGCATCAGGTTTGACTTCACACGCTGCTGTTGTTGGTTTGTCATTAGGAATTCCGGTTGTAGTTGGAGTTACTGATGCAACAGAAAAGATTGGCAGCGGTATTACTATTACTGTTGATGCTCGTCGTGGTGCTATTTATCAAGGCGAAGTTTCAAATCTTTAATTAAAAGCAAGAATCAAAATAGCCAGTGATTGTTACTGGCTATTTTTGTTTGTTTTAAAATTTAGGCAAACGAATGGTAAATTTAGATTGACTAATGTCAATTTGTTCCTTTAAAATGATATACTTGTTATCAGATCCCATTCTAGATGTAGGAGAAAAATCATGCTTGGCACAATTGCAACTGGAAAAATAATAGACCAAAACGAAGAATCTTTTTTTGTTCAAATCGACGGCATTACTTATGAACTTAAAAGAAAAGAAATAACACAGGAAGAAAAGCCACAGCTCGGAGATCAAATCAAGGGATTTTTATACGATGATAAGCAGCATAATCGTGAAATGACGCAGTTTTTACCTTTTGCTCAAAAAGACCAATATGGCTGGAGCAAAGTTACCGAAGTAAAATATAATTTAGGTGTTTTTGTCGATATTGGCTTGCCAGATAAAGATGTTGTAATTTCAATGGACGACTTGCCTTATGACAAAGAGCGTTGGCCCCAACCTGAAGATCAGCTTTTGGTTCATCTTGAAACAGATGAAAAAAATCGTATTTGGGCAAAACTGGCGGATGAGAATATTTTTGAACAGTTGGCAGCTCATTTTCCTAGTGATATGAAGAATAAAGATATTTTTGGTACTGTATATTCTGCCCGTGAAGTAGGTGCATTTATAATCACCAAAGAGTATTATTTAGGTTTCGTTCATTCATCACAAATGGCACGTCCCTTGCGTTTGGGGGAGCAATTCAGAGGCAGGGTGATTGGTATCAGCCAATATGGTCGCTTGAATTTGAGTACTCTGCCACGAGCTTTTGAAGAAATTGATGATGATGCACAAATGATTTTAATGAGTTTGCGCAGGAAGAAAGATAAGACTTTGCCTTTTTACGATAAATCTGACGCACAGGAGATTAAAAATTATTTTGGTATCTCCAAATCGGCCTTTAAGAGAGCTTTAGGACACTTACTTAAAGCTAAATACATAAAAGAAGACAAAGATGCTGGTTCCATCTCATTATTAAAAGATCCAGAAGATGCCCAAAATGACTAATTTATCAGAACAAGTTGAAGATTATTTAAGATATAGTCAGGTTGAACGTGGCCTGAGTAATAACACAATTACAGCATACAGACAGGATCTAACTTCATTTATAAGTTTTCTACAAAAGGAAAATTTAACTTCCTGGCCTACTCAAGCTGTTGACATCGATGCTTTTTTGGCAGAACAACGCGATCAAAAAAAGGCCACAAGTTCTATTAGCCGCTTAATTACTAGTTTGCGTAAGTTCTACCAGTGGCTGGTAAGACAGAATATTCAAAAGCTCAATCCAATGCTTGAAATAGATTCACCTAAAAAGCGTCGTACTTTGCCAGTCGCTTTGACAGTTAATGAAGTTAATAATTTGCTTGAACAACCTGATACTAAAAAGCAATTGGGTTTGCGTGATAGAGCCTTACTTGAAACTTTGTATGCAACTGGGATTAGAGTAAGCGAATTAATTAATCTCAAGTTTACTGATTTGCATGAAGAACTGAAACTGGTCAAAGTTTTTGGCAAGGGATCAAAAGAGCGATTAATTCCAATTAGCGAAGTAGCTTTAAGTTGGATAGACAGCTATAAGGAAAAAGTTCGTGATCCATTAATATTAAAAATTGGCAAAAACACTGATTTTATTTTTCTTAATAGCAGGGGAGGCTCTTTAACAAGACAAGCCGTTTGGCAAATTATTAAGCATTATTGTAAAATGGCTGGTATTCAAAAAAATGTTACTCCACATACTTTAAGACATACTTTTGCAACACATTTATTGGAAAATGGGGCAGATTTACGTGTTGTCCAAGAAATTTTGGGACATTCAGATATTAGTACAACTCAAATTTATACAAATTTGTCCCAGAAACATATTTTACAAGTTTATGAAAAAACGCATCCTCGAACATAAGGTGATTAAATGCTAATTGAATGTAAAAATGATAAGGAAAAGGTAGCTATGGGCTTATTATCTTATCTCTCTGATTTTAAAAATCTGGCTAATCTCAAGGATGAAATTCAATTAAATAAAAGTAGTGCCGAGTTTTGCTTATATCTCTATCGTTCAAAGGCTCCTAATTTTATAGGGGTGGTAGGTACACAATCAAGTAAACATTTTGTAATCATTCGTTATATTTCTTTTGCTCCTGATTATCGTAAAGCTAAGTACGAAGCTAAAGCAGTTCAAGAGTTGGCACAAAATAATCCCAGCAAAGTTATTACGGCTGTTCCTGAATATATTTATTTAATTAAGTATCTAAAAAAGGATATAGAAAAATGAGTGATAATCTTACCCTTGAACTGCCTAACTTTGAAGGTCCTTTGGATCTGCTGTTACATTTAATAAAAGTGCAAAAAATTGACATTTATGACATTCCAATAGCTCAAATTACAAGCCAATATCTAGCTTATTTGCACCAAATGCAAAAACTTAATTTAAAAATTGCAGGAGAATATTTTGTTATGTCATCGATGCTTTTGCGAATTAAGTCTCAATCTCTTCTTCCGCAAAATGATTTTACTGAAGAAAATGATGAACAAGAGGATCCAAGAGATGAATTGGTACAGCAGCTTATTACTTACTCGGTTTTTAAAAAAGTTTCAGCATACTTCAAAAAGCGCAATGAGGAAGTCCCAATCACTGCTGCTAAAGAGGAAAGTGCACCAGAAAGCAAAAAAATTCAGCCTTTGCCAAAAGGACAAATTACTTCTACTGAATTAGCTAATACTTTTATTATTATTTTACAAAGACTGAAAATCAGACAGCCTGATATTGTTTCAGTTGAAGTAAAGGAAACTTCCGTCAAAGAAATGAGTACTTTCTTGCAAGAGGAATTGACACGAAACAAGCAGTTAAGTTTTTTTGCCTGTTGTCAAAAAATGAAAACTTTATCTGATGTTATTGGTTTGTTCCTTGCACTGCTTGAACTTTGTAAAAAACAGGAAATTCGGGTAAAACAAAAGAGGATGTTTGGTGACCTGAACTTGGAAAGAGTTGGTAGTAATGATAAGTAAAATGGCGCAGTTAGAAGCGCTATTATATGTTGCCGGCGATAATGGCATTGAAAGCAGCAACTTATGCGAACTTTTGCAGGTTGGCAAACCTGCATTGCGAGAAATAAGCAAAAATTTACGAGAAAAATTACAAAAAAATCCTGATTCAGGGTTACAAATCCAGCATCTCAATGATGTTTACAAATTGACAACTAGACCAGAAGTTAGTAAAACAATCGAAAATTTTTTTCAAAAAGATTTATCAAAGAGCTTAAGTCAATCGGCATTGGAAATACTATCTATTATTGCATATCGGCAACCAATTACACGTGTAGAAATAGATGACATCAGAGGCGTAAATTCGTCTGGGGCTCTGCAAACTTTAATCTGGCGTGGATTAGTTAAAATTAATGGAAAAAAAGATGCGCCGGGTCATCCTAATTTATATGTAACAAGTGAGTATTTTTTGCAATACTTTGGGTACCAAAGTCTGGCTGATTTACCATTAATAGAAGATTTCGAAGATGATAGCATTAATAGTGAAGGTGAAATAGATTTGTTTGCAGCTAAAGGACAAGCTGATAAAAATATTGCAAAAACTCAAAAAGGAGCAAAATAATGGTTTTAGAACGGTTGCAAAAGGTAATTGCTGAGGCAGGAATTGCCTCACGGCGCAAGGCTGAAAAAATGATTTCTGAAGGTCGAGTCACTGTTGATGGCAATGTAGTAACTAAACTGGGTACTAAAGTGGATACTTTTAGTAATATTACGGTTGATGGTGAGCCCATTGAAAGAGAAAGTTTGCATACTTATCTCTTTTACAAGCCTAGAGGAGTGGTCTCAACTGCAAATGATGATAAGGGGAGAAAAACAGTTGTCGATTATTTTAAAGATTTGCCTTATCGACTATATCCAATCGGCAGACTAGACTATGATACTTCTGGATTACTTTTAATGACTAATGATGGTGAACTGGCCAATTTATTGATGCATCCGCGAAACAATGTAGCCAAGGTTTATGTTGCCAAGATTTCTGGAATCCTTACCCTAGATGAAATCAGTCAGCTGAAGCATGGAGTCAAAATTGATCGACATCGCTGTGCTCCTGCAAAAGTTAAGGTTATTAGGACTGATCGTAAAAAGGACAATCAAATAGTGCAATTGACAATTCATGAAGGTCAATATCATCAAGTAAAAAGAATGTTCAAGGCAGTTCACCACCAGGTGGAGAAATTAGCACGCGAGAAATACGCTTTTCTTACACTTGATTCTCTTATTTCAGGAACATACCGAGAATTGTCTCATGAAGAAGTTGACAGATTAAAAAACGTAGATTAGTATAGTATGTGAAATTTGATAAATAAGTTTGTTGTCTTCATGGCAGGGTGAAAGTCCCGACCGGTGGTGTAAGTCCACGACCCACGCAAGTGGTGGAATCTATTGAGATACCGATAGTTAGAGTCTAGATGAAAGAAGACAGACTAAACTAAAAGCCAAGATCTTAAGCTTACTTTTACTCGGTCTGTTGCTAGAAGCAACAGACCGAGTTTTTTTGGAGGTAAGAATTTTGCAAAAAAAAAGCAGAAATAATTTAGTTAATATTTTGGCTTATACTTTAATTGGTACAATTGCCTATGTATTAATGCTTTTGGAGATACCATTGCCAATAACTAGTTTTCTAAAATTTGACTTCTCGGATGTAGTAATTACAATTGGGACATTTTTATTCGGGCCCGGACCTGGTATCTTTATCGCTTTTGTCAGAATGCTGATCAATTTAATATACAAAGGCTTTGCTTTGCCAAGTTTAGTGGGTCAGTCTGCGGCTTTTCTGGCATCAATATCTTTTGCTTTGCCATTTTATTATTTAACAAAAAATATTAGCAAAGACGAAAAGAATTTTTCTAAAAAATATTTAAAACCAATTTTAGGGATTGTTCTCGGTATTATAGCTATGGCATTTGTACTTTCTGTACTGAATGCGTTGGTTTTAACGCCTTTTTATGCGGTTACCACTGTGCCTAATTTGCCGACAATACATGGATATTCTGGTTTGCTTTCTTTTACTGAAAAGGTTTACTTGGGTAAGCTGCTACACATTCCATCAATGAGTGCATATATTTTTGGCATTATAGTTCCATTTAACTTGTTAAAAGGAACAATCAACGGTGTCGTAGTTTATTTATTATTTGAAACTGTTCTGAGAACTTTCAAACCTTTTGTAAGGAAAAATTTTAATCTTAGAAATTAAATCTTAAAAATATTGTAAATCGGTCTAGTAAATGACCGATTTTTTTGTCCACTTAAATGTTAAATATGCTAAAATTAAACAGGTTAGGTAAGGAGGTTTTTCAGATGAATAATAACTCAAAAGAACCATATCAGCATTATAAGCGTCCAAAAAAGCCGAGAGTAGAAACTTATTCTTCCGTATCAAAAGGCTGGATTGCTTTGATAATTCTGATTGTAGTTATTCTTATCGGTCTTGTTCCTGTGGTTCATAATTTGGCATCAAACAATAGTTCAAATGAAAAAGCAGTTGAAGTACGTAAAGCTGCCAGAAAAGAAAATACTAAGAAAAAAGATACTAATAAAAAGGCTACGGTTCAGCCTGTAAAAAGTAAAGAAACCAAAGCCAAGGCTAAACCAAAGACAAAATCATCTAAAAAAACTCCAAAAAAGCCTAAAAAGAAACATGTTGTGATTAAACAATATGTCGTACAAGAAGGGGATTCCTTAACTAGTATTGCCCGCCATTTTAACATTTCAGTTGGCCAATTGGCAGAGTTGAATCAACTTGATCCCAATAGCCAGGTGGATACAGGACAAACTTTACGAATTAGATAATTTAGAAAGGACAGGGACTTAAGTCCCTTTTTTATTGGAATGCAAATAGCAATTGATGGTCCAGCTTCAGCTGGAAAAAGTACTGTAGCAAAAATTATCGCCCATAAGCTTAATTTTACATATATTGATACGGGGGCAATGTATCGGGCTTCGACTTGGATTGCACGAGAAAATAACATTGATTACGGCAATGAAAAAGGTATTTTAACTGCCATTGATCATGAAAAAATTGAATTTAAATTTAAAAATGGTCAGCAAAAAATATATGCCGGTAATAAAGATATTACTCAGGCAATACGTACTCCTGATATTTCTGCCAATGTTTCTCAAGTTTCGGCATTAGCCGGAATCAGGGAAAAAATGGTCAGTCTGCAAAGGCAAATGGCCGGCAAAATGGACGTTGTGATGGATGGACGTGATATTGGAACTACGGTTTTGCCCAACGCTGCAGTAAAGATATTTTTGGTTGCTTCAGTTCATTCTCGCGCTGAAAGAAGAATGCTAGATTTTAAAGAAAGAGGGATTAAAACTAATCAGTCTCTTGAAGAAATTGAGCACGACATTTCAGAAAGAGATTATAAGGACTCACACCGAAAAATTTCACCATTAAAAAAGGCCCAAGATGCTATTGAAATAGACACTACTTCTATGAGTGTTGATCAAGTGGTAAATGCAATTTTATCAGAAATTAAAAAAAGTCAAAAAAAACTATAAAAAAGGGTATAAAACAGTAGAAAAATATCAAACTTTCATTTAAAATTAGAGTATGATATTGGGAGGTAAATAATGTCAGAAAACAGTAATCAATTTTTAGATGCATTAAAGCAAATGCAAGGAGTTGAGGTCGGAGATATTGTAGATGTTGAAGTATTAGACGTTGAAGAAGGTCAAATCGATGTTGGTGTTGAAAATGCCGGTATTGAAGGTGTAATTCCTCGTCGTGAATACACTTCGGATCGCAACGTTGACCTACGTGAAGCAGTTAAGCCTGGAGATAAGCTCAAAGCTTTGGTTTTGAGAAAAGCTGGCGGTGACAAAGAAAACGGAGAATTCTTCTTCTCAGTTACCCGCTTAAAGGAAAGAGAAGCTTACGATGAATTGCAAAAGGACTTTGAGGAAGGCAAGACAATTGAAGGTACAGTCACTTCTTCAGTTCGTGGCGGTTTATTAGTTGATGTGGGTACAAGAGGATTTCTACCTGCTTCATTGATTTCAAATCGTTATGTTTCAGACCTTAAGCCATTTATTGGTAAAACGATGAAACTCAAGATTACAGAGATTGATCCAAGTAAGAACCGTTTAATCCTTTCTCACAAAGACTTAATTGAAGAAGAACGTGAAGAAGCTTTTGATAATGTTGCATCACAATTAGTTGTGGGTGACGTTGTTGAAGGTAAGGTTTCTCGTCTGACTAACTTTGGTGCTTTTGTTGATGTAGGTGGTGTGGACGGATTAGTTCACATCTCCGAGATTTCATATAAGCATGTTGACAAGCCAAGCGATATTTTAAAGGCAGGTCAAGATGTAAAAGTTAAAGTAATTGGTATTGATGATGATAGACATCGCATCTCCCTTTCCATTAAGCAAACTGAACCTTCTCCATTCGAACAAGCTACAGCTGACTTACACGAAGGCGATGTATTTGAAGGTGAAGTTAAGTCTTTAACTAACTTCGGAGCTTTTGTTGAAGTTGCTGATGGTATTCAAGGTTTAGTTCATGTTTCAGAAATATCATATAAACACGTAGACAAGCCTAGTGATGTTTTAAAAGTTGGTCAAAAAGTTAAAGTCAAAGTTTTAAATATTGACCCTAATGAACGTCGCATTTCACTTTCTATGAAAGCTGCTGAACCTAAGAATTCTGATGGTGAAGGAAATCGCTCACATAATTCTTACAATCACAATTCAGTTAACAAGAAGTATATGAATAATGATGACAGTGGCTTTGCTTTAGGTGACATCATTGGTGATCAATTAAAGGATCGTCATTAAATTTAATAAAAAAGCCGACTTTAGAGTCGGTTTTTTTATTTGTAAAAGGAGGCTGAAAAATGGTTTTACCTGTAGTTGCAATTGTAGGACAGCCTAATGTTGGTAAATCAACGCTTTTCAACCGTATTATTAATCAACGTTTAGCAATAGTGGAAGATAAACCCGGGGTTACCAGAGATCGTAATTATGCTCCAGCTGAGTGGTTAGGTCATAAATTTGATTTAATAGATACTGGTGGAATTACCTGGGAAGATAGTAATATTGAAGAAGAAATCAGAGCACAGGCAGAAATAGCAATTGAAGAAGCCGACGTCATCGTATTTTTAACTAATGTTACAAATCATGTTACTGATCTAGATGAACGGATAGCTCAGATGCTTTATCAAACAAAAAAACCGGTGATTTTAGCGGTTAACAAAGCAGATAATCCTGAACAGCGTATGGACATTTATGACTTTTATAGTTTAGGTTTTGGTGATCCGATTCCGATTTCGAGTGTGCATGGTACAGGTATTGGAGATTTGCTGGATCAAATAGTGGCCAGCTTGCCCAAAGACATAAGCTTGAATAATAATGAGCAAATATCATTTAGTGTTATTGGTCGACCAAATGTAGGTAAATCCTCAATTGTTAATCGTCTAGTAGGCGAAAAAAGAGTGATCGTTAATAACGAGGAAGGAACTACCCGAGATGCAGTCGATACTCCATTTAAAACGCAGGATGGCACAAAATTCAGAATTGTAGATACTGCTGGCATAAGGCGTAGAGGAAAAGTTTACGAAAAAACTGAAAAATATTCTGTAATGAGAGCAATGGGTGCCATTGAGCATTCTAATGTTGTATGTTTGGTACTTGATGCAAGTACAGGCATTAGGGAACAGGATAAACATGTTGCAGGATATGCTCATGATGCTGGACGAGGCATCATTATTTTAGTCAATAAATGGGATTTACCAAGGAAAACCAGTAATAGCGGCAAGGACTTTGAACAAACTATTCGAACTGAATTTCAGTATCTTGACTATGCTCCAATCTTATTTGTTTCTGCTAAAACTGGTCAAAATATAGAAAAGATTCCGAAGCTAGTACAAAAAGTTTATCGAAACCAACAACAAAGAATTAAGTCTAGCGTATTAAATGATTTATTATTAGAAGCAAGTAAATTGGTTCCAACACCAATGATTAAAGGCAAGAGATTACGAGTTTATTATATGACCCAGGTATCTATTAATCCGCCGACATTTGTAGTTTTCGTAAATGATCCAGAATTAATGCACTTTTCTTATCAACGCTTTTTGATCAATCAGCTACGTGAAAATTTTGATTTTGACGGAACCCCAATTAAGATAATTGCACGAAAAAGAAAATAGTTTGTATCTACCAAATACATAAAAATCACATTTTTAGTTTAAATTGCTTGTTGTATCAGGGGTTTTGTGCTATTTTGAAATCAAGGAAATAGTGATTTAAATAATCATTTATTCCTTGTTTCTCAATTGAGGAATTAATTAGGAATCTTAAAATAAGATTCAAGTTTCAGGAGGTGATTTCCCAATGGCAAATAAGGCAGAATTAGTCACTGAAGTTGCATCAAAGACAAAATTAACTAAAAAAGATGCAGCTGCAGCAGTTGATGCAATTTTTAGTTCTATCCAAGATGATCTTTCTAAAGGTAAGAAAGTACAATTAATTGGTTTTGGAACTTTTGAAGTGCGTAAGCGTGCAGCCCGTAAAGGACGTAATCCACAAACTGGCAAAGAAATTCAAATTCCAGCAAGTGTTGTACCAGCATTTAGACCCGGTAAAGCTCTTAAAGAAGCTGTTAAATAGCTTAATAGTTTTATCTAAAAAGATGGTGGCTAATTCGCCATCATCTTTTTGTGTGTTATCATTTAAACTGATTAATCGCCACAGTTGGCTAATATAGATAGTAGTAATGGGGGAATGAGAATGAGCTACTCTGAAAAGCTTCTTGATGCAATTGAGCAGCAGGACTTTTCTCAAGAAAAAATATTATTAGAAAAAGCTTTAGAAAAGGATAAGCCTGAAATATTAGCCTCATTGGCAGAAAATTTAGTAGGATTGGGTTTTTCAGATCTGGCAAAAGAAATATATCGCAGTTTAATTGCTCGTTTTCCCCGAGAGGACATTTTCAAAATATATTTAGCAGAGATTTTATTAAATGACGGTAAAGATGAAGATGGTCTTACTTTGCTTTATAATATTGCTCCTGATTCTTCCTCTTATCTTGACAGCTTATTAGTTCAAGCTGATTATTATCAAACAAATGGTTTGATTGAAACGGCCTATAAAAAGCTGTTAGAGGCAGAAAAAATTGCCCCTGATGAGGATGTCGTAAAGTTCGGTTTGGCTGAACTGGATTATCTTAGTGGAAACTACGAACAGGCTCTTAACAGATATCAAGATTTGATAAAACAACATAAAACTTTTAGTGAAGTCAATTTAAACGATCGTCTTTTTCAAACCCTTGCAAAATTAGGACGGTATGAAGAGGCCGGTGAAGTTATTGCCAAAAATTGCAATGACATTCTTGACATTGATAGTAAATATCAGGCTGCGTTAGTTATGTTAGCATTGAACAAAGACGATCAGGCAATTAAATATTTGAATGAAGTAATTGATCAGAGTCCCGATTATGTAAATGCATACCGTTTACTTACTACAGCTTACGAGCATAAAAACAATAATGAGCAGGAATTACGTTCTGCTCAGGCAGGTATTGCATACAATGAGTTAGATCCTGTTTTGTACAAAAAGGGTGCTCAGGCAGCAGTTAAATTGAACGAATTGAATACTGCTGAAAACTTGCTAAAAAAAGGTATTAAAAATATTCCTGAAAGTTTAGATTTACGCACACAATTGTCTAATCTTTATGTTAAGGAAAATAAAAATGATGAAAATATTGCACTTTTTGCCAAAGTTGACGATGAAGATCTGGAAGCTCAAGCTCACTGGAATTTAGCTCTTTCTTACCAAAATTTAGATCAGAGCGCAAAAGCCAAAAGTGAATTTTTACTGGCTTATCCTGAATTTAAAAATAACAGTGCTTTTTTAAAGCAAATGATTCGTTTCTTCAATACTGAGCCAAACTCAAAAGATATCGTCAAAGAATTATTAAACTCTTATTTGAAACTCGAACCTGAGGATACTGAGATACAGGAATTGAATGATGAATTGTTATAATGATTAAAACAATATGTACTTTGATGAAAAAGAAAGTTTTTATGCTTCATTTTTATTATTTATAAGTTTAACGGGCTAATAAATCATTTTAGATTTATTAGCCCGTTGTTTTTATCAGTTCCCACCAAATTAGTTTGATGTGAAGAATCATTTTCTAATCAGAAGGTGATGGCTTTTTTGTTTATAAGTCAAACCCTCTCCTAAGACTTCATGGACTTCAATGACGCTAACAAAAGCATGAGGATCTTCTGCAGCAATCAGTTCTTTTACTAATGGAATTTCTCTTGGTGAAACAACAAGATAGATTACAGGTCGTTTGGTTTTTTTATAACCACCGCGAGCTTCAAGATAAGTAAAACCACGATCTAATTTCAAATCTATCATTTTAGCAATTTGTTGATAATTATCAGAGATAATAAGCAGACCACGTGCAGAATAGGCTCCTTGTTGGACGGCATCCATAACTTTAGAAAGAATAAATGCAGCTACTAAAGTATACATAATATGCTTGAGGTCTAAATATGATAAGGATGATAATAAAATAATCGTGTCGCAGAACAATAAAACTTTGCCAGAAGACATGCCATACTTCATTTGCATAATGCGGGCAATAATATCTGTGCCACCAGAAGTGCCATTATACCGAAAAACTAAACCCAAGCCTATACCAGAAAGGGTTCCAGCAAGTATTGCAGATAGGAAGAGGTCGTGTTCTAAGTTCAATTGATATATAATAGGGGTTAAGCGCCAGAACCACAAGAAAAATGACAGCCAAAGAGTTCCCCAGATAGTATAGGCTAAAAGTCTTTTACCCATAAAACGATATCCAAGAATTATCAATGGAATATTTAATAGCAAAGACGATAAACCCATGTTAATGCCCCAGAAGTGTCTCAAAAGCAAAGTAATGCCACTAATGCCACCATCTGTAAGCCTATTTGGTGCGGAGATCACGTCAAGGCTGAAGCCATAAATCCCACAGCCAGTCATGATCATTATAAGTTCAAAAATAATTCTTTTGTTAATCTTTTTCATGATAATAAAACTTTCTTTATATAAATTGATACTTTAAAATTACCATAAATTAAAAATAAAAACACAGATAAATGAGTTGAGATAATAATGATAAAAATAAACAATTTACCACCAATTTTTACAGCCGCTTTTCCCGTGCTCAAGCAGTTAGAGCAAGCTGGTTATGAAGCATATTTTGTAGGAGGATCGATTCGTGATTTGATTTTAAAAAGACCGATTCACGACATAGATATTGCTACCAGTGCATATCCCGCAGAAGTAAAAAGAATTTTTCCAAAAACTATTGATACAGGAATTAAACATGGTACTGTTACTGTTTTAAATGATGGCGCTAGTTATGAAATTACCACATTTAGAACAGAATCGGGTTATCAAGACTTTCGCCGACCGGATCACGTCACTTTTGTACAAAATCTAGCTGAAGATTTAAAAAGACGTGATTTTACTATCAATGCATTGGCAATGAACAGAACAGGGGAAATAATTGATCTTTTCAATGGCTTGGGGGATTTGCAAAAACATCTTATTAAAGCCGTAGGAGATCCCATGAAAAGATTTCATGAAGATGCTTTGCGGATGATGAGAGCGGTCCGCTTCATGAGCCAGCTTAATTTTGACCTTGAATCTCAAACTAAAGAGGCAGTAAGTGATTTACATCAACTACTGTCCAAAATTTCTGTCGAAAGAATCCGTGATGAATTTGTCAAGATGGGCACTGGAACAAATTCCCGAGCTGCCTTCAAAATCTTTTTACAAACTAAGTTAAGTGAAAGCGTGCCTGATTTTGCTGGTAAAAGTGATTTACTGGCAATTTATCCTAAGTTAAAATTTAACCCCAGTTTGGAAACCAGTCTTTGGTCTATAATTATTATTTTGCTAAAAATTTCAGATAACCAAATAGCTCGCTTTATGCGTGATTGGAAAAATTCAAATGCTATGACAGAAAAAGTCAGAAAAATTGTGGCTCTGTTTGATTTGATTTCTGAAAAATCGCCTTCTGATCTTGAGCTGTTTAATGCCGGTAAAGATATTTTGCTTAACACAATAGACGTGGCGCATATTTTAGGACAGCCGGTCAATTCCGAAGCATTGGTTGATCGCTATACAGCTTTGCCAATTAAGTCAATGTCAGAATTGGCTATTGACGGTCAATTCTTGATTGCAAACGGCATAAAGCCTGGACCAAAATTGGGTCAAATTCTTAATCAAATTAAACAAAAAGTTATTGCAGGAGAGTTAGATAATTCTGAAGATGAAATCCAGGAATATTTGCAGCAAATAAATTAACCTAGACGTAAAGAAGAACAGAAAAAAACATTAAAGTTGATCCTAAAATGACAAACAGGTGCCAAATCACATGAATAAAGGGAATCCTTTTCATTGTGTAGAATAGTGCACCAACAGTATAAGCTACACCTCCGCTAACTAGTAGCCAGAACCCAATGGGGCTGAGTCGTACATACAAATGATTACCTGCTAAAATTACCAGCCAGCCCATAGCAACGTATAAAATAGTGTCTAATATAACGTGTTTGCCACGATTAAAAATGTAGTAGATGATGCCAAATATCGCAATTATCCAAACCAGAGTAAATAACATTATGCCCCATTTGCCACCTATTGCTACAAGGGAAAAGGGAGTATATGATCCTGCAATTAGCAGAAAAATTGATGAATGATCAAAAATTTGAAAAACATTGCGAGCTCGAGTGAAGATGAGACTATGGAAAAGTGTAGAGAAAAGATAAAGCAGAAGCAAACAAGAGCCATAAATAGTGAAAGTAACTATTCTTAATAGACTATGTGTTGAAACGGCTTTGATAATTAAAAGTACTAATCCGGCAACTGCCAGGCAAAAACCAATTCCATGCGTGACAGCACTGAGGATATTATCTACTATGTAATAAGTTTTGGATCTTTGTTCAGGTTCTTGCCAGATTTTTTGCAATTTCATAATGAAACAGTTTGTTCGCTTTCTTTTTTTTGCTAGTTTTTTTGCTATAATAATTATAATTAATACAGTTCACATTCTATCATAAATGAGAACATCAAATCAGAATTGAGGGCGAGTACGTTGTCAGAAATAAAAATTTTGACTGATTCTTCCGCGCAGTTAACGCCGGAGGAAATTAAAAAATATCATATAACCGTTGTGCCTTTATCGGTCACAATCGATGGTGATACTTATCTTGACGGAGTGGAAATAACCAGACAGCAATTTGTCCAAAAAATGAGTGAATCTAAAAAGTTGCCAACTACGAGCCAACCACCTATCGGAACCATGGTTGATACGATTAATGAATTAACTAAAGATGGTAGCGAAGTCATTGGCATATTTTTGGCGAAGGTATTAAGCGGCACAATTGATGCAGCTCGTCAGGCAGTTAAGCTAACTGGTAAATCAGATCTGGTACATATAGTTGACTCTGAATTAACTGATCGTTCTGAAGGATTTCAGGTTTTGGCAGCTGCGCGAGATATTGCCGCTGGCAAAAGTATTCCTGAAATTTTGGCTCATATTGAAAAAATTAAAAAAACTCAGCGTTTGCATTTACTTATTGTCAATTTAGAAAATGTGGTTAAAGGTGGACGGTTAGGTCCTTTAGCTGGTAAAATTGTCAACATGCTTAATATACACATTGAATTGCAAATGCCGAATGGTCATTTGAAAATTGCAAAAAAAGGAAGAGGCAAGAAGTTTTCTTTAGCTTTTGATAAACGCATTTTAGATGAAATTGAGGCCAACAAAGAAAAAATCAAGGAAGTCGGCATCTCATATGTTGCAACGGAAAGCACACCGCAAAAGCTACTCGATTTTGCCCAAAAAATTAAAGATATTAATTCTAAAATTGATGTTTTAGTGCGAGAAACCAGTCCTATTATTGCAACGCATGCAGGGATGGGAGCATACGCAGTTTTGTATTACACGGAGTAAAAATTGGCATATAGAGAAAGCTTTTATCGCTATTTAATGACACAGCGTAATGCTGATTCAAATGATGAAGTTGCGCAGTTTGCAAATAATGCACAAAATGATCAGACTTTTCCCAAGCAAGAGCAAAATTATGAAAAATTATCTGATTATCTTGAGCTTAATGGTGGTTATTTACCAAGCATGAGCATTTTTGATAAAGCATATCAAATGTATCGTGAAAAAATGACGTATTAAATTAGGGCTCCTAATTGCTATGGAGCCCTTTTCGCGTAAGAAAGGCAAAAAATGGTTAATATTCAGTGGTATCCAGGGCATATGAATAAAGCTCGGAATCAACTTGAAGATAAAATGAATTTAATTGATGTCATTGTAGAAGTTTTAGATGCACGAATTCCTCAATCATCACGTAACCCAATGATCGAAAAACTTGTAGGTAGTAAACCACATTTGATTATTCTAAATAAAGCTGATTTGGCAGATCCAGTGATGACTAAAAGGTGGCAGAAAAAGTTTACCACTAAAGGAAAGTTTGTGATGGCTCTGGATTCTCTTCATAATACCAATATGCAAGTGCTCGTGAAGATGATCAAAAAAGCTGCTGCAGCGAAAATTGAAAAATTACAACAAAAAGGTGCATCAAGCCCTGTTATCAGAGTTGCAATTGCTGGTATCCCCAATTGCGGCAAGTCCACAATTATTAATCGTCTTGTTGGTCGCAATGTCACTCAGGTTGGTAATAAACCGGGAGTAACCAAGGGGCAAAATTGGCTCAAAACTGCGGATAATATTCAAATTTTAGATACACCTGGCATTTTGTGGCCTAAATTTGAGGATCAAACAGTTGGATTAAAGCTTGCCGCACTTGGGGCGATTAAGGATACTATTTTTAGCGCTGATGATGTTGCTTTATTTTTATTAGCAAAGTTACGCAAGCACTATTTGAATGATTTAATCAAATTTGCTAGAACTTCCAAAGAAGAAATTCAAAACATTAATGATACTGATCTGTTACTGGCACTAACGGAAGAATATGGCATGCGTGACGATTATGATCGTTTCTCTATGTACCTACTGCAGCGTTTACGTAAAGGAAAAATAGGAAGGGTTACTTTGGATCGGATATGACAATTGGTGAAATAAAAAAATTTCTTTCAAAAGGCCCGGTCAACCCAGAAGATTTGAGTATTTTAGAAAACGATACTCGTGTAGGCGTTCAAAAGCTCTTACTTAGTTATCATAATCGCCAGCAAAAATTAGCCAAGAAAAAGGCTGCATTCACAAAAAGGTTTGCCTATGAGAAAACTTTTTGGGCCAAACAGGAGATCGTTGCAGGGGTAGATGAAGTTGGCAGAGGACCATTAGCTGGTCCTGTTGTGACAGCTGCTGTAATTATTGATGACAATTTTGATTTGACAGATGTTAATGATTCTAAGAAATTAAGTGCCAGTCGCCGCTTGGAATTATACCCTTTAATTTTAAAGGAAGCTGTTAGTGTGGCAGTTGGCATAAAAAGCTCGCAAGTAATTGATGAAATAAATATTTATGAAGCAGACCGTTTAGCAATGGCTGAAGCTGTAATGAATTTAGACGTCAAACCTGATGCTTTGCTGGTTGATGCTATGCAAGTACCGGTTAAATTGCCGCAGGTTCGGTTAATAAAGGGCGACTCAAAATCCAATTCTATTGCTGCTGCTTCCATTGTTGCCAAAGTATTCAGGGATAAATTGATGGCTGACTACGCCAAAATTTACCCTGAATATCATTTTGATGAAAATGCTGGCTATGGCACTCAGGCTCATCTTCAAGCACTTGAAAAATTTGGTCCAACGCCAATTCATCGTAAAACTTTTGCACCAGTGAATTCTTTTTATAAATAAAAAATATGCCTCCTTTTTACGTATTTGTATTTAGGAGGTTTTTTATGAAGACTACCAATTTTCTCTTGCGCTTGAAATTACAAAAAGGCATCGGATATGTTAAGATGTTACGTGTTGCGAGCCAGTTAAAAGTTGCTGATGTTGACATTCAGACTATTAAAAACTTAAATTTGACAAGTAATTTGATAAAAGTCTGTCTAAATGCTTATAATGATATTTATGCGGATAAAATGATCAGAAGAATAGAAAAACAATGTCAGGTTATCAGTTTTTTTGATAAAGAATATCCCGAAAAACTACGTCAAATATATCAGCCACCTTTAATTTTGTTTTTACAAGGAAATTTGAATTTACTTCAGAAAAGAATTGTTACAATTGTTGGTTCACGTCAAGCCACTGGTTACAGTGGCTTAGTTTTGAATAAAATTGTGCCCAATTTAATAAAAGATGACTTTATTATTGCCAGTGGATTGGCTAAGGGTGTCGATGTTATGGCACATAACGCAGCACTGAAATTTAATGGACAAACAATTGCAGTGGTGGGTAATGGTTTAAATTATTTTTATCCTTCGATAAATCAGCAGGTGCAGGAAGAAATTGCTCAAAAAGGTTTACTAGTGAGTGAATATCTACCTGACACTCCACCAAGACCTTATAGATTTCCCCAACGAAACAGAATTTTGGCTGGGATAGCTGAAAGTGTAATTGTTACTGAGGCAAAGCAGAAGTCAGGTTCTCTGATTACAGCAAACTTAGCTTTACAAGAGAATCGTGATATTTACGCTTTACCTGGTCCAATTACCAGTGAGCTGTCTCAAGGACCCAATGAACTTATTCAAGCAGGTGCATATCCAATCACTGATTTTGATTTGCGACTTGAAAGATTTGACAATTAGTAGTTAAATATTCTATTCTCAATGAGTATTTAAAAAAGAATTTAATGAGGAGGCTTTTGATGCCTACTAAATCTAAGCCAAAGAAACGTAAGAAGACACTAGTAATAGTTGAGTCTCCGGCTAAGGCTAAAACAATTGAAAAATATTTAGGACGTAATTATCGTGTAATTGCTTCAAAAGGTCATATTCGTGACTTGCCCAAGTCACAAATGGGAATCGATTTTGACAATAACTATAAGCCAAAATATATTTCTATTAGAGGTAAGGGCGATACTATTAAGGAACTAAAGTCTGAAGCTAAAAAAGCCAAGAATGTATATTTAGCGTCTGACCCGGATCGTGAAGGTGAAGCAATTGCGTGGCATGTTGCTCATGTACTTGACTTGGATCAAAAAGACAAAAATCGGGTCACATTTAATGAGGTAACCAAGGACGCTGTCAAAAATAGCTTTAAAAATCCGAGAACAATTGATATGGACACTGTCAATGCTCAACAAGCTCGCCGTATTCTGGACAGAATTGTTGGCTATTCACTATCTCCTATTTTGTGGGAAAAAGTCAAAAAGGGATTGAGTGCTGGACGTGTTCAGTCAGTCGCATTAAAGCTGGTAATTGATCGTGAAAAGGAAATCAAGAACTTTAAGCCACAGGAATATTGGACTATTGATGCAGAATTCAAAAAATTAAGAAAGACTTTTAATGGTCAGTTTTGGGGTATTAACGGCAAAAAAACTGATTTACCTGATAATGATTCTGTCAAAAAAGTTTTGGCTAAAATTGATAAAAAGAAAAACTTTCAAGTCGCAAATGTTGTTAAACGTGAGCGTCGACGTCAGCCTGCCGCTCCCTTTACAACTTCGACAATGCAACAGGAAGCAAATAAACGTCTGAATTATCGTACCAGAAGAACAATGAGCATTGCCCAGCAGCTTTATGAAGGCATTAGCCTGGGTAAACAGGGTACAGTCGGTTTGATTACCTATATGAGAACTGATTCTAAACGGACATCCCCAATTGCACAGGCGGAAGCCTCTAAGTTTTTAAATGAAAATTATGGCAAAGAATATGCCGCTAAAGGAGCACGCCATTTCAAAAACCAAGAGGATGCTCAAGATGCCCATGAAGCTATCAGGCCAACCAGTGTTTATCGAACTCCAGAGTCTCTCAAATCTGTTTTAACTACTGAACAATATCGTTTGTATAAATTGATTTGGTCCAGATTTTTAGCCAGTGAGATGACTCCAGCTGTTTATGACACAGTAAGAGCTGATATTACGCAAAATGGGGTAATATTCAGAACTACGGGCTCGAAAATGAAATTTGCCGGCTTTACCAAAGTTTATGATAATCAACAGGAAAAAAATGTTGAATTACCTGAATTAAACGAGGGAGATAAAGTTAAGTTAGCCAAGTCTGATAATAAGCAGCATTTCACTATGCCACCTGCCAGATACACAGAGGCCAGCTTAGTTCATTCATTAGAAGAAAATGGTGTTGGTCGTCCTTCAACCTATGCACCGACAATTGATACTATCCAGCGACGCTACTACGTTAAATTAGATGGTAAATCTATCGTTCCCACAGAGCTAGGCGAGATTGTCGATAATTTGATCGAAAAATTTTTCCCTGATATTGTCAACATCGACTTTACAGCGCAACTGGAAAATGATCTTGACGGAATTGAAGAGGGCAAGAAAGATTGGGTCAAAGTAATTGATGATTATTATCATCCCTTTAAAAAAGAGCTGGATAAAGCTGACGCTGATATCAAAAAGGTGCAAATAAAAGATGAGCCTGCCGGTTTCAATTGTGATATCTGTGGTGCGCCGATGGTTATTAAAATGGGACGCTATGGTAAATTTTACGCCTGCTCACGTTTCCCAGATTGTCGCAATACAAAGGCAATTGTAAAAAAGGTTGGCGTTATTTGTCCGAAATGCGGCAAAGGTGACGTGATTGAGAAAAAATCAAAGCGTAACCGCAAGTTTTATGGCTGTTCACGTTACCCTGATTGTGACTTTGTTTCTTGGGACAAGCCTATTAACCGAAATTGTCCTAACTGTGGTCATTTTCTAGTTGAAAAAAGAAATAAAAAAGGACCTGTTGTTCTTTGTCCAAATGGCGATTATAAAGAAGAAACAAGTGCTGAAAAAGATACTGTAGAAAGTTAAATTTATGTTAATATCATCAGATCAGTCATGATTTGATGATATTCTTGTATATAAAGTAAAATAATTTTAGTAAAGGAATATGATCATATGCCAGAAAAAGTAACTGTAATTGGAGGCGGTCTGGCCGGAAGTGAGGCAGCCTGGCAACTAGCAAAGCGTGGAATTGCTGTCGATTTTTACGAAATGCGTCCTAAAAAAATGACCCCGGCGCATAAAACAGACAAGCTGGCTGAATTGGTGTGCACAAACTCAATGCGTTCAAATCAGTTATCTAATGCTGTAGGTTTATTAAAAGAAGAAATGCGTCAGCTTGATTCGCTTATTATGGCAGCTGCTGATCATTCCCAGGTACCTGCTGGTGGAGCATTAGCAGTTGACAGAGAGCAGTTCAGTGATTATGTCACAAGCAAGCTGCTGGCTCTGCCAAATATTAATTTTCATACTGAAGAAATTACCCAGATTCCGCAAGATTGTATTGCAATTATTGCTACTGGTCCCTTGACTAGTGATAAACTGGCCGAAGAGATACAAAAATTTTCAGGCAATGAAAGCCTGCATTTTTTTGATGCAGCGGCACCTATAATTGCTGCTGATTCGATTGATATGGATATCGTCTATAAAAAATCTCGTTATGACAAAGGTGAAGCTGCATATCTAAATTGTCCTATGACAAAGGAAGAATATGAAAGATTTGCTCGGGAATTGGTTAGTGCGGAGACTGCAGAAGTTCACAGCTTTGAAAACAGTGACGTTTTTGAGGGCTGTATGCCGATTGAAGTTATGGCTCAAAGAGGTATGAAAACTATGCTTTTTGGTCCACTTAAACCTGTAGGATTGGAAAATCCAGCTACTGGAAAAACTCCTTATGCAGTTGTTCAGCTTAGACAAGATAATGCCGTAGCCTCAATGTATAACATTGTTGGCTTTCAGACTCACCTAAAGTATGGTGAACAAAAACGGGTTTTTTCTATGATTCCTGGCTTGGCTCATGCCCGTTTTATCAGATATGGCAAAATGCATCGCAACACGTATATGGCTTCTCCAGCTGTATTATCTGCCTCATATGAAGCAAAAAAGCAGCCAGGTCTATTTTTTGCAGGACAAGTGACTGGAGTCGAAGGATATGTTGAAAGTGCTGGCAGTGGTCTGGTTTCAGGGATTAACGCTGCTAGAAGAGCAAGTGGACAAGAACCGGTTGCTTTTCCTAAACTAACAGCTTTAGGATCAATGGCTAATTACGTAACTACTGCTGACATCAAGCATTTTCAACCTATGAATGCCAGTTTTGCATTAATTCCGGGACTTGAAGGTTCCAAAGTGCGCAACAAGAAAGAGCGCCACTTAAAAATCAGCCAGCGTGGTCTAGAATGTCTTAAGGAATTTCAACAGGGAGTGCTGCATTAAGATGGATGCTGGAAAAGACAAACTGATAAAGCTGTTTACCTCATATTTGCGTATTGAACGTCAATATAGTCCCAAAACAATAATGTCTTATCAAACGGATTTGCTGGAAGCAAAAAAATTTTGGCAGGAAAATGGCGGCTTTAATGGTTGGTCAAAAATAAATAGACGTGATGTTGAAATTTTTTTACAAAACTTAACAGAACGCAAATTAGCGCGTTCGACGCAGTCGCGTAAAATGTCTAGCCTCAGGTCGTTTTATCACTTTTTAACTAGACGAAAAATTGTTAAAATAGATCCAGCGCAAACAATTGTTTTGCGCACTAAAGAACGAAAGTTACCCCAGTTTTTTTATGCACCAGAAATGAAACAAGTATTTGACTCTTTAAGTGGAAATGAACCCTTGACTCTACGTAATTTAGCATTAATTGAATTGTTTTATACTACTGGGATGAGGGTTAGCGAAGTAAGCAACTTAACAAGAAAGCAAGTAGATTTAGATTTAAAGATAATTCTGGTACACGGTAAAGGTAATAAAGACAGATACGTTGCGTTTGATGATAAAACTAAAGCCGCGTTAGTTAATTATTTGGAAAATGGTCGCGATCAACTTGTAAAAGGTGATGGCAGTTCAGATTATGTCTTTTTAAATAATAAAGGCAAACCATTAACGGATCGTGGCATCGAGTATATTATGCAAAGGGTTTTTAATAAGGCTGGCATTAATGGTAAGGTACACCCGCACGAATTGCGACATTCATTTGCTACGGCAATGTTGAATAACGGCGCAGATTTACGCAGTGTACAGGAACTTTTGGGTCATGACAATTTATCTACCACACAAATATATACTCACGTGACTATGAGCCACTTACAGGCAAATTATGAAAAATACTTCACTCGCAATGATAAGAAAGATGAGGCAAAAAAATGACAACAATATGTTCAGTAAAATTTAATGGTAAAACTGCAATTGCTGGCGATGGACAGGTAACTCTGGGTGAAAAAGTAATTGCAAAGTCTACCGCTAAAAAGATTAGACGAATTTATCACGATCAAGTTGTAATTGGCTTTGCTGGTGGCGTAGCCGATGCCGTCAGTTTGCAAGACATGCTTGAAGGCAAATTAGAAGCTTTTGGAGGTGATTTACGCAGAGCTGCTGTGGAAATGGCACAAGCATGGCGTAAAGACGCAACCTTGCAAAAGCTGGAGGCCATGCTCATTGCTTTTAACGAAAAAGATCTTTTATTAATTTCCGGCAATGGTGAAGTGCTCGAACCAGATGAAAATGTGGTTGCGATTGGTTCTGGTGGCAACTTTGCTCAGGCTGCCGCCATCGCAATGACTAGACATTCGTCCAATATGAGTGCCAGTGAAATTGCTCATGAGGCTGTTGAAATTGCTTCTGGAATTGATATCTTTACTGATAATCAGATTATAACTGACGAATTGTAAAAACGAGGCAGATAAATAATATGGAAACAAAAACACCAAAGCAAATTGTTAATTTACTTAATGAATACATTATAGGCCAAGATGAAGCTAAAAAGGCAGTTGCTGTTGCTCTTTATAATCGTTATCGCAGAATGCAGCTACCCAAGAAAATGCAGGAAGATATCACACCTAAGAACCTCTTAATGGCGGGGCCCACGGGCGTTGGTAAAACAGAAATTGCCAGAAGATTAGCAGCGATTGTTAATGCGCCGTTTGTCAAAGTAGAAGCTACAAAATTTACTGAAGTTGGTTATGTCGGTCGTGATGTTGAGTCAATGGTGCGCGATTTAGTAAATGAAGCAGTGCGCATGGAAGAAAAGGATCAATTTGATCGTGTTCGCCCTCAGGCAACTAAAAAGGCCAACAAAATTTTAGTACGTTTGCTTGTTCCTGGAGTAAAAAAAGATAAAAGAAAAAATCAGATGCAGGAATGGCAAGATATGATGTCAATGATCATGGCAGGGGGTCAGAACAATGATCAGTCTTCTGCCGCAGACCAAGAAGAAATAACTGATGATGTCCGTAATCAGCGTCTTACTGTGTCAGAGCAGTTAAATAAGGGCTTGCTTGAAAATCGGGAGGTCACTATCGAAGTTGAACAAGCGCCTAAAGTCAATCCTATGGGTGACATGATGGGACAAATGGGAATTGATATGAGCTCAATGCTTAACGATTTGGTTCCTAAAAAGAAAATTAAACGTACTTTAGCAGTTAAAGATGCCCGTGAAGTCTTAATTCAGCAAGAATCCCGTAAGATGATTGATTATGACTCCCTTTATCAAAAAGCTATTGAGCGTACAGCTAATAACGGCATTATTTTTATTGATGAAATTGATAAAATTACTGCTGGCAATAAGAAAACTTCCGGTGAGGTATCACGTGAGGGTGTGCAAAGAGATATTTTGCCAATTGTTGAAGGCTCTACTGTTCAAACTAAATATGGTCCTGTAGCAACTGATCACATACTCTTTATTGCTGCTGGAGCATTTTCTGAATCCAAACCAAGTGATTTAATTCCTGAATTGCAAGGCCGTTTTCCAATTAGGGTTGAACTTAATGCCTTATCCAAAGACGATTTTGTTAAAATTCTCAAGGATCCTGAAGATTCACTTTTAGAGCAATATGTTGCCTTGATGAAAGCTGACGGAATCAAATTAGTCTTTACACAAGAAGCAGTTGATCGGATTGCTCAAATTGCTTATGACGTAAACCAGGGAACTGACAATATTGGTGCCAGAAGATTGTCAACAATTCTTGAGAAGTTGCTGGAAGATGTTTTGTATGAAGGCCCAGATATGTCCATGGGCGAAATTACAGTGACTGAGGCATATGTTAACGAAAAACTTAGTGATATAATAACAAATAAAGATTTAACTAAGTTCATTCTTTAACAAAGGTGATGATTAAGCATGAATTACACTATTAAAAATAGCATCTTACAGGTCAAAATTGCCAGTAAGGGTGCTGAAGTGCAAAGTGTGAAAAGTTTACATAGCGGATACGAATATATTTGGCAGGCTGATCCTGAAGTTTGGAAAAGGCATGCTCCCGTACTTTTTCCCATTGTGGGGAAACTTAAAAATGATGAATATACTTATCAGGGCAAAACCTACCACTTAACTCAACATGGTTTTGCACGAGATTCAGAGTTTAAAGTTGAGCGACATACGGGCGAAAGCATCACTTTTTTGCTAACGGATTCTGCAAAAACCCGAGAGGTTTATCCGTTCAAATTTGAATTGCGTGTGAACTATAACTTGCTTAATAATCTGCTGGAAGAAAATTTTTCTGTCATTAATAAGTCAGATGGTGAAATGATTTTTGGCATTGGTGGACATCCCGGCTTTAACATTCCCACAAGCAAGACTTTGTCTAAGGAAGATTTTTACTTCAGTACTAAGCCTTCTCGTGCGCGCGTTCGTATTCCTCTTAAAGGAGCATTTTTAGACTGGCCTAATCGATCTCTGGCCTCAACTAATAGTTTGATTACCCTAAGTGATCATCTGTTTAAAGATGATGCTTTGATTTTTCAAATGCGTGGACACGACAACCGAGTATCTTTAAGAACAGATGCCAATAATTTTCATGTAAATGTTTGGTTAAGGGATGCTCCCTTTGTAGGCGTGTGGTCACAATATCCTAAGTCTGCAGATTATGTCTGTATTGAACCCTGGTGGGGCATAGCTGATCGCACTGATACTAATCAAAAATTAGAAGAAAAATACGGCATGAATCACATTGAAGCTGGTGGCACTTTTACGGCTGGTTTTAGTATGGCCTTTCATGATCAAGATGAATGAGTATAAAAATAAATTATTTAGGTTGAAAAGAAAGCCTCAAGGCTTTCTTTTTTTACAGTTCCCTATTAACTCAAGAAAAAACCTTCTTGCGAACTAATGTTCTTATGTCTATAATAAAATAGCTAGCTAAACTCGCTAGCCATACTTATTTGATATACAATCATAATTTATGATGTCTTTTCTTATACCAGTACCATAAACCAAAGGGAATGATATTCTCTTGATGGTGCAATAATCGTTTAATATTGCTTCTGTGACGAATAAATAGGATAATCATGATGCAGCCCACGATAATTTCAAGATAAATATCGTGAAAGAAAAAAGTTACAATAAATATTAAGACAACTGCAATTAAACTGGACAGACTGACATAAGACGTGATAAAAACCAATGGTAAGAAAATGAGAGCACAGACGCCAAAGAATTTTAGGTTATAGCCCAAGAAAAGTCCCGCACTGGTTGCTACAGCTTTACCACCTTTAAATTTTAGAAAGATGGAACATGTGTGTCCCAGGATGGCTAATCCCCCTGAAATTAACAAAAAATATTTAGGGGCATTGATATGAAAAATTCTAGGCAAATTTGTGGCTAACGTTCCCTTGAGGACATCAACAATCAAAACCAGACTACCTGCCAGTGGTCCAAAAACGCGAAAAGAGTTAGTGGTTCCGATATTGCCAGAGCCATAATTTCTAATATCTTCTGCAAAAAACACCTTGCCGACGATCACGCCAGTAGGAAACGAACCTATTAAATATGCTAGAATAAATATCAGAATTAAATTTAAATTTATCATGTATATCCTGCTCTCTTAAAGTCTAATGCTATTTTATCAGAGTTTACAAAGTATGAGGATTAAAATAATAAATGATTTTTAACTGGAGGAGTCTATTTGACTAAAACAAGTAAAAAAACAAATTCTTATGATGACTCATCAATTCAGATTCTTCATGGTCTGGAAGCTGTGCGGAAAAGGCCAGGTATGTATATTGGATCAACTGATGTTCATGGTCTTAATCAGCTTATCTATGAAATCGTAGATAATTCAGTAGATGAGGCAATGGCTGGATTTGGTAAAGAAATTGACGTAACGATTCATAAAGATAACAGTGTGACGGTACGTGATTTTGGTCGTGGGATGCCTACAGGCATGCATAAATCTGGTAAGCCTACAATTGAAGTTATCCTGACTGTCTTGCATGCTGGTGGTAAATTTACCGAGCAAAATTATAAAACTTCCGGCGGACTTCATGGAGTAGGTTCCTCTGTCGTTAATGCTCTTTCCAGTTATATGGATGTTAAAGTTATACGGGATGGAATTGCATACGAAGAAGAGTTTAAAGATGGCGGTCATCCCGTTGGCACATTGAAGCGCTTAGGTAAAACTATGGAACCTACTGGTACCACCATTACTTTTAAACCAGATGAAAAAATTTTTTCGACTATTAAATATAAATATGAAACTATTCAGGAACGCATACGTGAGTCGGCTTTTTTGCTTAAAGGTGTGCGCTTTGTCTTAGTAGATGAGCGTGATCCCCAACATCATGATGATTTTAAATATGATGATGGTATTAAAGCTTTTGTCTCCTATCTGAATGAAGGTAAAGATACTTTAAGCGATATTTTTTATTTTTCCGGTAAACAGGACGAAATTGAGGTTGAGTTTAGCGGACAATATAGTGACAGTTATTCCGAAAACTTGGTTTCTTTTGTAAATAATGTGCGTACATCAGATGGTGGCAGTCATGAAGTAGGTGCACGAAGTGGCTTTACTCGTGCTTTTAATGATTATGCCAAAAAACAAGGACTGTTAGGTAAGAAAGACAAAAATATTGATGGCTCTGATTACCGTGAAGGTTTAAGCGCTGTTTTATCCGTTAAAATTCCAGAAGAGTTATTAGAGTTTGAAGGCCAGACCAAGGGCAAACTAGGAACTCCTCAAGCTAGATCAGTTGTTGATGCAATTGTTTATGAAAAAATGTCATATTACCTAATGGAAAAAGGTGAACTGGCACAAGAGCTGGTGAAAAAAGCACAAAGAGCAAGGGATGCTCGTGAAGCTGCGAAAAAGGCTCGTAACGAGAGTAGAAATGGCAAAAAACGTCATAAAAAAGAAGTCCTGTCTGGTAAACTAACACCGGCACAGTCTCGTAATCCAAAAAAGAATGAACTTTTTCTGGTTGAGGGGGACTCTGCTGGTGGTTCCGCAAAGCAGGGACGAGATCGTAAGTTCCAGGCAATATTACCTTTACGGGGAAAAGTTTTAAACACCCAAAAAGCAAAATTGCAGGACATATTTAAAAATGAAGAAATTAACACCATGATTTACACCATTGGTGCTGGAGTAGGTGCTGAATTTAAAGTAGAAGATTCAAATTACGATAAAGTAATCATCATGACGGATGCCGATGATGATGGTGCCCATATTCAGATTTTGTTATTAACCTTTTTCTATCGTTATATGAGGCCAATGATTGAACACGGTAAAGTTTATATCGCTTTACCTCCTCTTTATCGCTTGCAAAAAGGTCGCGGCAAAAAGGCTCAGGTAAAGTACTCTTGGACTGATGAAGAACTTGCTGCCGATGAAAAGAAAATGGGTCGTGGTTATGCTTTACAACGGTTCAAAGGTCTGGGAGAGATGAATGCTGAACAGTTGTGGCGAACAACAATGGATCCAGAAACAAGGCTGCTTATTCGGGTAAAAATTGACGATGCTGCCTTGGCTGAGCGCCGTGTGACTACACTAATGGGTGACAAAGCAGGTGCAAGGCGAAAGTGGATTGAAGAAAACGTTAAGTTCAGATTAGGGGATAATGTTTCAATCCTGGAAGAAGAAAATGAATAAAGAGGTTTTTAATTAATGGCTACAAAAGAACGAATTCGTGAAATGCCCCTTGAGCAAGTCATGGGTGAGCGATTTGGCAGATATTCCAAATATATTATCCAAGAGCGTGCCTTGCCAGATATTCGTGATGGTTTGAAACCAGTGCAAAGAAGAATCCTTTACGCTATGTTTCAAGATAATAATACATATGACAAGCCATTCAAAAAGGCGGCTAAAGCGGTAGGTAATATCATGGGTAATTTTCATCCCCACGGTGACAGTTCCATTTATGGTGCTCTGGTTCACCTTTCTCAAGACTGGAAAATGCGCGAACCACTAATTGAAATGCACGGTAACAATGGTTCAATGGATGGCGATGGTCCCGCTGCAATGCGTTATACCGAATCACGTCTAAGCAAGATTTCCAATATGTTGTTACAAGATATTGATAAAGATACAGTCAATATGGTCTTGAACTTCGATGATACTGAGTATGAGCCAACGGTTTTACCAGTTCGGTTTCCTAATTTATTAGTTAATGGTTCTACAGGTATTTCGGCTGGTTACGCTACCGAGATTCCACCGCATAACTTAGCAGAAGTAATTGATGCTACTATTTATTTGTTAAAGAATCCTGATGCAAGTCTTGATGATTTAATGCATTTTGTTAAAGGCCCTGATTTTCCTACAGGTGCCATTGTTTTAGGACAAAAAGGATTACGTGAAGCCTATGAAACGGGTCGAGGACGCATTCAGGTAAGAGCAAAAAGTTCAATTCAGGAAATTAGAGGCCATCGCGAAGAAATTGTTATTACTGAGATTCCTTTTGCTGTTAATAAAGCTTTGTTAGTTAAAAAGATGGATGAAATTCGTCTTAACAGGGAGATTGATGGCATAGCGGAAGTGCGTGATGAAACTGACCGTCATGGTTTATCAATCGTAGTAGAGTTAAAAAAGGGTGCTGATGCACAAAATATTCTGAATTATTTATTCAAGAATACTGAATTGCAAGTTTCCTATAACTTTAATATGGTTGCCATTGATCATATGACTCCTATGCAAGTTGGTTTAAAGCATATATTGTCTTCGTACTTAGAACATGAAAAAGATGTAGTAATCAAGAGAACCAAATTTGATTTAAATAAAGCTGAAGAGCGTCTTGAAATTATTCAGGGTTTGATTCACGCCATGGATATTTTGGACAATGTAATTAAGGTAATTCGAGCTTCTAAAAATAAAGCAGAGGCAAAGAAAAATATATCAGATAAGTTCAAGTTTACTGCACGGCAAGCAGAAGCAATTGTGTCTTTACAGCTATATAGATTAACTAACACTGACGTTGATGCTTTGGTTAAAGAGCAAAGCGAACTAAACGAAAAAATAGCTCGTTTTAAAGAACTTTTGTCTAATAAAAAGATCTTAGATAAAGAAATAATTAAAGAACTATCGACCGTCAAAAAGGAATTTGGTAATCCTCGACGTACTCAGATTTCTTCCGAAACAGCGAAGATTCAAATTGATGAAAAAGCGCTGGTAGCGGATGAACAAGTGCGTGTTTTAATCAGTCGTGATGGTTACTTAAAGAGGTCGTCTATTCGTTCCTGGCAGTCAAGTGATGATGAGGATAATGGCTTGCCGAGTGGGGATGACGTTGTATTTGAAAAGACCCTGTCAACGTTAACTAATTTATATTTATTCACTGACCGTGGAAATGTCATTTTTAGACCAGTAAATGAATTAGTCGAAACGAAGTGGAAAGAAACTGGTCAGCACCTGTCTCAAGAAATTGGCTTAAACGAAAATGAGAATATCATTCGCGTCTTTGATTTTGAGCAATTAGATCAAAAACTAAACTTTTTAATGGCAACTAATGATGGTTATATAAAACAATTGGAACTAAGTAATCTTCAGCCTACGAGGACTTATCGTTCACGCGCAATTACTGCAATGAAAATGAAAAAATATGACAGTAAGGTTGTTCGTGTTGATTTAATAAAACCTGAAAGTAATAAAGAGGTTATTTTATTTACGCATAAGGCTTATGCTGTCCGCTATGATTTGAGCGAAATTCCTGCATCTGGTGCCAAATCTTTTGGAGTCAAATCTGTGAATTTAAAGGATGAAGACTATGTGGTTTCGTATATAGTCATAAATCCTGATTATCTTGATTTAATTCGGATAGGCATTATTACTCAAAGAGGAGCTTTTAAGCAGTTTAAGGCTGGATTAGTCAATAAGGTATCCCGTGCCAAACGAGGAGTATTAGTTTTAAGGGAGCTTAAAACTAAGCCGCACCGTGTTGCTGCTGTTACTTCGTATGGCCAAGACCATACCCTGCTGATAACAACAACAAGCAGACGGCATATAAAGATTTCGACTTGTGATTATCCTTTGGGTGACAGATATTCTAATGGTTCTTTTGTATTAGATACGACAAGTGACGGTCATCCAGTTAATATAAAATTGGGAAGGCCTTTAAGAGCAGAATAAATTTTTATTTATTTAATGATATTAATAATTTATGGAAGGGCTTCAACAGATTTAAATATTACTTTGACACAAAAGGGTTTTTGATTGATAATAGCATATAAATAGAGCCATATTATTATTAAGATAGAAGGAATAATCTTATGCCTAAAACAGATACAATACTCTCAACCAAATCCCTACATTATTTTTTGCAATTAATTGATACCATGAACTACACTCAAGCTGCTCAAATCCTTGGTATTACTCAACCGGCTTTAACTCAGCAGATAAAGAAAATTGAACATGCAATCGGAACACCCTTGTTTGGACAAATGGGGAAAAAGCTTTATTTGACTGAAGCTGGTAAGCAGTTGCAAACGGGAGCAATTAAGCTGCTCGGGACTATTAACTCTGTTGTTAGCGATATACAGGAGTTTACTCAGGCTGACAAAGGCAATATTGCAATTGGTGTTTTAGAAAGCGTCAATTCTGATCTTCTTAGAAAATTTTTGGTTGAATTTAATAAAAATTATCCCAATATAACTATCAGTGTTTCTTATTTCAATCGTAAAGATCTTTGGTATAATCTTGATAATAATTTGGTTGATTTAGCAATGCTTTATCTTCCCGAAACTACTAAAAGGAGTCAGGCGAATTTACAAAATCAATACGAATTAATGAAAGTTACTCAAGACAAATTAATTATCCTAACTCACGATAGAAGTGTTGAAGCAGGGAAGTCCTATCCAGTTTCTAAGTTTTTAGGAAAGAAGTGGGTTCTTTATCCAGATAGCTTTTATTTAACTCAGATACTTAAGGGCAAGCTCGGTAGTAAGGTGAATGTAAGAAATAGTCTGAATGTTCCTTTAACTTTTACTTCTACCAAGGAGATGGTTGAGACAGCGCAAGACACAGGCTATAATACAATTGTAAGTGACTCTTATTACCGCCTAAATCAAAGTGAAATTAATTTGGTACCTGTATTTTTAAAAGGCATCAAAAAATTCACAATTTCACTTATTTATCGAAAGGGTAAAAAAGAGGTTCCACGTATACAAAACTTTTTGAAAGAATTTAAAAAGTTTTTGGAAGACTGATGTTGCCATATAATCTTGTAAGTTCTTTTGCTGTCAGACAAGAATTTAAAATTTGTTCTGTCAAGAATAGCTTTTATTAGGTAAACTAATTATATAAGTAAAATTTTAAAAAGAGAAAGAGGAAATCTAATGGAAAAAGAATTGGTCTTTGGTCACCAAAATCCTGACACAGATGCAATTGGTACAGCGATAGCTTATTCATATTTGCAGAATAAGCTGGGTTACAACACAGAAGCGGTTGCTTTAGGCGAACCTAATGATGAAACAGCTTTTGCATTAAAGAAGTTTGGTTTTGAAGCACCAAGAGTGATCAAAACAGCAGCAAATGAAGTTAAAGAAGTAATGCTTGTTGATCATAATGAACCGCAGCAAAGTGTATCAGACATTGATCAGGTTACTGTAACTCATGTTGTTGATCACCACAGAATTATGAATTTCAACACCAGTATGCCTTTATTTTATCTTGCTGAACCGGTAGGTTGTACTAGTACAATTATGTTTGGTCTCTATAAGCATTTTAAAGTGGAAATTCCTAAGAATATCGCTGGTATTATGCTTTCCGCCATTATTTCTGATACATTATTGCTAAAATCACCAACAACTACTGACAGAGATAAAAAAGCCGTTAAGGAACTTGCCGAAATTGCTGGTGTAGATTACGAAAAATATGGCTTGGAAGAATTAAAAGCCGGAACTAATATAGCAAGTAAATCAGAAGAAGAACTAATCGATTTAGATGCCAAATCATTTGAATTAAATGGCAAAAATGTACGAGTAGCTCAAATTAATGTGGTTGACTTGCCAGAAGCATTAGAGCGCAAAGAAGCCTTCCTGAAAACTATGAATGAGTCAGCAAATTCAGAAGGCTATGATTTGTTTATGCTGCTTATAACTAATGTACTCGATTCAGACTCAACTGCATTAGTTATAGGTTCAGACGAAGCTTTGGCTTCATTTGAAAAGGCATTTGGAAAAGTTAAAGATTCAGAAATCAACTTACCTGGTGTTGTTTCAAGGAAAAAACAGGTTGTTCCACCATTAACTGAAGCATTTAAGTAATTTAAAAAGCACGAAATAGATTTAACTATTTCGTGCTTTTTTTAATCTTTGTTAATTTCCTTGGCCAAAATAATGAATGATTTACATACTCTTTCAGCTTTGTCAGGTGACATTTTTCTAAGTTCATTAAGAACCTTCTTAATAAATACAGGAGTATTATCTTGATGATTTTCTACTTTAACTTCCTTAAAGCGGTAAGCATTCATGATAATATCTGGTGTAGTGGTATTTAAAGCTCTGGCAATTGAATCGAGCTTTTGAATACTAATGTTTTGATTTTTTGTTCTTTCCAAACGAGAAATAAAGTTAACCGATAAGTCACTTAGTTCAGCGAGATCCTCCTGGGTCAACTTTTGTTCGCGCCGCCTACGGCATATTTCTTTTCCTAAATTTATACTCATGGAATAAATTCAACCCTTTCAAAAAATAATTCCATATTCTATAATAACAGATTAATTATAGAAATAAACAATAAAACAAAAATAATAATGAATAAAACACTTGCTTTTGGCAAAATTATACTCAAACTAAATGTTTTAAACTATACCCCACATAGTATTGTAAGCTATTTTTTGGAAAAATAAAATAAAAAAGCACCAATTAATTAAACTTAAAGTGAAAAAGGAAAGAGTGGCAAATATTATATCAAAGCGTGGATACGCTTGCTAGAGGGGCAAGGAGAAAAGCGCTTAAGTGAAAAATCAAAATCCAATTGTTTTTATATATTTATCTATTATAGAAAACGCTTTTATTTATATTTTTACACTTATAACGTAAAAAGTTTAAATAAATCAAATAATATGAAGAAAATGGTTTAGTAATTATTTAATTTACAAATTTCACAAACAATAAGTATTATTTTGCCTAATGTAAGATACAATTTTTAGTTCAAAAGCAAATTTATGACAATCTAAATAAAAATTAGTTTTACCAATATTACTAATATAATCTAATTAGATATACTTTGATGAAAATAGAGTAGTATCAGAATGTCAGAAATACTTCTTTCATTGATTTTGCTTCGTATAATATATATTATGTAAAGTAAAATAAAAAATTGAAAGAGAGCTTATGAGATTGAGACTAGATTTGCCTTACACAAAAACAATTTTGTTTTGAGATTGTTACAGGTCAATTGAGAGCTCGTTAAAATCAAAATCAATGCATAATTTTTGATCAGTTGTACATTGAATTGTCATTAAGCCTCCTTTGAAACGACTTGAACTTTTTATTGATGAAAGTTTGAGTTGTTTTGTTAATAATACTGAATGCTAAAAAGTCACACTAATATTTTTTATGAAGTCATATACGAATAGTTTTGATAATAGTTGAGTAATAATGGTCAAAATTTCAATTTTAAGTATAAAAAGTCTGCTCGCATAATTTTTTTCAGTTTAAAATATGTGATTGATATTAAACAATTTTTTAGTTGCTTTCATTAAAACTATAATTTTAATGAAAGATATTAAATTAATAAACAAGTTCAACTTTTTTGTATTAGTTGGTTGATTTTTAGCAAAACTGAATATCATCTTTTAGATAAGTTTCAATTAAAGTCGAAATTTCTATTTCAAACTTTTTAAAAGATTTATCCTAAAATATCAAAGCAGTATTTTGTTTAATTAAATGTAATTTTCGCCTTTCCCTCTCCTCTATCCCATAATAAGTATACACGACACAAACATACATTCTAGTTTTGTTTTATAATGAATCATATAACTTAATAATTGAAGCTAGGAGAAATTTATTACGTGGAAACAAAGAAATATTTAGATCTAATTGATGAAGAATTAAATAAAATGCCTGATTTTGTTAAAGAATACAATTTTGGCACAAGTTACTCTTTAGCTACGTCCTATCAGTATCTGACAGAAATCAGAAGATTTTTTGATTGGTTGCGTCATGAAGGTGTTTCAAAAGCTAAAAATAATCAAAATATTGAAACACAAACTTTAGCTCACCTGCAGCGCAATGACATCATGCTTTACATTAATTATTTAGGTCATACCAAGAATAAACAAGGCAACCTGAATTCGCCTACTACAATAAATCGGTCTATTAATGCCCTGAGGTCTCTTTTTAAGTTTTTAACCATTACTGCCGATAATATTAATGGCAAACCATACTTTGAACGCAATGTCATGCTCAAAATTGATTCTCTTAATAATACCAAAACTTTAAACTATCGGGCCCATGTTCTTGAATCGCACATGTACACAGGAAAATTAAAATACCAGTTTTTGGATTTTATTGAAAATAATTATGAATTTAAATGCAATAAACATGCTTTACCAGGATTTAAAGCAAATAAAGAACGCGATATGGCAATTATTGCTTTAATTTTAGGAACTGGAATAAGAGTTTCTGAATGTGCAGGAATTGATTTGCCAGACATTAATTTTAAAAAGGCTACATTGGACGTAACCCGCAAAGGTGGCCAACGAGACAGCGTACCAATTGCTGAATGGACGCTGGTTTACATCAGAGAGTATAAGAAAATAAGAAAGCAACGTTATTTGGCAGTCAAAAGCGATTCAGCATTTTTCCTGACTCGCTGGCATAATAAAACACGTCGGATCACCACGAGCGCTATCGAGAAAATGGTTAATAAATATTCAGCTGCTTTTGGTCACCCGCTCACTCCCCATAAATTACGTCATACAGTGGCTTCTGAACTATATGGAGTAACCAAAGACCAAGTACTGGTAGCTCAGCAACTGGGCCAAAAAGGAACCTCAGCAACCGATTTATATACTCATGTTGATCAAAAAAAGCAGCGTGCTGCATTAAATGAGATTTCAGAGGCAGATAAAAAGAACAGTGATCACAAACAGGCTTGATACAGAGTCTGTTTTTTATTCAAATTTTGTTTGCCAGTTAGGATTTTGATTCGCTTCAAAACACATTTTTATTTCTGCTAAAGAATTTCGTGGCAACGACAAAGGTGGTAAATTATCAAGTTCAAAAAATGAACATTTATCAGTTTCGGTATTCTTTGAAAACTTTCCACCCAAGTCTTTACACAAAAAGATGACATTACATACATTAATAGCTCTTTCAATTCGCTCTTTATCATAAATATTAGTTGAATGGTTATTCACTGCAATAATTTGTTCAACTTCTATTTTATGCCCGGATTCCTCTTCGGCTTCTTTTATACAATTTTCTTTAACAGTTATATTTGGTTCACACCAACCACCAGGCATTGACCATAAATTATCTGTAGTCTCTTTAACCAGTAAGATTTTTTGTTTGCTAAAAATTGCAGCTCTAGTAGAAACTTTAGGTGTCTGGTACCCATCATCACTACTGAACAAGCCTTTAACAACATTTATTGATAGTCCAGTTTTTGCTGCCATCATTTCGGTAGCAATCTTTCTTACTTGTTCGTATCGCTCCCTATCAAAGCGATCATAACCATATTCTATACCGTTTTGAGCAATACTCTGTAACTCTACAGCCCATTTTGTTATTTGATCCATTTGCTTTTTCATACGTATCCTCACATTTCTGTAACAAAAAAAGCAATCTTACAAAAGGTTGCTTTTATTTAGTCAAATCGATTTTATCAATATCAATCATCCATCCAATGGCAAAAGACTTTTCTCCTAGATGCGTGGCAATAACAGGGCTAAATTTCGTAACGGAAATGTTTTGCTCTGGAAATTTTTCTGTTAAAAATGCTTTAGCTTCGTCTACCTGACTGCTGTCATTGGAGTCAATAATAAAGAGCTTGATTTTATCTTTATAAGGCAATTGATCTATTTTTTTTACCGTTAATTTTTTAATTTTGATAAAAGCTCGTTTCATAGAACGAATTTTGTCAAAAGCTACTATATTGCCATCTTTAAAAGTAAGCAGCGGCTTGATATTTAGCATTGAGCCGATAAAAGCACCGGCATTGCTTAAGCGTCCTCCTCTACTTAAATTATTTAAATCATTAACTACGAATATTTCATCAATAGTTGAACGGATCTTTTCGAGTCGAGTTAAAATTGTATCCAGATCAAGACCATTTTTTATCATTTTGGCTGCTGCCAAAACCAAATTTCCTTGTAAGCGAACAGTCATTCTTGTATCAATAGCATGTAAATTATATTTTGGATGATTTTCAGCAATATTACATAATGTTTGATAAAAACCAGAAATCCCGCTGGAAAGTGTAATAGCAATAATGGCTTCATAACCCTTATCATTTAGGCTATCAAAAAGACGAATTAAATCGCCAGTGCTTGGCTGAGAAGTTTTAGGAAAATCTGCTCCCTCTCTCTGCATTTTAAAAAGCTGATCAGAAGTTATATCAACATTTTCCAAATACTCTTTTTTACCTATAATGATTGGAATTGAAACAACAATAATGTTATTTTTTTCTGCCTCTTGTTTTGTTATGGCACTAGTACTATCAGTAACTAAAGCAATCTTCATCTAACTTACCTTTCGCTTTTGTGTGTACAACATACAAGAATTATAGCATAAAAAAATAAGTGTTTCGACCATCAACTATAGTGAACTTTTTCTCTCTGTTTTCTGCACGAGTTTAGCAAAAGTTTGGTCAAATGCTCTTATTTCTTGCTCTGTTAAACCATGCAAAAGTGATGCTTCTATTTCTTTTAAAACATTTCTCAGTTCAGAAATTTTTTTCAACCCCAGATCATTTAACAGAACTGTTTTGCTTGAGTCACTTTCTGACCTTCTAATTGTTACAAAACTCATGGTTTTCTTTTGTTGCAATTGTCTGCTTAATGTTGAAAGTGATATTTTTAATTTTTCAGCTAAATCTCCCATTTTTAAAGCAGTATTACCATTATGGTAAAAATAAAGCAAAATTCTGGTTTGCGAAAGATTTAACCCGCACTTTTTATTTATTTCGTTTTTAATATTTCCAGCAATTGTGCTAAAAGATAAAACGTCCATTTAACTACCTTTTCTGATTAAAACATAACATAAAAATATTTTATAAACTTAAATTTAAGCAATATTAAAAGCATGAAAATGCATAAAAAGCTAAACGAAAAGTTGTGAAACATTCATGCTTAATTGTATAGTAATATTTGCTACTATTATTTTTAGCTTATAAATATTTATATTGATAACTTTAAATCTATATTACCAGTATATCAGTTTTTTGCAATGATTTCTTTAGTTAATCAAAAAATGATTACTATATAATTAGTAGTACTCTATTTTAAGATTATAAATAAAAAATATTTTAAACGAGCACTTATTGCCTAATACTTGGTATAATAGAAAGCGTGTTTTGAGGTGATATTATGGCTTTTGATGGTTTGTTTATACATAGCCTGCTAAATAATGTTAAACCAAAAATAGAAAGTGGCAGGCTTTCCAAAATTTATCAACCATTTGAACAAGATCTAGTGCTAACTTTTAGAAAAGACAGAAAAAATATACAATTGCTATTATCTGCCAATGCTAAGTATCCACGTTTTTATATTACTGAGCAAACTATTGCTAATCCTGATAAGGCACCAACTTTTGTTATGGTGTTACGTAAATATTTAGAAGGCTCAATTCTACAGTCAATTGACCAACTAGGAGTTGACCGTATTGTCGATTTTTATTTTAGTAATCGTAATGAGCTTGGAGATCAAGTTCAGTTAGTCTTATCGTTGGAGCTAATGGGTAGACATAGCAATGTTATTCTTTATGACCAAAAAAATGGACGTATAATTGATTTGCTCAAAAGAATTAATCCTGATGAAAATAGAGTGCGGTTGCTCTTACCCAAAGCTAAATATGAGTTACCTCCCCTTATATCTGGTATTGATGGTTTCAAGATGACGGAAACAGAGTTTAATAAAAGGGCTTTGAATTCTGATCCTGAAAAATTCGCCGGTCAGATTGGGGGGCTTGATCGAGACGATCGTCAAGAACTTGCAGGTTATTTAGAAGACGATTTTTCTTATTCATCTTTTAAAACGTTTATGGGTCAGTTTAATAAAAAAGGTGCTTTTATTCTGAAAACACCAAATAATAAACGGAAAATTTTCCCTTACTTGCCTTACCATCTTAACCTGACTAAAGAAAGTTCTGACTCAGATATTAATCATGCTTTAGATAAATTTTATCAATATCAATCAAATCAGGATTGGGTGAGACAAAAGTCAAGTCAAATTGAACGCGTTGTAAAAAACGAGCATAAAAAATTAACAAAAAAAATAGTTAAGCTCCAAAAGCAATTGGACCAAGCTGAAAATTCTGAAGGCTATAGAATTAGAGGTGAAATTCTTAATGCAAATTTGTCCCAAGTTAAACCGGGAATGACTGAAATTGACCTGCCTAATTATTATGATAATAATCAACCACTAAAAATTAAGCTTGATGCGGCACTCTCTCCTGCTCGAAATGGTCAAAAATATTTCACCAAGTATAAAAAGCTGCGCGATTCAATTAAACACGTTAAAGAACAAATAAAAATAGCTCAAGACAATTTAAATTATTTTGATACTATTCAAACCGCGATCGATAATGCTGAACCACAAGATATCGATCAAATTAACGAAGAATTAATGAATCAAGGCTACATTAAAAAACCCCAGAAACCTAAACGTAAAAAGAAAATCACTGAGAAAAACCTCAATAAATTTCGCATTTCATCTGGTAAAACTGTTTTAGTTGGTAAAAATAATTTACAAAATGATTGGCTCACCTTAAAAAAAGCTAATAAAACTGATATTTGGTTTCATGTTAAAAATATTCCTGGTTCGCACGTTATTTTGCAGTCTGATCAACCAACAGAAAAAGATATTTTAGAAACTGCGGAAATTGCGGCCTATTTTTCTAAAGCTAAAAATTCAGCTCATGTACAGGTTGATTATGTGCAGGATAAAAGAGTAAAGAAACCTAATGGTGCGAAACCTGGTTTTGTAATTTATACTGGACAAAATTCAATTGAAGTAACCCCTGAAAAAGAAAGAGTATTAAGCAAAAGAATAAACTAAAAAACGAGGATGATTTGTTCATCCTCGTTTCATTTTCGCTTTATTGTCAAATTGGCTGTGTAGTTAACGCCAGCGATTCTAGAACACCCAAAATAAGTTCTGTGGTTTCGATACTTGAAAAAACAGGTCTATTCTGATTCAAAACTTCATCACGTATTCTGGTAGCATCGTCACTAGCAGAATCGGATAAGTTAGTAATGTTAATCACCATATCAATTTTGTGTTGTCGTATTTTATCTAACAGACTGTGAGAACCACGACTAATCTTGGAAACAATTCCTGTGGTTATTCCAGCTTCTGCTAAGCCATTAGCTGTACCTTCAGTAGCAATTATTTTGAAACCCAGACGATAAAAACGTTGAGCCAATGACGTAACTTTTTCTTTGTCTTCATCACGAACAGAAATAAAAATTGTACCAAAGTTAGGTATTTTTAGGCCACTGGCTTCATAGCCTTTGTATAAAGCTTTTGCAAGCTCAGTATCTCGACCCATGACGGATCCAGATGACTTCATTTTTGAATCAAACGTATTTTCACTTTGGTAATCAATATATGAGAAAACTGGCATTTTGACAAAAATAAAATTGTTTGAATGCCATAAACCATTTTTACAACCTAAGTCAGGTAAGTTTTTGCCGATAAGCACTTCCGTTGCGCATTTGGCAATATCTTTTCCAATTGCCTTAGAAAGAAAAGCAATATTGTGACCAGCATATGGCTTAATTTGTAGTAAAAAGATTTTCTTTGCAACAATCAAAAAATGTAAGGTAAAAATTCCACGCATATTTATGCGTTTAACTAACTCAATAGCATATTCAGTAAGTAACTTTTTGCCTGTTTTTGTTAAATTTTGTGGCTTAAAAACAGCTATTGAATCTGACGCATGAGAACCTGTTTGTTCCAAATGCTCAATAATACCGGGAATTGTGACATTTTTACCATCTGAAATGGCAGTAATTTCGTATTTATTTCCTTCAATAAAATGAGATAAACTGACCTTGGATAATTGATTTTCCTTTAAATATTTCTTTAAAGCTGGCAAATCATAGACAACAGCAGATTTTTGCTTAACGCCCATATTATTAAATCCGCCAATGAGAATTGGAAATCCATGTTCATTGATAAAATTTTTAGCCTCTGTTTTATCAACTGTTGTTAAAAGTTTATTTTGACCTAAACTTTTTAATGGTTTAGTTAAAACCTGCTCAATCCGATCTTTCGGATTAATGTTTTTACTACCTAATATATTTAAGCCATTTTCTATTAGTTTTTTACATAAAGCATTAATTTCTTTGCCAGAGAACTGAACTAAAACATCTTTTATTTGCTCTTTTTTAGCAATATGTAAGATACTTTCAAGAGTTATAGGTTCTAGATAAACCTTATCTGCCCTTTTATAGCTAATTGCTACAGATTCATCATTATTTGATAATAAAACAGTGGCATAATTATTATTATGTAAAGTATTTATTGCATGACTAATCATGTAGTCAAATTCGCTTGTAACTGAAACTTGTGAAGGTAACATACCGATTACTAGCACTTTTTTAGCTGCAGATAACGCTTGACTTTCATCATGAACTCCATATGAGCCATAGTATGCCTTAACCAACGGCTTAATTGTTCCCGCTGATCCATCTATTTGCTGATAAGCCGGCTTCAAATGTAATTTTATAAGCCTCTTTTCGATCGCATTAATATCAGTATCAGAAAGATCAGAAATTAACGCGTTGCGAAATCCTCTCTTTTTCGCTTCAATCAATAATTCATCTGTTAGATTTCCAGCTGCTAATTTTTGTCCTATCTCCACAATATGTGCCAGTTTTTGAAAATAAACTGGATGAATATGAATAATTCTTTGCAGATCATGATAACTGAAACCTTTAGATATTGCAGCTAAAAGCTTAATTAAATGTGACTCATCGGGATGCTCTAAATCACTTGCTATTTCGTTTTTTTCTTTCGCTTTTTCAGTTTTAAAAATCTTAAGTGATATTTTTAGGTTAACTGTTGATGCAAGACCTTTTAAAAAAGCGGATTCAAAATTCGTTCCTATTCCGATTGCTTCACCACTGGCTTGCATTTTGGCACCTAATAAATAATGGTTGCTGCCGGATTGTGTTAATGACCAGAAAGGCATCCTAACTGCAACTTTATCTAAGGTTGGCTCAACAGCAGCATTGAGACCTGATAAGGGATCTGTTATTTCATCCAAACGGTAGCCGATGGCTACTTTACATACAATATAACCTAAGCTGTACAATCCCACTCTTTTTGACCAAATTGCACTGCGTGTTAACCTGGGTTTTATTGATAAAATTTTTACAGAAAATTTTGTTCCCTCATGTTTGACAGCAAAATGAATATTTAATATTCCAACGATTTTTAATTTGTTGGCAATTACTTTAGCAGTTGCACGAATTTTCTGTACCTGGTCGTTGTTTAGCGTTAAAGCTGGCATTACTGTAGCAGAATCTCCTGCATTAATAGCAACGGACTCAACAGTATCAGCTAAATTGGTAAAGAGTACATTTCCAGAGCTGTCACGAATTATGTTTGCAATGACTTCTTCCCAAGAGGAAAGATCTTCAGACAAATGATAATTGCCAAAGGAAAAACTTTCTGATTGTCTTTCTTTTGTTAGATACTCGTTCAAATCGGAAACGTTGTCAAAAATAATTTGTGTATTTTTGGCTGAAGTATTTTCTTTAATAAGCATTACTGGAAACTGAACTTTTTCAGATAGCTGTTTCTGAATATCAACAGCACTAAAATCAGTTAAATTCCAATATTTATTAGCCTCAATTTGATTTTCAGCCAAAAAAGTATTCATTTTTTGATGATTATCCATTGTGAGAGTTTGCTTGTTCAAGGTCAGCAATCTAACTCCCATTTTTTGCAATATACCATCCTGAACTAGTTCTCGTGTAACTTTTAAGCCTGTAGTTGAGCCATAAGCGGAAATAATAGCACTTGGTTCTTCCATGCGAATTATTCTTTTTAGAAATTCAAGTGTCATTGGTTCAAGATAAACAGTTAGCCCAGATTTTTTGTCAGTAGAAATAGTTGCAGGATTGGGATTAACTAAAACAACTTGAATATCTTCTTCAGAAAGTGCTTGAATTGCATCTTCAACTAGTAAATCAGTTTCAGATACTTTACCAACCAAGGTTGGGCCAGATCCAATGATTAAAACTTTATCTAAGTCATTCTCTAAAGGCATTTTTTACACCATCATCTTTACAAAACTATCAAAAATAGGAAGAGCATCAAGACTTCCAGGAGCACCTTCAGCATTAAAAGCTGTACCAATTACCTTATTGGCTTTATTACTGTAACCAGCTAATAACTCACTGTGGAGATCGTATAATTCTTTTTCCATTTCAAATTGAACGCTGTTTGGCAACACTAATTGATCTATATTCATCGCCACTTGCCAAATCACATTCGTATTTTGGTCAATAATTGGATAATTAATGCCATTATATGATTGAGGTAAAGCAACTAATTCAAAATTAAGAAATTCACTTAAGGCTAAAAAGCCCAGACCAATTCCCCAAAGAGGAATTTTTCTATAAAAAGCTGCCAGAATAGGATTAAGATTCTCTTTGAGTTCGTCTACTTTTCCTGGACCACCAGAAATAATAATTCCTTGCGGTCGCAAATTTTTAATATCAGGTACTGACACGTTATAAGGTAAAACAGTAGCGTTTACTTTTCGTAAAGATAATTCTCTAAGCATAGAATGCTTTAATCCCAGATCGATAATAGCCACAGTTTTACCGACGTTAGGTACCGCATATGCATTTTTGGTTGAAACAGTGACAGACTTGTTTTTAGGCAAAACTAAAGCTTTGATTTGATCAAAAGCATGTTCGTCATTTGTGTCCATGATTGAGGCTTTTATGGTTTTCTCTTTATTTAAAAGATGAACTAGAGCCCTGGTGTCAACGTTATAAATAGCCGGTATGTTTTTTTCCTTTAAAAAAGAAGCTAAATCTTGAAAGTTTTCACTATCTGAAATATTTTGAGCTACATCATTGGCAATAATTCCTTTTACAGTTGGATTAATACTTTCATAATCTATTGCGTTAATGCCATTGCCACCGATCATAGGAGCAGTAAAAACTAAAATTTTACCTGTGTTTGTTGGATCAGTTAAAGCTTCCTGATAACCAAAATTACCAGTTTGAATAGCTAATTCACCTGTAGAAATTATTGAAGCTCCCAATCCCTCTCCCGAAAATGATTGACCATTTTCCAGAATTAAATATCTTTTCATTTAATCACTTTTTTCTCTTAAGTCAGCCAATTGTTGCAGGAAAATTTGTGGAGGTTGCACTTCAAATTCCAGCCATTTGCCTGAATGTGGTTGTTCAAATCCCAAAACCTGAGCATGCAAAAACTGACCATTACCATTTAAGGTATGATGTGGCCCGTACAATGGATCCCCTGCAACCGGATGTCCAATATACGCAAGGTGCACCCTAATTTGATGTGTACGCCCTGTTTCAAGCTGACATTTTATTAAACTATATTTTGGAAACTGTTCTAGAACAGTAAAATGAGTGACTGCATCTTTACCGTTTTCGACTACAGCCATTTTTTTACGATTATAATGATCTCGACCAATCGGAGCTTCTATTGTTCCAGATTTTTCAGAAAAATTCCCGTGGACTATTGCTAAATAAAGTCTTTTATTTGTTTTTTGTGCTAATTGTGTCTCTAAGCTTTCACGCGCAAAAGCGTTTTTGGCCACCATCAATAAACCAGATGTGTCTTTATCAATTCGATGCACAATTCCCGGCCGAAAGCCTTCAGGACTTTCGGCTAAATTTTTTGTATGAAACAGCAAAGCATTGACAAGAGTGTGATCTGGATGTCCAGCAGCCGGATGAACTACCATACCTTGAGGTTTGTTAACAACTATTACATCTTGATCTTCATAAATAATATCAAGCGGTATATCTTCTGGAATTACTGCCAAAGGTTTTAATTTCGGTACATTAACTGAAATTAAATCATTTTTTTGTACCTTATAAGAAGTTTTAACTGCTCTGCTATTGACTAAAATATTTTTATCTTGCACTAATTCTTGGATCCTTGAGCGCGATAAGGATGGAATTTTAGTTGCAAGCACTTTATCGATTCTACCTTTTTCCTCCTGAATTACGAATTGGTATTTATCAGGCATTATTTTTTTCGCTTTCATCAAAAAACAGAAGATAAATAAAAACTAATATTATCCCTACTGTTATTGCAGAATCGGCAATGTTAAAAATATTGAACTGAATAAAATCGACTTGGATCATATCAATGACGTACTTTAGATGAATCCTGTCAATTAAATTACCTATTATTCCCCCAAGAACTAATGAGACTCCTGTACTGAAAAGCTTGCTATGGAATTTTTTAATAAACAGATAATATAAACAGACTATGATAGCAATAATGCTTATTAGATAGAAAAGTCCCATCTGACCAGGAAGAATATTCCAAGCTGCACCTTCATTTTGCACGTAGGTAAACGAAAAAATATGGGAAAGAACTTGGTGTGATTCACCCAGCCTATAATTACCGGCAATAAAAGATTTTAAAGATTGATCGGAGATCACTACTAATAATGAAATAAGTAAATATAAAAATTGCATTGTTATTCTTAAAAAAGACCACTTATTTTGCCGTTGTTGTCAACATCAATATCTAATGCAGCGGGATGCTTAGGTAACCCAGGCATGTCTAAAACATGTCCGGTAGTTATGACAATGAAGCCAGCCCCATTTTTCAAACTAGCGCCTTTAACGTGTAAAGTAAAATCAGTTGGAGCACCTAATAATTTTTGATTATCAGTGAATGAATATTGTGTCTTGGCGATAATTACCGGCAACTTATCCTTGCCCATTTTTTCCAGTTCACGAATATCTTTTTCCGCTTTTTCACTGTATTCTACTTGAGCGGCATGATATATTTTTTGTGCAACTTTAGCAATTTTAGTTTTAACGTCATCATCTTTTTTGTAAGTAGGAATAAGGTGACCACTTTGAGAATTTGCTAAGTCAAGAACTGCTTTAGCTGCTTCTACCCCACCTTTTGATCCCTGTTCATGATAATCTACCACAACAGAGTCAATTCCTTGTTCTTTGATCAGCTTTTGTAAAAGATTAAGTTCATTTTCAGTGTCTGTTGCAAAATGATTAATCAAAACAATAACAGGAATACCATAATTGCGCATATTATTCATATGTCTCTTAAGATTGCCAAAACCGTCGCGTAAAGCAGACAGATTTTCTTTACTTAAGTTATCAGTAGTCCCTTCTGCCTGATATTTCAAGGCTCTCACTGTAGCAACAACAACACTGGCATCTGGCTTTTTATCAAGATGTTCAGAAACAAAGTCCATGAATTTTTGACCACCAAGGTCACTACCAAATCCGGCTTCAGTCAATACATAATCACTTAGGTGTAAGGCCAAATTTGTTGCCATTACTGTATTGGCTCCGTGAGCAATATTGGCAAATGGTCCACCATGAACCAAAGCTGGCGTATGTTCGATTGTTTGAACAAGGTTAGGTTTTAAGGCATTGGAAAGAAGAGCCGCAATTGCACCTTCAAACCCAAGATCCTCAACGAAAACAGGCTGGTCATCAATAGTATAGCCAACGAGCATTAATCCAATTCTCTTTTTCAAGTCATCGATATCAGTCGACAAGCAGAGGATTGCCATTAATTCGTTGGCAACAGTAATGGCGAAACTAGACTTATGTTCAACACCATTAAACTTTGAGCCTTGACCAACGGTAATATTTCTTAAACTGCGATCGTTTACATCAATTCCGCGCTTTAAAAGGATTCTATCCGGATCTAATTTAAGTTCATTTCCCTGATAGATATAATTGTCTACTAATGCTGCTAAAGTATCAATTGCGGCGGTTAAAGCATGCATATCTCCAGTAAAATGGAGATTAATGTCCTCCATCGGAATTACCTGTGCCTGACCTCCTCCAGTTGCTCCGCCCTTTAAGCCAAAAACTGGCCCCATTGACGGTTCTCTCAAAGCAATCATGGTTTTCTGATGTAATTGATTGTTTATGGCATCACCTAAACCTATTGTCATAGTTGACTTACCCTCTCCAGCTGGAGTAGGTGAAATAGAAGTAACCAATATAAGTTTACCAAGGTGCTTCTTAGCCATTATACGCTTTATTGCCTGCCAGTTAATTTTAGCCTTGTCATTGCCGTATGGTTCAATGTCGGTTTCACTTAAGCCTACCTTAGCGGCTATTTCTTTAATGGGTAATGCGTGAGCTTCTTGTGCGATTTGAATATCTGATTTCATTGCGCATGCCTCTTTCTATATTCTTAAATTTTAAAGTCTAACTTTTCATTTTAAATAATATCCTTTTCATATTAGAATTTAGGTCCCACCTTTTAGTTAATCAATTGTCATTATAACAAACATTGATCGATTTTTATGCATTGTCAGCCATAAATTAAGAATTATGTTAAATTTATTCTTCAGGAACATCAAAAAAGGCCACCTCTAGGTATGACTGCCAGGTTTTTTGGGTCATATCATTTTCAGGTATTGGCCTTTTTTATTTTTCAAATCTTAATAAGTAATACTGACCAAATTCTGCAATTTTGATTTTGTAAATTTTAAAAAAATGCCAGTCTATAATAATTGCTGGTTCAGAAGTCAATTTTGCTTTAGCACGAAATGGTAACTTAAATAGTTGATTGGTCCAATATGAATTAAAGTAAGTATGAACTAACAGTATCAAAAAAAGTAAGGCGAAAATTAAAGCCGGCCAATTGAAAACTTTTGTACTCTCATATAAGAAAATAAGACATAAGAAGAGCACAATTAATACCCAGCTAAAATAAATTAATCCACTGCGACCTAGAATAATGAAATGCTTCTTTCTCATAAATGCTCCTTTTCAATACCAAATTTCTGCTTCAAGGTTGCTGTGACCAGTCGTATCGAATAAAGTTTTCATATAATTGCTAAAACGCGGTCTTTGTTTGAGCAAAATTTTAAATTCAGGAGAAGAATATAACTTTTTCAATTGCTCTTTTTCGATATGATTATGTCCAGTAAAATATTGATAATTCATTTCTATAAACAAATGATTTACCTTTTGCAAGAACTCAGATTGTTTGCTCTGCAAATGATCTTTCTTGTTGGAATTCACCTTTAAATTTTTAATCTGAATTTCCTTCAAATAATGGTGAAAATGGCATAAATTTTGATCTTTTAGCTCTCTTTTAGTCAAAAATGGTTTCATATTAAATGTATGACGCTGATATTTAATATGGTCTGGACTTACCTTGATTACACCGTATCCCTGGTCATATGAGCAAAAACTAGAGGTTACTATTTCTATTGCAGGTGTTTTTCCTATTGGTCCAACTATGTTTTGAGCGTGTATATGACCGGAAAAAGCAAGTTTAATATTGAAGTCCTGACATAAGCGGCATAAGAGTTGAGCATTATTCAGGACAAAGCCACGATTTACGGCCTGATTATGAATATATAGATTATGATGCATAAATAAAAGGGGCCTTAGATGGTTTCTTTTGGCATTTTCCAACTGCTTTTTTAACCAGATGATTTCTTCTTCATTTATTTGTCCTTCGGTCGTCGGTGCACCATTAGACTCCTGCTTACCGTAAATATTAGAATCTAGCAGTATTAAAAGATAATGTTGATTTAGTTGAACGCTGTATGCTAATGAATCAGGATCAATGCTCAGTGCGCAGTCATATGAATTTTTAAATATTTCCTGCCAACTTTTTGGACTTATTTGTTGAGCATATAGTTGATTTGGACCTTTAAAAGCCCGGGCCCATCCATCATAAATATCATGATTACCAGGTATGACCAGTAATTTTGTTGCTTTTAAACGAGAAAATATTGCAGCAAATTTTTGTGCTGAAACTAACTCCCCGTTAAAAGTTACATCTCCAGTGACAATTATTGCGGCGGGTTTCTTTTTATTGGCAAAGTCAACAAACGCACGTAAGGCTGTTTCTTGATAAGCCAAATCTTTACCCTGACTAGTATTCTGAATATGCCGAAATGCCTGACCATCATCATGCAAGCTATCAGCAATTAAGTGTGTGTCCGTAATAACCCAAAATTCTGTATTTGATTTCTCAGTAATCATTTTTCTTAGTCCAGTATTGGTAAAAGTCAACTCTTAAATTACCGTTGAACAATTTCCGCTTTTTAGTTGCCTTTTTACCAAAAAATTCTTCAAACTTTGGATCTCCAACTAAATAATATTGACTGAAACTATCGTATTTTAAAAGCGTTTCTCCCATTTGTTGATAAAGATCTTCTGCTGATTTGCGGTCCTTTAATCTTTTTCCATAAGGTGGGTTGGCAATTATGACTCCATTTTCCAAATCTGTAGCAAAATCCTTTACTGCAACTTGCTTAAAATAAATATCTTGCAATACACCAGCATTATTGGCATTTAATTTTGCAATTTCAAGAATAGACTGATCAATGTCACTTGCCCATATAGGTTGTTCAAGTGGTTTGATTTCACTTTTAGCTTCTGCGAGCAATTCCTGATGAATAGAACTGTCAAACCAATCAAAGCCATCAAAAGCAAATTTGCGCCAACTGCCAGGAGCGATGTTTTTACCTATTAATGCAGCTTCAATAGCAAGAGTACCAGAACCTGTCATTGGATCTATAAGAGGATGAGTGCCGTCATATGGAGTTAATTTTAAAAGTCCTGCTGCAAAGTTTTCTTTTAATGGCGCCCCACCGTGTTCAATACGGTAGCCCCTTTTGAACAAGCTGTCTCCAGTAGTATCCAATGAAATTCTGGCAACATCTTTATTGATATGAATGTCAAGAGGATATTCATTACCATTCTCTGGCAAAAAGCCACGACGATGATATTGGTCTGACATTTTATTTACAATCGCCTTTTTCACAATTGATTGGATGCCCGGTTCAGAGTGCAATTTAGACCTGACTGATCTCCCTTTAACAGGAAATTTAGCGTCAATAGGTAGTAACTCTGCCCAGTCAATCTCATACACTTGGTTAAAAAGAGTATCAAAATCTGTTGCTTTAAATTCTTTCAGTAAAATTTTAACTCGGTCCGCGGTTCTTAACCACAGATTAGTTTTGACAATATCTTTTTGCTCGCCTTCAAAAAAAACTCTGCCGTTTTCAGTGCGTGTTTGATAGCCCATTGCCTGCAATTCTTTGGCAACAACGCTTTCAAATCCTACGCCCATAGTTGTATATAGTTGATATTTTCCCATCTTAATTCTTTCTTTTCTTTAAAAAAAGCGTTGAGCCCTTTGAAAAGCTCAACGCTGCCAATGCAAATTTCTGTAAGCCACGTTCTGTTCGGGTATTTGTGGCATAAATACCTTCAGCAGCCATCTATCTTTGCTATATATTAGCAATCCAATCTTTAGTTCATTTCCTTAGATTGAAACGCCCCCACCAAGTTTGGGTTGCACGCTCGCAGGGTTTACCTCGTTCCACCAGAAGCGTTTCCACCTCTGCTACGTCACTGTGGCACTTTTCAGAATATTCATGCATGTCATAATAATGATTTAGCACTTTTTTCGCCGTAATTTAAAATCCTTTAGCTTATTGAGCTAAATACGAACACTACAAGCATCGCAGCTCGTGCGTGCGTGGACTTTCCTCAGCCTGACCTTTTTCCAGGTCAAACCGCGACTGCTCAAAATTTGCACCATTTAAAATTATATCAAAGCTTACTCTTTTTGTAACCCATAAACTCGTTGCTCCAAATTATATACCTTGCGTTCGAGGGTCGAAATGCGTTGAATGATAGCCATATTAGTTGAGCTTTCAGCTGACCCATTTATTGGATTAAAACTCTGAGTAGAACGTTCTTGAGTCGGTGTATATGTCCGCACTGTTTCCTGTGTAGCTACAGGACTTACTCTTTTAGTCTTTTGCGCTTGAATAGATTCTTCTTTATGTTGATCGTCCATCAACTCTCCCTGCAGCTTGCCAATTTGACCATAAAGGTCTTCAATAATTTGTTCAAACGTATCGTAATCAGCAATTACTTTGTCTAAAAAAACATCAACCTCATGTGGATCCAAACCTTTAACCTTTGTTCTAAATTGTTTTTTTAAAATATCCTGAGTGGATAGTTGAATATCATTTAAATCTGCCATGATAATATACAACTCCTTTTTATATCACTTTTATTCTAGCAAAAACTGGACTGGCTTAAAACTAAAATGTTAATTTTAAAACAAAGTTATCTTATTCTTGATATTCGTCATCTTGATTTTCCTGAAATTCTTCTGCTTCATCCTGCAGATCATAAAAATCAATTAATTCTAATGAATATTCTGTCGTTTCTTGGTATTTTTTGATTAAATTATAATCAAACTTGGGCTTTCCAGGATTTTCTGGGTCATAGATCATCAGGGCTCTATCTGTATGCATAAGCATGAAGTTTTGATAATTGCGCAGTTGAACAGGATTTTGGTAAGTTTCTTTTGAAGTGGAAGCAAAAAAATCAACTTGCTGTTTTAAAGAGAGATACTTTTCCTGATTACTTTCATTCCATCTGCTGGCAAATTCCTCATAAGGAACAATGATAGAAACCCTTAAAGAATATTTTTGTCGCAAGTCGATTGCGACCTCACTTGCCCACTGCTCTACACCCAAATTAGCTCCAGTTATTACCCAGTCAAGTTGGTTATTTTCTATTAGGCTTATCATATGTTTTTTTAGAACCATTTTAATAATTTTTATCTTGGGGTCTTTGTCTCCAAATGTATTAAGCTCATAATTACGGTATCCAGTTACCCACAATCTTTGCATAATGAAACAGATAGCTCCTTGTTCAAAAACTTTTTCTTTATTGCTATAATGCTAGCAGGAGTGATATTTATGGTCAAATATCCAACAGGCAGTTCTGCCACTTTTCGCAAATCAAATTATACTTCTCAAGCCAAGCACCAAAAAAGAAGACACAAAAATATTAATTTTTCTGACCGGGGGATGAACCTTGAGCAGATGATTAATGAATCTAATAAATATTATCGTACAAAAGAAATCGCAGTGGTGCATAAAAAGCCAACGCCAGTTCAAATCGTTAAGGTAGACTACCCTAAAAGGTCACGTGCAGTAATAAAAGAGGCCTATTTTCGCCAAGAATCCACTACGGATTATAATGGGGTTTATAAAGGTTATTACCTGGACTTTGAAGCAAAAGAGACCAAAAATAAAACCAATTTTCCTTTAAAAAATTTTCATGAGCATCAAATAATTCACTTGGCAGAATGCTTGAAACAAAAAGGAATATGCTTTACAATAATAAGATTTACAAGCTTAAACCGCTATTTTGTAACTCCGGCAAGTGCAATAATAAAAGCTTGGTGGACTAAAGATAAAAGTTCATTAACGTTAAAAGAAGTCGAAGATTGGTCAATAGAGATTAAGAGTGGCTTTCAACCTAATCTACCATACCTGAAAGCCATAGATTCTTTTATCTCGGATAGGAAAATACACGATGATAAATAAAAATTTAAACTCAAATAATGGACGTGAATCACGTAAGGATTACCGGCAAAGTTTGCCTAAACCATTGTGGCGTAAAATACTTAAGTGGACATTTTTAGGTGTTTTTTTAATTTCAGTAGCTGGTGTAGGTTTGTTTGCCTATTATGCTAAAGATGCTCCAAACATTAGTCGAGCTGATCTTGAAAGTGGCGGATCGTCAGGGTTATACAACACAAATGGCAAATTTATCATGTCCCTTGGTACCGAAAAAAGATTATACGTCAAGGACAGCAAGGATTTGCAACTGCTAAAAGATGCTATTGTATCAGTTGAAGACAAGCGTTTCTACAGAGACAAGCTGGGAATTGATCCTATTCGAATTGCAGGTTCAATGTTAACTAATGCTAAAAGCAAAAACATTTCTGCAGGTGGTTCTACAATTACCCAGCAATTAGTTAAACTGACAAAATTTTCGACTGCTGCTTCCCAAAGAACATTACGCAGAAAGGCTCAGGAAGCATGGCTGGCTATGAGAGTTCAAAGAGAGTACAGCCATAATGAAATTCTGGAATTTTATATCAATAAGGTATATATGAATTATGGTAATACCGGAATTGGCACTGCCGCTAACTATTACTATGGCAAAAAGATTGGAGATTTGGACTTAGCGCAAACAGCCATGCTTGCGGGAATGCCTAATAGACCAACCGTATATAATCCTTATACCTACCCAAAATATGCAAAATATAGGCGTAATATTGTTCTAAAAGCAATGTTAAACAATAAAAAAATATCTCAGGAACAGTATGATGAAGCTAGGAAAGAAAGCATAAAAAAGGGTTTAAAACCTCATAATCAGCGTAAGCAATCTAACTTACGCAAAATTAATGATCCCTATGTAAAGGAAGCAATTGCCGAAGTCAGAGCTAAAGGCTTTGATCCTTTTCGTGACAATTTAAAGATTACCATTAATATGGACCAAAAAGCTCAAAAGAAACTTTATCAATTGGCTAACAGTGGTCTGGTTCCTTTTACTAATGACAAGATGCAAATAGGAGCATCCGTGGTTGATCCAAGTAATGGTCACGTAGTAGCTATACTTGGTGGAAGGCACCTGCCCTCTTCAGTTCAATTGGGTTTAGATCGTGCAGTACAAACCACTCGATCAACGGGCTCTTCGATAAAACCAGTTTTAGATTATGGTCCGGCAATTGAATATCTCAATTGGTCAACAGCAAAAATGTTAGATGATAGCAAGTATGTTTATCCAGGAACGAATGTCCAGCTCTACGACTGGGATAATAAATATGATGGTATGATGACTGTGAGGCATGCTTTGGAACAGTCACGTAATGTTCCCGCAGTCAAAACTTTGAAAAAAGTTGGTGTTAAACGAGCAACAAAATTTGCTGGGAAAATGGATATCAATGTTCCTGAGGACTCAGGCTTGTCAGTGGCGATTGGTGTAAATGCGTCAAGCCTGCAGATGGCTGGTGCTTTTAGTGCATTTGCTACGATGGGAATCTATCATAAACCTCAATTTGTTTCTAAAATCGAAACTCCTGATGGACTTACCAGAAATTATGACTCTGAAGGCATTCGAGTGATGAGCAAGGCTACTGCCTACATGATTACAGACATGTTGAAAGGAGTAATTAAACACGGCTCTGGAACCAACGCACAGATTAGAGGTTTATATCATGCGGGGAAAACTGGTTCTGTTAAATATTCAGAACAGGATTTGGCACGATACCCAGCATACGCTGCAACACCTAAAGACTCCTGGTTTGTGGGTTACACCCCTAGCTATTCAATTGGTGTTTGGACGGGCTATGATAATCTGAAAGATGGTACTATTTCTGGTGTTGGTCAACAATCTGCACAGCTTTTTTATAAGAACATGATGACTTATTTAATGAGAAATAAAGAAAACGTTGATTGGCAAAAACCTGACTCTGTGATTCGGGCTAAAATCGCTAAAAACTCAAATCCACCAGAGGTATCATCTACAGGTGAATGGCAGTTGTTTGTTCGTGGCCATTCTCCTATTGGTATTGTTGATGACAGCAGCGATTATGATGAAGATGATGAAAAAACTAGCACTCATGATTCATCTTCAACTAATACTCAGAGAAGATATTCTGTTCGTCACAATCAAAATGGTTCAACTAGGCAACCTGATAAAAATCAAAGAAAAGCGAAAAATGCAAAAGACAAGAATAAAAACAATATTAGTGAAAATAATTCACAAAATTCAGGTCAAAATAATGAATCTGGCAATTCTGATTCAGGTGCCAGTTCTGATCAAGAGCAAAGACCTAACAAGCCTGGAGGAGAAAGCAACAATTCAACCAATAATGAAAATAATGAACATTAACTAATAAAAACGTCGAAAGATTTTTCGACGTTTTTATTTTTTATTGTTTTTCAGGATAAGGTAAAAAATGAATTCTATTAAAAAAATAAAGGCAAAAAATATTGTTAAAACAGTTAAGGAAATCAATTTTACATACATAGTATTAGGAACACCAGTTCCATCATATGGACGAAGCCATAAGAATAAAGCAAAACCTACAAATAAAATTGCTAAAATAAAATTAGTCGTTTGCCAACCACTCATAGTATAGTCTCCTTTAATATTATTTTGATAAAGAAATTATACTAAACTTTTATTTTTTAAACACTATTTTTCTATTAAATAACTGTAAGGATCATTTTTATCACGCGCTGTCATGGAATAGCGACCAAATAAAATCATTGCGTGATGTGTATGAATCCATTCGTCTTTTGGTAAGATTTCTTCTAACCTTTTTTCTACTTCAAGAGGTTTGGCATTTTGAGGCACTATATGAAATCGTTTAGAAATTCGTGACACATGTGTATCGACTGCTATCGCAGGAATTCCAAATCCCTCTGCTAAAACAACATTAGCAGTTTTCTCACCGACTCCCGGCAAAGAGATTAATTTATTTTTATCTTTTGGAATTTTACCATCATATTTTGAAACTAGAATTTCCGCAGTTTCTTTTAAGTGCTTAGCTTTTGAATGATAAAGCCCAATTTGGGAAATATGATTTTCTATTTCTGGAATTGTTGCCATGGCCAAATTCTTAGGTTTAGGATAATCTTTCATAAATTTTGGCATTACTCGATTTACCATCTTGTCTGTTGTTTGAGCACTCATTAAGACAGCACATAACAAATGAAAATTATTGTCCCAAACTAATTCACTTTTGGCATCAGGATACATTCGGTTGATACACTCTAACACTTTTCTGGCTTCATTTTTACTAAGTAATTTTTCTGCTTTCATTTAGCTGTTCCTCCTCAAAAACTTTTGAACTTCACTACTTGTTTTTAAGTTATGTCTTTGCCAATTCAGCAAAATACGGTCAACGTATTTTAGGCTATATGCTTGAGATAAGACAGCTTCGCGCAAAGCCAACTTAATAATAGCTGGATCGTAGTGATCTACATTGAGCCAGGCAGAAATTTCTTCTCGTTCTATTGGACTTAAATAACGACCAAATTCAATTTCAAACTGCCTTACTAATTGATTTAACGGGGTGTTATCAACAGCCGTTTCTGCCTTTTTAGCAGGCATTTTTTCATTGGCAGAAGAAATTTTATTTTCCAACAGTTGGTCCAGTTTATCATATAACTCATTAAGATTATATTTGTTTCCAATCATGCCGCTCTTGTCAGTTATCTGGTCAATTACAATTAAATTTTTTTCAATTAATTTTTGAATTAAAGCAGTGATTTCTGTAACAGAAAAATTAGTATTAGCCGCAATCTGTTCATTGGTAGGAAAAAAATTGTTTTTTTGGGCAAACATTTCCAATTGGATAATGACCATCATTTCTGCATCGTCAATATTAAGTTGTGGATAATAAGCAAGTAACCCGTTTGATAAAGTAGTGAAACCCATGAAGCGGTAATCATTGTAGCGCATATTAATCTCTCCCTTTAAAAAAGTTGAACTAAATATTTTTTAGTTCAACTTTTAACTATACTATTAACTTTAATTTAAGGTTCTAGACGATTAATCATTCTCGGGAATGGAATAGCTTCACGGACGTGATCTAATTTGCAGATCCAAGCAATAACACGTTCAAAGCCCATACCGAAGCCGGAATGAGGTACACTGCCGTATTTGCGCAAATCTAAATACCAGCTGTAATCATTCTCATTCAAGCCGGCCTCATGAATTTGTTTGAGCAATGTTTCATAATCACTTTCGCGTTCAGAACCACCCATGATTTCGCCATAACCTTCTGGTGCCAAAACATCTGCACATAGGTATTCCTTAGGATTATCAGGATTTTTCTTCATGTAAAATGGTTTAATTGTTGTCGGGTAATTAACAATGAAAAATGGACGATCAAATTTTTCAGAAATGAAAGCTTCGTCAGGAGCACCAAAATCATCACCCCATTTGAAGTCGCGTCCATCGTCTTGCAAAATCTTTACTGCATCGTCGTATGACAAGCGTGTATAGTTACCCTGTGCTGCAGGCTCTAATTTTTGGGGATCACGACCTAAAATTTCTAATTCATATTGACAATGCTTGAGAACTTGACCAGTCACATATGACAAAAAACGTTCTTGCAAATCAAGAGATTCATCCTGATGCATCCAAGCCATTTCTGGCTCCATCATCCAAAATTCAGTTAAATGACGGCGGGTTTTCGATTCTTCAGCTCTAAAAGTTGGACCGAAAGTAAAAATTTTACCGAATGCTTCTGCTCCAACTTCACCATAAAGTTGTCCGGATTGTGATAGATAAGCATCTCCACCAAAGTACTCCGTATGAAATAATTCGGTAGTTCCTTCAGGTGCAGAATGCATAAAGATAGGAGCATCAAATTTTACAAAGCCTTCATTTTCAAAAAAGTCAACCGTAGCTTTGAAAATAGTATTTCTGATGCGCATAATTGCAAAAGGACGTTTACTTCTAAGCCATAAATGTCTGTGGTCAAGCAAAAATTCAATCCCATGTTCTTTGTTGCCGATGGGATAACCTTCGTTGTTAGTAATCAGCTTTAAATCGGAAATTTGAATTTCATAACCAAAATGGGAGCGCTCGTCTTGGTGTACAGTTCCCTGAATATAAAAACTGGCCTCTTGATGCAAAGATTTTGCTATTTCAAAAACTTCATCAGAAACTGCATTTTTACGAACTACTCCCTGAAAAAAGGCTGTACCATCACGTAATTGTAAAAACACTATTTTGCCGCTTGAACGTTTGTCAGTCAACCAAACGTGCATCCGTACTTCCTGGTCAACATGCTTGCGACAATCTTCTATTGAAATTAATTCTGTCATAAACTTTTATTCCACTTTCCTTATCGTAATCAAATTAATGATACCAAAGTTTGATCAATTTAGCGACTTAACCTACTAATTTTCCATCTTTAAAATTATAGAGTTGATAATGATATTCACCGACTATATTTTTAGAGCTTACTTCCCACACGGGTTTATTTTTATACCAGCCCAGATTCACTTCCGTAATTTTTTCGTTAGGTTCTTTTGCACTATATTTATTTCGAATAAGCCCTTCATTTACGCCTTTGCTGGCTGAATAAAGATATGCTTTTTTAGAACCTGGTAAATAGATAAAATAGTAAGTCCTATGGTTCTTAGTTAAGCCTTTAAGTGCATAGCTATTAACACCACGATTTAAATGATAATTTTTTTCCGTATATTTGATAGGTGTTTTTTCGACAGCTATTCTATTAAGCTCACGGATTTCTGAACGTTCGGGATTACCTGCTTTATAAAAAATAACAATGAAGGCAAAGTATAAAAAGATCAGAATTATAAATACCCATGCTAAAAATTTAAATGTTTGCTTTGTATCATCTTGTATCATAGTTTGTTAACTTTTCCTGTATATTACTTAAAGATGTTTTTTTGACTTTAACTGGAACGGCAGCCAGAAAAACAGAACCGTAATCTTTTGACCAGATTCTTGAATCCAGTATTAGGAACTGCCCCCTGTCCTGTTCTCCACGAATTAGCCTGCCCATCCCCTGCTTAAAGCGAATAATTGCTCGTGGCATTGTATCAGCGTGGAAAACATCTATACCTCTGTCAACAAGTTGTCTTTGGCGTAACTTAACTTCCGGTAAATCAGGAGATTCAAAAGGCAATTTAGTTGCTATTACCAAATCAACACCACATTCATGAAAATCAATTCCTTCCCAAAAACTGTCTGCTCCTAAAATAAGTGCTTGTTTGGCAATTGCAAATCTTTTAATAATCCGGTTATTTGAACCAGAGACACCTTGTGCCAAAATTTCATAATCACGTAAACTGGGTGAATTTATAATAGCACTAAAAACATTTTTTATTTGTTCAAGATTTGTCATTAGAACTAAAACATGCTTTTTATTTATCAGATCTTTCTCCAAAATCTGGGTTAGACTTTTATCATATTTTGGATCGTTAATATCGGGGAAGTCAGTCACAGACAATACTTCAAGATGTTTACTCAACTTAAATGTGCTTGTTCCTATATACTTTTGTGGTGCTAAATCAGTTAGGCCGAGTAGTTTAATGATAAAATCAAACCCTTTTCCACTGGTTAAAGTAGCACTAACAAATGATATATGGTCAAAGCGATCATATATTTTATGAAGTTCAGGCGTTGCGTCAAGCATTAACCAACTTAAGTTGGCACTTAAAGGATCTTGCGGATTAGTCAAGGTAATGATAAACCCTTCCGCATCCACATAGGCTTTCTTGTGAAGTAAATCCGATAATTGGTAGCTTTTGGTAATATAGTCATCAAGTTGATCGATTTGATCAGAAACTTCACTTAAAATAGCATCCCTATCAATATTCGAGCTGTCAGTTTCATTGTAAAGCTTAAATAAGATTTGATTTGTGTTTTGTCTGATGCTTTCTAATTTTCGTTGCAATTCTGCTAGTTTAGTTAAAAATTGACTATTCTTTGGAAAAAGATCCATGCCCCTGAAACTGAGAAGCAAGTTGCCATTGGCTAAGCTATTTTGGCTGACTGCTTTCTTCTTCTTAGAACAAAGCAAACGCTGCAAATGATTAATAACTTTGATCAGATCAAGTATTGCTGGATCTAACTTTTCTAAGAGAAAATTAAACTGGACGTCACTACCATACTGGTTAAATATACTGTCATCAGCGTAATAAAGCAAATTGCGCAGATGATTAAGAAGGCCCCACAATGATTCAAATTGAAACGAGTCATTCCTGGAAGTAATCACATTGTCAACAAAACGATGAGCTTCATCAATAACGAGGTAGGGATTCTGCCCCCAAATTGTATCATTATAATGATTAGCCAAATAGGCATGATTTGTGACTAAAATGTCAGCCTGCTCTTGCCTTTGTCTGGCCAAATTCCAGAAATCAACTTCAGCAAAAATACTGCCAACACGAGCATCTCCAGGGTGAGCAATTTGAGCAAATAAGGGAGCCCGATAATTAGTCAGCTGCAATTCATCTAGATCACCCGTCCGCGTTTCAGTTAACCAAACCAGAATGCGCATTTGCAACACTAAAGTTAACTTATTAGGCGTTCCCTGATACAAACTTTGGTAAAAACCATCTAAATCAAGGTAATGGCTGCTGGCCTTTACTTCCTCAGCTTTCAAATCCAACTTGGTTACATTCAGTAATTGGGGAATTTCCTGATCTATTATCTGCTTTTGTAATACTTTGGTGGGAGTGGCAATTACCAATTTTCTGTTTGTGTATAATCGATATGAATATGAAAACAAGTAAGAAAAGGTTTTACCAGTACCATTAGGTGCTTCAATCAATAATGTTTTCTGTTTAGGGTTACTCAAAAACTGTTCAATTCGATTGATGAGGTCTACCTGAGGCTGGCGATAATTAATTTTATTTTTAAATAATTTCTTTTTGTCCGTGTCACTTTTTGGAAAAACATTTGACTGTTGATGTTCAACATTATTAAGTTTTTCTTGTTTTCGTAAAATTATTTGTCGTACTTGCTGATATTGTGAAGATAACGGCCTTTTTTCCTTGCGTGCGTTATCAGCAATGGTAGTGAAAATCCAGGAAGTGTCACGTATTAAACCGTGAGCCAAAGAGCTTAGCGTATTTAAAGTAGCTTGAGGAAGATTTTCAAGTCGTTCAATTATTTTTATTAATAAAACAGCAGTGCCATAAGCATCAGAATCTGCTTTATGAGGGTTTAAATGTCTTATTTGCAGGCGAGTTGTCAAATCGCTTAACTTGTATGACGGTTCAGTAGGAAATGCAATTTTTGCCAGCTCTACCGTATCTATTGCACGATTAGTTAGTGGTTCATAGCCGTGCTGCACTAATTCAAAATTTAAAAATGGCAAGTCAAAATTAACGTTATGAGCTACAAAGACAGTATCTTTCAAGATTTTGACAATCTTGGGTGCATAATAAGCAAAATCTTTTTCTTGAGCCACATCTTTGTTGTGTATATGGGTTAAATTTTGCACCGCTATCGGAATTTCGCGGTGAGGATTAATCATAAAAGAGTAAGTCTTGACAACTTTCATATTCTTAATAATAGCGCAGCCGAACTGAATGATATGATTATTTTCTTCCCGTTGTGTTCCCGTAGTTTCTAAATCCACTACAGCAAAAACGGTATGCTCGAATGATTTCATTTTGTAATTACCCTCCTTTCTGTTAATTTAATTCAACTATTTTGCATGCATCTAACAAAACCAAGTATTTAGCTTTAACTTTTTTGTCAGCAAAAGAATTAAGAGCTCTTTCATAAAGGCGTAGCTGACCTAAATATTTTTGCTTTATGTTTTTGATAGCTAATTCCAAATGAGTTTGATCAATATGATCAGTTTTATAATCAAATAATATTATGCCATCTTTTTCAGTAAAATAACCGTCTATTGTACCATGAATTAAAATTTTTGCGTCTGCATCACTGAAATTATCAAATAGACTATCGGCTGGCAACAGACTCGAAAATTCAATTTCACGGTGCAAGTTTTCTGGTTTTTGCCAAAATTTCTTTGCAAAATCACTATGAACAAACCAATTTATTTTTTCTAAATCTAAACTGGAAACAATATTGTTATTAAGTTTATTTTGCTCAACTAGTTCCTGCACTTCTTCTTTAACCTGGTTGATAGCTCCCGATCCATGATAATCGTAGTATTGCAGGATCAGGTGCATTGCAGTACCAATCTCCGCTCCTGTAAACCGTGTTTTAAACAGAAAATCAGGTTTAGTATCTATAGGCTGCAAGTAACGATTAGTTGAAGAAATTAGGTGCGCATTTTCCAGTTCGGTATCAAGAGGATCGTTAAACGCTTTTTTAATTTCAGATACTGATTGATATGCGGTTGTCTGACTGGCATCTTGAAAAGGATAACTAAAATTAAACAGTTTTTCTGTATATCCTTCTAGTGATGAAATGTCCTCAGTTTTGTTCTCCTCTGGACTAGTATATTCTTGAAGATGAATTTTTTCGCCTTGATATTGGATATAAAGCAATTCCTGACTTGTTTCCAACGCTGAATTTATATCATTAATTTTTTGGCTTAAAAGCTTGTCCCATTTGATTGATGGACCAATCAAACTCATCGGATTTGAAGCGTTAAGCTTACTGCTCAACGTGAGACGTCCATTTTGATCAGCTTCATTTTGCCAATTTTCAATTGTTCGAGGCAGATTTTTTAAATCAGCTACCAAAATTAACTTTTGCTTTGCTCGGGTCATCCCCACATATAAAATGCGCGCTTCTTCTTCTAAGAGTTGTCTCTTCTTGGATATATTTGCAATAGCCTTAACAAGGGTATCAGCACGATAAGGTTTTAGTTTGATAGTTAAACCTACAGAACCAGAATTTATAATATAATTGCCGCTTAAATCCCGCTTTTGAAATTGGTGTTGCAAGCCTAAGTAAAAAACAACCGGAAATTCCAGGCCCTTGGAACTATGAACAGTCATTAAGAGTACGGAGTTACCGGCTTCTTTAGTTAAAAGTGGCTGTGCCAGGTCCTTTTGGCTACGTCTCATTCGCTCGATAAAATTAATAAATTGATACAGACCCTTAAAACCAGCGCTTTCATAGGAAGCAGCTCTTTCATATAAAGCCTCTAAGTTGACTCTGCGCTGCTTGCCATTAGGTAGTGAAGTCATAATTTCAAGCAGGCTGGTTTTTTCATAGATGCTCCATATCAATTCTGAAATTCTATGTGTTGCAGCAAATTTACGCAATTCTTCGAGCTGATTCAAAAAATCTTTTACTTTTTGACTAAGTTCGTCACCCACGGCAACATAAGAAGTTAAAGCGTTGTAAAAACTGGCATTCTGCGTATGAATTCTAATCGTACTGAGTTCAGGTTCTGTAAAATTAAAAAGAGGTGACCTTAATACAGCTACAAGAGGAATGTCCTGATCTGGATTGTCAATGATCCTCAAGTAGTTCATGATTATAGTTAATTCTAAAGTTTGAAAATAATTTTTCGCATCGGTAACCATTATCGGAATATGACTTTTGGCAAACTCTTGCATAATTTCAAGATTATTGCTGCGACTTCTGGTTAAAATAACAATATCACTGTACTTAAAAGGTCTTAAATGACTGCTATTTTGCGAATTTTTGTCATAAATTAACAAATTTTCCTCTGAGAATTTTTTAATACGGTTAATAACCATAGCAATTTCAGCTGAGTCAATATCGTCAGGATCATCTTCTTGACGGTTAGTTTGGTCACTATTTTTTTCATGAATTAGTATTTCAGTCGCATCAGGAAGGTTTGAAGGATAATATTTGGCACCATAAGTCAGCTGACTCTCATTGTTATAATCAATACCTCCAAAATCATCCGTCAAAATATTTTTAAACACTTGATTAACAATAGAAATAACTGGCTTAGAAGAACGGAAATTGTCCGACAATAAAATTCTTTCTTCTTTTGCTTGATTTTCTTTAAGGGTTGCTTCTTGATATTTGTGCAAAAATAAACTTGGTTCAGCTTGCCTAAAGCCATAAATTGATTGTTTAACGTCACCAACCATAAAAAGATTGTTTTGACCATCTTTTTTAATTAATTGCAAAATATTTTCTTGTAGCGGGTTGATGTCCTGATACTCGTCGACCAAAATCTCATTAAATTTATTTTGATAAAAAGTTCGTGCCATTTGGGATGCAGAAGTGTCTTGACTGAGAATTTGGTATGCTAATTGCTCCATGTCACTAAAATCAAGCAGGTTTTCTGCTCTTTTTAACTGATTAAAACGGTCAATCAGTGCCAGTTCTGCTTTCACAATTGCAGCCATTATTTGCTGACCTTTTTGCATCATAGACAATTGCTCTTTTTCGTCAGTAGCATAAAAAGAAACAAAAGTAGTTAAAATCTGTTCCTTTGCTTCTTTTTTAAAATCACAGCACTCATCATAAAAAGCAACAATATCTTCGTCCCAATTTTTTGATCTGCGCATACCGCTTTTGAAAACACTGGCACGCAATTTTTCTCGTTGCTCATCATATGGGCTATCATTTTCCAGATCATGCAAATAGCTGCTAAGACACTTTTCAAACAGGTCAAAAGTTTCTTTTACTTTGTGCAGATCCTTAGTTTCCATTACCGCACTTTGACAAAAATGCTCTAACTTATCAGCGAGATTTTGGAAAAGATTGACTAAATAAGGTTTAATTTCTTTCTGCCACAAAGAAGATTTGATTACTTCTTCCATTTGATATTTTTGGGTCAGCCCTTGCAGCCATTCTCGATAATCAGGCTTAGCCATTGCGTAATTATATAAGTCTAACAATAAATTTTGCGGTGATGCAGCATCCCTGTCACCTGCAAAATTATCATAAAAAGCTATAAAGTCCTTCTCTTTTTTCTCTAAAAATTCTCCTTCAACTTCTTTTAATGCTCTTTCACGCATTAATTCCGCTTGAGAATCGTCAGTTAGTATACTGAAACTGGGATCAATGTCGATTACATAATAAAAACGATGGATTACATCCAAACAAAAGGCATCAATCGTAGAAATATTAGCAGAATCAATTAAATTTAACTGTTGTCTCAGATATGATTTTTTTGAAGACTTCTGCATTTCATTTGATAATACTTCTTTAATCCGTTTTTTCATTTCTGTTGCAGCTGCTTTTGTAAATGTAACTACTAACAGTTGATCAACACTGACACCAGAAAGAATTTCTTTCATTAAGCGCTGTACAAGAACGGTGGTTTTGCCACTACCTGCGGAAGCCGATACTAGTATGTCGCGGCCATGATCATTAATAGCTTTTTCTTGAACGGCTGTAAATGAGGTTTTTCCTTTTTCTTGAACCATTTTTAATTTCCTTCCTTTAGCCGTTTTTTAATCTTTTCCAGTAGTTCATCCCTTTTCAGGCTCCCTACTTGATGATATTTATTTTCTCTCAACATGGCGTCAAAAAAGAAAATATCACGAAAGTCTGAATAAGTTAATGCATTATTTCCATTCCCATATTTATAGGGATTCAGCTTTATTTTTCCTGCTAAAATTTGACTGGAGGCATCTTTAATAAGCTCTTCGTCATATTTCAGCAATAATTCAAGTTCATCACTATTGAAATAACTGCCACCAAACTTTAAAGTTCCATCTTTTGTAGAACTGACTCCGGCATAAATGGAAGAAGTACTGCGTGGTTTATTTAAGTCAGGCTCAGCCGCGAGCATTAATAGCTGGTCATCATTAATTAAACCAGTATATTTAAGTTTAATTTGACCGTCTAAGTTGGCATCTCTGATCTGCAAATTACTGTCATACAACTTATTGCTATTTAGCCTTTCAGTTTGTCTGGTAACCGTTTGGTAAAAAGCACCTAAAAGTGAGAGTGGGTCAGAACCAGCAAAGAATTTGTGGTTTTGCATCAACACATCTAGATATGAAACCATTTGTAAAGAAATACCCTGGTAAAATAACCCTAGATCAAATTTTTTAGCGGAGGACTTATAATCGATTACTTGAGCAATAAATCCGTTTTGATCAGGAACATGAGCTAAATCAACCCGATCTATTTTTCCCCTTAAATTAACGTAATGATTACCTTCTATACCAGGCACTTTAAAGTTAAGTCCTTGCACCTGTTCACCCTTTCCAAAACTTAACTCTGAATATTTAGCACGCAATGGAGTTTTTGCAACTGCATGATGCCAGTTACTTGCTACTTTACTGGTAGTTTTATCAAGACACTTAAATAAAAACTCATTAAATGGGTCATTTAATAATTGCTGATATCTGGCCTCATTTTTCATTTTTGTACGTGCAATTGTAAGTAATTGATTAAGTGTTTCGTCATCAATTTCTTTTAAATCGAGTGAGCGTTCGTTTAGCTCCTTAACTAAGCGATCAAAAGTTTCGTGGAAATAATTGCCAGCTTGTATAGCATCCAATTCATTTTCAAATCTTTTATGAAGGTGTAACCCATATGTCAGAAAATATTCATATGAATTTTCATAAAAAGTTTCCAGCTGAGAAACAGAAGAATTGAGGTTTGAACCGTATAATTTTTGTGCCAGGTCAGGACCGATATTTTGTGGTTCGTTTATAAAATTGCTTCCAGCTATAACTTTAGCTGTTTTTTGCGGTAAAAGTTCAGCCGTTAGCTTTAACAATTCTTTAACATCAATATTATTTTCCGCCCGATTAAGATAGCTTAGATATCCTAAACTTGCCTGTGGATTGGTTATAAAAGATAATAACTGACTAAGTTCTTCAGGTAAATTGTGTTGCGAAAATTCTGGTGCACCCGCAGTTTTAAACCTTTCATAATAAATTGAAGGCTGTACTGTACTACCCTCATCAGTCGCTAAACAATACGACAAATAAACTTTGTCCTGTGCTAAAGCCAAACAATTACCAAATTGGTAGTTTTGATCCCAGTTACTTAGCTGCTGCCTATCTTCAATATAAGAGTCTTCGCCAAAATCTTTTTTTAATTCAGCAAGATTTTCTGTACTTAAAAAGCCGGGAGTATTCTGTATTTGTGGTAAGCCGTTAACCGTTGCCCCCATAATAAAAACCTGCTTGTAGCCACTGACTTGAACAATACCCATTTCGGATAAATTTACAGCATCCAAAGTGGCTGGGATCTGAGAAAAAGTAGCTTCCTTAAAACCGTTAATCAGTACTGCAAAAAAGCCTGCTGGATCAAAATTATCAGGGTTAATTAACAAATAATCATGTAGCAGATTAATTAAAAGATCCCAAACTTGTTCTGACTGCCGGGCTTCTTGTAAAGCACCATCTGCTTGGGCATCAGCACGCCATTTTTCTAATACTTCATTGACTCCATTGATAGTTAAAAAATTAAAAAATATTGTAATAGCTTTTTGGCTATCCTTTTCTTCTTTTAAACTGTTAAAAAGCTGCGTAATTTGTTTGATAAAATATTCTTTTAATTTTTCTATTTTATTTACTTCTTCGGGAATTTTGTCTAATCCTATGACTTCGGCTGCCATATAATCCGCAAAGTTTCTCTGCCATAAATTATGGTTTATGCCATGAGCGAGAACAAAATTTTCCAATTGGTCAACATCATATACATAAGCAGTTTCGTCTTGATACCAGTCGGGTATTATTAAACGGGTTTTCATTATGGCCAGCAAATTTTGGGTCTGAAAAGGCCTCGACAATAACTGAGCGATGTTTTCAATTAAGACCACTAAAGGATGGTACTTCATTTCTTGTTGTAAATCATTAAAGAAAGGAATTTGATTCTGTCTTAAAATTGGGGTTAAATATGTCTCGTATTCATGCAGATTCGGTGCCAGAACTAAAAAATCGCGGTAGCGGTAGTGTCTTAATGCAACCTGCTGGTAAATGGTGTGAGCTACGTAATATGCCTCTGCATATCTGTTATCTGCACGCACGAGTTGGACTTGATTAAGATCACCAATGTTGCTTACGTCTCCAGTCCAAAATTCATTGAGCAACTCTCTTTTAGTTGGTCTGGGATTAATGTTTGTAGTTAATATTTGATGTGGCAAATTATGAGATTTAATATATTGTAATAGTTTATTGATAGTAGTTTGAATGACATAATCGTAATCTCCTGGTTCAGCTTTTGGATTAATCTCACCCAGTTGCGTTTTAAAAGCCAATGTGACGCTATGGGCTTTGGTCATCAATAATTTGACGGTTAGACATTCCTGAAGAGAAAAATGAGAAAAATCGCTAAAGTAAAAGTCTGCTTGATCTAAATTTTTTTGTGTAGCTAAATATTCATTTAACTGCAGCTGTATCTCGTTTGAGGTAGAAAATTTACCTGTGATGGCTTCAATGAATGCTGAATAAATAATTTTAAGATCAGAGATCTTATTTTTGGTTTCAAGCTCAAGAGCATCTTGATCGATATCATCAAGATTCAAATTGCCTTCGCGGATTTGCAGAATTGTATCATATAATTGCTTTATTAAACCCGGATTCAAGTTAGTAGTCTGAAAAAGGTGCAGCTGATCTTTCTTTTGATCAACAATTTTTGCAAGAAGCATTGCTGCAGCTGCATTATCAAGTTCAGTTGGCAAGCCCTTTTTTGCATCTTTTAAGAAAAACCAGGCCAAACGTGAAAATGATAAAACTTGCAGGTTTTTGACAGATTGCTCGATATGGTTTTGCCTGGTAGCCAAGCTATTTATTGCTCTGACTTCTGTGGTAAACTTAATGTGGTTGGGAACAATGACAAAGGTTTTATGATCAGGAAAGTGCTGATAATTTTGTACTGCTTCCTGTAAAATTTTTTCCTGCATGGGATCGGTTTGCCGACCGACTAGAATTTTGATCATTTGTTCTCTTCTCCTTTGTCATTATTTTAGCATAGGAACCAAATCTTTTTACAAACAATAAGGATCTTAAATAAAATGAAATCAAGTTTTTTAGCACACGGAAAAGTTATTCTTATCGGTGAACATTCAGTAGTTTATGGCTATGATGCGTTAGCATTGCCAATCAAATCATTGCATATTAAAACGACTGTTGAACCGGCAGAGCAAATGTGGATGGATACGGCTCATTATCAGGGGCCTTTTTTTATGTCTCCAGCTGAATATGACGGATTAAAATATGTTGTTAAAACTATGCTGACAAAAGCTGCCAGTAAAGAAACTCTGAAAATAACTTATACAGGAGAGATTCCAATAGAACGTGGTTTAGGTTCAAGCGCAACAGTTGCTCTTGCTACAACTAGAGCAATGAATGCTTACTTCAAACTTAAATTAACTGAAAAAGAAATAATGGAAATTACTAACCATGCTGAAATGATTAATCACGGTAAAGCATCAGGTCTTGATGCTGCAACTGTTAATTCAGATTATCTGGTTTTTTTTAATCAAAAAGATGGCCCGAAGTCGCTAAAAGCTAAACTAGACGCAACTTTGCTTATAATGGATACTGGTGAATTAGGAAGTACTAAAAAAGCAGTTAGTCAAGTTCAGGATTTGATAGTAAATGTTCCCGTTGTAAAAGAAAATATCATGGAATTAGGCAAACTGGCTGATGAAACTAAATCAGCATGGTTAAAAAAAGACGCTGAAAAGGTAGGTTCATATTTTAATCGGGCACAAGAGATACTCCATTCATTTAGCCTTTCAACCGCAAAAATTGATCATTTGCAAAAAATTGCTCTTGCAAATGGTGCATTAGGTTTTAAATTATCTGGTAGCGGACTCGGTGGAATTGTAATTGCCTTGTGTCAAAATCATGAAGATGCTGTCAAAATAGCAGATAAATGTCAAAAAATAGCTACGAATAGTTGGATTGAGGAAATATAATTTTTATGGAAAAAACAGTTCGTGCCCATACAAATATTGCGTTGATCAAATATTGGGGCAAAGCAGATTCAGGTTTACGTTTACCTTTGATGTCTAGCTTGTCAATGACACTTGATAAATTTTATACTGACACCAAGATTTCAGATAGTTTAGAAAATCAATTTTGGTTAAATGGTGTCAAACAAAATGGACAAAGCAGCAGCCGTGTTTTTTCTTTTTTAAAATTACTGCAAAAAAAATTTGCTGTGACCGGCAAATTAAAAGTTGAATCATATAATCATGTTCCAACAGCTGCAGGATTAGCTTCTTCTAGTTCAGCATTTGCGGCTTTAGCAGGAGCTTTTTGCCTACATTATGGTTTTAATTTGTCCTCTGTTGAACTTTCCCGTTTGGCTCGTTTAGGTTCAGGATCAGCCAGCAGGTCAATTTACGGTGGTTTCGCCATTTGGCAAAAAGGAAACGATGATGAATCATCTTATGCCTATGCTTTAGATGAAAGGCCTGACATAGATTTGCGATTGCTTGTGGTTGAGCTGAATAACCAGCAAAAAGATTTGTCTTCCACTCAAGGGATGAAACAGGCCCAAACATCGCCCTTTTTTATGCCTTGGATTGCGCGTAACCAAATAGAATTGGAACAAATGACTGCAGCAATTAAAGCAAATGATTTTTCAACTATTGGCAGTTTGGCAGAATTGAATGCTTGTGAGATGCATGCAGTCAATTTAACTGCTCAACCTGGTTTCACATATTTTGAACCCGCAACTATTAAAGCAATCAAACTTATAGCTGATTTGCGTAGCCAGGGTATAGAATGTTACTTCACAATAGATGCCGGACCTAATATAAAAATCTTAAGTCAATTAAAAAATGTAAAAGATATTACTAATAGGTTTGTATCCGAATTTCATAATGTTAACATAATAAATGCAAGTTTTGGTCCAGGTATTTCATGTCTGAACTAATTAATATAAATTAATTGATTAGGAGATTTAATTCTTTTGATAACAGAACAAGCACCCGGAAAATTATACATTGCTGGTGAATACGCGGTACTGGAACAGGATTGTCCCGCTATCTTAGTCGCAGTTAACCAGTTTATCCGTGTTTCAATTATTAAGTCAAAATCAGGAACTGGATTAATCCATTCTAAACAATATTCTCAAAGTTCGATTCATTGGGTCAGACGGGGAGCCAAAATGGTAATCGACAACCGTGATAATCCTTTTGAATATATTTTGGCCGCCATTTCTTACACGGAACGTTTTTGTTTAGAGCAAAAAGTCAAGATGAAAGTATATGATTTATATGTTAATTCTGATCTAGATTCTTCTGATGGCAAAAAGTATGGTTTAGGTTCAAGTGCTGCTGTGACTGTAGCCACAGTTAAAGCAATACTGCGTTTTTATAATGTGTCTTTCAGTAACGAATTAGTTTATAAACTGTCAGCTATTTCGCATTATTCTGTGCAAGGTAATGGCTCAGCGGGTGATATTGCTGCCAGTGTTTATGGTGGCTGGATTGCTTTTCAAACTTTTGATAAGCAATGGCTTGCTGATGAATTAGCACACAAATCTTTATCTGAAGTACTGAATGAGGCTTGGCCTGGATTGAAAATTCAGCTTTTGACCCCTCCTGCTGGTCTTAAATTAATGATTGGTTGGAGTCAAAAACCTGCATCCACCTCAAGACTAGTTGATGAAACTAATGCCAATAAAGCCGCTTTAAATGGTCAATACCAGGAATTTATCAGGCTTTCGCGTAAATGTGTTCTCAAAATGATTGCCGGATTTGAGCATAATGATATTCAGTTAATCAAAAAACAAATTCGCGTTAACCGTAAGCTTCTGCAGCATTTTGCGCAAATAAATCAAATTGCTATTGAGATACCGCGTCTTTCTAAACTAATTAACATTGCAGAATCATTTGGTGGTGCAGCTAAAACTTCAGGTGCTGGCAACGGAGATTGTGGCATAGTAATTGCAGACAGGAATACAGATACTGCTTTTCTTGAAGATAAATGGCGGCAAAACGGTATAATGCCTTTGGACTTTCGTGTACACCAAATTCGGGTTGTTGATTAGGGGAAAATTATGTCAATTAGATCTAATCGTAAAGAAGAGCATTTGGATTTGGCACAAAAATTTTATCAAAATGAAAAACCAAATAGTTTTGATAAAATGCACTTAGTACGCCCTGCATTACCAGAAACTAAAGTTGATCTCCGAACCATACAAACTACAATCTTTGGTAAAAAGATTGCGGCCCCCTTTTTCATTAATGCTATGACTGGTGGATCTCACAGATCTTATCTGATTAATAAAGAATTAGGTCGAATAGCCGAAAAAACAAATATTGCATTAGCATTAGGTTCTGCCAGTATTTTAACTAAAGAACCTGATTTACTAGATAGCTTTTTGATTGCAAGACAACAAGATCCTGATGGCGCTTTAATAGCAAATGTTAATGCAAAGACTTCAGCCGAACAAGCTGAAAAGATTGTGACAGAGCTAAAAGCTGATGCATTGCAAATACACCTAAATGTGGTACAGGAAATAGCTATGCCAGAGGGAGATCGAGATTTTTATTGGCTTGATAACTTAAAAGAGCTGCGTCAGAAAGTAACAGTTCCAATTATTATAAAAGAAGTCGGTTTTGGACTAGACAGAGACACAATTCGTTCATTAAAAAATGAAGGCTTTGGATTTTATGACGTCGCAGGAAGTGGCGGAACCAATTTTGCTCAGATAGAAAATGCCCGTAATACTAATAATGTTTCTTATTTAAATAATATTGGCTTACCTACCGTTATTTCGAGTTTAATGGCAGCCAAAGAGCAAGTTGAATTTACTGTTTCCGGTGGTGTACGCAACCCGTTAGATGTTTTTAAGGGGCTTTGCTTAGGTGGAAAATTTGTCGGAATTTCTAATGTGTTTTTACAGGCATTAATTAAGCATGATGCAGATTACCTGCAAAACCTTATTGAAGAGTGGCAAAATGAACTTGCTAGTCTTCTTGCAATTTACGGTCAAAACGATCTCTCTGGTCTAACCAAGATTGATAAATATTATGACTTTTCACTAAAAACTATTATCGATCAGTTATTATAAATAAAAATGAGTACCATAAATTTGTCGGATTTTGGTACTCATTTTTATTTTGACAATAATTTAATTTAATAAACGCCATATTTCCTTTTGAACAGCGCTATCATTACTGGAACCTATGATGTGGTTGGCAGCTTTTTTGGCACTCGGAAGAGCTGTTCCAGTAGCATAACTACTGCCTGCATATTTTAACATTCCCACATCGTTACCACTATCGCCAAAAGATACCATTTCCTTTGGACTAATCTTGTATTTGCTGCCCAAATATTGCAAACCTCGTGCTTTATTCATGCCTTTTGTCGACATATCTATTGATGTCGCTGAACCGGAAACAAAACCAATTTGCGGATATTTCCGCTTAAGTTCTTCTAAAAGTTTAACCATTCTATTTTCTGGAACGTCAAAAGTGACCTTAAAAACTTGATCATCCAGATGATTAAAATTCTCAACAACTGTCAGTTTTTCATAATATTTTTTTAAGTCCATTGCATATTCAGGACCATCACTTTTTAAAATATATGCACTTGCAAGACCAGAAACCGTTACTTTTTCATCATATTCTTGGATGATTTGTAAAATCGTGAGCCAGTCTTCTTCAGAAAGGCACTCAACATGAATTACTTGCCTGCCTTGAGCTACGAGTGCCCCATTATCAGCAATGTAATAAAGCTGATTAGCTACTTGGGGAAATCGGGAGTATAAATTTTCAAATTGGTTTCCACTTGCAACTACAAATTTTATTCCTCTTTTTTGCATTATTTGGAATTCTTGCAAAAATAACTCTCGATCATAAGTTTTTTGGTCAGTTAGCCAAGTTCCGTCCATATCAGTAGCGATTAATTTAATCATTCTTTTTTCTTTCTCTAAATTCGTAATCCTTTGGGATAATAGTTTTTAATAATATGATTGCTTACTTTGCCAAAGCCTAAAATAAAATGTTTAAAGCTGACAAGAATAAATCCAGTTTCATCTGAATCAGTTCTAATAGCTTCTCCATGCAAATATTTGAAATAATTACTGCTACTTAAGTCAATTACCCTATTTTGCTCTTGTGCTGCTAAGACCATAGCCAGCTGATGTCCAGGTTCAAAGCGTTTTTTCTTTAGAATACCCAACTCAATACCATTGGATAAAATTTTAAGATGGGAAGCAGAATTAGTGCTTAGTGCGGGAATAAAAACGTGATTATTATGAACTTGACATTTAAACTGCCAGTTCTCAATTGCAGATGGTAAATTAAATCTATCTAGCACGCTTGAAATCAAATGCATATCAGATTTGGTTAAAGCACTTTTAAGTTGCTTCTTATGATCTGACTTCTTACCTGTCGAACCAGAAGATTGGGCATTCTTTTTTCCTTCTAACCTTAACTTTGCTACATACTGTCCCTCTCCAATATTGGCAGTAGGCCAAAATCGTGCAGTTTTAGCCAACTCAATATTATTATCTGACCATTCTGGATGACCTTGGTCAATATATTGTTCATCTATTTTTAGTGGCAATATTGTAAAACCAAAAGTTTTAGTTAGCCAAGAAACTATTTGTTCATTTTCTTCTGGAGCAAAAGTACAAGTTGAATAAATTAGTTCTCCACCTGGTTTAAGCATTTGAACTGCAAAAGACAGAATTTCTTTTTGCCGTTGCTGACAAAAAAGCACGTAATCCTGTGACCAATATTCAATAGCTTTAGGGTCTTTGCGAAACATACCTTCACCACTGCATGGAGCATCAACCAATATTTTATCAAAATACTGTGAAAAATATTTTGTTAATTTTTCTGGTTTTTCACTTGTGACTAGTGCATTTGTTATTCCCCAACGTTCTAGATTTTCGCGTAGTATTTTTGCTCGACTAAGCGAAATTTCATTTGCAAGCAAGAATCCTTGGCCTTTTAGTTGTACGCCAACCGCAGTGCTTTTCCCACCAGGGGCAGCACATAAGTCTAAAATCTTTTCCCCAGGCTGGGCTTCAAGAAAAAAAGCAGGAAACATTGCAGCAGGTTCTTGTGAATACACTGTCCCACTCACCCATTCAGGATCTTTTCCACTTATTTTGCCATAATAGGCATTTGGTATTAGCGGAATTTTTTCATTATGATCATAAGAAAGGGTTTGATTTTCTTTTAATGAATTGATTCGATAAGCATTTTTAGAATTTTCATTTATTGCTTTAAAAAGATGGTCAGCTTTACTCTTACCTAATAGCTTTGTATATTTTTTGATGAAATCTTCAGGCAGTTTTGGCATTATTTTTTTCCTTTCGTAATAAGTGCAGAATGCTTAAGGCGTAAAAAATAGAAATTATTACCCAACTTGTCATTAAAAGCCAAATTAAGTGTTGTGGCTTGGAAACGAATTTTCGCGAGATCAAAAAGAAATATGCACCAAAAGTAACTACAAGTTCTACAAGCAAAATTCTAATCCCATGATTGATTAACCAATTGTGTAGTAGACTGCCCTTCAAATTTGTCTGCTGAACTGTTTTCCAATCCATAAATGCCAAAATTATATTACTTGCTGAAGCAATTAACAAAAAAATTAAGATAAATAAAATTTCACGAATAATTGAAAACTGATGTATTTGATGATTTTTGACAAAAACTGGTGTTTTTGCTTTTACTCCATAATGCTTAGCGATTTGTTGAATTACTTTATTTGAACTGTCTATTATGATCTGATAATCACGCAGTTTAAATTTGCCAGTTGGTTGTTTCGGACTAGCAGTCAAATAATAGCCGTTTTGCTTCATTTGACGATAATGCTTTAAAGTTCCTATAACCGTATAATATTTTTTGTTTATGTAAACATACTCATTTCCTTGCGCCTTTAAAGTCGGAACTTTTGCGTTTAAACCAAGTACAGCAAAAGAAACTTGACCTTTAAAGTCATCTTTTGTGAAGTACCTTCCTGATTCAGTCGGTAGTTTTAGCACATTATGATTTGACCATACGAGAGTTTGATTTTTCTTGGCTTTGGATGTCATATGAACTTGAATTTTATTATGAGGATATCTTTTTTTCAAATAGGTCAAGAAAGTTCTAACTTCTTGATTGTTTTTTACTTCAATATAGCGGGTATTGTTGCTTAAACCATATGCCTCAAGCAGTTGGTTCGCTTCACGAGACTGAACATTTGACAACATACTGCCTATACCTAAAAAAGATAAAAATATAATAATAATTAAAATGATTTTTTTAAATTTCATGTGCTATCTCAAAAATATGTTCATTAATAAAATCAAAACTAGGAAAAGTTTGATTAATTTGTTTTAATTCTTTTGAATTATGTACTAATCCTTTTTGCCAAAAAGCCTCAGAATTGGTCGCTCCGTTTTTTTCGCCTATAAAGAGCAGATGGCTTGTTGTATTCAGCTTTTGCCAGGTTGAAACAACTTTTGTATCGCTACTGCCAAAATTGGGAGCCCAAGAGCATATTATTAGATCAACATTGTAAAATATCTCAACGGCCTGAGCAGCATCAAAATTTGCGACTGGCATAAATGACTTGGAACCAGTGTTTGAAGTTTTTGACCAATCTAAGTTATCTGTGACTATCATTTTTACGCCTACATCAGATAAAGCCTTGCTCCAATAAGCATTACCTGCCATAATTTCCAGTCCGGATTTAATGTTTAAACAGTCTTTAATTGCTCTAGCTGTCTGTAAATTAGGTAGCGACCAAACGCCAAAATTTATAGCCAGAAATTGTCTCAAATTGTCGATTAACTGGTTAATAGTTCTAAAGTGTTTAATATCAGTTTGCGAAAGACCAGCACATATTTCTTCAGATTTATCTGGCAAAAAGCCCAGTTTCTCTGGAGCTTTCCTTAAAATTTGCTTTTGGCTCACAACAGAAACAATATCGTTAATTTCCTTTACTTGATGATGTATGGGGTCAATATTAAGCTCTTGATCTAACTGGTTAATTTTACTTAAAAAATTTGTCATTATCAAATACCTATAATGATTTTAACATTCAAACTGAAGGATTTCAGTTATAATAAAAGGTAACTTAATAAAGGAGAAAAATTTTATGGCGAAAAAAGTAACAAAAAAGCAAGACGAAGAGGAAGAAAGCTTAGGTAAATTTATTCTTGATGTTGTCATAATGATGGCAGTTATTTTAGGTGTGTTCTATGTTTTATTCCATTTTGTACTTTCTAATGATAGAGTTTCTGGACCGTCTATGCAACCGACTTTTGAAGATAATGATCGTTTGATTGCTGTGCGTAATTTTACTCCTAAACGTAATGATGTTGTTGTTTTGCTGGCTCCTAAGGCAGCAAATGATGTCCCAGGAGCATACTACATCAAGCGAATAATTGGTCTTCCTGGTGACAAGCTTGTTTCAAAAAATGATAAAATGTATGTTAACGGGAAGCTTTTACCTGAGCCATATCTTGAAAATCATTTCAAAAAGGATAATAATGCTCAAGGGCAGACGTATACAACAAATTTCACATATAAGGTTCCAAAAGGCTATTATTGGGTAATGGGCGATCACCGTGATATTTCTAAGGATTCACATATTTTTGGTCCTGTAAAACGACAAAATTTAATTGGTAAAGTCAAATTCAGATATTGGCCATTTAATAAAATTCAGGGTTTTTAATTTCCTTTGAATTTTAATATTTTTCCGCTAAAATAAATTGTAAAGGAGAATTTATTATGAATCAGCAGTTAGAAGAATTATCCGATGCAATTATCGATTTTCAAGTAAAACATCATGTTACTGATACTGATTTGGCCTTTGCAAGTCACTTATCAGTTGAAAAAATTCACTCAATGAAAACTGGCGATGGTGAATTCACTCCTGAAGAAATTAATCAGTTGTACGATTACCTTGCTGCAAATCATTAAAATATTAGCTAAATATCAAAACCCGCAAGAGATTATTTTTGTGGGCTTTTATTTTCAGTGATTTTAGAAAATGTTAGTTTAGGAATAATTATAGGAATTATCTTGCCTTCGATCAGTTTAATAGCTCTTATCATTTCCAAAAAAAGCAAAAATCTTAAAGCTGAGAAAATTGATTTTTTGACTTTCATTGCCTTTTGTCTTTTATTTGCGTTGGCATTTTTGCTGTTTGTATCATGAGTCTTTTAATATGTATATTTTAATTTATTTTCCTTCTCTTGCTTCAAAAAATTTACTGAAAAGAATTGTATCCAAAAACCAAAAAAGTAAATTGATTACAAGCATTAAAATTAGAGCTAAAGCCAAATCATCATTTGTTCCTGTGGTTTTTCCCATCATAAATCTAAATGGAAATGAAATTATTTGTAAGCCAATGTTACTGGCTTTGATTGCAAGCCAAGCAACTAAAACAATCACAAAAACTGCAATTATCCGAAAATAAGTTTTGCTGAGAGTTTGAGGAAGGAAATCCAAAAGAGCACGGCTGGAATAATTTAAAAAGCTAATAATGAAGTAACCAAAAAATGCGCTAAGAATAGTCATCATAATTGCACCAAAGAAGTTAAACATAATTTCCAGGTCAACTTGTTGCAAATGCCTTCCAATATCAGTAAACATTTCGATTATGACAGTATGAAAATGAATATCAAAAGTAAAAGTAACAACGCCTAAAATTAATGTGCAAATTACTTCGAGTATCACAAAGAAAAGCAATGCACCAAACGAACTTAAAATATTATCGAAATACAGCTTTTTATCGTCAATTGGTACTAAGCGCCAAGTTTGATTGCCACTGACATGTTCATTTTGAAAACAGGTGGTTAAATAAAATATGCCAGTAAAAAGCCATGCTGATACCACAAAAATTGTCAGCCATAAGGTAAAGAAATTAGAAAAAATAGTTCTATTAATGTCTACATGACCGTTACTAAAATTAAAAAATGCCATCGCAAAAGAGGCAACTGTTTGAATAATTAACAATAGTGAGATCCATTTGGTTTTCAATCTGAAAAGCACCGTAAAATAGCGATTAAAAATTGCCATTATTCATCCTCTTCTCTTTGATAAAAACTCTCATAAAATTCCTCCACACTTTGATTATCAGCCCTAATTGCTTCAGTCGACTTTTGCATACAAACAGTCTTATTTTTAATAATAATAACTTCATCCAAAACCGCAGCGATTTCATTTACGAAATGATCTGAAACCAAAATAGTGGATTTTTCTTGCTTCCATAAAATTATCGATTTAATGATTTTTTTACGTGCCATAGCATCAATGCCGGAAAAGGGTTCATCTAAAAGATATAAATCTGTTTTTCTGGAAAAAGTTAAAGCAATAACTAACTTCTCCTTCATACCTTTTGACATCTCTGACAAACGAAGATTAGAACTTAACTTCATAAATTCTCTTAATTCCTCAAATTGCTTCAGATTAAAATCATGGTATAAGATCTGATAAAACTTAACAATATCACTAATTCTTGTTGAATTAGCAAAGCCAGTTAAACTATCTGTAAAAGATAGATGTTCTTTTCTTTCAGCTTCTTTAGTAAAGCCGGAAACTTTTACTATTCCACGATAGTTTTTAGCTACGCCACTAATTATTCGCATTAAAGTAGTTTTGCCCGCACCATTTTCGCCAAGAAGAGCAACGATTTTCCCTGGTTTGAGCGTTAAGTTTAAATTGTTAATAATTCGTTTTTGATTTTTTTTATAAACCAAATCAGTTATTTCTAAGGGATTGCCCATTATTTACGCTCCTCTTTAAGATATTCAGTTAAAGATTTGAGAATTTGTTCATCAGAAACCCCTAAAGAGTTCATGCTCTGAACAAATTTGTCTAGTTCAGCGTCAATTAATTCCCTTTTCGTTTTTTCAAGTAAAGTAGTATCTTCAGTGACAAAATTCCCTTCTCCCCTCTTGGTATACAAAATTCCTTCAAAGTTCATTTGTTGTAAGGCACGTTGTACCGTATTGACGTTTACAGTGAGTTGCACTGCTAGTTCACGTACAGAAGGGATTTTTTTACCTGGCTTCAATTTGCCGGTAATTATTTGTCGATATAGGTATTGCTTAATTTGTAAGTAAATGGGAATGTTATCTTTAAATTCCACAAGTCCACCATCCTTTGGCCGTAATACACCTATAATACACTATCATAAACCAGATTTATTTTTTCCGCAAACCTTTTATTTGTTGTAATAACTTGCTTTTTTGTGAGAAATTATAAAATTGTAAAAGTAATTTTTTCTTATTTGCCTACCTATTTACGTTCACTGGCTTCATAAAAATGATTAAATAAGAAAACGTTGCTGACCAACAAAATAAGATCGCAAATTGTGGTTGACAAAATTGCAAAAGGTAAATCACTAGAAAAAGCAAGTCCGTAATTAGCTGGGTTAAATACTGATAAAAGAATTTTGTAGACAAATATATGTTGAATTTTAAAAAAGAACCAGATTAGTACAAAAATTATGAATAAATGGAGTATCTTTACAAGTGCTCCATTAACGTTCGCGGGTACAAAATCTATTATGGACTGGCTAGCAAAGTTAAAGAAACTGATAACAAAATATAAAAAGAAACAACTTAAAATGGCTAAGACAATCGTACCAATTACAGTCCAGAAAACATTGTAATCAAAATTAGGATGCAGATCCATTAGGAAATCATGAAGTCCTCGTTGAAATTCTTTATCAACCAAAAAAGATAAGAAACCTAGCATAACTGTAGCAACTACTTCAAGCGCAAGCATGTAAATAAAAGATACAAATGTACTTAAAACATTATCAAGATAAAACTGGCTGTCACTTATTCCAGCTAACCGCCAGGTTTGACTTCGATTAAATTTTTCACTTTGCAAAGGAGTTAAAATAAATACAAATAATATGACAAAGAAGGCTAAGATGACAAAATATAATGCCCATTCTGGTATCAGACCGACATTATTTTTTAGATTTTTTTGAATATGCCAATTTGTAACTTCATAATAAGTAAAAAAGGCACATGCTAGAGCTGCAATTAGTTGAAAAGACAGTAATATTTTTAATTTTTTGGCTTTAATTTTAAAAAATCTGTTAAATAACCTGCTAAATTCCGCCATTTTGGACTCCTTATTTTTATTTCTAATTGATAACAAATATTGTTTCACTAGTTACTTTTTTTCTTCTGCTTCAAAGAAAAATTTAAACAATAAAATATTAATAATGAACAATATCAAATTATCAACTACAACAACTACATTAACATAAGGTAAAGCGTTGTTATAAGTTGGATTGAAGTTTAAAAAATTCAAAAGACTGCCTAAAAGTTGATTGACAAAAAATTTTTCTGCTTTAGTATAAAGCCAAGCTATTACGATAACAATAAAAATATGTAATAGTTTGACAACTAAGCCGTTTGAAGCTACAGGAAGATAATCCATGATGGCTTTACTGGAAAAATTTAAAAAGCTGATCACTAACGAAATGAAAAAGCAACATAAAAGTAAAAGTAGCATGAAATCAAAAATAAAGCGAATTGTATTCGGTTCAAAATTTGGTCTAAATTGTTTAAACATTCTTTCGCATGAATTACGAAAAGCCTTGTCTGTAAAAAATGAAACAGTTAGCAAGATGCCTGCAACACTAATGTTAAGAAAAATGAAATAGATAAAAGTTATAAACGAACTTAAACTATTAGCAATATAAAATTTTTCGTCAGTAATTGCAGTTAAACGCCAAGTTTGACTTCGATTAATCCGCTCATTTTTGACAGCGATATAAATAAAAAAGAATATGATAAAAAAAACACTTAATAAACAAAAGCCCATTAGCCAATCAGGTAAAAGCTCAGTGTAAAAATTTAAAAATTCACCGAACTTACCTGTACCAATCAGTAGTCCAAAAATAGAGAATGCTAAAGCACCAACTATTTGAATAATTAAAAATGAATAAACTTTCTTGGCTTTTTCTACAAAGAATCTGCCAAACAAACTTTTAAATGAGGTCATACTCTGTCCTCCATACTACGAAAATATTGTAAAAAATATTAGGATTTACTTCTCTACTGCTTCAAAGAAATGATTGATTAAAAAGACGTTTATGCCAAGCATTATTAAATTAGCAACAAACATCATACCTACAACATATTCTAATCCCGCAAGATCAGTAGCTTTTAGTAAAAAAAGATTTACAAAAGAGTTTATCAATACTCTATAGAGCTTAACAAGCAGTCCCATTAATATGATAATGATGAATATACGAATAAAAGAAATTAAAATATGACTTGATGCTTGTGGTAAAAAACTTAAAATTGCCTGACTGGAAAAGTTAAGGAAACTAACCAAAAAATAAATAAAAAGAGCAGTTAGAATTACCAACAGTATAATACAAATAAAAGTAAGAAATGTGTCAGTATCTAAATTGAGTTCAAACCGCAAATTTTTGCCAAATTTGGGATAGGCAAAAATAGATACAAAGAATAATCCAAGCGCAATTATAAAATCTAAAAAGACAAAATAAATTAGAGAAACAAATGAACTTAAGATATTATCAATATAAAACGTGCCATCGCTGATTGGTGCTAGGCGCCATGTCTTACTTCTATTTAAGCGTTCATTCTGAACAACAGTTAAAATATATAAAATAGGTCCAAACAAGAAAGTAAAGGAAGCAAATAAGGCCATCCATCCTGGAAAAAATTTAAGGTTATTGTTCAAATTTAAGTGAAACCTGCCAGAATAAAAACTAAAATAAGTAAAAAACGCTGATGCCAGAGAACTGATAAATTGCAGGACAACTAGCAGATGAACATATTTGGCTTTTTTTTCAAAAAGTTTGCCAAATAAGTGGTTGAAAGTAGCCATTATTCATCCTCCGCCTCGTATAAACTTTCATAGTAGTCTTCAACACTCTTATGGTGTTCGCGTATCTCTTCAGTTGATTTATGAGCATAAATGGTTTGGTCTTTGATTATGACTATTTCGTCTAACATACTGGCAATTTCGTTGACAAAATGATCTGAAACGAGAATTGTTGATTTTTCTGGTTTCCATAAAATGATTGAGTTAATAATTTTTTTACGAGCCATAGCATCAATACCGGAAAAAGGTTCATCCAATAGGTAAAGATCAACTTTACGCGAAAATGCAAGTGCAATAATTAATTTTTCTCGCATCCCTTTTGACATCTCAGATAACCGCATTTCAGAATCTAATTTCATAAACTGACGAAGTTGCTCAAATTGTTTACCATCAAAATCTTGATAAATAATTTCATAAAATTTAACAATATCTTTGATTTTAGTTGAGTTGTTAAAACCCGTTAGACTATCAGTGAATGATAGTCGGGCTTTTCGTTGAGCCTCTTTACTTTCACCAGAAATTTTTACGGTTCCACGATAGTTTTTAGCCATACCACTAATTACTCGCATAAGGGTAGTTTTACCTGCACCGTTTTCACCTAAAAGGGCTACTATTTTACCCAGTTGCAAAGTTAAATTTATATTATCTAAAATTGTCTTTAAGTTTTTCTTGTAAGTTAAATCTCTAATTTCTAAAAGATTTTCCATATTAATACTCCTACTTCAAATGATTAGCAACAATTAAATTGATTTGTCCAGATGAAATTCCTAAGCTTTTCATGTTCTGAACAAACTTACGTTGTTCAGCAACGATGATGTCTTTTTTTATTTTCTCTAATAATTTTTTATCGTTGGTGACATAATTACCCTCTCCCCTTTTAGTAACCAGAAGACCGGAATTAATCATTTGTCTTAGCGCTTTTTGAATAGTATTAACATTCACTGTTAACTGTGCTGCTAAATTACGTACAGAAGGTATCCTCTGATTCGGCTCAAGTTTGCCATTAATGATTTGTCGACATAAGTATTCTTTTATTTGTATGTATATCGGCAGATTGTCTTTAAAATTCATAATTCTTTTCCAACTGTATTACATTTATAATACACTATAATATTACAATAAACTTAAAAGTTATGCAATTAATTACTTAAAATCTTTTTCTCCGAAAGATTAAATAGCCGGCAACCACGAAAATAAGAATATAGATTAGACTACCAATTAAAAGCTCTTGATTGTTCAGGTGGGTAGTTAAAACATACATGCCATAATTACCAAACTGCCTAGTCAAGTCCACCATATTAAAAGGGTTCCATTTCATAATGTTCACCAGTTTGCCTCCGTTCATTAGGTCTGAAGAAATGCTTTGACCCATGAATGTAATTAGAAGGCTTGCTGTAATTACAATTGCACTACTATTAATTAGACACGAGAGTAAAAAAAATAGCAATAATTAACATTGTAGTTACTAAATCTATTAGAGAAGCAGTTACCATGTTTAGCCATACCGGCTGATGATATAGATATGACGCTGACCAGTTAACTTGATAATTAAATATGGTATATTGCAAACAAATCGTATAAAAAAGAGCTAGCAGATGCAGAAAAACATTGTATAAGAATAAAACAATATATTTTGATAAGTAAACATATATTTTATTAGAAGACTTATATAAAAGTGTCAAAATCGTATTGTTTTGAAATTCCATTGAAGAATACGTGGCACCTACTATCACTAGGATAAACATTATAAAATCAGAAGAATCAAAAGTTAATGTTAAAATTAGCTTTTTACTTTCATCTGCCAAAGCGAAACCGGTAATAAGCATTAGAAAAAATAATATGATAGCTGCGATCCAAGTAATTTTGCGGTGCACTAATTTATATAATTCCTGCTTAATACTATAAATCATTTTAGTGATCTCCTCTCTTTATACTCGTCGATGTTTGAATAGATAATATCCTAGAACCATAAAAACTATGCCGTAAACGATATTGGCTATAATTAGTTCAAGACTTGATAAATTCGATTTTAAGCTAAGGCTTGAATTTGATAATTGCTGGGAAATAAAAATCATATTTAAAAAGTTCCATTTAATAGTACTTATAAAATGGGGAAAGGTTTGCATTAATCCTTTGGAAAAGAATGTGGAAAGGTTTGCATTAATCCTTTGGAAAAGCTGGCACCAAAAAATGCTAGTACAATTCCAAAACAAACTACTACAGCATTATTTTTAACCAGCATAATGAGCATAAAAGATAAGCCAATGCTAAAAAAAGAATAAATCAATGCTCCTGCCAGGTTAGTTAACAAACCATTTAAAAGAGTATGCCCATTATGAACGGCTAACCAATCATATCTGCCAGTATTAAAGATCACGCTTAAAATCAAGGTAAATAGAAATGCAATCACTGTTAGGAGAAAACTATAGACTAAGACAACCAAAAACTTGGAAAAGTAAATTTGAAACTTGCTTGAAGTCTTATACTCCAGCATGATAATCGTGTTATTCTTGTATTCCATTGAAAAAATTGCAGATGCTACGGTAATAACTATTAAAGTAATCAACTCATTTGCACCAAATCCGTAGCCAAGGGATTGGCGCGTAATAGGATTAGTAAAAAAGTTGTAAGTCATTGTTACCATGAGAATAATCAGACCATACAGAGCAATGTTTTCATGCCTGAATTTATAGATTTCCTGTTTAAAGCTTATAAGCATTTTGTCTAGCCCCTTTTCTTTTCCAAGACATCAACTACAATTCGTTCAAGGTTGGCTTCAAGCGGCAAAATTTCTTTTAAGTGAACACCTTCGTTAAATAGCAGATCTTCTATTTTGTATATGTCGTTTTGACTTACTATCAAATAATTTTCATTTTCTGTAAATGTGATCTGGTAAGCAGCAAAAATCTTTTTTGCAAGTTTATTATTTTCAGTAGTCAAATGGTATTTTTGGTGACTAATTTTTTCAAATTCTTTGACCTCTTTATTAAATATAATTTGTCCTCCAGAGATTAAGACAACTCTCGTCATTACTTTTTGTAATTCACTTAAAATATGACTTGAAATTAAAAAAGCTGTTCCTTGATCAGAATATCTTTTGATTAATTTTCTTACTCGAATCGTTGATTCAATGTCAAGTCCGTTCATTGGTTCATCAAGAATTACAACTTGGGGCTGATTTAATAAGGCGATTGCTATGCCTAATTTTTGCTTCATCCCTAGTGAATATCCTTTAGCCTTATTATTAATATATGAATCCATTTGTAATTCAGAAATCAAATTTGCCATATCTTTTTGATCATGAGCATAAAGGGTCAAATTTTGCATACCAGTAAGAAATGGGTAAATTGCTGGATGTTCAATTAATGCTCCAACCCTTGTTAAAGCATGATGGTCATTTTCGGACACATTTTTGCCATTGACCTCTATTTTTCCTTTAAATTTCATTAACCCTAAAATGGTTTTCATAATAGTTGTTTTTCCAGCTCCATTTGGGCCTTTAGACCTATTATTTCACCAGCTTTAACATCAAAAGTAGCATTATTAACTAGCACTGTCTTGCCCACATAAGTGCAAACATCATCAACTTGTAGTGCAATAGAACTTCGCATGATCACTAATCCTTTCTCTTATATTATAATAGTGAACTATTTGTCTAATACTCTAGTATAATAAAATAAATAATCAACTTTTGCAAGGAGTCTTTTGCCTTTTGTCTTAGAAAAATTTAAGTGTTCCACAAATTATCAATATAAAATTTTAAAAAGAAAAAAGGCACATAAAACCATTTTTGATAATGATCCTATGTACCTAAATTTAAATTTCTATTAATTGTGCATAATTTTCCTAACTTTTTAGAAGTTAAATTTTCTCCATCAGAACAAGATTTAAGCTTTTAATTATTTTAATAAGAAATAATAAAAACAGTCGTTTTTGTTTCACTATTTATTGCTATTTGCATTCAACTCTATCATTTTAATCATGACGTCTACTGCTTTTGCCATGGACTCCAGAACAGTATATTCAAACCTGCCGTGCATGTTTTCTTGACCAGAAAAAAGATCCGGGCAAGGTAAACCTCTATAAGTTAAAAGTGACCCATCTGTCCCTCCCCTTACGGGGTCTTCATTGATGGTTAAACCTTCAGCTTTATAAGCTTTTCTCGCCAAATTAACAATTTCCATGTGGTCTTTAAGAATATCAGCCATATTGTAATATTGATCTCTCATGTTAAGCTTAATTCTCTCAGTACCAAAGTCCTTGTTCATTTGATTAACAATAGCCTTAACTTTATTTTTACGATCTTCCAGACCATCTCTTTCAAAGTCGCGCACAATGTATTCCATTTGTGCGTTATCAACTGTACCAGTAAAATTGGTCAGATGATAAAATCCTTCTCGTCCAGCTGTTTTTTCAGGAACTTCGTTTTGCGGAAGTTGATTTTGGAAGTTAATACCAACCTGGATGGCATTTATCATCTGATCTTTAGCCACCGAAGGATGCACATTTACTCCTTGAATATCAAGCGTGAAAGTAGCAGCAGAAAAAGTACCCCAATCTAACTTACCTGGAGCTCCGCCATCAACCGTGAAAGCAAAATCTGCCCCAAATTCATCAATATCAAAATGCTGGGCCCCCATACCGATTTCTTCGTCAGGAGTAAAACCAAGGCGAATCTTACCATGTTTTATTTCAGGGTGATTTAACAGATATTCTGCTACAGTAACTAATTCTGCTACCCCACATTTATCATCTCCGCCAAGCAGTGTGTCCCCAGAAGCTGTAATGATAGTCTGTCCCGCATATTTCTTTAAGTTTGGAAATTCGGCAGGATCTAAATAGAATTCAGAATCTCCAAGGCGAATTTTTGATTTCCCATCATAATTCTCGTGAACCTGTGGTCTCACATTTTCCGCATTAAAGTCTGCGGTATCACAGTGTGCTAGAAGTCCCATTACAGGTACATCATAATCTACATTTGCCGGTATTTCGGCAATGACACAGCCTGATTTCTGATTATAATGCACATCTTTCAAGCCGAGCTCTTCGAGATCAGGTAAAATAATCTGTTTTTGAAAATCTTCCTGACGTTTTGTCGAAGGAAACCTGTCTGAATGCTCATCAGAGCGTGAATTAACTTTTACATATTTTAAAAATCTTGGTAATAAATTTGGATATTTCATTGTCTCTCCTTAATTAAAATAAATCTTGAAATGGATTAGTAGAAACTTGTGATTCTGCGACTTCAACATCCCAAGAATGTTCTTTATTCCATTCAAGCAATTCCTGATAAATTTTTTCTTTAAAAATCTTTTCAGTGTAGTGACCTGGATCTACTACCGTCAGACCGGCAGAAATCATATCGTGGCCTGTATGGTAATAAACGTCACCAGTAATAAAAGCATCAATATTCTCTTCTACTGCTTGATGCCAATATTTGCCACCATCACCGCAGATAAAACAAACTGAAGATATAGTCTGCTGATTATCAGCAGTAATTAATCTTACCATTTTTACTTGCATCTTGTCTTTGACATAATAAGCAAAGTCTTGAGCTGATAATGGCTGCGTCAGCCTCCCCTTACGTCCTATAGCAATGCCATCATCATCTGGACAAAAAGGCTCAACGTCTTTCAAACCCAACTCTTCAGCTTGCCAGTCACTTGAGCCATCATCTGCTTTATCTGAGTTAGTGTGGATAGAATAGACTGTTATTCCATGAGCAATAATTTTGCCATACATGGCATATTGGGGATTGGCAAAATCCAAGTTTGGAGCAGGGCGAAACATCAAGGGGTGATGACTGATAATCAGGTCAACTCCATTTTGTACTGCCTCGTCCACCACTTGTGGTCTGACATCTAAGGTGGTCATTATTTTAGTGACATTCTGCTGCATCGAGCCTATTTGGATGCCAACTGGATCGCCTTTACTTGCTATTTCTTCTGGAAAATGATGCTGTAAAACGGCAACTACATCTTCTACTTTAGTCATTTATTTCTTCCTCAATCATTTTTATTTCTGACTCAATTTGGTGAATATGGTTAAAATCTTTTTCTTTAGCCTTATTTAAATTAAGCAGTAATTTCTTGTGATATGCAAGCTGATTACGCCATTTTTGATAAAAAAACTGATTTTTTTCTTTTAAAATTTCTGGGCCAAAAAATATTTGCCGGTCAGTTAACCTGACAGTACTTTCCACCTTTTGTGCCTTGATCAGCTCATATATATGCCCGGCTTCAGCGATAATTTTTTCATCAATAATTTGATACTTATGTGTTGAAAGCCATTCACGCACACCAGGTTCGCCTACATTAGGTTCCAAAATTAAAGTCGCAAAATGAAAATTTTCTGACCAAGCTTCATCTAAAATATTGGTCATTAATTTACCACCCATACCAGCAATTACCACTGTATCAATTCTATCTTTGGCGCTAACTGTTTCAAGACCAGATCCCAGACGGGTTTCAATTTTGTCTTTTAAGCCGGCCGCAGCGATATCTTTTTCCGCATTTTGTAAGGGACCAGCTGCTACATCACTGGCAATAGCATAATCAACTTTACCCTCTTTTACTAATTGGATTGGTAAATAAGCGTGATCTGTTCCGATGTCAGCAATTCGGGCTCCTTGATCAACCATTTGTGCTAAAGTACTCAATCGTAAATTCATCTTTATCCTACTTTCTTTATAATAGAATTTTAGCATAATGGCTTTAAATTAGAATTAGTCAACTCTATATTTTTTAAAAAGACATTGCCAATATAGTTTTTCTCTTAATTACATATTTAATTCTTGCTTTTAGTTTTAAATTTTCTTTTTCTTTCTAAATTCCTATTTTATAATTGAACATATGAATTAAATGAAAGTGAATTGTTTTAATGGATAGAACTGAACCTGTTACTTTGACAAATATGTGTATGATAAAAAAAGAAGACAATATCTTAGTCTTGAATCGTAATGACCCATACTGGCCCGGATTGACGTTTCCAGGTGGCCATGTTGAAGATCATGAATCTTTTTATGATTCAGTGGTGCGGGAAGTTAAAGAAGAAACAAATTTAGATATCAAAAACCCTCGCCTATGTGGCATTAAGCAATTTTATGATGAAAATGATCACCGCTATCTTGTTCTTTTTTATATAGCGACTGAATTCACTGGCACAGTCAAAGCCTCAAGAGAAGGCAAATTGACGTGGATGACTAAAGAAGAACTTTTCCAACATAAATTAGCATATAATTTTGACCGCGACTTGCTGGTATACTTTAACGAAGATATTGATGAGCATATCTTGGATGGTGAACGAGATGAATTATTCTGAGGAGTATACAAATGCTGTCGGAAAAAGGAATTAAGCGTTGGCACCTTGGACAAATAATTGTTCAAGAAATTTTGCTTATTGTGGCACTTGTGCTATTTTTCAAAATCAACCCCCTAACCAAGAGTAGACTTGGAGCAGTAGTAGTTCTGCCGGTTTTATTCATACTGGTTCTATTGCAACTAACCCTTTTATGCGAAAAACATCCTGAAAGAAAGTTAGTTCAATTTAATCATTATTTTCAGTCCGTCAATATATTATTGTACTTTTTTGCACTACTCAGTTTGGAAGCAGCATTCATCAAAATTTTGAATAATAAGAATGCGATCTTTTTATTAATTCTCCTTACCCTGTATGAACTCATTATGCTAGTTCCTATGGCAGAACTGGCATGGGGCAAAGTAAAGAATCCGATTGGCCAGATCATAACTTTATTGTTGTTTGCAAGTTTAATTGTTTCGCTACCTGAAATTTTAACTATGGATAGCCATTCTTGGCTTCAAGTTCTCAACACCACAGGAATCACAGGTAGCATTTGTTTTGTGATTTCATCAATTGTTGTAATGAAAAGCTGGCATTATCAAAATCCGAGTTTGAGAATAAGTCCAAGAGCTAAGTATTCAGTTCTTGCAGTTATATTTATTTTTATTATTGCTGACTGCCTAATTAATGCTTTTAATGATGCAGATAATTTAGGACAATTGCTAACACGCTGGGATTTTCATATAACAACAAAACACGTAACTCAGTATATTTGTCAGGGCATAGAAGCTGGTGTAGCTGAAGAATGGTTAATGCGTTTTTGTGTTTTAAGTATATTACTCAAAATATTTAAAAATTCTAAAAATCAAGTTTTATTGGCAGTATTACTGGATGGTTTGCTTTTCGGTTCAATTCATCTTACTAACACACTAATGCAACCACTCTCTGCCACGATTTTACAAATGATTAATGCGTTTGCCGCAGGTATTGTTTTTGCTGCAGTTTATTTATATACAGGTTCTTTTTTGGTTAATTTGGGCTATCATGCAGTTTATGATATACTAGCCTTCCTAGCTACTGGCTCAACAGTTATGAGAGTACCCCATATCTTTGACTGGGAATATCTCTTTATTACCACTTTGATCTATTTGGCTTTTGCTTTCTTCTTATTATCAGGTAAGCGAAAAAGTGTTATTGAATATAATTTGCAGCAATGGGGACTAGAAAATAATCATGCTGCTAGCGAATTAACTTTTAGATAATAAAAAGACAAGATTTTTTTAAATCTTGTCTTTTGTTTGGCTAATTAATCTAGGAAATCACGTAATTGATTTGACCTACTTGGATGTCTTAATTTCCGTAAAGCTTTAGCTTCAATTTGACGAATGCGCTCACGGGTAACTCCAAACACTTTGCCAACTTCCTCAAGTGTTCTAGTTCGACCATCATCAAGTCCAAAACGTAAGCGAAGAACATTTTCTTCTCTGTCTGTTAAGGTATCAAGCACTTCTTCTAATTGCTCTTTCAGCATTTCATAAGAAGCATGTTGTTCAGGACTAGTTGCATCTTTATCCTTAATGAAATCTCCAAGATGAGAATCGTCCTCTTCCCCAATTGGAGTTTCTAAGGATACCGGCTCTTGAGCTATCTTTAAAATGTCACGAACTTTAGAAGTAGGCATGTCCATTTCTGCCCCGATTTCTTCTGGAGTCGGTTCACGACCTAAGTCTTGCAGTAATTGCCTTTGGATTCTGATTAGCTTATTAATAGTTTCGACCATGTGAACTGGAATTCTGATAGTTCTAGCTTGGTCGGCGATCGCACGAGTTATTGCCTGCCTGATCCACCAAGTTGCATAAGTTGAGAACTTGAAACCTAGGCTGTAATCAAATTTATCCACGGCCTTCATCAGACCCATATTTCCTTCTTGAATCAGATCAAGAAATGACATACCACGGCCTACATAACGTTTAGCAATCGAAACAACTAAACGCAAGTTGGCTTCTGCCAGCTCCTGCTTAGCTTCTTCATCACCTTTTTCAATCCTTTTTGCTAAAGAAATTTCCTGATCTGCATTCAGTAGGGGTACCCGACCGATTTCTTTCAGATACATTCTGACCGGATCATTCATCCTAACGCTTGAAGGTGCTGACATATCTTTTAATTCAGCTTTTTCAACATCTTTTTGCTTTTTCAAGGCTAATCTCGATGGATTACCCTTTTCATCAACTATACTGATGCCGTTATCTTCAAATTCCTGAACTAATTGATCGACTGCTTTTCCCTGTAGTTTATAGGGCTTAACCAGTTGAGCAACAAATTCCTTTTCAGTAATAGATTTATCTTTTTTAACATCTTTGACAACCTTTTTAACCATCTTGTCTAAAGATAATTTTTCGTTGTTAGCTGCTTTTTCCTTATCTGCCACAATAAGCCCCCCTTTAACCCTGAATTCTTTTTAACTGTAAAATTTTACGAGTAATATCTAATATTTCCTCTGTGTCAGTTTTTCGTTTTGCATCTTGTAAATCATTCATTAAATGTTGCAGTTCAATATTAATTTTGCGCATATTTAATGCGTTTATTTGCTCATCAATTTCGCGGTCTGAAAAATCCTGGGGCATGTTTGTCATTTCAGCATTAACTATTATACCTTGAAGTTCCCTCGGAATAAAATCTAAGAAACTATTAACTGTTGGATTTTCTTCATTTTCACTAAAATTTAACCATAATTCCGCTAATTTTTGAAATTCTGAGTCTGGGAACAGGAATTGATGGGATAATAGATATTCACGAGCATGTTTTGAATGAATAAATAAATATAATAAGCGAGTTTGAATAGGATCGCTAGCTTCCTGCTTTTGAACGTTATCAACTAGTGGATTTGAATAATTATAGGATTCACTTTGTTCTGGAGCAGGATAACCTTGATGCCTTTTTGCTTTATTTTGTTGCCTGCGGTATTTTGTCAAATTCACTTTAAGTGAATCTTGTGCCACTCCTTGTTCCTTGGCAATTTTGTTCAAATATAAATCTTGTTCAACTGGATTAGACAACTGAGCTATTTCTTTCATGGCCTCATCTAAGTATGCCAATTTTTCCCTATCATTTGCGAGATTATATTTCTGTCCTAACCTTTTCAAGAAAAAATCTGTTGGCGTCAAAGCGCCTTTGACTTCGTCTTGGTATTTTTCAATACCATATTTTTTAACAAATTCATCAGGGTCAAGTTTTTCAGGCAAAACAACAATTCCTAAGTTAAAGCCTCCAATTTGGTTGAACATTCTTGCTGCTCGTTCTTCGGCATGTATTCCAGGGTCATCCCCATCATAATTGATAATGATATTTTTAGTAATCCTGCGTAACATATATACTTGCTGATCTGTCAAACTGGTACCCATCGATGCGAGACCAGATTTTATTCCAGCTTTATATGCTGCAATTACATCCATATATCCTTCATACAAAATTAAATGTTTTTCACTTCGAGCAGCTTTTTTTGCTTCTGCAAAATGGAATAGAGTTTTTGATTTGGTAAATATTTCGGTTTCTGGACTATTAATATATTTAGCTTCAGTTTTATCATTAGAAAGTCTTCTTCCAGAAAAGCCAACGACATAGTCTCCTTCGTTGCTAAGCGGAAACATTAACCTCTCCCTAAAACGATCGAATAAGTCCCCATTTTGTGATTGAACAAACAAACCACTTTTTACCAGGTCCTCATCTTTAAAATTTTGTTCCCTGAGGTAAGTTAAAAGCAAATTATTTTGTTTGGGAGCATAACCAATTCGAAAGTGACTGATAATGTCATGGTCAAGACCACGCTTTTTTGCATAGTTATACCCGGGCTTTCCCGCATTAGTAGAAACTAATACTCGATGATAAAAGTCAGCTGCTTCTTCATTTATTTTGATGAGTATATTAGAAAATTTTGGTTTTTGACTGGAATATTCACCAATATCAATATGAGCAAAATCAGCTACTTTTTGAACACTTTCCGGAAAAGTTAAATTTTCCTTGTACATTAGAAATGAAAAAACGTTGCCACCTTTACCGCAACCAAAACACTTAAAAAATTGTTTTCCCTCGCTAACAGTAAATGAAGGCGTTTTTTCTTCATGAAAAGGACAGAGACCGACAAAATCCTTGCCCTTCTTTTCAAGTGAAACATACTGACTTATGACATTGACAATATTGACATTATTACGAACTTTAGCAATTGTTTCTTCAGGTATAAGACCAGCCATCTTTTCACCTACTTTTGTTTAATAACTAATTTGCTTAGATCACCGAGCCGCTTTGCAAGTTGTGCTATCCCATTAAGCTGTGCTAAACGGTTATTTTTAATAGCTTCATTCTTATCCATAATCATATTTGTCTCAAAGTAAAGATCAATGACAGGCTGTAGTTTTACAAAGCCATCATAAAGTTTTGAGAGATCATTAACCTTGCTTAAGCTGCTAACTCCATCAGCAAGTTCAGTTTCAGTATTATTTTCAAACATTTCTCGTTTTACAACATTTTGCCCCTTGTACTTAGCTTTTTGCAAAATATTGTTTATTCTGATTAAACTTTCAACAACTGGCTTGAATTTATCATCATCATGATGTAATTGCAAAACTTTTGCTGCAGCCAAAATTTGAATCGGATCCTGTTGACTTGAAGCCAAAACTGCATCTATTATGTCATATTTATAGTTGTTTTTCTGTAAGTACTGCTTAATGCGATCACGAATAAAGGATGAAATTTCCTCCTCCTGCTCAGCTTTTTTAGGTAGTTTAGCAGGAGTCTTATTTTCAAGAGCTGAAACAATTTCCGGTAAAAATTCGTTAAATGGTAATGACCATTTTTGATTTAATAAAATTCGGACAATGCCGTAGGCATAGCGACGAAGTGCGTATGGATCATTTGAAGAACTAGGGATCATACCAGCGGCGAAGAAAGTAATAATAGTATCTAATTTATCAGCTACAGATAATAATGAACCAACCGTTGTTTTAGGTAATTCTCCTTCAGAGGTAGTTGGCATGTAATGCTCTTCAATGGCATCAGCTACATCATCGTTTTCTCCAGCTAATTTGGCATAATGCCTTCCCATTACTCCTTGAAGTTCAGCGAATTCACCTACCATCTGGGTAACTAAATCAAATTTGTAAAGCTGACTGGCCCGATCAAAATCTTTGACCACTTGATCATTTAGTTGCCATTTGTTAGCCAAGAAGTCACCTATGATCCGAACGCGCTTCATCTTTTCGGACATTGATCCAATTTTATCGTGAAATGAAACATTATCAAGTTTTTGTACAAAATGACTGAGAGGGTATTTACGGTCTTCATCATAAAAGAATTGCGCGTCATCAAGCCGTGCTACTAGCACTTTTTCATTACCTAAAACAACATTTTCTAAGTAATCTTTATTACCGTTACGTACAGCTATGAAATGATTGATTAATTTATCATTTTGATCATAAACTTCAAAGTAACGTTGATTATCCTTCATGGAAGTTATTAAAACTTCCTTAGGCATTTCCAAATACTTTTTGTCAAAAGAGCCGGTGAAAACTGTAGGAAATTCAACCAAATTTGTAACTTCTTCAAGTAAACTTTTATCTGGCTTAATTTGCCAATTATTCTTTTTAACCAATTTGTTCATTTGATCAACTATCATTGTGCGACGTTTTGTTGAGTCAACAATTACAAACTGATCTTTTAAAGCATCTTCATAGTCACTACTGTTAGCTAGTACAACACTGTCGCCTAAAAAGCGATGACCTTCAGTTTTTCGGCCAGCTGTGATGTCTAAAATTTTGACTGGTATTACTTCATTACCATAAAGTGAGACCAGCCAATGAATAGGGCGAACAAATTCAAAATCATGAGAATCCCACCGCATCTTGGTTGGAAAAGTCATAGCTTTGACAATGTCGCTCATACCTAAAAGGATATCAGTGGTTTTTTTACCTTCTTTTTGAACATGAACATAAGCATATTCGGTACCTTTTAATTCCTCAAAATAAATATCATCAGTAGTCATTCCTTGACCACGAGCAAATCCTTGAGCAGCTCTAGTCCAATTTTTATCTTGATCCAGTGCAATTTTTTTGGCAGGACCCTTTTTTATTTCGTCAATATCGGCCTGTTTTTCAGAAAGCTGCTCTACTAAAATAGTCAACCTTCGGGGTGTGGAAAATGTTTTAATGCTTTTAAATTTAAGCCCGTTCTCTCTAAGAAACTTGCTGGTCTTTTCAGCTAACTGCTTAACACTCCTTTCAACGACATGGGCTGGCATTTCTTCAGTACCAATTTCAAATAAATAATCTTTAGCCATTTTCTAGTCCTGCCTTCTTATCTTCTGCATTTTTTAACAAAGGAAAACCTCTTTTTTCACGTTCTCTTACAAAACATACAGCTACTTCATGTGCCATGTTTCTAATTCTGGCCAAATATCCTGCTCTTTCAGTAACCGATACGGCTCCACGAGCATCGAGCAAATTGAAAGTATGTGAGCATTTCAAAATATAGTCATAAGCAGGCTGAACTAAATTAAGTCCAATTAATTCCTGGGCCGTTCTTTCATAAACATCAAAAAACTTTAATAGATCTTCCTGGTTTGATTCTTCAAAAGCATATTTAGAATTCTCATACTCAGCTTCTTTAAATATGTCGCGATAAAGAACCCCATCTCCCCATTCGAGGTCAAAAACGGAATTAACATCTTGTATATAAGAAGCCAGTCGTTCAACACCATAAGTTATTTCACTCATTGTTGGCTTAACATCAAGTTCGCCGACGGTTTGAAAGTATGTGAATTGACTTACTTCCATGCCGTCAAGCCAAACTTCCCAACCAACACCAGCGCAGCCCATTGAAGGATTTTCCCAGTTGTCTTCGACAAAGCGAATATCATGTTCCAAAGGATTAATACCAAGTTCCTTCAAACTATCGAGATAATATTGCTGAATATTTTCTGGTGCCGGCTTAATTACTACTTGAAATTGATGATGTTGAAACAAACGATTAGGATTTTCACCATATCTCCCGTCAGCTGGACGTCTTGAGGGCTCAACATAACAAGCCGCCCAGGGCTCCGGACCAACAGCTCGCAAAAAAGTATAAGGACTCATAGTTCCTGCGCCCTTTTCAACATCATAAGAAGGCATTACCATGCATCCCTTTGAGGACCAAAACTTTTCTAATTTAAAAATCATATCTTGAATAGTTAATTTTTTCTTTGCCATTTATATTTCCTTCCTGCATAAGACCATAAAAAAAGCCTATGCAAAACATGCATAGGGACGAGATTTAGTCGCGGTTCCACCCTAATTCAGGAAATAGTTCCTGCTCTTAATTAATTTAGCTAGAGGTGCCTTTTCCCAGGTGCTCTTTCACCCTCAACACTCGCTTAACTGGTACTTTTTTATCCTCATTATAGCCAATACATATTATTATTTTATCATAAAAAGTATTCAATCAGAAGTGCTAGTCAGTTAATTTCAATTCATCCAAAAACTTTTTAGTTTTGAGATTGAGATCAATGGTTTCCTGATAAATACGATCAATAGCTCTGCGTGTCGCTTTTTTGGTAGCAGAATTAATTTTAATATCACCTAATCTGTTAAAAGGAAGTAAAAAGATAGTTCTCAAAACAGCTGTTTCCTTTGGTTTTAAATTCAAACGAGATGGATCAGCATAAAAATGCTTACTACACAAAATACCACCTTTTTTGATTGAATAGTCAAACTCTCCCTGCTTTTCTCCACAGATCACACAGCTTCTCAGCTCTGGCTCTACTCCGTAAGCTGCTAGCAATTGCATTTGTACTATCTGAGTTATCATTTCAGGATCAGTACCTGAATTAATCTTTTGTAAAGCAAAATTAGCCAAATTGTAATACTTACCAAGGTTTTGGTATTCAATAAATGCATGATCTATCAAATCAAGAACAAAAGAAGCGTAAGCGTTTTTAATCAAATCGTCATATATTCCATCAAATTGCTTTACATTTTTGAATGTCCTCAAAGTACTCAAACCATGTCCAGAAGAATAAATGACATAAGTTCCATAAGAAAAATTAAGCAATGATGCACCTAATTTAGACTTTGCTTTTAGTGCACCACGAGCAAGCAATGTGATTATGCCATTTTTTTCTGTCATTATTTTGGCCAGTAAATCAGCCTCATGATACTTTTGCCTTTTAAAAACTATGCCATTAACTTCCTCGAGCTCACGAACCATTTAGGCCAGATCCTTCGGATTATAACCTATTTTTCTTAAAAATTGCGGGTCAGAACGCCAATTGTGCTGGACTTTTACCCAAAGATGCAAATTAACTTTTTCGCCTAACAAATCTTCAATTTGGCGTCTGGAATTGATCCCAATTTGCTTGAGCATCTTACCGCCTTTGCCAATAATAATGCCTTTTTGCCCATTTTTTTCAACATAAATTGTAGCTTCAATCTGCAACTTATTGTTTTCATGCTTATTCATTTGTTCCACCCAAACAGCGGCAGCATGTGGCACTTCTTCAGAGGTAAACTTTAAAATCTGTTCACGAATTAATTCTGCAACCATAAAATATTCTGGTCGATCAGTAATTTGATCTGTGCCATAATACTTAGGCCCTTTAGGCAAATACTGATGTAAAACCTGAATTAAATCACTAATTCCAACTCCCTGAGTTGCAGATACAGGCAAAAACTCCTTAAAAATATTTAGCTTACGATATTGATCAATTATTGGTAAAAGTTCATTTGGATTAACTTGATCTACTTTATTAATAAGGAGCACAATGGGAACTGTTGACTTTTGCAATAGTTCCGCAATATAAGCATCACCTTTGCCCATTTTTTCTGGTTCTACCATAAACAAAATGAGGTCAACATCGTTCAAGCTAGACAAGCTGGCTTTATCCATGTAATCATCTAAATCTAGGTGTGGCTTAAATATGCCGGGAGTATCAATAAAAATCGCCTGCATATCATCAGTTGTTAAAATTCCAGAGATTTTATTACGGGTAGTTTGCGGTTTGCTAGAAGTAATAGCTACCTTTTGACCCACTAAAAAATTCATAAGGGTCGACTTACCAACATTTGGTCTTCCTAGTAAAGCAACAAAGCCAGACTTATTTTTCTTCTCTTCTACCATTATTTACCTCTGCCTTCATCTAACTGATCGGGATACAATGGCAAGCCATATTCTTCCAATATCTTTCCTTGTATTTTAAACATGGTTTTTGCTTCGCTTGGTTCAATATGATCATATCCGCTAAGATGCAAAAAGCCATGGACTAGAGTATAGCCAAATTCGCGGTCCCAACCGGTACTATATTCCTTACTGTGTCGCATAATAACGCTGGGACACATAAATAAGTCACCAATATCTTCAATGAATTCAGGATCATCAAATGTGCTAAAATCAATTTGATCATCTCCATCTTCAATAGCAAAAGAGATTACATCAGTTGGTCTATCTTTACCGCGATATTTTTTATTAATTTCGTTACTGCGTTTTTCATTAATAAGGTTAATACTCATTTCCAAGTTGTTTGTTTTATTTATCTCATTTTTAGCAAGCAAGAGAAGTTGCAGAATCCATTTTTGCCAATCACGTCTTTTATCGTCCAGAAAACCAACTTCATCATTAAAAGTAATATCTATTGAATCCATTAAAACTTTTTTTCTTCCTTTTCATAGGCGTTAATAATTTTAGCAACTACAGGATGACGGACAACATCGTTAGCTGAAAACCAAATAAATTTTATTTGCTCAATTTTTTTCAAAAAACGTTCAGCATCTATCAGCCCACTCCGTTGCTTACCAGGAAGATCAACTTGTGTCATGTCACCATTGACGATCATTTTCGAATTAAAGCCTAGCCTGGTTAAAAACATTTTCATCTGAGCGTCAGTAGTATTTTGTGCTTCATCAAGGATAACAAACGCATCATCCAGTGTACGTCCACGCATGTATGCTAATGGAGCAACCTCAATAACTCCACGTTCCATTAAATGATCGGTAGTATTGGTGCCTAAAATTGCATAAAGCGAATCATAAATGGGCCTTAAGTAAGGATCAACTTTTTCTTTTAGATCACCAGGTAAAAATCCTAGCGACTCCCCCGCTTCAACTGCAGGCCTAGTCAAAATAATCCTTGAAACTTCGCCCTTTTTAAAAGCAGCAACAGCACAAACAACTGCAATAAATGTCTTACCGGTACCGGCAGGACCGATCCCAAATACAACATCATTTTTTTCAATGGCTTCGACATATTTTTTCTGTCCCATGTTTTTGACCCTAATCGGCTTGCCTTTAGCATCCCGAATTAAAATCTTTTTATATAGATCAGGAAAATATTCTGTTGTTCCTTTATCTGCCATTTTCATCGCACTGACAACGTCAGCTGGACCAATATTAATATTGGCATTAATAACGTTGTCTAAAGCTTTCAGGACAGCTGCAACTTTTTTAATGTCATTGTCATTACCTTGAATAGCTATACTATTGCCAGTATCAACTACACTAGCATTATACCCGGTAGATAAAAGGCTTAAATTGTTATCATTAATACCAACTAATTTTTGTATATTCTCAGGATTTTTAGGAATAAAATTGGTTTGGGCCAAATAACTCTGCTCCTTTTCTTGTGCTTATTTCAGCTGTTTACGCACCACATCAGAAGCTGCTTTACCATCAGCTTTACCTTTGATTTTAGGCATTAAAACTTTCATTACTTTACCAAAATCTGATTTACCTTGAGCATTAACTTCTGCAATTGCCGATGAAACTGCTTGGTTTAGTTCCTCTTGCGTCATTTGCTTAGGCAGATAACTTTCAACAATAGCTAATTCCTGCTTGGTTTCATCTGCCAAGTCTTTACGATTAGCTTTGGTAAATTCCTCAATTGATTCTTCACGCTGCTTTTTTTCTCGGCTAAGGACCGTCAGTTCTTCTTCAGCGGTTAAATCGTGACCAGCTTTAATTTTTTCATTCATCAGTGCGGATTTAATCATGCGCACGGTGTTCAGTCTAACTTTGTCACGCGCTTTCATCGATTCTTTCATATCTGACATTATTTGCTCAGATAAACTCAAATGAATTCCCTCTTTCTTCACAAAATCTAGCTAAATTATAACAAATTTACATCCTAGTTTAAATTAAATAAAACATTAAACTTTAATTATTGTTAATAAAAAACGACTTCTATCTGCTTGATAAAAGTCGTTTTTTAGATTAATAATGTCTGCGTTTCCGAGCAGCTTCGGATTTCAATTTCCTACGAACGCTAGGTTTTTCATAAAACTCGCGCTTGCGGTATTCCTGTAAAGTACCACTTCTAGAAACGGAACGTTTAAAACGACGAAGAGCATCATCAATAGACTCGTTTTCGTGAACGACTGTCTTGGCCATATGTGATCCCTCCTTCCATTTCTTGACGTTACCGTCATACATTTAACTAAATTATATCAAACATCACCGGCGGGTCAATACAAACGAACAATATTTTTCAAATTTTTCACAGGAAAAACTTAATCTGTTAATGATTTTGGTTAAATTGTATAATTAGAGAAAAAAAGGAGTAAATAATGGCTGAAGAAACACCCAAAAAAGAAGTTAACATGATAATAATTTCAGATTCTGCTGGTGATACTGCTTTTAACAATGCTGTTGCCGCAGCCGCCCAGTTTCCTGATGCACAGATTAATTACAGGAGATATCCATTCATAATTAATAAGGAGAAATTAGAAGATACTTTTGAAGAAATAGTTCAATATCCAAATTTACTGCTTATTTATAGCTTGGTAAAAGATGAAATGCAGATTCCAGTTATTCGTTTTGTTAGGGAGCATCAAATACAAAGCGTTGATATTTTATCACCAGCAATCGAATCAATTCAAAAATTAACTGGTCTTAAGCCACAACAAAGAATTGGTGCCCAGCATAAAATGAATCAAAAATATTTCGACCGCATTTCCGCAATGGAGTTTGCGGTTATGTATGATGATGGCAAAGACCCTAAGGGGTTTTTAGAAGCTGATGTTGTACTTTTGGGAGTCTCAAGAACTTCCAAAACCCCCTTGTCGCTTTTTTTAGCAAACAAAAATTTAAAAGTGGCTAATTTACCTCTGGTACCCGATACCCATATTCCTAAAGAAATATATCAAATTGATCCTAAAAAAATCATTGGCCTGACAAATGACATCTCGGTCTTAAATGAAATCAGACGTGAAAGAATGATTTCTTATGGTCTAAATCCCGATACATCCTATTCCAATGTTGATGCGATTAAAAAAGAATTGGATTCTGCCCAAAAACTTTATGATCAGCTTGGCTGTTTTGTCATAAATGTTGCTCACCGCTCGATTGAGGAAACAGCAGCAATTATCATGAACCACTTAGGAGTTCAAAACTAATTTTTTCTTTGTTTGCATTGTTTTCATTATTTAACTTCCATATAATTAATTTAATGTTAAAAAATTAAACTATTGAAGCCAACTGAGGCCAAATAATGACAAACAAACAGGAAATTCAACAAGAAAATAAATCAATCAAAAAAATGGTTGCGTTCAGGCTGATCTTAATCGCTATTTTTGGCGGAATTACAGCATTAGATGGCATCATTAGCCCAATTCTAATTGGTAAATTGATGGATAATATCAGTAAAAAAGAATTTTCTACTTCGTTCATCCTCTTAGTAGTATTTTTACTGTGTTTTGTTTTAGTTAACGCTTCCTTTTGGATTTGGCGCTTATTAAGCCTGAATATCAGGAAAATTATTAACAAATGGCTGAGAAGTCAGGCAGTCGCAAACTACAATGATCATCCCCAACTACAGTCAAATAAAATTTTTAAATTTTATCAATGTCACGATCAAACAATTTGAGAACCAGATTATTGATTCGGTAATAATGTTGATCTACTGCATCGAGCAAGCAGTAATCACTTTATTCTTTGTAATTAAGATTAATCCTATATTAGGTTTGACCTATTTAATATTGTGATTTATACCAGCAGTAGTTCCCTTTGTTTTAAAAAAATGGCTAAGTAAATCAACTGACCGGTGGAACAAGTCATACCAGCGCTACTCACTGCACACCACTGAATACTTTAACGGTTTCTATACCATCAAAAGATTTGAAAGCTTGTTAATCTTTAAAGATAAGCTGAACAATTTCTTAAATGACTCGGAAAATAAATATTATCAAATGGATGCGGACAAGGAGCATTCACGGTTTGTTTCTAACTTGCTCTATTCATTATCTACCATTCTTTCTTTGGGTTTGGGCGTTTACTTTGTCAGCATTGGTCAATTAACTGCTGGTGCGTTAATGTCCTTATATTTAGCAGCAGACAGGGTTACAAGTCCCATAATTAGTTCTATTCAATTCACTAACCAGTTACTTTCAAGTCGCCCATTAATTGATTCATGCCAAAAAATTATTTCTACCAAAGAAAAACCAATTAACAATATCGAGCCCCAAAAATTTACAGATAAGACGGTACTTAAAATTGATGATGGCTCATTTGGTTATGATAAAGCTATTATCCATAATCTTTCTTTTAGTGCCAGTAGTGGTGAAAAAATTTTAATTTCTGGCAGATCCGGCATCGGTAAAACAACGATAGTAAAAACAATGTTGAACGAGCTCAAATTATTGGGTGGAACAATTAAATACAGCAATGAGCTATATGCTAAACCAATTTATCAGAATATCGGTGTCTTAGCCCAAGAGACCACCATTTTTACCGGTACCCTGCTTTTTAACTTGTGTCTTGGTCAAAATTATCCGACTGCTTCAATTTTACAAGTTTTAAATGAAGTCGGATTAACCAAATTTGCTAGTGAGAATGCACTGAATATGAGGCTTGGTGAAGGTGCCAATGCCTTATCTGGAGGAGAAAAAAGAAAGTTAGAATTGGCCAGATTGCTACTGCGCAATAAAAAGTTATTACTGGTTGATGAAGCATTATCGGGTTTAGATAAAGAAAGCTACGGTCAAGTCTTTGACTTGATTCTCAATTTCCCGGGCACAGTAATTGATATTGAACACAATGTTCAACCTGCATTTGCTAAAAAATATGATAAAGTAATAGAACTTGATCAGTATGCTTTATGATAAAGAAACAGATTTAAGTTAATTATTTACTAAGTTTTATAATTTTAAGCTCATCAATTGCAGTAAACTACTAGGCAAAATAAAATGGAGAAGAACAGTAATCTGATCTAGCAGTAGAAAGCGTGTAGAGTTTATGTATGAAAATAAAGAAAAATTAGATACAGCAATATTTGCTGGGGGTTGTTTCTGGTGTATGGTAAGCCCCTTTGATTCTTTGCCTGGAATTAAAAAAGTAATTTCGGGTTATACCGGTGGACATGTGCCGAACCCAACCTATGAACAAGTATGCACGGGAATGACGGGTCATACTGAGGCAGTAGAAATCACTTATGATCCTGCTGTTATGCCTTATGAAAAGTTGCTTGACTATTATTGGCAAGTAACTGATCCGACTGACGCATCTGGGCAATTTCAAGATCGTGGTGATAATTATCGTCCTGTAATTTTTTATAATTCAGATGCGCAAAAAGAAGCAGCAGAAAAGTCCAGAGCAGATTTGCAAAATAGTGGCAGATTTGATGACCCAATAGTAACAAAAATTGAACCAGCTAAGCCATTTTATCCTGCTGAAGATTATCATCAGGATTTTTACAAAAAAAATCCACTACGTTATAGTCTTGAAGAATCTGGTGGCAGAGAAGAATTCATCAAAAAACATTGGCAAAAGTAATCAAAAATAGATTAAAAACTCTTTAAATTTCACGAAAATGTGTTAGTATACTTAAGAAAAATACTAGTTTTTATTTTTATATAGAAACTAGTATTTATTATTTTAATTAGCATTTTTCACAAAGGAATAATTGAACAATGGACCAGCTTGACGCATTCAACCGACGGTATAATCTACTCTCTAAAATCTCTGCCTCATTTTTCTATTCGCTAGCCGTAGCTGTGGCTCTAAATTTCTTTTGGACTCCAGGACACATGTATTCCTCAGGAATAACTGGTTTTGCCCAATTAATTAATACCATGAGTGAGCGGTTTTTACCCGTTACCTTATCAACTTCTGCTCTGTATTTTGTATTGAACTTGCCTCTGCTTTTACTTGCCTGGATAAAGATCGGACATAAATTTACTTTTTTTACAATCATCACTGTTATACTTGGATCAATTATGATGCGGCTAGTTCAACCCCTAAACATGCATATTGATCCACTTGTCTGTGCGATTTTTGGTGGCATGATTAATGGCCTTGGTACAGGTTTTGCGCTTAAAAACGGTATATCTACAGGTGGACTTGATATTATAGGTATTGTCATTCAAAGAAAAACCGGGACGAGCTACGGTAAAATCAGTATTTTAATAAATTTAATAATTATAGCTGCTGCTGGATTTGCTTTCGGTTGGACGCGAGCTTTGTATTCAGCTTTAACCATCTTTATTAACGGCCGCGTAATCGATGCCGTTTATACTCAGCACCAGAAACTGCAGGTAACCATTGTGACAGAGCAGCCTCACGCTATTATTGATGGCATTCAGGAAAAAATGCATCGTGGCATTACGATTTTCCATGATGTAGAAGGAGCATACAGTCATAACGAGAAAAAAGTATTGATTACTGTGATTGACCGCTATGATATGTATGACATATTACATATTGTCAAAAAAAGCGACCCCTACGCTTTTATGAGTGTAACAGAAGTAGAACGGGTTTACGGCAGTTTTAAGGAACAAGAAATAGTTTAATAGACATTAAAAAAGGACATGACTAAGTTTGCCATGTTCTTTTTTACATAATTTAGATTATTTAAAAAGCTTTTTATATTTTCCGTAACCTTTTTGTTCTAATTGCTCATAAGGGATGAAAGCTAAAGCTGAAGAATTGATACAATATCTCAAGCCACCTTTATCAGACGGCCCATCGTCAAATACATGTCCTAAATGCGAATCTGCGTCTGGACTCTTAACTTCTGTTCTTTCCATATTATGAGACTGATCACGGTGGTAGACTAATTTTTTAATTGGTCGGGTAAAACTAGGCCAGCCACAACCCGCATCATATTTGTCTTCACTCGAAAATAGTGGTTCACCTGATACAATATCAACATAAATTCCTTTTTGATAAAAATCATCGTATTTGCCTTTGAATGGGTAATCAGTTGCAGCTTGCTGAGTCACTTGGTACTGATCGGGAGTTAACTGCTTCAATCTCTTATTTTTCTCATTTTGATCCATAAATCACACACTCCTTACGTGTATACACCCAATATAACAAAAATAACTAGCATACACTAACTATAAACTCACTAAAATAATACTTTTTCTTAATTTTATTTAAGTTCATGCTGGGTTATAATATGGTTTCAAGAAAAATAGGAAGGATCTTATTGTGTTATGCCACATTTAGCAAAAAACTTATCTGCAAAAATAAATTCTAGAATTAGAAACTTACCTAATTCTGAAATCAGATCTTTTAGTCAAAAAATTTCTAAAATTCCTGGGATAATAAAATTAACCATTGGTGAGCCTGATTTAAATACTCCTGAACATATAAAACGAGCGGCCATTAATGATATTAATAGCAATGACTCCCATTATGCGCCAGAAGCTGGTAAAGAAAAATACTTAAATTCCGTCAGCAAATATTTAAAAAAGAGTTTGGGTGTAAGCTATGATCCTAAAAGTGAAATTTGCGCTATTGTAGGTGTCTCAGAAGGACTGAACATTGCTGCCATGGCTTTGCTAAATCCGGGAGAGAAAATCATTGTTCCTACTCCTGTTTGGGAAGTTTATTTTGGTATTATAAAAATGGCGGGTGGTATACCTGTACAAGTTGATACTTCTGCTGATAATTTTCTTTTAACAGCCAAAAAGCTGACTGAAACGCTTGAAAATGAAGGCAAAGGTGCAAAAGCCGTTATTATTACTGACCCGTCTAACCCAACAGGTCGAGTATACTCAGAGCAAAACTTGCAAGAGTTAGCAGACGTTATCACTAAATACGATATATTTGCTGTCAGTGATGAAATTTATGCAGAATTAATTTACGGTGATAGGAAACATTATTCTCTGACACAGATTATTCCGGAAAGAACTGTTTTGTTATCGGGGCTGTCGAAAAGCGTCGCAATGACTGGTTGGAGAATTGGTTATATCGCGGGACCTGCCGAGCTAATGAAATCAATGATCAAAATACATTCATTTTTAATTTCTTCTGTAACTGATAATGTCCAGATTGCGGCGTCAGAGGCATTAGACCATGGCGATCAAGACTACATCGATGCTAGAGAAAAATACCAAAGTCGTTTACATCTTCTTGAAGATGGTCTAAAAAAGAACGGTTATACCATGGCTACACCAGAAGGAGCTTTTTATATTTTTGCTAAAATACCAACTAAATTTGGCTGTGACGATGTCGCCTTTGCCAAAGATTTAGCTGAAAAAGCCAAAGTTGGGGTAACTCCTGGCAGCTTTTTTGGTGCAGGTGGTCATGGGTATGTTCGCTTTTCATATGCATCTTCTGAAGAGAAGCTCAAAGAGGCTATTCAGCGCATAACTGATTACACTAATAATAACTAAAAAGCTAATTTCTTGGGGTTTTCAACTTTAGTAGTTTAAAATTTAAAGTGTAGTCGTTTATATTTATAACAAGAGAAAGGGTTAAGATTATGCAAGTAACAATGAAAAATGAACCACTGTCAACCAATGGTGAACCACCAAAAGTGGGCGAACAATTACCAGACTTTAAAGTAAAACAGGCAGACGGTTCTGTTGTTTCAGTAACAGAATTAGTTGACAAGCCAACTTTAATCAGTGTGGTACCTAATATTAATACCAGCGTCTGCAGTATTTCTACTAAAAAGTTTAACGGTGAAGTTGATAAGTTTGACGGTATCAATTTCTATACTATTTCTACCAATACTCCAGAAGAGCAGAAAAACTGGTGTGCAGCTGAAGGTGTTTCAAAGATGAAACTCTTGTCTGATGATTCTTTTGATTTTGGTAAAAACATGGGCTTATTTATTGAAGCTAATAACTTAGATTCCAGAAGCGTTTGGATCGTTGATGCAGATAAAAAAGTTTTGTACCAAGAACTTATTCAGGAATTAACTAACGAGCCCGATTACGATAAGGCTTTAGATTTTTTACAAAGTTTAAAATAATCTAGTTAAAAGAGTCTGGGAAAAAACTCTAACCTAACTAAAAAGGCTGACAAATCACGTCAATAAAGCGTTGATTTGTCGGTCTTTTTAAATTGTAAATTTTTTAATTTAACTTCAAAGAGCATTTTTTTCCCAGACACTTTTTTTACTTTAAAAAACAGGTTTATCAAGTACAGTCCACTTATTAAAAGTTTGATCTGCTAAATCAAATTTGTCTGGGTTTAATAAAAATTCCTTGGCTTTAACTACTAAAGGCGAAGAGTTTGCAATACTTATTTTTGCTAATGGTATCGTGACTGCTCCTAATGAGTCTTGACCAGTAAATTGTTTAACTTCTCCTTGAACTTTACCAATAGTTTTCTTTATTTCATAAAAAACACAAATATGTTGATTCAAATGCCATTGTTTGTAATCCCAAGGGTATTTAAATGAAGTAACACCAATTTGCCTTTAATCTTGAACTACTAGACCTGTTTCTTCATTCACTTCACGCATAACTGTATGGTTTAATGATTCCCCGTCTTCTAAACTACCTCCTGGTAAGTCGAAGCGATTAATATAGGGACCACCATGCTTTTTAATTACTACTAACGTTTTTTGATCACCAATAATACCATAACAGCCAAAGGCTCGGTGAAACTTATCAGTCATATGATTTTCTCCTAACTCAGGTTAATTTCTTAACAATAAGAGAACAAAATAGCATGAAGAGCATAATTCTTCATGCTATTTTGATATTTATCTTCTTTTTAATCCCAACTAGTATTATGTGCAGCATCTTTTTCCGCTTGTGCTTTCAATTTTGCCTCAATTTTAGCTACATCCTCTTGATACTTATCCTCGATTTCAATACCCAAATCAGTCAATTGCGGTTCAGATACAGGGGCAGGCGCGTGCATCATTGGTTCTGAAGCATTGGCATTTTTCGGGAATGCCAATACATCACGGATATTATCTTTTTCAGCAAGCAGCATTGCAAAACGGTCAAGCCCGATGGCAAGTCCAGCATGTGGTGGAAAGCCCATATCCAAAGCTTCAAGAAGGTAGCCAAATTGTTCATAGGCACGTTTTTTTGTAAAGCCAAGTGCCTTAAACATTTTTTCCTGAATTGAACGCTTGTGAATACGGATTGATCCACCACCTAGTTCATCACCGTTCATAACTATATCATAGCTGCGAGCGTGAGCTTTATGCGGTTCAGTATCCAATAATTTAATACCTTCATCATCAGGCATAGTGAATGGATGGTGAGCAGCAATCCACCTGCCAAAACCTTCATCATATTCAAATAAGGGCCAATCAACCACCCAGACAAAGTCAAAGACATGTTTCGGAATAATATTTGTTTCTTTAGCAAATTCACGACGTAAATGGTCAAGTGAATCGCAGCAGACTTTCCATTTATCAGCAATAAATACGACTAGTTCCCCGCCTTGCAAGTTAAATTCACTGATTAGAGCAGCTTTATTTTCATCAGTTAAAAAGCGGGAAATAGGACCGGAGAATTCGCCATCTTCAAATTTGACCCAAGCCAAACCTTTTGCGTGATAGCGCTTAATATAGTCCTGCTTTTTCTCAATTTGTTTGCGAGAGTATTTTTGAGCACCATCTTTAACTGCAATCCCTTTAACAAAGCCACCATTGGCAATAGCACCAGAGAAAACCTTAAAGGCACTATCCTTAAAGATTGGACTTAAGTCGTGAATCAACATGCCAAAACGGATGTCTGGTTTATCTGTGCCGTAATTATTCATTGAGTCTGTCCAGGAAATGCGATCAATTGGAGTTTTCAGATCAATTCCCATTACGTCTTTCATGATTTTCTTGAGCAAACCTTCTGTATAGTCCTGGACTTGCTGCTCATCAGTAAAAGAGGTTTCCATATCAATTTGCGTAAATTCAGGTTGTCTATCCCCTCGCAAGTCTTCATCCCTAAAGCATCTAGCTAACTGGTAATATTTATCAAAGCCGGCCCCCATTAATAATTGCTTGAATAATTGGGGAGATTGCGGCAAAGCATAAAAACTGCCCGGATAGATTCTGGACGGTACCAAATAGTCACGTGCACCCTCAGGTGAAGATTTTCCTAAAATTGGTGTTTCAATGTCAATGAAACCATTTTGATCAAAAAATTCGTGTGTTGCTCGTAAAATTTTTGACCGTAAAATGATAGCATTTTGCAAGTTTGGTCTACGCAAATCCAAATAGCGATACTTTAGCCGAGTCTGTTCGGCAACTTCAACATTATCTTTAACTTCAAATGGCGGATTCTTGGCTTTGTTCAACACATTGATTTCTTTAGCCTCAACTTCAACCTCTCCCGTTTTCATGTCAGGATTAATACTTGAACGTTTGACCACTTTTCCTTTAACTTGAATTACATATTCATTTCCCAATGAATCAGCAATAGCCATTAATTCTTTACCTGAATCATGATTAACTACTACTTGGACTAGTCCCTCACGATCGCGTAAATCTATAAATATCAAATTACCCAGATTGCGCACACGTTGCACCCAGCCATATAAATTTACATTCTTATCAAGGTAGTTTTGAGTGATATTGCCACAATAGTCAGTTCTTTTTTCCATTTTTTTCATTTTTATTCCTTTAATTGTTTCATTACCGCATTTATATTTTCTAGATCATTAAAAGCAAACTTAAATGTTTTAGCATCAGAAAGTCTCTTAACATTTAAAACTTTGGCAGTCAATTCTTTATCGCCAAGAGTAATAACATATTTTGCTTTAGCTCTATCTGCTTTTTTGAATTGAGCTTTTAACTTCTTTTGCTCGACATCATATTGAACTTTCAGCCCTTGTTTACGTAATAAACGAGCAATTTCAACTGTTTTTACTTCTGTTTCTTGACCGATATTGGCAATAAAGAAATCAATACCCTGATCTGCAAAAAGTTTTGGATTTTGTTTTTGCAATACCAGCATCAAACGTTCTTCGCCAATGCCAAAACCGACTGCTGGAGTACTTGGTCCGTCAAATTCCTTTACTAAGTTATCATAACGGCCACCGCCAAGAATTGTTGAAGCAGATTCCCAAATGCTTTTATCTTCGACCATGAATTCAAAAATTACACCAGTGTAGTAGTCCAGTCCCCGAACTAAATCATTATCAATCACATAATTAATTTTTAATTGATCCAGCATCTTTAAAATTTGGTCAAAGTTTTCCTTTGATTCTTGATCCAAATAATCAACTATTTTAGGTGCATCTGGTAAAAATTTCTTATCCTGTTCATCTTTGGAATCTAAAATGCGCAAAGGGTTTTTTTCTAACCGTCTTTTTGAATCATCAGAAAGCTGGTCTCTGACTGGTTTAAAATAATTAACCAACGCATCATGATAACCTTGCCGTACTTGTGAATTTCCTAGTGTATTGATATGCAATTCATAATTCTTCACACCAAGCTTGGCCAACAAATCATGAGCTAGAACAATTGTTTCTACGTCAGCCAAAGGATTTGCGGAACCAAAACTCTCAATGCCAATTTGGTGAAATTCACGTTGACGACCTGCTTGAGGTCTTTCATAGCGAAATGTCGATTCAATATAATAAACATTTAAGGGCTTGGCAATTTCTGGTGCATAAAGTTTATCCTCAACATAAGCTCGCACTACTCCAGCTGTTCCTTCAGGCCTTAAGGCAATGTGTCTGCCACCTTTATCATTAAAATCGTACATTTCTTTTTCAACAACATCAGAAGTTTCACCACTCGAACGTGAAAAAACATTGTAGTTTTCAAAACTAGGTGTCCGAATCTCGCGGTAATTTGCTTGTTTAAAAAAGTCACGTAATATTTGTTCGACTTTTTCCCATGATCCAGATTCATCTGGCAAAATATCAACTGTTCCTTTAGGTCTTTGAACTCTCATTTAATCATCCTTTTAATAAAAAAACGTCCTTGAATAAATCAAGGGCGCTCTGATTTAGCACGGTACCACCTTTTACCTGCTGCGAATAACGCTCGCGATGCGCTCATTATCTGGTAAAGGGGTCACAGTTAGTTTTTTCTCACCTTTTCACCAAAAACAGGCGGTCTCTGAATAAAAATACTAAACTTCAGTCTTTGTCATTGATAATTCTTTTTTAGAATATAGTTTTCACAGTTAAAAGTCAACCTGTAGTACTATTCATGCACGATATTTACAGATCCAACACGATTGTGAAAGGTCCATCATTTTCTAAATCAACCTGCATGTTTGCACCAAATTCACCTCTTGCTACAATTAATCCTAAATCTTCCAAATCTTTATTAAACTGTTCCCATAACTCTTTTGATTTTGGTGGTCTCATAGCTTTGATAAAACTTGGTCGATTACCCTTTTTGGTATCTGCTAGTAAAGTAAACTGACTAACACTTAATATTTGTCCGCCAACATCTTTAATTGCTAAATTGGTTTTACCATTTTCATCTTCAAAGATACGCATTTTAACAATTTTAGCAGCGGCCTTTTTAACAATATCGGCTTCATCGCCTTCTTTTAACCCGACCAGCAATAATAAACCCTTAGAGATCTGTCCTACTGTATTTCCCGCAATTTTAACACTAGCTCGGTTTACTCTTTGGATCACAATCCGCATTAATTATCAGCCCTCCTCGTCTGGTATACATCTGGTATATCTCTTAACTTAGTCAAAATGTCTTCTAGTTGTGCTGAATTGTTCACCGCCACTGTAGCATATATATGAGCAATATTATCTTCATTAACTTTGCCTGAGATATTATTAATGTTTGGGGTTAGTGTATTCAACTTTGTAATGACATCAGTAAGTAATTTACCACGATTGTAGCCGAAGACTTCAATATTAGCATTAAATGATTGAGCACTGTTTTCTGCAACATTCTCCCATTGAACTTCAATCAGTCTGCCCTTACTTTCGTCATTATTTACTATATTGCGACAGTCTGTTCGATGAATTGTCACGCCCCGACCTTTAGTAACATAGCCGACAATGTCGTCTCCTGGAACTGGGTTGCAACACTTGGCCAAATGAAGCATCAAGTCACTTATGCCTTGAATCATAACACCATTTTTGTGCTTGATCTTCATTGCCTTAGAATCTTTTTTACTTGGTGGATTTTCCGTAACTGCTTTTTGTCCTGAATTCAGAATTTCTTCTTCAAGCTGCTTTTGTTTCTTCTTTTCATTTTCGCGGCGTATATCCGCAGTTAATCTGTTAACCACACCAATTGCGGAAAGATCACCAAAACCGATTGAAGCATACATTTCATCAGCAGTATGGTAATTTATTTGTTCTAATAGTGGTTCAATATGTTCTTTAGACATAAATACTTTAGGTGAAAGTCCTTGCTCACGCAACTTGTCCGCCACCATTTGCTCGCCCTGCTCAATACTACGGTCACGATCAAGATTTCTAAAGTACCGGCGAATTTTATTGCGTGCACGTGAGGTCTTAACCAAATCTACCCAATCTCTTGATGGGGTAGCATTAGATTGAGTCATGATTTCAATGACATCACCATTTTTTAACTTATAATCTAACGGTACTAGTTTGCCATTGACTTTAGCTCCGACTGCATGACTACCCACTTGAGTATGAATCTCATAAGCAAAATCTAAGGTAACTGACCCTTTTGGCAGTTCATAAACTTCACCTTTAGGAGTGAAAACATAAACGCGATCAGAGAAGATTTCGCTTTTAACGCTTTTCATGAATTCATCAGCATCTGAAGTTTCATCTTTTAATTCTAAAATTTCACGGACCATATCCAACTTTTCATTTGAACTGGTTTGTTCTACACCTTTAAAGTTCCCCCTCTTATATGCCCAGTGAGCAGCCACACCGTATTCAGCAACTTCATGCATTTGTTCGGTTCTGATTTGTATCTCAAGAGGTCTGCCACCAGGGCCAATAATCGTAGTATGAAGTGATTGATAACCGTTAACTTTAGGCACAGCAATATAATCTTTAAAGCGACCTGGCATTGGTTTCCATTTGGTATGAACAGCACCCAAAACCGCATAACAGTCTTTAACTGTTTTAACAATCACACGTACTGCTAACAAGTCATAAATTTCATTAAAATCTTTATGCTTGTTGACCATTTTCTTATAAATAGAATAGATGTGCTTTGGACGACCATATATTTCATACTTGATTCCCAGACTATCCAAGCTTTCTTTAAGTGTCTTGATCGCATCTTGAATATATTTTTCTCTTTGACTACGTTTAAGACTCATTAAATTAACAATGCGGTAATATGCTTTTGGATTTAAATAATGAAAACTCATATCTTCGAGTTCCCATTTAACTGTTCCAATACCCAAACGATCGGCTAAAGGCGCATATATATCCATTGTCTCCGATGCAATTCTACGTTGCTTATCAGGGCGTAAATGCTCTAATGTATGCATATTATGCAGTCTGTCTGCCAGCTTGACCATAATCACACGAATATCTTTTGCCATTGCAATCAACATTTTTCTGTGATTTTCAGCTAAAAATTCTTGGTGTGATTTGTATTGGTATTTATTTAACTTAGTGACGCCATCTACTATAAAAGCTACATCTTTGCCGAAGTTTTCTTTAATATCATCATTGGTCACTGGGGTATCTTCTACAGTATCATGTAAGAATCCTGCAGCTACTGTATCAGGGTCAAGACTTAATTGAGCAAGAGTGCCAGCAACTTGGGTAGGATGAACGATGTATGGTTGTCCAGAAGCTCTTTTTTGATCTTTATGAGCATTTTCAGCAAATTTATATGCTTTTTCAACAAATGCAATTTGATCATCATTCATATATTTTTTACAGGTATCTATCACCTGCTCATGTGTCATTTCAATGTACTTTGACATAGAATATCGCCCCTTCTAGCACTAACCATAGATTTGATTATCCATTAAACCAAATATTTCCAAAATCAGGTAAATTAACCCAAATAAAAAATTGTAATTGGCATATTTCAATAAAACAATTAAGCAAAAACAGCCCGGCATAAACAACAGCCAATAGTGCCTTAAATTAAGTGCTTTAATCAATTTGCCAATGTGATAGCTGATTATGCTGTTGAGTACTATAAATAAGAGACCCACACGATAAATAGTGCCTATTGAAAACAGGCTAAATAAGAGTGGCAAAATCATGACTAATATACTCCAGCAAATTACTGGTGTTATCTTATAGCTATTTAACTTTTTAAAAAAAGGAATATTTTTTAGTTTATCAATCAACTTGTCAGTTCCTTACTAATTTAATTATCTATTATAACTCTTTTTAGTTATCTTTTCTTTCAATAATTAGCCCAATCCAACGTCCCTGCTGCATTGACAATATAATATGGAACCCATTTACAGTCAAAGCCTTTTTGATTTTTTCAATCTGGTCACAATCTATCCCAGAAAAAATCACTTTTCCATTTAAATTTAAATGTTCATTCAATTCTGGAATTAAATCAAGTAAAATTTCAGCTAAAATATTTGCTACAATAATATCATATATACCCTTAACTTTATTTAATAAATTCGTCTTCTGCACTTTTATATTAGTTAAATTATTTAAAGATATATTCTCATTAGCAGCAGTTATTGCCTCGTCAGATATATCCGTTGCTAAAACTGATCTTGCTCCTAAAACAGATGAAGCAATAGCTAAAATTCCAGAACCAGTGCCAACATCACAAACAGTCTCTGGCTTGATTAAAGTTTGTTCCAGTCCTAACAATGCTAGTTGAGTGGTCTTGTGTGAACCTGTTCCAAATGCTAGGCCTGGATCAAGCTTAACTACTTTCTGGTCTTTAAATGCAGGCTCATATTCTTCCCATTCAGGTACTATTGCAAGGTGTCTAGAAAACGAAATTGGATGATAAAATTTTTGCCATACTGTATTCCAGTCTTCATCTTTAATATAAGAAGCACTCACTTTAGCCTGACCTATTTTCAAACCATAGCTTTTTAATTCAGACAACTTTTTTTGGTACTTTTTAACTAAATCAGCCTTATCTTGTTCTGTGTCAAAATACGCTAAGAATTGCATATCCTCAGGTAAATCTTTTATTTCGTCTAATTTAACAATAGTTGAATCAGACTCCCAACCTGCTTGTTCAAAGTCCGAACGCCTTCGTGTTTCAGTGCCCAAACAGTGCAGTACATCATGACTATATATATTTAGTGCATCTTCAACTTCATGACTAGTTTCTATTTTAATAATTAATAATTTCATTATTTTTTTAACTCCCTTTTTATTTTCCCTATTAACAATGCTATCATTAAAAAGGTGATCATTATGTCAAAAAAGAAAAATAAGATTGAAAAAACACTTGTTGAAAAAATATTGGATAGAAATAAAATCTCTTATCGCCAAGCAGAATTTGCTACACATGAAGACTCAGGTGGTGTGGCAAAAATGGATACATCTATTTTAAACGAGAAAGAACACTTGGTCTATAAAACTCTCGTGTGTTTTGGAAATAAGACACCTGCTTTAGTAGCAGTGATTCCAGTAACTGAACATTTAAGTATGAAAAAACTAGCGAAAAATTCAGGTAATAAAAAATGTGAAATGTTGCCTCTGAAAGATTTAGAAAAGACTACCGGTTATGTACATGGTGCCAATACTCCTATTGGGATTTATTTTAAACATCACTTTCCCATTTTTCTTGACAATAGTATGGTTAGTGAAGAAAATGTTGCTGTTTCAAGTGGCAAAATAGGACGTAGTGTATTTCTAAAACCTCAAGATTTGCAAAAAATTACTCATGCAAAGTTTTGTGATTTACTTGAATAAAAAAGTCAAATTTAAATTTCGTCTCATTTACTAAAAATTTTTCTCCTTAAAAGTTACTTAAGTTATAGTATTAAAGCTTTTTTTCTAATATAATTAAAACAAATGTAAAGTATAAAGAATAGGAATAAGCAAATGACATTGTTAACAGATGAACAACTTGCGAATATCGCACATGACTATTTTTTGAGCAAGCTGAACATTGCAGAAATCTCGAAAAAGTATAATCTCTCTCGTTATCTTATAGCTAAGGCAATAGAAGAAGCCGAAGATAAGGGAATTGTAAAAATTAGTATTTATCAAAGTCCCAAACGGGCACAGAAACTTGAGCGTGAATTCCAAAGACTCTTTGATTTAAAAGAAGTTTATATCTTAGAAGATAAAGAAACCAAAAACCAAGATAATGAAATGATTGTTAACTATGCAGCTAAACAAATACAGAATTATATTAATTCAGCTCATGTTGTCGGCTTAACTTGGGGAACTCTCATAAGAGATATTATTGATGATTTTTCAGCAGAAACACGTGATGATTTGACTTTTATACAATTGTTAGGCCAAGTGGTAAACGCAAGTAAACGTAAACAACCTCTAATTCAACATGCAGCTAATAAGTTCAGCGCAAAATGTCTCACTTTTCCTGCTCCTCTTTATGCGATTGATCCCACTTTAGTAAAAAAAGTTCATCAAGAACCATATTATGAATACATAGAAAAATATTTTTCACAGCTGGATCTGGTATTTGCAAGTATCGGAACAGTGCAATCATTAGAATCTGGCCAGTTCTTTATGGATTATTATGCAGATAAACTATTTACTGGTCTTGAGAAAAACCAGTTAGCAGGAATTATTTTTGGTAGGCCTTATGATATTAAGGGACGCTTTTATAGTCCCATTGAGCCCCATATTTCTGGAATCAGTCTTTCCAATATTTTTGCAATTCCTAATCGCTTTGTAATTGTTAGGAACCGCTTTAAAGAAGACGCTCTTTTAGGAGCCTTAAGAACAGGAGTAATTACTCACTTGATCACTACTAGTGGAATAGCAGAAAGAGTTTTACATAAGAATGACACTCTTTAGTTTTAATCAGAGGATATCTCCTGCCTATACAAATTAGTGATATAATCTTGTAAATCTGTAACCGAATGTCTTCTTGAACGAGCACATTCTTTGGCAGGTCTTGAACATAAAAAACATCTGCGAACAGGCAAACCCAATTCTTTGCGGGATATAGCCTGTTTTTGTTTATCAATTAAAACATCAGCATCAAAAAGCCGATTTAATTTTTGATGCTCCTCAAATTCAACTGCTTTTTCCTTAACAACTCTGTAGTTACAATTGACAAGGTAAAAATTTTCGGGACCCGTTACCTTTTCCCAATGTTCATAAAGAATAAAAGGCAAGTTACTGTTTTGAAAAACTGTCTCTAAGTCAAAAATACCTGCGGCGAATATTTTCTCTAAATAATGATTGTTTTTAATAGGGCCTGGAATGTTCAATTTAACATCTAATAATGTAGTTTCTGGAAACTTTTGCAAGATTTCTTGTTGAAGTTTGACGCGTTCATCTTTATTTTGCAGTACCTCAGTTATACTCTGAGGCTGGCCTTCATTAAAAATTGATTTTATCATTCTGGTATTCACCTCTTTTATATTATAACTAAAAAATGTGAGAACAAGTTCCAGCTCATTCTCACACTTTTTTTAAAAATAATTAATTAGTCTTTTACCTGCTTAATAGTATCAATAATTGTGCCATCTCGATACTGAATTAAAGCGACAGTGCGATCAGTATATGCCAGTGGTTTTGGTATTCCAACTTGCTTTTGAGCCATTTCTTGAAGTTCCTTAATATCAACCACATTGAGTTCAGGAACTTTGGCAAAAGCATCTATGAGATCTTTACGGCGTGGATTAACTGCAATTCCTCTTTCAGTTACCAAAACATCTATTGAATCGCCTGGAGTTACAACAGTTTCAACTGCCGGAACAACAGTAGCATTTCTTCCGCGTACTAATGGAGCAGTAATAATAGTCATTTTGGCTGCAGCCGCATCTTGATGACCACCAATAGCGCCACGGATAACACCATCAGAACCAGTCATTACATTAACATTAAAGTCTGTGTCAATTTGTAAAGCCGAAAGAATAGCAACATCTAAATTATTAACTACTGCACCTTTATTGTGAGGATCGGCATACCATGAAGCATCAATCTCTTGTTGATTTTTATTCTTAGCCATTGATGCAGCAGCACCTTTATCAAAATCCTGCACATCCATAATTTTTTTGACCAGACCCTCCTCAAGTAGGTCGGTTGTGGGCTTGGTAATGCCACCTAGAGCAAACGATGCTGTGATGCCATCTTTTAACATTGATTCTCTTAAATATCTAGTCACAGCAAGAGCAGCTCCACCAGATCCTGTCTGAAAAGAAAATCCTTGCTTATAATAAGGTGAATTAGTAATTACCTGATTAACGGTTTGCGCAATCTTCAGCTCTTTTGGATCTTTAGTAAAACGAGTCGCTCCTGAACCAATTTTATCCGCGTCACCTATTTGATCAACCTTAACAACGTAATCGACCTGAGTTTGTTTAATAGAAGCAGGAGTATTTGGATAATCAACAATGTTGTCTGTCAGTAAAACTACTTTATCCGCATATTGAGAGTCAATCAATGCGTATCCTAAAGAACCGAATACGGCATCTCCTTCTTGCCCATTAGCATTTCCTGCGGGATCAGAGTTAGGGACACCTAAAAAGGCAACATCAATTTTGATTTCTCCTTCTTCAATTGAACGAGCCCGATTGCCGTGAGAACGGAAAATTACTGGATTCTTCAGTCCACCATGGGAAACGAAATCGCCTAAGCTGCCTCTCATTCCAGATGAAGTAATATTGGTAATGACACCTTTTTTAATTGCTTCAATTACTGTGTCATTCATAACACCAGTCAAAGATGAAGGAGCTAAAGTCAGGTTTTGGTAACCCATTTTAATAATTAAATCCATTACTTTGTTAAAAGCAAAATCGCCATTTCTAAAATGATGGTGAAATGAAATAGTCATACCGTCTTTTAGTGTCTTTTTGATAACTTCCTCTAAAGAATCGACCACTTTTGATTCACCGGTGGTAACTTGCACCTTGGGTGCAACTCTCTTTACTTCAGGATTACCAACTACAACTGACTTAAATGGTTTTAGATTCATTTTAGTCATCAAATCATCCGGCAAATTGCGCTTTACTTTATTCTCCAATGTAATTACCCTCCTCATCAATTAAATTAGAAGCTTTTGCTGTTTCAATAACGCGATCAGCTTTTTCAACTACAGGCTTGTCAACCATCTTGCCGTTCATCGAAATTACTCCAGACCCCTTTGCCTTTGCTTCTTGAATTGCATTTTGCACAGCAAGTGCATTTTCAATTTCGTCTTTAGTAGGGTTGAATACTTTATTAACCATTGGAATTTGCCGTGGATTGACCAAAGACTTGCCATCATATCCCAGTTCATAAATATATTTTGTTTCGCGGTAAAACCCTTCGGTGTCGTTCATATTAGAAAAAACAGTATCAAAGGCATAAACGTCTGCAGCTCTAGCAGCTTGTAAAACCATGTTGCGAGCAAATTCAAGTTCACGTCCATCTGGGTAACGATGGGTGTGCATATCAGCAGTATAATCTTCACCTGAAACTGCCAAGCCCATCATCAAAGGCGTTGCAGTAGCAATTTCCGGTGCATTAAGAACGCCTTTAGCACTTTCAATCGCAGCCATTACGCCAATAGAGCCTTTTTCAACGCCATATTCTTCTTCTGCCTTTTCCATATCTGCTACTAATTTTTTAATCATTGCAGCTGATTCAGTTTTAGGCAGGCGAATAACATCCACTCCAGCGCGCACCATTGCCTTTACGTCTTCGTCATAAAAAGGCGTATCTTGACCATTAATTCTGACAACTACTTCTGCACCACCGAAATCAACTGTTTTAATAGCATTAAATACTAACATTCTTGCTGCATCTTTTTCAGTTAGAGATACTGCATCTTCCAAATCCAACATAATAGAGTCGGCACCATAGATACCGGCATCCTTAACCATAGCTGGATTATTTCCCGGCACAAACATCATAGTTCGACGCAAACGATTTTTTACGTAAGTCATTTATTGTAGTACCTCCAATCTTGGTTTATCTGTGGTTTTGGTTGCTCTTTGAGCTGCAGCCAATGTACGTGAAGCAATCACACAGTCAAGGGCCCCTTTATCAGTAGCCTTAACTTTCGCATTTTCAATTCCGAATTTTTTAAGAGTATCAGTTATTACTTTTTTGATCTGATCTCCGTAAGATTTGGCTACTTCGGATTCCAAGTCAATTTCAACGCCATTTTGACCAGCCGATACCATTATTTGAATATCTGAAGATTCTAAAGTTCCTGCCACTCCAACAGTCTTAATTTCCATTGATGTTCATTCCTTTCTTTATTCTTTCTTGTAAAATTTGATAGTTTTTATTAATAAAATCAAATGTAGTTGGCGGGACTAAATTTGAAATGTCCTTTAATTCATCACTTTTGATCAATTGACGGACACGTGTAGCTGTAATTATTTGATTGTTATTGCAAAAGCGTTTGACAATTTCAACGTCAATTTTGGGACTAAGTGTGTTTTTTAAGCTTTGATTATAAAAATTAGTTGTTCTTGAAAATGGTTCAGTACCCAAATAACGTTTTTTTATTGCCAGTTTCGGTGCAATAGTATTTTTAAAAATTAACGCATCAATCTCCGTTTGCGTGGCGATCAGTTCATCAGGTGATTTTAAAAAATATGCCGGAAAAGTTGATTGAGAAACTAGATAGTCCCCACCGCTAATTACTAACACGTTTGGGTATTCAGAAGTTCCTTTTTTTACCAGTTCCATTCTTTCACTCGTTTTAAATAATGAAGCATCCGTAGCAGCAACAAACACATATACCAGATCATTCTCGCTACTAGCAAGTTTTACCAAGGCCTGATGACCTAAAGTAAACGGATTAGCATTCATGACAATTGCAGCAACTTTTTTATGATTTTGGTCTTCTATTCTGGGAATTTTGGCTAAAAAGTCTTGAATATTTGGTGTACCACTCTCTAAAAAAGCAGCCTCATCAGTATGAGCCAGTTCCTTAAAATTTAAATGAGAAAAACTGGCAGAATATTTTGCTTTAGTAAATACAAATGAATGATAAATTTTTTGACTAAAAAGGTATTCTTCTAGAGCTGAAACTATCTGATTAAATCTTGCTCCCTGAACAGATGCATCATTTGAAACCGCAATATATTTGAGAACATTTCCAGCAATGCTACCTGTGCTAACTAATTGACCATCTTCATCAATTAGACCCACAGTATGATCAATCACAGCAACTTCACGAGAGCTAAAATTGTTAATTCCTTGGCTGATTAGAAATTTTTGCCACCTTTTTTTGGTTTCCGGCAATGTTAAAAAAAGTTCTACGGTTTTATCCATTTATCCGATTCTCACCTTTTGTTAAATCCTTTTTAAAAAGTTCATAACTTCTTTATACATGCTTAAAGTCTGCTCAGCCTGAATTAAGTGTCCACAATTTTTAATAATTTTTGCGCTAATCATTTGATTCAACTTTTCCATGGCAAAGGCAAAATGATAATCAAAAAAAGGAGAATTCTGTCCTGCTAAAACCAGCATTGGAATTTTTAAATCAATTAAAACATCTCGCCAATCTTGCATTGCGTGTTCAATGCGACAAAGAAAATTTTCTTCAGCAAAATAGCGAAATTTGCCGGAATCTGCTTTTGCCTTTTTAAACATTTCATCATTAATATGAGTAAAGTTGCCATTGCCAAAATTTATTTTTAAATAATCCGGGTAATTCTGCCAAGTTAAATCTTTAAAACCATACTCCCAAGAGCTATCTCGAATCATCTTGGGAGGCTGATCCAAATCGATAATTGCCTGTAGTCTGTTATAGCCAAACAATGAAACATAAGCCCAAATATTTGCAGCACCCATTGAATTTCCAATAGCAATAATATTTTTCAAGTTTAACTTGGTAATCAGTTCCTCTAAATCAGCCGCATGACGACTGATACGCTGTCCTTTAAATGTTCTCTGTGAGCGACCCTGATTACGCGGATCTATTACAATAAAACGATAATCAGATGCAAAAAGTTTGGCAACTTCTTCCCATAATATTGCGGTGCTTCCTATACCGGGAACTGCCAATATAGGTTGTTTGCTTTCTTCAGTATCATAATATGCTATTCGTATCCCATCATTAGTGATTAAATTTTTCTCTTCAAGCATTTACCAGATTCCAATAATTTTCATCCAGAAAGTTCCAATTACACCAAAAATCAGTAAATAGATAATTCCTAAGATAAAGTTGTATTTCCACCATTCACCTTGTTTAATGTAACCTGTCGTAGCTAAAATTGAAGCTGGTCCATTGGCATAGTGAGTGGTTGAAGCATTGAAAGCTCCTGTAAATGCAAGCAGCATTGCTGAAAGTCCCAAAGGAGCACCGGTAGCTACTGCCACTGACAAGAATGGCAAATATAAGGCAGTCATGTGAGCGGTTCCACTAGCAAAGAAGTAGTGAGTATAAAACATTAATATTACCAAAACCACTAATACTATTTGCCAGCTGATACCGTGAAGACTTGTTTGAATGGTCTTTGAGAACCAGTCAATAAAGCCAAATGAAATAAGTTTACTTGCCATAAAAATTAAAATCGACAGCCAAATCAAAATATTCCAGGCACCAGTTTGGTTTAAGGCATCTTTCATAGTTAAAACACCTGTTAACAGCAACAAGCCAACTGCTAGAAAGGCAACAAAAGTTGAATCTAATTGAGGAATCTCAAAAACGCCAGATAAAACCCATAAAATTATCGCTAGCAAAAATACCATTGACATAATTTTTTCAGGTTTTGTAACTGGTCCCATCTCCTTTAAATGATCAGTGGCCCATTTTTCAGCATTAGGTGTTTCTTTTATCTCTGGTGGAAAAATTTTATAAATTACAAGAGGAATTACAATAGTTGCAACAAGAACAGGAACGACTGCGGCTGAAAACCAACTAATCCAGGTCATGTTATAATTCTTCTGTGCTGCCATTTGTGAAGCAACCATGTTAGGTGCTGCGCCAGTAATAAAGAGGGCAGTTGAAAGAATATTGGCATGAAAAGCCATAAAGCTGAGATAGGCACCAATTTTCTTGCGGGAAGGGTCATTAGGGTATGAATCATAATCTTTAGATATTGATTCGGTTACGGGCCAAACGACTCCTCCAGTTCTAGCACTGTTTGAAGGAATTAGAGATCCTAGAACTAATTCCAATCCAGTAATGGCATAACCAATACCAATGGATTTCTTGCCGAAACGTTTAATCATCCAATAAGCTATACGATTGCCCAGTCCCGTTTTACTAATACCATAGGCCATGATGAAAGCCATAGCAATCAGCCAAGAAGCTGAATTGCTAAAGGCACTAAGAATTCCAGTTGTTACTTTCCCTGTTTTAGGATCAACAATGTCCTTGATTGGGGCTAAGCCAACTAAAACCGTTACTATTAGTCCGATTAAAGTGGTGCCACCTATTAGCAAAGGTTTCGTGATACATCCAACAATAGTTGCTACAAAAATAGCAAACATTTCCCAAGCTGGAGCAGATAAGCCTGCAGGACGCAAAGGCGTGATGCACCAAAGTATAACACCAACAGCCAGAGGCAAAATAAATCCCTTGTAATTAACTTTCTCTAGTGTTTTCATTTTAATTACCTGTAATTTTCCGGGCGATAAATATCGTCGATAATTTCATAATTTTTATTCTTTAGTTCTTCATCAAGCCAATTTATATTTCCTGTGCCATCATGAAAACTGGCCGCTTTTGCATCATCTTTTTTATGAAAATCCTGAACAACTGGAAGCAATTCACTTGCTTCTTCTAAAGCAATCTTAATAACACCATCGGCATCACCTAAAATTACGTCACCAGGATTAACACTTACATTCCCACAAGAAATTGGGACATTTATTTCTCCCGGACCCTCTTTATATGGTCCATCAGGTGTTGTACTAACTGCGTATATGGGCAAGTCCCAATTACGCAAACTATCAATGTCACGTATTGGTCCGTCAACTACGACTCCAGCAACATGTCTTTGGTCGCGCAGCCAGGTCATCATCACTTCGCCAATAACAGCCCTGGTATTATCATTTTCATTATCAATGACAACGATATCGCCTTCATGACAATATTTTAACGCTGCATAAATAGTCAAATTATCACCTGGACGGTTATGAACTGTAAAAGCTGGTCCACACATTTCCTTCTGAGGCTTGGACATAAGCTTAATTCTTGGTGCCATTGCACCTGTTCTATTCATACAATCAGCCACGTTTGATGAGGGCAACTTTCTGTACGCAGCAATTACTTCTTTTTGCGGAAGGTTTCTTTTTAAAAAAATCCTTTTTCCAACCTGCATTCGTCATGCCTTCTTTTTGGTTAATCTAAAGCAATATTATCTAGTACTTCCTGCATTTTGGAAGCTGAGTTTAGCATCTTAGCTTTTTCAGTTTCAGAAAGCTCAGTTTCAAGCACCTGACTAATTCCTGCACCATTTACGACAGCTGGAGTTCCTAGATAAAGCTCATTTTTAATTCCATATTCACCCTTAATTGGTGCTGATAAAGGCAAGGCGATTGATCGATTAGTTAATATTGCAGTAACAATTTGAGTTAACATCATCGCAATGCCATAAAATGTAGCACCTTTATTTTCAATTATTTTTCCTCCTTTTTTACGAACACCTGATTCTAATTGATCCAGCACAGAGTTGTCAATACCAGCAAAATCTTTAAGCGGCTTGCCACTAACTGTTGACTCATCAAAGTTTTCGAAAGAAGTATCACCATGCTCTCCTAAAACCATGGAATTAACTTCAGCAACAGGAACATGTAATCTTCTTGCCAAATCAACTTTCAAGCGAGCTGAATCAAGAGAAGTTCCCGTTCCGATAACCTTATTTTTAGGGAAACCAGATAGTTTCTGGGTCAGCGTTGTTAAAATATCAACGGGATTAGCAGAAACGAGAAAAATACCGTTAAAGCCTGATTCAACTACAGGTTGAATTATGCTTTTTAAGATATTTACGTTTTTATTAACCAGATCCAAACGGCTTTCTCCCGGCTTACGCGGAACACCAGCGGTGATCACAACAACGTCAGCATCTTTTGCATCAGAGTATTCTCCAGAATGAATATTACATTCTCCTGTAAATGGCAGTATGTCTTCTAAATCCATTGAATCACCCAGTGGGCGCTTTTTTACCACATCGCAAATAACCAGTTCGTCAACTCTGGTATGTTGTAATAAATCATTGGCAAAAGTTGAACCTACTGCTCCATCACCAACTAGTAAAACCTTTTTATTCATAACGTCATTTCCTTTCAAATTTTTAAAAAATGTAATCCTTTACATAAATAATTATAAAATTTATCCTATCATTTTTCAATATTTAAAATAAATAATTTAAATTTTAATTTTTTAAAAATATAAAATGATTTTCATCTTTTAAATAATACAAAAAATGCTTAGAATTTCTAAGCATTTTAAATAATTATTTAAATTGTCTTGTGTATTCTGTCATCTGTATACCGGCCTGCCTGCCAAACACCACTGTTTCAGCAATCGAGTTTCCACCAATTCTATTATTACCATGTAATCCTCCTGAAACTTCGCCAGCAGCATAGAGACCTGGAATAACGTTTCCGTCTGAATCCAAAACTTCAGTTTTTGGAGTTATATGAATTCCACCCATAGTATAATGAATTGCCGGATTAATATGAATAGCAAAGAAAGGACCTTGCTTGATAGTGCGATCCATTCCAGTAGTCCGCTGAAATTCACTATCATTTTTGTTTTTTACAGCTTCATTCCATTTTGCAATTGTTTTCTTTAGATTATCACTGTTAACGCCAATATTTGCTGCTAATTCATCAATGGAAGAGCCTTGACTGACTAATCCTACATGATCATAAAATTCGACAGCAGTGAAATTATTACGGATCGTTTGATCAAACAGAAGGTAAGCACCATCCTCATTTAATTTAGTGATGGCATCGGAAACGATTTTTCGAGTATCAAGCTCGTTAACAAATCTTTGTCCAGATTTATTAACTAAAATTGCTCCTTCGCCACGTAAACCTTCACCTATTAAATAAACGTGATCAGTGTCTGTCTGTGCTGTGGGGTGAACCTGAATAAATTCCATTTGCTCTAATTGAGCATCTATTTCAGCAGCTAACATTAAACCATCACCTGTAGCTCCGGGTTGATTAGTTGTTTTGTAATTCGCCAGATCTGGACGGTATTTTTGTATTAAATCTTTTGAAGAACCAAAGCCACCTGAGGCTAGTAAAGTAGCCGTCGCTTGAACCTTTTTAGTTCCTGAATCAGTTTCAACTTCAATTCCTACAACCCTTTTATCGTTATCTTGTAATAATTTAATTACACGAGAATTATTAAAAACAGGAATATTTTTTTCCTGAATTTGCTTTAAAGCTCCTGTTACTAAATAACTGCCAACCGGTGCCATTGAGGCGGGACGGTGAGCCCTTTTCTTACTCATACCACCAGTTATTGTCAAATTTGTTAACTCGATGCCATGATTCATTAACCAGTCAATCGCCACTGCTGAGTGGTCAACAAAATATCTCAAAAGGTCGCGGTCATTTAGTCTGCCTCCACCCTTTAAAGTTTCCTGGTAAAAATCTTCCTTGTTATCTATAATCCCTTCATTAAGCTGTACCAAGCTTTCAGAAGCATTCATCCCAGATGAGGCTCTGTTAGTATTTCCACCAAGATCAGCATTTTTTTCAAAAACGGCAACATTCAAGCCTAGTTCTTTTGCTTGAATTGCGGCCGTTAAACCGGCTCCACCGGCTCCAACGATTACTGCATCATAATGGTCTTTAATTTCTGCACTGCCGTTAGGACTAAAAACAAATTTACCCATTTTTTTCTCCTCTAAATTTTAAAAAATTATTTTTCAGGATTAGTTTGAGATACATTGGTCATCGCCATATAATCCATCCACTTATCATATTCCTCTTTTGTTAATTTACCACTTTTAAGCGCTGCTTCCTTAAGAGTGGTTCCTTCGTTATCTGCAGTTTGGGCAATTTTCGCAGCTGCATGATAACCAATATGAGGCGATAATGCCGTAACTGTCATTAATGAGCTCTCAAGCAGATCATCCATCTTTTCTGCATTAACAGTTAAACCAGCAATCATTTTATCAGCAAACCCTGTAATAGTACCAGTTAAAATATCACAAGAATCTAGAAAAGCTGTAATCATGACAGTTTTATAGACATTCATTTCAAAATTTCCTTGTGAACACGCAAAAGTAATAGTTGTGTCATTGCCAAAAACTTTTGCGGCTGCCATGGTTACTGCTTCAGCTTGCGTGGGGTTAACTTTACCAGGCATAATTGACGACCCGGGTTCATTAGCTGGTATATTAAGCTCGTGATAGCCCGCTCTCGGTCCAGAAGCCAAAAACCTGATGTCTTGAGCAATTTTAAACATATCAGCAGCTAAGGTTTTTAAAGCACCATGAACAACATCTAAACCGGAATGATGAGCCAGACCCCAGAACTTATTGGTATTAACTTTAAATTCGTGTCCATATACTTGAGACAATTTACCGGCAATTTTCGCAGTCATTCCAGGTGCGGCGTTAAGTCCGGTGCCAACAGCTGTCCCACCTATTGCTAATTCATACAATGTTGGTTTAAGTTCTTGAATATAATTCAAGTCATGTTTTAGTGCAGAAATATAACCTGAAACTTCTTGGCCAAAAGTAATTGGTGTAGCATCTTGCAAATGAGTACGACCTACCTTAACGGTTTTCCAATATTTATTTTGCTTTAGTATAAGCTCATCAATTAGGTGTTGCACAGCTGGTTCAAGTTTATCCAGTGCCTCAACAGCCACAATATTCATTGCTGTAGGATAAGTATCATTTGAAGACTGTCCCCGATTAACATCATCATTTGGTAAAACGTTTAAACCTGGATGAAGTTTATTAGCTAAATTAGCAACGACTTCATTGACGTTCATATTACTTTGGGTTCCTGATCCTGTTTGCAAGACATGAAGCGGAAAATCTTTACGAAGCTCGCTATCATTTAATTTCAACAACTGGTCAATAGCTTCTTCAATTGCTGCACCTTTATCAGCTGTTTCATCCCCCACTTCGACATTTGACTCAGCAGCAGCTTTCTTCAAATGCAAAAATGCCCGGATAATTGCAAGAGGCATTAATTCACCGCTGGGGAAGTTATTGCGACTGCGTTCAGTTTGCGGTCCCCATAAAGCTTCTTTTGGTATTTTGACAGGACCAATAGTATCGCTCTCAACACGATATTCTTTTTCGCTCATGTTCAGTCTCCTTATTTAATGCTGACATTTTACTAATAATAAATTTTATATTACTCTTTCACTCATAATACAGGTTTTTTATGCTTTTTTCAATATTTTTAAATAAAAGGGCTATCAATTTAAAAATTTAAAATTTGTTTAAAAATACAAAAAGCACTCCTAATGAGTGCTTAGTCCAGACTGTTATATTTTTAAGGTTTCTGCATTAATTGCCACTATTACTGTTGATAAGGACATCAAAATTGCTCCAACGGCTGGGGATAACAAAATTCCCCAAGGAGCTAATACTCCAGCTGCTAACGGCAATGCAACTATATTGTATCCGGCTCCCCACCATAAATTTTGAACGATTTTTCTTTGAGTATGCTGGGCCAATTTTAAAAAACTAATGATATCTAAAGGTTCACTATTTACCAAAATAACATCAGCAGAATCTACGGCAACATCTGTTCCGGCTCCAATAGCAACTCCAATGTCGGCCTTGGCTAAACTAGGTGCATCGTTAATGCCATCGCCGACCATCATCACCTTATTACCTTGATTTTGCAAAGTAGCTACGATTTTTTGCTTATCGGCCGGCATTAGACCAGAATGCACTTCTGTAATACCTAACTTCTGCGCAATGTTTTGCGCTACCTTTTCATTATCACCAGTCAACATTACCGGAGTAATGTTGAGAGCCTTAATCTGCTTAATTAACGATGCCGCATTCTTTTTGATTTCATCACCAACGGCAACATAGCCCAAAAGTTCATGACCTTTAATCAAGTAACTCGAAGTATAATTCAGGGATTCTACCTGAGGAAAGTTTTTAACTATTTCTCTTGCAGTTTTTTCGTTTACTAATTGATATTCTTCTCCGTTTATTATTCCTGAAACGCCCTTTCCGGCCAAAGTATTACTGTCAGATAAAGCATATAAATCAATCTTCTTTTCCTTAGTAAATTGTAAAATGCTTTGTGCAATCGGATGATTGGAATCCTGTTCTAAAGAAGCAATTAGTTTAATAACTTCATCTGCATTGTAGGATTTACTTAAAGTATTATACTTGCGCACCTGAAACTTCCCTTGCGTCAAAGTTCCAGTCTTATCTAAAAGCAAATAATTGATTTTGGAACTAATGCTAATAACATTACGATTTCTAATTAGTAAGCCATTTTTGGCACCGATTGATGTGCTCTTAGCGTTCACTAAAGGAATAGCTAAACCCAGAGCATGAGGGCAAGCTATTACTAACACAGTTACCATTCGTTCGAGACCACCTGCTATACCACGTAAACTTGTCCAAACCAGAAAAGCAATAATACCAAAAATTAGCGCGGCATAAAACAACCAACTGGAAACCCGATCTGCCAAATTTTTTAGTTTGGACTTATTCATCTGAGATGACTGAACTAGTTTATTGACACTGGCTAAAAAGCCTGAATTAGCTGAATTAGTAACCTTAACTGTTAGTGTTCCAGAGCCGTTAATTGAACCCCCTATAACCTTATCGTTTTTTTGCCGCGTTACTTCGCGCGATTCACCAGTAACCAAAGATTCATTCACCTGACTGGAACCATTTATAATGACCCCATCAAGAGGAATACTTTCTCCTGCTTTGACTAAAATTACTGCATCTTTTTGGACATCGTTTATTGCCATGTCCATAGTTTGACCATTATGTTGTACGTGGACCTTATCGGGTAAAAGTTTAGCCAAGTCATGCACTGAACTATTGGCATTCATTACTGAGTTCATCTCAATCAGATGACCTAATAACATAATTAAAATTAAAGTAGCTAATTCCCAAAAGAAATCCATGACATGAACTTTGCTGTTTAATAAATCATTTTTAATAAAAGCATATAAACTATAAATATATGCTGTAGTAATGCCTAAAGAAATTAGTGTCATCATTTCAGGTTTTTTAGCCTTAATTTCATAATAAGCACCAGACAAAAATGGTTGGCCACCGTAAAAATAGAGAATTGTAGCAAAAAGTGCAACTACCCATTCTGAACCGGAAAAAGAAAATTGAAATGGTAAATGTACACCCATTGCTGGTGATAAAAATATGATTGGCAAGGATAAGACAACTGATACCCAAAACTTTTTCTTCAGGTTGCCCATATGCATCATGTGACCGCCATGCATCATCATATCCTGACCACCCATATTCATTGAGTGATTCATATTTCCACTATGATTCATGTTCATATTATCCAAATTACTCAGTCCCATCTATTTATAATACTCACGATTAATCTTTTCTTTAATCTACTTTTATAAATAGAGGTTGTCAAAAAATTTAACTGAAACAGCTAGAATATAGTGATATTAGTTTCTGATCTTTTCTTTTTTCATAAAATGAAGGATTAAACCGATAAGTAAGCCGATAATCGCGGGAATGACCCAATCCATGCCGATATCTGCAAACGGCAAAAATTTTAGTTGGAATGCTTTCAACTGTATAGCCCAAGATTGCTGACTAACTATTGGTGGAAAAGAAGCGATCATATCAAGGATTGCCGGTATAATGGTAAAAAGTATGCCACAAAAGTAAATGATTGAGTCCCGGTCGAATAAAGAACCAGAAATTGACAAAATAATCAAAACCATGGCAATAGGATATAAAAACATGAGCATTGGAGTTGACCAGGAAATAATTGTATCCAAGCCAAAATTAGCGGTGATAAAGGAAACAATTGTCATGATAGTCAACCAGCCATGATAACTTATTTTGTTAAAACTACGGTGAAAGTCTTGAGCAAAAGCCGCTATTAAACCAACTGCAGTTGTTAAACAAGTAAGAGTAACTAGTGTGGCAAGTAAGGCATGACCAAAATCACCTAAATAATAAGTAACTATTTGGTTGAAAACTGTGCCTCCCTCTTGCGAAATTTTAAAATGATTTAAAGTTGTTGCTCCTAACCATATTAAACCAATGTAAATAATTCCAATTGCACCTGTTGCCAAAACCCCAGCTCTTGCAGTAACCTTTGCATTACTTTTTGCTGAAGTTTTTCCCAATTGCCTGACAGCTGAAACAATAGTATATCCAAACGCCAATCCAGCCAGAGCATCCATTGTGTTATAGCCCTCTAAAAAACCATTAAAAAAGGAAGCACTTTGGTAAGCTGTAGTGACACTTTGATCTTTAGCAGCACCCATCGGTGAGATAGCAGCTAATAAAAACACAGAAAACAATAATAATAAAAATAAAGGATTCAAAATCCGTCCAATACTATCCAAAATTGTCGACTGTTCGTAAGAAATAATAAAAGCTAAAATGAAAAATATTGCTGAAAAAATCAGTAATGCAGGCTTAGCGGCAGCTTTAGGCAGCACTGGCTGCAAACCAACTGAAAAGGAAATGCTTGCTGTTCTTGGTGTCGCAAACAAAGGCCCTAAGGTTAAGTGAATTAGCACCATAAAGACAAGCGCAAATTTATTTCCTAGTGGAGTGCCGATATCATAAACGCCTTTGGCATGGCTGGCACTTATTGCTAAAACAGCAAGCAAGGGTAAGAGAACAGCAGTTACTAAAAAGCCGAATGTAGCCATTCCCCAGTTTGCCCCAGATAATTGGCCCAAATGAATTGGAAAAATTAAGTTACCAGCACCAAAAAACAATCCAAATAACAGTGATGCAACTATCAAATACTGTTTCCATGATAATGGTTTAGTATTAAGATCTTGTTCAATTTCTTTCATTCTAGTTCCTCCTAAATGAAATAAAGCATAAATTAAATTGATAAAAAACTCTGGTCATTATTAAGGGAATAAAAAAGCACCCTTGAAATAAATCAAGGGTGCTTTGGCACGGTACCACCTAAATTACTGCTTTGGTTACTTAAAATCACTGCAGTCGCTTCACGTACGGCAAATGTGCGATACGCTAACACGATAATGGGTGTCACCAATTATAGCTACTTCATTCACTACATAGCTCAAAGTTACTTTCAACTTGCCATCACGGTCCATTCGCAGCTACAGGACTCTCTTTGACGCTACCTGCAAGTTTACTTATCTTTTCATCGCTTTATCAATATTAATAACATTTTAATCAATGTCTTATTTCATGTCAACAAAAATTTGAAAAGTTTTGTGTAAGCCAATTGGCAAAACGTTTAGCACTTATTGGTTCACCATAATTTAGCATGGCAATACCATAATTTGGCTTAATAGCATATTTTAAAGGAACACTAACAATTGTTTCATCATGATCATCATTGACAAAATCAGCCCATATACCGGTTCCTAGCCCTGCTTTAACCATCAAATAAGCACTTAGAACATTATTGGCATATGCAATATTAACGTTCTCATTCATAGCGATAATATATTTCTGTAAAGCATTTTGTGACGGGGGACACCACTTGCTATCGGAAAAAATTAACCTGAAATTGCTTAATCCTGAAATTTTAAAGCAGTTCTGTTTATCAAAAACAGGTTTATAAAAGTTGATGCAATAATGCCCCGTAGCTAAATTTATATACTTAACGTTTTCCATTTTGGCTATAATATCTGGCATCGTAAAGATAACGTCACAATCACCGTTAATGAGTCTGTCTTTTAATTCATTATGTGCGTAATTTTCTAAAAAAATGGATAAAGCATTTTCTTTATGAGTTTTTTCATATAATTCAATTATCTTTGGTAATATTGAAATTTCATATGGTGTGCCGCTATAACCGATAGTTAAATTATTTCTTTTTTTATTTGCAGCTGATTTCGCCTTTTGTACCGACTTATCATAAACGCTTAATAGCGGTTTTATAGAATAGTAAAACTCTTTACCACTCTCTGTTAAACGCACCTGCTTTCTGCTTCTTTTAAATAATAAAAAGCCTAGTTCATTTTCCATTGATGAAATTATTTGTGAGACAGCTGATTGTGAAAGGTTCATTTCAATGGCCGTTCGAGAAAAATTTAAAGTTTCTGCTAAATTTACGAATACTTTTAAGTGTTCAAGATTCATTTTTATTCTCTTTCTTTAATAAGTAAAACTGATAATCAATCATATTTTAGATTATTTGTAAACAAATGAACAATGTTATATTTAATTTTGTAGATATTAGCTTAAAGACATTATTGAAAGGGGTTATTTAAAGTGAAAAATCTTACATCAGGTACTTATCAAGTTGTTGCTCACGAATATGAAAATGAGCAAATGCCAATAAAGGTAGAAATAAGTGATAATAAAATTAGTAAAATTAAGACGCAAAAAGAAATGATTCCAGGAAGTTTGGAAGAAACAGTATTTACAAAAATTCCTAAGGAAATTATAAATGATCAGACTTTAACAGTTGATGCTATCTAAGGAGCGACACATTCAGTTAACGGTTTACTAAATGCAGTCGAAAAAGTAATTGAGCAAGCTGGAGGAAATCCCCAAGATTTTAAAACTGAAACTGATAAAAAAGTTGCACCGCTAAAGGCAAATACGAAAAAGCGTTTAGATGATAGCTATTCATTTTGGCGAAAAAAGCCAAACCATGTTATTAAAGAATATAGCACAGACTTTTTAATTGTAGGTGCCGGAATATCTGGACTAGCTGCAGCGGTTCAAGCTCGTCAACTTGATCTAAATACAATCGTAATTGATAAGAATGGTTTCGTGGCCGGAAATGGTGGCGGTGTTGAGGGTATTTTTGGAATTAACACCAAAATGCAAAAAGCTGCAGGTATACATGCAGAAAAGGAAGATATAATTTCAAAAGAAGCTGAGTTAGGACAGTATAGAGCTGACGGGTCTTTTTGGGTTGATTTAATTAATAATTCTGCAGATAACATTGACTGGTTGGTAAACCTTGGTGTTCAGCTGTCTAAAGTCGATGACTATCATGGTACTTGTATGTTCCCAACTTTTCATTGGTTTAAAGGAGGTTTTGCCTCTGTCGGATATGTACCTTATATGAAAAAGAAGGCTGACGAGCTTAATGTAAAATTTCTGCTCGAAACTTCAGCTACGAGTATTATTGAAGAAAACGGAACTGTTAAGGGAGTTTATGCCAAAACACCAGATGGATATATAAAAATTAATGCAAAGGCAACACTTTTAGCAACTGGAGGCGTTGGTCATAACCCTGAATTGATAGAGAAGCAGGGATGGTCGACAAAGAATATTCACTATTGCTCAATGCCAAGTAATACTGGTGATGGCTATCAAATGGCTATGTCAGTTGGTGCTATGGATATGTTAAAAGAATCTCCGGAATGTATGATGAATTATATTCAGGCTTTCCCTCATGAAGGTATACATTTATATCTTGACCCTATTAATGGATTCATGTCATTACCTTCAGGAGGTCCAGTAGTATTTGTCAATCAAGATGGCCGACGTTTTGTGAATGAAAATGTCAAAAAGTTTAATTTGATATATCAAAGAATGGCAATTAAAGCTACAAAGGTTACGTATGAAATCTTCACACAAAGAATTTTTGATGAACTAACCAAAAACGTTGAAAATGCTGATAAAATACTTGCCAAAGCTGTTAAAGAAAACGAAGGAAATTCCTTATTCAAAGCAAATTCAATTTATGAATTAGCTGAAAAAGTAAATCTTCCTTCAGAAACTTTAGTAAATACAGTAAATGATTACAATTCATTTTGTGACAATGGTAAAGACTTAGAGTTTAATAAAGATCAAGATATGCTTATTTCGATGAAAGAAGGACCGTATTATATTGCTCGATTAGATCCTTCCAACTTGATTGGTCTAGGAGGCATTGGTTCTAACAGAAAATTCGAAGTCATAAACAATGATTTTGAAAAAATTCCTGGTTTGTATGCTTCTGGTATGGATTCAACCATGCAATATAGAGATGTTTACACCATAACTTTGGGTGGCTCAGCCTGTGCGCACAACGTCAATTCAGGACGCCAAGCAGCTAAAAACGCAGAAAAATATATCCAAAATCTTTAAAAATACAAACAGGATAATAAAAGAGCTTCAATAGTGAAGCTCTTTTATTCTAGACAATTTTTGACCCGTGAAGTTGATTAACATGTAATTCTTCAGCTATTTCATCCCTATTTTTAGTCGTAATACCACCACCTGGCAAAATTTCTATCTTTCCGTTTGACCAGTTAAGAATTTCCTTAAGGTGAGTAATTGTGTCTTCAATGGGAAATTGCAAATCTCCCCCATGTGTCAAAATTCTTTCTACTTTTTGCCCAATTAGCCAGTTTAGTTCATCTCTTTGTATTGGTTCAGATATTTGGTCAAAAGCCATATGCATGACCACAGTAAGATTTAGGGAATGAGCTAAGTCAATTAACCGTTCCATTTGAGCTCGGTTTAACTGCTTCTGATTAGTTAAACAGCCAAAAGCGACACCTCGAGCGCCTAATTTAGCAGCAACTGCCATATCATCAGCCATAATAGCAATTTCATCTTCATTATAAATAAAATTGCCTCCTCTAGGTCTAATCATAACAATTACTGGTATTTTTACTCTGTCAGCATAAATTATTGACCTTTTTATGACACCAAATGTCGGCGTAGTTCCACCCAATGAAAGCTCGTTGTTCAATTCTATCCTGTCAGCACCATTTTCAATAACATGCGGAATATTAGTAAAATTCTCTACACATACTTCTTTAAGCATCTAAAATACCATCTCTTAAAAATTCTAACCGATTGGAGCATTGATTTCTTTTTGATAATTATCCAGCCATGCTTGCGATATAGGCTCAATTTTAGTTTTATTGTTTTTACCAGGATTAGCCATTAGAATCTTTGCACCTTGATCATTGTTGGCAACGCAAAATGGAAATTCAACGTTAGTTGCTACTCCCCACTCACCTTTGTTATTTAAAGCAATTAAAGAAATTTCTCCAACCTGACCATAGCGTTGTTTTAAATCATGGCAAAAAGGATAAAGCGCGGCATCGCAAGCTTGCTGTGGAGACATGCCTCCTGCCATTTTTCGCACAATTTCATATGAAAGACAACCTTTCATTATATCTTCACCCAAACCAGTGGCTGCAGCTGCACCAATATTGCTATCTGCATAAAAACCAGACCCTGATAAAGGCGAGTCACCAATACGACCCTCTTTTTTCATAAATAAACCTGAAGTAGATGTAGCTGCAGCCATCGATTCAGCTTGATCAAGTGTTAATGCCCCAACAGTATCGTGTCCATCATAAGGATGCAGTCCAGACTGAGCCTGCTCTTTGACTTTTTCTTGCCATATTTTTTTTGCTCTTTCTGTCAGCATGTTAGTCATTTCAAAGCAATTTTGCATAGCAAATTTAGTGGCGCCTTCTCCGACTAAAAAGCTGTTAGTTTTATTTAAACTCAATTTTCTGGCTACAGAAACAGCATGCTTCACATTTTCAATAGCGGCTACTGAACCTTGTGCTAAAGTATCACCATTCATAAAGGCGGCATCCATCTGAACAACTCCATCTTCATTAGGAAGTCCGCCATAACCAACTGATTTATAAAGAGGATAAGATTCAACTTTCTTTATTAAGTTTTCAACTGCATCCCCTGCACTCTCACCGTTTTGCAACATACTGCTTGCTTTTAACAACCCATCGTATGACATACTCCAAGTTGATATTACAGCCCAATTTTTCATTATGATCTTCCTTTTTATTCAGTATAGTAATAATAGTAAACTAGACTCCTTAAACTAACAAGCTACAAATCTAAAAGCTCAATTTGTGACAAAAATAAAAAGGCTTTTTATTACCACATGCCGATAACTTTAGTCCAAACCAGACCGCCGCCTAACCAGATAATGTTAAGTACAACACCAATTATGGCGCTTAGTTTCCACCAATCTTTGTTAGAAACGTAGCCTGTTGAAGAAAGCAAAGCGGCAGGACCTGCCGAATAGCTTGAAGTTGACAAGTATAAAGAACCGTCTAAAGCTAGCATTAACGCTGCCATCATAGGTGGCACTCCGGCACCGATCGCAATTGAGAGAAATCCTGCATATAGAGCAGAAATTTGTGTAGAAACACTTGGAAATAAATAGTGGAGGTAGAAGTAAACCAAGAACAAGATTACCAGTACCAAAACCCAATTCATACCATTAAGTGCACTACCTAAAGTCTTTGAGAACCATGGGAAAAAGCCCAAAGTCATTAATTTTTGAGACATCAACATGATAATTGAAAGCCAAGTTAAGATGTTCCAAGCAAAACTCTGACCTAAAATATCCTTAACATTGATGACGCCAAATACCAATAGTAATGCAACTGCAATAAAGCTGACTAAAGTAGCGTCAATGCCAAACTTAGAACCTACTAACCATAATGCAACTGACAAGACAAAAACCACACCCATAATTTTTTCTGCAGCTGTCATTTTTCCTAATTCTTGTAATTTTTTGTCTGCCCAAGCATGAGCATTAGGTGTTTCTTTGATCTTAGGCGGGTAAATTTTATATAGAATAAAAGGTACTAATATTAAGGAAATTATGCCTGGTACGATTGCAGCTACAAACCATTGCATCCAGGAAATAGTAACGTTTTGGGTCTTTGCTATTCCTAATGCCACCATGTTACCGGCTAAACCAGTTAGAAACATGGTGGATGTAACGATGTTAACTTCGTATTCTGTAAAGACAAGGAATGAACCCATGTCACGCTCAGTTCCCTTTTTAGGATCTGAACCCATTTCTCTTGATAAGTTATCAATAATTGGGTACATAATCCCGTTAACACGAGCATTGTTACTTGGGATACCAACTGCCAGAACAGTCTCCACTAGGGATAAGGCATAAGCCAAACCTAAAGTTCTCTTGCCAAAAGTTTTGACAAAGAAGTAGGCAATTCTTTTACCAAGTCCTGATTTAATAAAGCCGGCCGCCATAAACATACACATAGCGACCATCCATGCGGTGGAATTACCAAAACCAGCAGTAACTTCTTCCATCTTGAAAATACCGGTTAATGTGGCAATCACCACCGCTATTATTGTAGTTGCCATCATTGGTAATGGTTTAGTCACACAAGCAATTATAGTTGCAATAAATATGGCGAAAAGGTGCCAGGCTTGAACGTTAATTGCCGCTGGTTTTAATGGAGTTAACAGCCATAAGCCAATGCCGATAGCTAGTGGCAAAACCCACTTTTTCCATTGAATTTTATCTAACATTTCTTTATTCTCCTTTAGAACTATTTTGTGCTTTCTTAATCGCCGCATTCACGGCTTCCTTTAAAGCATTAGTTGTGGTAGAAGCTCCTGAAACTGCATCAACATTCGTAGAATTATTGCTTACCATTTCTTGGGGTATACGGTCAATGGCTACAGCTCCAATTCCTTCCGTTTCATGATTTTCTAGTACTTCAATTTTTTTGATTTCATTATCAAAATAGGTCACGCGAACCAAAATCCTACCGCCAATACCTGCTTCAGAAGATCCTAGAAACTGATTTTGTCCCAGCTCAATTTGATCGTCCTTTTCACCATCCAAAAGATCATTAATTCGCGGCAATTTTCCCGTTAAATTAATCGAATCTTCAATTGGCTCTAACTTGGCAGCATTTTCTCCAGCAATTTTGCCAAAAATCAAGCATTCAGCTAAGTTGCCACCGCCCTGATAACGATTGACGCACATTCCGCCAAGCTCACCAGCTGTGTAGAGACGTTTGATTGGTTGATTGTTGACATCAAGTACACGGGCTAACTCATCATGTTCTGGTCCACCTTGGGTATTAAGGACTGCGGGAGCCAATTTAACTGCATGGACGTCATCTTTTAAATCGAAACTAGTCATTGACTCAGGTGCACGACCAAATTCCAAATCCTTGCCGTTAGTGGCAAACTCGTTAAATTGCAAAACAGTATTTTCTAGATTTGCGGCTGGTACATTCATCTTTTGGGCTAATTCAGCCAGTGAACCGGCACTAACAACCTTGTCAAAGAATTTACCGTACTTGAGCTTTCCTTGTTTCTGTTCTAAAACGAACTTTTGATATTGCTGATTATCAAAGACCAACCAAGCATTGTCGTAAGCGTGAGGCAATAGATAGTCTCCATGTTCAGCGATATGACCATGTCTGAATTTGGCATCTTCACGCATAAAGCGAGTGCCGTCGTCTGCCACCGCAAAAATCGCACCTGATTTGACATTTTGCCAGCCGCTAACCTGCCGACCACGCTCATTTTCACCTTCAGCAATTACGTAGCTGGGGAGGATGCCTAATGACTCATAATTGCTCATGTGCCACATTTTTGCTCCAACTTCAGCAGTCATTTTAATCCCGTCACCCTTATTATAGAGAGTGCCCAGCGGGGTTAATTTTGTGACGTGCAGGTAATCCTGCTGCATCTGCTTATTATTTTCAAAGCCACCTGTAGCAACAATTACTCCTTTGCGAGCATGAATATAATATTGTTTCTTGTTACGATTAATAATTACTCCAGCTATTTCACCAGTTGCTTCGTCCTGCAATAAATGCTCTGCTCTGGAATTAAGCCAGACATCAATGTTGGCAGCATTTTTGACGACTTGAGCACGAATTACTTTCCATAATTCAGCATCAAAGTCTTGATTATGAATCAGGGCAAAATCAAAGGTTTCAGAGCCACGATATTCAGGATACTCACATAAATTCTTTTTCTTTGCTAAATGGTCACCCGGTTGATTATCACGTGACCAGATAAAAGGATCAATACCAAAATACTTTTTAAAATATTGCGGCATATTAACAAAGCCATCAAGATAAGCAGCCATTGTTTTCTGATCAAAATTATATGGCGCTGCCAGCTGCTCATAATATTCAACAATCTTCTTTCTATCATGTGCCATAGCAACATGCTGTGCTGAATAACGGGTGTTACCACCCTCATGACCATAAGGAGCAGCGTCAACTAATAAGACTTGAGCACCATTTTCTGCCGCAAAACGAGCTGCCGTGCCTCCGGCTCCACCAAAACCTAAAACGACTACATCATACACACCATTCCACTTAGTTTTTTCGTTGATTTTCATTTTTGCACTTCTTTACTGCTTTTCAGCGTTCTCAATTGCTTGGTTGACCGCTTCTTTAAAAGCAGCACTAGTTGTACTTGCGCCACTGACCGCATCAACCTCTATAGTTTGTTTTTCAATCATTTCATTAGTTAGAACGGGAATTGCTTTGCCTCCCAAATAAGGCGTTTCTTTTTCTTGCAGTGTTTCAATTTGAGAAATCTTATCACCTGACATCGTGACGCGTACCACAATTGGGACATCATTAATGCCATTTTCACTAATTCCGATTCCCTGATTAGGTCCAGCTTCGAAATCAGTTGAAGAAGCATGGGCGTCAGATTTTAGATCAGGGTTTTTTGAAGCACCTGTAACTACATCAACTTCAGCCATTTTTCTTTTTGGCCACGCAGCATTTTCTCCGGCAATTTTGCCAGAAATTAACAAATCAGCAATACTGTTTGCACCAACATATTTGGTAGCAAAAATATCTCCTAATTCACCGGCTTCATATAAATGAGGAATAACATTATTCTCCATGTCCAAAACTTCGCAATTTTCATTACGACGAGCGCCACCATGCGTGTGCAGAATGTTGTGGCGAATTGGGATAGCATAATATGGGCCTGCCCCAAAAGCACGCATTGTTTCAATTTTACGATTTAAAAACATATCGCGCTTTTTTTCATTGACTAAAAAGTTAAAATCACTGACAGCTTCGGCCAATTTTGGTGCGGCAATCTTGTCAGCTAATTCGGCAATAGTTTCAGCTTTTATGGCATAGGTGATCAGGCTCTTAATTTGTTCAGCCTTATCTGAATCGTCATTGGCTAGTTGCTCAAATTGCTTTTGATCCATAATGATATGTGGATGATTTTGGTTAGGCTGCATTATCCAGTTGCCGTGGTTATATTTGTAACCATGACGGTCTTCTTCGTCTTCACGGTAATACCGGGTGCCATCATCGCCAGCAACGAAAATACTGCCATTAAACAAGCTCTTCCAGTTGATCATGTAAGCAAATTTTTCTCTTGGCGCGCCTTCTCTTAAAGAAAAACCATGTGAATCATAGTTGGACATATGCCACAGTCTAGCGCCAGCTTCAATTGCTAAATCAATCCCTTTACCTTGATTATATAAAGTACCAATTGGAGCTAAAGAACCTTGACCTAAGAATGTTTGAACCATGTCTTCGTTATTTTCAAAGCCACCACATGATAGAACTACACCATTTCTGGCAGCCACATTTCTATTTATACCTTGATGTTTAATTTGCACACCTAAAATGGTTTTAGTGTTGGGGTCCTGAATTAAATGTTGTGCAGGACTTTCAAACCAAACATCAATTTTGTCTAAACGCTCGTAAACTTTTTTACGTAATAATTTCCAGAATCCGCCATTATACATACCAGCAGTCATGCTTTGTGAGCGCATTGTTTCTGCATGCTTGTATTCCGGATATTCTCCTTGAGGTCTTCTCCCGGTGTATTGTGCTTTAATGCCAAAATATTTTTGAGAGTACTCCTTCATCTTCAAAACATTATTGACAAAAGCGTCTAAATCTTTGGGATCATACTTAAAGGGATAATAAGTTTGCTTATAATATTCACGGAGATCATCAAAATTATCGCTCCAAGCAAAAGCACCACCAGCATACCTGGTATTGCCACCTTCATGACCTTCGGGAGCTGAGTCAATGAGCAGAACGTGCGCATTGTTATCTGCCGCAAATCTTGCCGCTCCGGCACCAGCTCCGCCGAATCCGACTACAATTACGTCGTAAACAGCGTCCCATTTGAGAGTTGAATCGTAGATCAAATTTTTCACCATCACTTTCTTATAAACTATTCTTAACGTAAATATATCTTGACCAACTTTTTAAGTCTAATTAAATTTTTTGAAAAAATATTTTGGTTTCATAATACAAAAAGCTATTACAGCAACTTGTTATTGTACATTAAAGTTAAATTTAATATAATTTAATCAGATATATTTATAAATTTTATTTATTTAGGAAGTACTCATGAATGAAAAAGACTTATTATATTTTTGTAAATTAGTCGAAACTGGTAACTATACCACTACAGCCGCATTCTTTGACGTTACCCAGCCCACAATTTCCATGGCAGTGAAGCGGTTGGCAGATAAGTTCGATGATCCACTTATATTGCAAAAAAATCGCAAAAGTAAAATAACTTTGACCGATGCCGGCGACTTACTTTATAAAAGAGCAAAAATTCTATTGCAAGATATCGCCAGTATCAATTATGATGTGATGCATGCCAGTGACAAAAAAATTCGGCTTGCCTTTTCTGGAGAAGCTGGTAGCCTTTACATCGCCGATATTATTCAAAAATTTTATCAAGCAAATATTGCCAATCTAATTGAATCTAGAATTGAAAGATCGGCTAACGCGTTTTCTGATTTAACCGACGGCACCGTTGATGTAGCAATATATTCGTGGATGGTTCCTATTAACGATCCCGAATATTTTATCCATAACTTGCAAAGAACCGAACTGGTCATTATTACCAGTACAAGCGATAAGTGGCGGGATGTCCACCAAATTAGTGCAGCAGACCTGCGCAACCGCAAATTTGTCGCCCGCAAAAGAGGCTATTTAACTAGAGAATGCCTTGAGCAGGAAGCAAAATTGGGCGATTTTACGCCACAAATTTCATATACTGCTACTACAATGAGAATGATGATTGAATTAGTTAAACGCAATGTAGGAATTGCTCTTGCTATGGAAAGCAGCTTAAAAGAGGTTTCTGATATTCACGTCATTCGGTTAAAACCGGGACAAAAATTGTGGGCGTACATGCAGATAGCAATGAGAAAAAGCTTTATACCTAACAAGTATCAGCGCAAAGGGATTGAAATACTGCGACATTTTAAACCAGATGACTATCAATAAATTTGGGCAAACAAAAAGACTTACGTCCTTTTAACGTAAGCCTTTTTAACTAAGCAATCACATTGAATAACAATGCTGCAATTACACCACCTAAAAGTGGTCCAAAGACTGGCACCCAACTATAAGCCCAATCTGAACCGCCTTTATTGGCAATTGGCATAAATTGGTGAGCAAGTCTTGGTCCTAAATCACGAGCTGGATTAATAGCGATGCCAGTTGGTCCTCCCAAGGACAAACAAATCGCCGTGATCAAAAATCCTGCTAGTAACGGATTGAGACCCGCTGCCAATTTAGTATTAGTTAATCCGAGCAAACCGAAAACCAAAACAAATGTAGCAATCATTTCTGTAAAGAAATTCCACGCATAGTTTCTAATGGCTGGTGTAGTTGCAAAAGAACCTAGAATGCCCTCTTTATCAGTAGTTTCTTCCCAATGAGGAAAATAGGTTAGCCAAACTAAGATACCACCGATAAAGCCTCCGGCTGTCTGTGCCAGCATATATGGCAAAACTGAAGACCAGGGCAATTTATTTGCAAGAGCCATTCCTAATGATACGGCTGGATTAAAGTGTCCCGGGCAAAGCCAACTAACACAAAATACACCGAAAGTGACAGCGAAACCCCAACCAAAAGAAATAACGATCCAGCCGCTGCCTTTTGCTTTTGACTTGTTCAAATTGACACCAGCACAAACGCCATCTCCAAGCAATACTAAGATGATAGTTCCGATGAACTCTCCCACTACTTGCATTGTTAAGCTATTATTCATTTTTTAAATCTCCTACTTCGATTATTAGGTTAATAAACCTAAAATAATGTCTAGTAGCAAATTACTCCCAAACAAAATATATTATAAAATCTAGCGTGTGTAAACCCTTTCTTTAAATAAAATGTTGAGTGCAATCTTTTTTTAAATAATTGTTATTTAATATTCTTGCTTTTATGAAGTTTGTATTCTATTTCTTAATAAGTTTTGTTATATTTTTACATTTGTTATTTTTATTGAAATAGTTAACTTTGAAATTTGATATGCCCCAAAATTAGGACAAAGCAGCAGATTATATCTTTTTAAACCTATTTTTTTATTTTTAAGCACTCAAGTTGCTTTTCTATTTCAGTTAAATTCACTCCAGCTTCAATCAGAGTAGCTGCTGTATACGCTCCTTCGATAAAGGCCACATCATATAAGTGAATTTTTTTTGTAGTCATTTCAGTAGCTAATTCAATATTCATTTTGGCACTGCCTAAATCATAAAAAGCCAAAATTTCATCTGCTTTATTATCCGAAAAAGCCTGCAAAACTTTATCCATACTGGTACCTATATCTTCTTCATTTGTTCCGCCAGCAGTTGTGATTGACACATCTTTTGCAACTTGATCTAAAAGTTTAGTTAATCCTGTAGGTATTGCAGAAACATGTGATACTAAGGTTATGCCTAAACTCATAGTATACCTTCAGTTTCCAGTAAAGCCTCAAAGAGATAGCCGCTAGATTGCGAGCCCGGATCAATATGACCCTTTGATCTCTCTCCTAAATATGAAGCACGACCCTTTTTAGCAACTAAATCTTTAGTCGCAGCTACAGCAGAATCAATTTTTGCTCTCGTTAAATTATGTGCTTTTACTTCAGGTACGAGCACTGACCAAACATCAACCATTGTTTTATCTCCGGGTTCAGCACCGCCACGTTTCTTAATTCCAGCCAAAGCAGCTTCCAGTAATTCAACTATATCATCACTAGTAGCGCTTTTCTTGGCCATTTCTAAAAAAGCTGTGCCATACAAGGGGCCTGAAGCTCCACCAACCGTCGAAATTAAAGTCATAGCAATTTGCTTGAATACGTCAGTAATAGTTTCAGGTTTAGTAGAAAGTTTTTGACTAACCGCTTTCATACCGCGACTCATATTAAAGCCATGGTCACCATCACCTATAGCTGTATCAAGGTCACTTAAATATTGCTTATTTTGTTCGATTTTGGCGGAAAAATTATTTATCCAGTCAATTAAATTGTTTACAGTCAATCCCATATTATTCTTCCCTTCTTTTACCAAGCAATTGTTTCAACGGGCTGATTAAGGTACCCGAGCCATTTTTCATCAGCTATTTCAAAAAATGTGAGGGAAATACCGGCCATATCCAATGAGGTCATGTAATTACCAACTTTCATGAAAGCAGGTTTAACATCAAACTCTGCCAATTTATCAAGCAAGTCATTGCTAAAAATGTATTGTTCCATTAGTGGAGTTGCACCCATGCCATTAACCAATACCGCATATTTCTTGTTGTGATCTAAATGCATCTCATCATTTAATTTGCCTACCAATTCAGACACCAAGTCTTTTGCATGCTTAATTTTTTCACGACGGTAGCCAGGCTCTGAGTGGATACCTACGCCATATTCAATTTCATCATCTTTTAAAACAAAACCAGGTTTGCCTGTTTCGGGATTGGTAGCAGCTGATAAGGCTACTGCAATTGTTTTAATATTAGGCAAAACTTTTTTGGCTGCTGCATCAATTTCGTCTAAACTTGCACCGTTTTGAGCCATGGCGCCAAGTATCTTATGCATAAATAAAGTACCGGCTACACCACGTCTACCTTGCGTGAATGTGCTGTTTTCTACAGCAATATCGTCATCGACTACAATTGATTTTACTTTGATGTTGTCCATATCAGCCATATCTTTTGCCATATCAAAGTTCATGACGTCTCCTGAATAATTTTTAATTACTAAAAAGACACCTTGACCTTGATCGACTGCTTTGATGGCTGCGTATATTTGATCAGGAGTTGGGGATGTAAACACTTCCCCGCAAACAGCTGCACTCAACATCCCTTTACCTACAAAACCAGCATGAGTAGGTTCATGGCCAGAGCCTCCCCCACTGACAATGCCTACTTTACCAGTCATCGATTCTTTATCTGCTCTCATCACAGCTTCAGCATCTTCTATTTTAGTTATAAATTGAGGATAGGATCTCACCATACCTTTAACCATTTCTGGCACAACATTAGCAGGATCATTAATAATTTTTTTCATGTAATTAGCTCCTTCAGTAAATAAATGTAACGCTTACATAACTATTATACCAAGTAACCTTTATATAAACCATTTGTGTTGCAATAAATTAAATATTTTGGGCAAAATAAAAAACTTTAGCTAGCGTCATTAAAATACAACTGATAGCTAAAGTCTTTGGTTCTTATACTTAAAATCTTATCTTCTTACTACTTTATATCTATTTGATCTATCATCGTCTGGTTCTTCAGCAGCATGACCGCAGGCAACAATAACACAGGTTTCAAAATTCTGCGGAAGACCTAACTTTTCTTCCAAATTTTTAACAGAATTGAGTACACTAGCCGCATTCATTAGATAAACCGAACCCAGGTTGAGTTCTGCCGCCTCTACCATTATGTTTTCTGCAGCAACAGAAGCGTCTCTTTCACCAAACTCATTATTCTTTTTGACATTGATGACAAATAATAAAGGAGCATTATAGCAAGCGTTACTTGTAACTTGTTCTATTTGTGCTAATAATTCTTCACTCTCAACCACGGTCATCTGCATCACGTCAGTTTGGTGCATGCCACAAGGAGATGCTTGAAAAGCGTTGATCAACTTAGCAATATCATCTTGAGCAACTTTTTCAGTCGTATATTTTCTGACAGCTACTCTTTTTAAAACAGGATCAGTCATTTATGTGCCCTCTATGAAAAACAAAACCCAAATTATTTAATGACAGCTTTACCAGTCTTATGAACTAAATCAGACCATTTTAAAAACTGTGTTTCAGATATTCCTACTAACTTTTTACCTTTAATCTTCTTAGTACTATATACAAAAACTGTTGCACCTTTTTTAACGTATGAATATTTATTTCCTTTTACCAGAAGCTTGCCTTTGCTATCGTAAACTTTAGCATTGCGTTTTACTTTATAGCTGGCAACTTTAAAAAGCTTTACATTACCTGGCTTTACGTATTCTTTCTTCTTAGTTTTCTTGCCATTTAATGATATTTGCAGATAACTCTTATTTTTAACTGTAGTAAAACCGATAACCGAAAGAATTGTTCCTTTTTTCAGTTTTTTGTTTTTAATTCTTTTACCCTTACTGTCATATATATAGGCATTTCTCTTTAATTTGACAGTTTTGCCTAAATATTTTATTGCATTATTTGAATTAGTTTTATTTTTCTTGGGCTTCTTTGTCGTATCTGTTGTAGAAGGCTTATTTGTACTGTTAGTTGTATTGGATTGTCCATTATTGGTTTTACTTTGATCTGTAGTATTTGACGTATTCGAATCTCCCTTTGTAGTATTAGAAGTTGTATTATTAGTCTGACTTTGATTAGTTGAATTTGCATCAGTTTCTGCAGCCAAAACTGGTTTAGTGGTACTTAATCCCAAAGTCAAAGATGCAATTCCAGCTAGACTTAACAAAAGTTTTTTCTTCATTTTGACACCTCATTATTGAAAAACTTATTTATATACATTCTACTACTTTGAATAAATAATTTCTTTTACAAAATCGAAACAATTAATTTACGTCTTTGATTTGTGATATATCATTTTCATAGCTTATATTATGAGGTACGTTACATACTTTTGCTTTATACTAAGAAATAGTGAAAACATAATAATGTTATTAAAGGAAGAAATTCATGAAAAAGTCGCAAAAAGAACCAATTGAAATATTAGTCACTATTGACCAAAACTATATCAAACCACTCGAAGTTATGATGTATTCCCTTAGGCTTAACAATATAACTGAAGAGTTTCATGTCTGGCTAATTTACGATAACATCAACCTGCACGCTCTGAATAAATTAAAAAAATTTGGGCTAAAAATAGGAATTAAAGTATCCACCTTAACTATGAATAAGAATATTAAATTTCCTGATTCATTACTCAACTTGCATGATTATCCGAAAGAAATGTATTTCAGATTACTTTCAAGTAAAATTTTGCCACCTGATTTACATCGTATTATTTATCTTGATCCTGACATATTAGTTATTAATTCAATAGTTCCTTTATGGGAGTTAGACCTTAAAGGAAAAATGTTTGCAGCTTCAGTTCATGAAGGGTTAACAGATATTATGAGTTCAATTAATAATATCAGGCTGGGCACATCAACCGGCTACTTTAACTCTGGAATAATGTTAATGGATTTAGATCAAATGCGTACAAAAATTAAAATCGAAGAAATTACTCAGGCAATTGAAGAGCATCATGATACTTTAATTTTGCCAGATCAAGATATTCTCAATTATCTATATGGCGAAGATATTTTAAAAATTCCAGAAACACGCTGGAACTACGATGCCAGAGCTTTCTCAGTTTACTTAACAAGAAGCACGGGAGAAATCAACACCGAGTGGGTCATGAAAAACACGTCAATTTTACACTTTTGTGGTAAACCTAAGCCATGGCAAAAGGAGAAACATTCCCGATTTAAACCCCTTTACCTTAATTACCTACAAATGGTCAATCGCTTGTTAAAACAGCAAAAATTAACGTAACATTTAGCTTTTTACTGTTGAAGCTTGCTATATGTGTGCTAAAATAATAAAAGTTGCCGAATATCAAGCGACACAATGCTTTAGATGGATTAGTATAGAAAAAATGCAAACTATTTAATAGCATTGAATGTGTAATATTTTTTATAGAAAAGAGAAGAATTATGGCTTCAATTAACAAGTCTGAACTTACTAAAGAAGTTTCAGCAAAGACAGATCTTAAACAAAAGGATGCAGAAAAAGTTATCGATGCTTTAATCGAATCAATTAAGGATAACTTGGCTAAAGGCGAAAAAGTTCAAATCATAGGTTTTGGTTCTTTTGAAGTACGTAATCGTGCAGCAAGAAAAGGTAGAAACCCACAAACTGGTAAAACTTTAACGATTCCTGCAACTAAAGTACCTGCATTTAAGCCTGGTAAAGCATTGAAGGACGCAGTTAAGTAACTCTACAATTAAATACGAAAAAACAACGAGCCAAAGCTCGTTGTTTTTATTTTGCTTTAAAATTTTTAACGATTTTGATGGTTCAATCTCTTGGCGAAAAAATCACCAATGACTTGAACAATAAATATTAAAATAATAACTAAAACTGTCGCAATAAGAGTAACGTCATTGTCGGACCGATTATAGCCATAAGAAATCGCCGTATTTCCTAGACCACCAGCACCAATCGCTCCTGCCATTGCAGTTAATCCAATTAAACTAATAACTGTTACTGTAGTAACACGAGCAAGTTCAGATCTAGCTTCATTTAAATAAACGTTAAATACGATATCCCAGATTGTAGCACCTAAACTTTGTGCAGCTTCTATTTTACCGTAATCTACACTTTCTAAAGCTACTTGAACTTGGCGAGCATAAAAGGGTAGTACGCCCAGAGTTAAAGGTACTAGCATTGCCTTAATACCAATCTGCGTATGAACAATTAATTGAGTAAGAGGTGAGATAAAAGCTAATAAGATAATAAATGGAATAGCACGAAAGATTGAAACTATTTTATCACAAAGGTTAAACCAAAATTTATTAGGCCTGATGCCGTCACTCTTCGTTAAAACTAAAACGATACCAAAAATCATTCCTAAAATGCCACCAAAAATTCCGGCCCAAAAAGTCATATACAGAGTTTGAATAATGCTGGTACCCCAGCCAGTGTCTCCTAGCCAGCCTAATTGCACAACATTGGGAAAAGCTTTGCTAAACCAACTACTCATATAGATCCCCCTTTTCGTTTAGTCGAGTAACAGCAACTTCTTCTTTTCTTAAATAATCAACTGTCTCCTGCTGTTTTGCCTTATCTCCTTTGACTTGAACCAATAAAGTACCAATTGGTTCATCATCAAGCAGTTCAACGTTGCCATACAACATACTGGCCTCAACTCCTACTTCACGGTATAAATCGACAATGATAGTTTTGGTGACATTAGCCATGCTATATACAAGTTGATAAATAGCTTCGTTATCGTTGTCAAGCTTGTCAATATTAAGAGATTTCATAGTGTTGATTACTTCCAAAGAACCACCAACAAAACTTTTAGTCAGGTCATTTTTAGGATGAAGCACAACTTCTCTTAAACTGCCTTTTTCAACAATTTGTCCGGACTGCATTAAGGCAACTTTATTACAAACCTTTTTAATAGCTGCCATTTCATGGGTTATCAAGACGATTGTTAAATTAAGATCTTTTTGGAGCTTTTTAAGCAATGCCAAAATTTGAAGAGTATTTTGAGGATCAAGAGCACTGGTAGCCTCATCAGAAATCAAAATATCTGGTTCATTCGCCAAAGCTCTAGCAATAGCAACTCTTTGTTGCTGACCTCCGGAAAGTTGCACAGGATAAAAGTTTGCTTTATCTCTTAAATCCACTAAATCTAGTAATTTTAATGATTTTTCCTTAATTTCTTTTTCTTTTAATCTAGAATGTTTCAGGGCAAAGGACACGTTGTCAACCACGCTTATTTCATTTAGTAAATTAAAATTTTGAAAAATCATGCCAATTTTTCTGCGAGCCAGTTGTAAATCTTTGTTAGATATCACCTGTTTGCCATCTTTGACAAAATCAGTTCCGTTAACTTTAATATTACCAGCTATCGGTTTTTGTAAAAGGTTGACTGTTCTGACTAAAGTAGACTTACCAGCTCCGGAAAAGCCTACAACTCCGAAAATATCACCTTTTTCTACAGTTAGACTAACATCATGAACTGCTTGTACAATTTTGCCTTTTTTATCAGGGAAATCTACACTAACGTGTTCTAAATCAATAATACCCATTACAATCTTCTCCAATCATTAAAATTTTTACTTCAATTTAATGTCCCAAGCACTTCTAGTCATATTTCCATAATATTTCTTTTGTATCCGTTTAGTTTCAGCGGTTTGATAACATTTGACTACTGCCTGGTAGTCCTTGTTCTTTGCCTGTCCTTTTTTAGCTACAATTATATTTATCCATTGATAAGAGTCTTTATTAACTGGCTCAACAAAGATTGTCTGTTTTTCGCCCAAACCAGCAGGACGAGCAAAGTCATTATTAATAACCGCTGCATCTACAGAATTGATTATACGTCCACATTGATCTGCGCTAATTTCCTTAACTTTGATGTTTTTTGGATTCTTCACAATATCTGCAACGGTCATAAGAACTTTACCCTTGCGTAATGAAATTAAACCGGCATTTTTCAAAACGAGTAAGGAACGAGATTCATTACTTGCGTCATTTGGAACAGCAATTGTAGCACCTTTTGGCAGTTCACTTAATTTATGATATTTCTTTGAATATAGCCTAATTGGATTTATATCAGTTCGTCCAATAGCCACTAATCCACCATGGTTGGCTTTATTCCAAGCTTTTAGAAAAGCATAGTGTTGGAAAGCATTTAAGTCGATGTCACCACTTTTTACTGCTTTATTTGGTTGATTGTAATCAGTGAAATTCTTGATTTTAATTGTTATGCCATATTTTTTCTTAGCCAAAGCTGCTGCGTGATTCCAAATAACCTCTTTCGGTTTAGACTCACTTACAATACCCACTGTAACAACATGGTCTTTTTGATTGCTACCTCCCTTTTTGCCAAAGCTAAACCAGGCAATAGCAACAATTACAATGGCCGCAATTACTCCAATAAATATATTGCGACTTTTTTTAGTCATTAGAAAAACCTCCCAATTTTTCGATAAAAAAAGCACTCATCCTAAACTAAGGACGAGTGCTTCGTGTTACCACCTTTAAATTTGTTTATTACTCACGTAATAAACCTCAACAGCTATCTAACAATAGCTTGCAATCTTAACGGATGCAACTCCGCCACTAGCTAAATATCACTAGCAGTCATCGTTTCAAGCCCATGTTCACTACACCTTACTAACTGACTCTCACCAAACGTCAGCTCTCTTTATTAGTAAAAATAATAGCTACTCTGCTTTTCAAGATGTATTAATTATTTAATTGTTTATTAATTTAACATCTAAAAAATCTTCTGTCAACCAAAAAATAAATTATTTTTTATTTATTTGGTATGATTTTATTATTTTAAAAAAATATTGTCCCACAGCAAAAGTAACAATAGCCATGCCAATTACCTGCCACCAATAATTATGATTTAGGTTTTCAGCCAGAAAAAAGCTGCTAATCAAAGTCAGTATGCAAATTAGTAAAACGACGGTTGAAGCAATAACTTGTTTCATGTCATTTCTCCTTTCTCATATAAGTTAAAAATTCATATGGATAAGAATTCAAATTATCAGGTTGATGAAATTCCCTTTTTACTATCTTAAAATCGCCATAATTAAGCTTTGTCATTGTCACATCAGCTGTAAAAGTAGCTTTTATTTCAGTTTTTTCTAAGCAATCTACCTGATTTTTCAAGGCGTCAAAGACCGAATTACCACCTATTACACAAATTTCCAGATTTTTGTGTTGATCAATCCATCTTTGTAATTCAGTGAGCGTAGATATTATTAAAACTCTTTGATCAGCAAAAAATTTATTTTTTAATTTCTGACTAGTTGTTAAAACAATATGCTTGCGACCTGGTAGAATATGAGGCAAGCTCATAAAAGTTCTTCGACCCATGATAATGGGATGTCCATAAGTTATTTTTTTAAAATGGTGTAAGTCAGCAGGCAGTTTCCAAGGTAAATGCCCATCTAGACCAATTTGGTGTTTTTCATCTTCTGCCCAAACAAAAGTGATCATTAGTTCGCCTCTCTCTTAATTATAGCGCTTTATTTATTAGATTTCTTGTCTTTTGCCCAGCATTACCAATTATGCCTGGTTAATTTTCCGCAAATAAATTTAGACATGATTTTTCAAGCTAATATTGCTATAGTTATTTAAGTATCTTAACAAATTACAGGAGGAAGTCATGTCGGAAAAAAGTCAATTTACTGAAGCAAAATATAATAAAATGAAACAAACTGAAGCTGATTTAGTGCGCGATTTACAAGCAATTGTAAAAGATCCCTCTAAAGAAGCCGATTTGAGTGATGATGTCTTTACCAAGCATCAAAACTGGCTGCGAATTATTATGCCTAATTATTCCCGCAAAATCCATTTAGGAATAGTCAATGCTTATGATAATGATACTCGCTACCAATCCTATTATGATGATAAGGCTGGCAAAGGTGCAACTAAGATATTAAGTAGAATTGTCAAAAAACATTTAGCAAAATAAAAGAAGTCTTTTACATGAAAGACTTCTTTTTTGTCAATGAAACCAGCTAACATGCTTATCGGTAAAAGCTAGTAAATCATTAATTAAATACAAAATATATGTTAAAAATAAGGTGAGATTAGCATCCCCCTGAAACGCGGTAACTCCCCATAAAATAATTGAAAGTACTCCTTGAATAGTCCAAAAATAGTATTGCTCGCGAAAATGTAATGTGCAAAGAAGAGATCCAGTAATTCCGATTGCTCCCGCTGTTGCATCGATTAAGGGCCTAGGACTAGTGAAAATTTTTGTATCTAGCAGATAAAGTAAAACTAGCACTACGGCAAAAAAGATAATGGTAAGAAGCCACTTTGTCAGTGTCAAACCATGAATATGTTTTTCCGTATCTTTAGACCAAGACGGCAACAACAACACTGGTAAATCCAAAATAACAATATATACGCCCTGTAAAATTACATTGGCATAATTTTGGGCATAAACGGAAACAATAATGTAAATTGTAGCTGAAATCAAACCCAAAATACCGTTAATTTGTCTGGCGTTAGTAATAGCAAGAGTACAAGTGAAACCTAAAATTGCAGCAATCATTGTCAATAATGAAATTTGATCAATTGGAGACGCAACAGTAGTCCCAATAATAATACCAATCCCCAGCATTAATAAGAGATATGTTTTAAAACTCCAACCACGCATTTGGTTAATGTACCATTTTAATTTAAAAATATCAGCTTTTAGCTGAACTTTCATCCGACCTTCCTACCTTCTACTTGAATTTCAGTTAAAAAACACGTTTTTAATACTAACATAACTTTTAAGTCACTTTAAGAAATTTAACTAGAAAGTCAGATCTATGAAAATGTCTGCTGTCAACTGTCCTTTTGCCTTATCTATCTTTATCCATTTTTATTATTGACCATTTAAGCAGAAAGGGCGAAATCACAGTTGTCATAATGATTGCACCAATCACAGTTGAATATGCCGCTGGCGCAAGTAGATGGTTTGTCAAACCTATCTGTGCAACCACGAGAGCCATTTCACCGCGCGAAACCATTCCGGTCCCGACTAACAAGGAACTGGAATTGCTAAACCCAGCAATTTTTGCGCCCAAGCTTGCGCCAACTAATTTTGATAAAACACCTCCAATTATCAAAACGATAAATAAAATAAAATCGTGTAATATTCCTCTAATGCTCATGTCCAAACCAATACTGACAAAGAATACGGGGATAAAACTACTGTAACCAATGACGGTAAAATTCTTTTTGAGAATTTTCTGTGCTGAAGTACGATTGAGAGCCAAACCGGCAAAAAAAGCGCCAATCACATTACTAAGTCCTACTTCTTCAGCAGCCCAAGAAGCTAATACCACAATAATCATTGCCATCAAGGTTTCAGAAACAGGCAATGTCAGACGCTGACTTAAGCTAATTAACCGAGGTATGACATAAATGCTAAGAAGAACTAATAATATAAGAAAGGCTGCCTGAACAAGGAGGCTAATAATAAAGTTTTTTTCCATACTTGAACCTTGCTCAGAAACACCTGTCAGTCCACTAACAATGCTCAAAAGTAATATTGAGAGCAGATCATCTGCTACTGCAGCACCTAAAATTGTCATGCCCTCCTTTCCTTCCAGGCGTCCCATTTCTTGCAAAACGGCTACCGAAATTGAAACCGAAGTAGCTGAAAAAGTTAAGCCTAAAAATAAACTTTCAACCTGTGAAAAATTAAAGAGAATGCCTGTTATATAAGCAATAATAATTGGTACTATCATACCAAAGGCAGCTACCAACACACTAGGACGAAAAAGTTTTTTTAGTGTTTTAATATCACTGTCAAGACCTGCCAAAAACATCAAAAAAATCACACCGATATCGGAGAACACTTTAATGATTCCGCCCGGTTGTACCAAATTAAAGATTCCCGGTCCAATAACTATCCCAGCTAGTAATTCGCCGACAACAGCTGGTAATCTTAACCTTGCACTTAATTGTCCGCCAATTAGGGTAGCTATTAATATAACAACTAGCATTCCTAAAAATTTCATTTACCTTCCAGCTTTCTACAGCAAAAAAGACCTTCAAAATTGCTCAGGCAACCCAAACCTGAGAACAATTCTTGAAAGTCTTTCACTCCAACCAAAATATTTATTTAATTTAAGAACCGATTTGATTTTTGCACAAATTAGCAACTTTTATTAGTATAACTCACAATTTTTTTAATTCAAATTTACAGAAATATAAACCAATTATTGATCGATCTTTCACTAAATAAAAAATCGTAATAAAGCTAAAGAAACTACCCCAACAATAACAATTACTAAAAGTGATTTGCTAATAACCGCTGCTATAAAAGTTGGAAATGAAGCAACAAGATATTCAAGGTTAGCTTTTGGCAATTGACCTGGTTGAGCGGTGAATAAATTGCAAAACCACATAGTAGACATTATAACTATCGGTACAAAAGATAGAAATTCAACCACTGCTTTAGGTAAAGTGAATTTTTTTAATAAAACAAAAGGAAGTATCCGCGATAGCCAAGTTGCAAGTCCACATCCGATAATAGTCAAAAACAAATAGTTAGAAGAAGACACGTTTTATTACCATCCCCAATGCACATCCAATAAGGGTTACAACAATAATAACCATACTGGGTGACAAAATCATTGTCAAAATATAGGTCAACAACATTGTCAGTAAAATTACTATTACTTGTAACAGCTTATTTAAAGACTTATCATTGTTTACTTGCAAATATAACAAACCAATAAACATTGCCACATTTGCAAAATCAAGACCTAATTGTTTTGGATCTTTAATAAAGTTGCCAAGTATGGCACCAATCGCTGTAGCAAATACCCAAGTTTTATATGAAATCATATTTTCAGTATTGAACCAACTGAAATTCATTTTGTCATTTGTAAAATTAAGTTTATTCATTGCCAGAGCAAAGCTTTCATCAGTTAAAAGCGTGCCAATTAAAATACCTTTGCCCAGTTTATCTTTCTTAAAGTACGGTGCCACCATTGTACTCATTAAAATCATCCTTGAATTGACCATAAATGTAGTAAAAATAATTGAAGCAATCGGACTACCTGCTACTAGCATACTAACAGTGGTAAATTGTGCTGATCCAGCATAGATTATGATTGACATCATGATTACTGTAATAGTCGAAAAACCTGTTGAGCGAGCAATCACACCAAAAGCGGACGCAATTCCTAAATAGCCAAAAACTGTTGGAATTGTGTCAATAACAGCTGCACGCTTAGATAATGAACTTTCCATATTTCACTTCTTTAACTCAAAAATTAACTTACAATTAAATTCATGCATGTTTGTTTTATAGTCATAAAAATACGAACTATATCAGCTTCAGATTAAAAAACTAGTTTACTTATAACAGTAACTAGTTTTAGTCATGACTTTATTCACTTTTATTCGATTGCGTGAAATCTATTCCACGATCTTTGAATACCTTTTTAGCAACATTAATCGCGTTTAGCACTTTCGGAAATCCCACGTAAGGAATAGTTTGAATAAATGTCTCGATTACTTCCTTTGGCGTTAAGCCGACATTTAAAGCGCCATTGATATGAACATTCAGTTGCGGTTCAGTGTCACCTTGTGTGAGCAAAGTTGTAATGGTAATCATTTCTCTTTGTTTTAGATCAAGGACACCACGATCGTATACGTCACCAAATGCAAATTCAATAATGTAGCGACCTACATCTTCAGATAAACCAGCTAGTGAATCAATAACTGATTTGCCGCCTTCTTGATCAACTTTTTCTAAATTTACTAAACCCTTTTGATAACGTTCATCATTTTTCATAGTTTTTCTCCTTTTTGTTTTGTAAACTTTTTTAACGGTTTATAGAATAGTTGCTGGAGTATAGTCCATGTCAACTACTATTTCAAAATTTTTTGGTAGTGGTAAAATATGACGATGTATCATTTACCTAGCTTGAATTTTTTAGAAAGGAACTACAATGAAATATTCAATTGGTCAATTTTCGAAACTTAGTGGCTTTTCAATCGACACACTGCGTTATTATGAAAAGCAAAAATTACTTTTCCCAAATCGTGATGAAAATAATCGTCGCATTTATACTGAAAAAGACGTAGCATGGATTAGTTTCATTTCCCGCTTAAAAAAGACTGGTATGAGTATTAAAGAAATGCAAAAATACACCAAATTACGCTATGAGGGTGACCAAACTATACCTGACAGACTTGTTTTACTGTTTAAGCAGCTTGATAATTTACATGAACAGGAAAAGAAAATTGACGATAATATCAAGTTTGTAGAACAAAAAATTAAAACCTATCTCAAGACAATCGGTGATTTAAAAGAATAAAGTTGCTATCTAGTGTGTAGCTGATTTAATTGCTTTTTTCGATATTACATCAAGCAAATACATAACAAACACGCACTTGTTCAATTTAGAAGAAAATGGCAAGTTGAAAAAAATTTCAGTTAAGGTATAATGTTATTCGTTATGGAGAGTTGGCAGAGTGGTAATGCACCGGACTCGAAATCCGGCGAACCAAGTTTTTCCTTGGCGCGCAGGTTCAAATCCTGTACTCTCCTTAAATTAAGTTAAAAAGCTTGTAGTATCACCTATTACAAGCTTTTATTATGTTCTCGCACGGCATAAAAATGATAAAGAGCAGTTTTACTAAAATTGCTCTTTATTGTTTTAGCTATTTAGTTGATCTGAATATTTTTAATATTATCGCGCTCATAACCTTTAACCAGACCTATAATGTCAGGCTGTAATTTCTTATCTAGCGTTTTGATGTTATATGTAACTTTATGTACAGTGATATCAAAAGTAAACGATGGAAGATTTATTAAAATACGCTTTTGACCATGTGCCTTCTAATAAGCAGTTTATGCTATATTGCTGAGCCAATTCCATGAAGCTTCTAATTCCATACGGATCATTAATAACCCTTGTAAGAAAACCAACTTTTGAAAATGGTGACTTAGCAGCTATTTTAGTAGATGATGAGGCTACGATAAACGTGTAAAGTTTGTTGGAAATAAAGTCATCTTAATTCCTGAAAATAATGACTATGATTCAATTGTTTTAAACAAAGATAATCCGGAAAAATTTTTAGGTAAAGTTATCCATGTAGAACACGACATTCAATAGGACTTGAAAACATATGTAAATTTATTCTTTTAAGACATTTATAAAAATGGTAAATTATAAATGTACCGATACAAGTATAATGGGAGAAGGTAAATGAAATTTTTATGGATAATTGCACTAATAATATTTGTTATTTACATGATTATTAGCGACAGAAAATCAAAAAATAGCAAAGATTATAAAGAAGCATTAACACCAAGTAAAAATCCATCAAATGAGCCATTAGTGAAACGTTGGTGGGTATGGGGATTAATACTAGTTTTAATTTGTGGTTTCTTTGTATCAACTTCAAATAAAGCCGAGAGTCATGATGAAACATACAAAACTACCGTACCTCATTCAATAAAACCATCTCATGTAAAAAAGAGGAAAAAGCTTTCAGACTATGCTTCCAAAAAGGTTTCCAAATTTATACCAGTGAAGAACACAGCTAAAGCAGTTACATTAGGCGCAGGTAAGTATAAGGTCGGTAAAGATATAAAGCCGGGCAGATACGTTATTAAAGCTGTTAAGGGCAGTGGTAATCTATCTAACAGCGATTTCACTATTAACGTTATTTTAGGAAACGATGATAAAGGAGATCAGTTAACTTCTTTTACTACCAACTTAGTAAAAAATGACAAAATCAAGTTAGACTGGATAGAGTCTACAAGCTTCACGCCAACACCAGATAAATATACATATAAAACAAAAATAAGTGCTGGTATATGGTTAGTAGGACTTGATATTAAACCCGGAAGGTATGTCATACGGCCAATAAAAGGCAGAGGTAACTTGATATCAGAAGATGGGTCTGATGATAATTTAAACGAAATATTAGGCAAAGATACTGAAAAAGGCCAAGTCAGCAAAGTAACGGCTGATTTAACTGCTGGAGAAGTTATATTGTCTACTATAGAATTAATTGGCTTAAGTAAAAAATAAGATTTAAATATTTAAAAAATAAAAAACCTATAGGAGATCACAGTTCGAATTTAGATTTCTTAGAAGTAACACAAGTAAAACAGGGTTATGCCCTTTTGCATTCTCTATCATAGCAGTAAAGGAATTGATTTATATGCCATTTCAAAACGTTTAGGAAACGCACACATGACAATAACTGCAAAAAATTATGCCTACATCCTTGATGAGTATAAAACACGGCAGATGATAATATCGAAAAAATCGTCAATAGCATATAAAGATGTTCGCCAACTTTAAAATTAATTATTAATTACTAAATTTCATTTTCTATTATTTTTATAAAAATAAACTGCACTCTTCTTTTATCATTACTATGAAAATAATCTTATATATTTTTTGTTTTACAAAAAAGCATTGAACAATATAGCACAATGCCTTTTTTACATGCTTTTTCTTATTCTATACATTATAAATAAACTACAAACTATTTATAAAATATTAAAAAAGTTCACAAGGAACGACTTTAGTATTTAATTTACACTGTATCATTCGTTTTTTAAATTAAACGAAGAACTGCTAGTGAAATCATACCAACTATCACAATGATTAAGAGAGACTTACTAATAATTGCGGAAATAAATGTTGGCAGTGAAGCCAAAGCGTACTGCATGTTAAGTTGAGGCAAATGACCTGGTTTTGCTACTAATAAGTTACTAAACCAAAGAGCAGCCATTATTACTATAGGAACAAAAGACAAGAATTCAACTAATTTTGGCGGCAAGGTGAATTTTTTCAATAAGACAAATGGTATCACTCTAGATAACAAGGTAGTGATTCCACAGAAAATGATTGTCGTTAAAATGTATTCAGAAGAAGACATGCTTTATTACCATTCCTAAACTACAACCAATTAAGGTTACAACTATTACCACCAAGTTGGCAGGTAAAATAATTGTCAGTAAATATGTCAGCGCAAAAGAAATCAATATCACAATTACCTGGAGTACTTTATTTAGTTTTTTGTCCCCAATTACCTGCAAATAAAGCAAACCAATAAACATTGCTACAATAGCAAAGTCAAGCCCTAGTTTTTTAGGATCAGCGATAAAACTGCCCAACACTGCTCCCAAAAGTGTTCCAACTTGCCAAGTTATGTAAGAAACTATATTTACCGTATTAAACCAAGTAAAATTTAACTTGTCATTTGTATAATTAATTTTATTCATACCTAGAGCAAAACTTTCATCGGTGAGAAAAGTTCCTATCAAAATATTTCTTTTTAAATTTTCTTGTTTCAAATAACCTGCTACAGTCGTGCTCATAAGAATTACTCGAGAGTTGACCAAGAAAGCGGCTAAAACAATTGAAGCTATTGGGCTTCCCGCAACCAGCATATTCAGAGTTGTTAATTGAACGGATCCTGCATAAATCAGAATAGACATCAAGCAAACTTCCAAAGTAGAAAAGCCACTGGCTTTGCCAATAATTCCAAAAGCCGTACTTATGCCAATATAGCCGAAAATTGTTGGAATTGATTCTTTAATTGCAGATTTTTTGGTTAAGTAAGTATCCATTCTTTCACCCTCTTTTGTGAAAAATCATGAAATGATGTGGTTAGTTCTACCATGAGTAATGTAGTTAAATTTATCTAAATTATCTCGTAGCTTAACATTTGTTTTTAATTTTTACAACATTATATTTTAAATAGAAACAAATTTTATGTTGCGTGCAAAATATATAAGCTATAAAATAATTGTATAAAGTCATTAAAATATAAATATTATGTTATTGGTATAATATTTGTACACAAATTTTATTTAGAAAAGGAATATCATGGATTTTAGCACATATGATAAAGAAAGATTAACTAATCAGATAGATTGGTACGATAAAAAGTCAAATCAACAACTTTATTCATCATTAACTGCCATCAATTTAAGCAGTAAAACATCTGTTTAACTATGAAATGCACCAAAAAATTCGAAATATTTTTTATCTTAAATTCTCCGATGGGTGTTTATTAGACAAAATTAATTTTATGATTTTTTAAGTTTGCTGTTAATCCCTTCTAATCAGGACATTTGCCTTTCAAACCTAAGAAAATCAAGTATCTTAAATTATTTTTAGAATCTAAAACGTTAGCTTGACAAGGAATAAAGTTCTATAAGTTTATAAAAATTTTGAGTCTGAGGGCTAAATTTATGAGTCGCATCAATACGGATAAATTTATAAAAAGACGCTTGAAACAGGCTTTATTGTTATAAAATTATAAATTGCTGGCGTTTTATTTCAGTGATAAAATTTAACGCAAGGTGAGAATAAAATGAAATTAAAGAAAACATTGGTAATATTAGCCTCTATATTAATATTAGTGGCAACTGGACTGGTCTTTTCTTCAAAAGTAGAGGCCAAATATGTAGGGCATAATGCTACTCCCACAGAACTAAGAGGTACTTGGTACGAATATAAAGGGCATAACAAATGGAATCATATAAAGATTACTAAACATGCATTTATACAAAATGGTAAAGTCCTTTGTAGCTTGAATAAAAAAGGATATAAAAAATTACATGTCACGCGTTATAAGCAAAATGGCAGACCCTATTATGTCTTGAATAAGTTTAACTATCATTATCAAGAAGTTGATTCTTTTTGGTTATCCAAAAGAAAAATTCATGGCAAACGTGTAATGAAATCATATTACAATATGGGATATTTCTCTGTCTGTACAAGAAACAAAATAAAGCATGATTATTCTTATCAAACCAAAGGTAATTATAAGAAACAATTGGGCAAATAGTCGGTTGCCCTCGGACAGTCCTCTTACAACTTTACATATATTTTATTTTATAAAATAGCTCTTTGTCAGATCGTGTTGATAAGGAGTAAATTAAAGAGAATCAAGCTGCTAATAAACTGTTTGATTCTTTTTCTTTTACTTTGTTTTTTGCCAATCTGATCTTGCTTAAAACAACCTTCAGTGCATTTTATCCCAATCATATTTGGTATTCAGATGTGATAGAGTTCAATATCAAGGGACAGAAGACTTACTTGACGCCTATTCTTTACGGTTGCATCCATAAGATTATTTCCTATACCATTTCGTTGCTTAATTCTTAAACTTGCTATCGACATGTTAAGGCAGGCTTCGCTCAGGTATCCAGCATTGGATGGCCTAACTTGTCATACTTAAACGGAAAATGTTTTATGGATTTGAAAAGAAGTTTTAAAAATCTGAATGAACTAATATAATGCAAAAATTCAGACATTGTTCCTGCTTTTTTCACAATATAACTCCAATGAGAATTTTTTATTCTATTGTCTAACTTGCTTTTTATTCAAGCTAATTATCTAAAACTTCATAGAATCAAACTTTATAAGCAAATTTGCTCTCAATATTTAAAAAGCCAGTAAAAGAAATTACTTTTACTGGCCTATCTTTGTATCAGTGTCCTCATGGTCAAATAAATTCATACTTAGTTCTGCATTTAAAAGACTCTGACTTTATGTAAATATTTGTATTGAAATCCAGTTCCAACTATTGCTACCAATGTTCCTAACAGGTTTGCTGCTAACCAATTGATTGAATTGCCCGTGAAAAGACACACTGCAACCCATGGTGCAATGGCTATCAGATAGCCGCGCGCAGCCGTCATTAATAAAGTACCCCATTTAAAGCCTTTACTTATATTATTTGTAACAACTTTATTGTGTAAAAACCTTTGAAATAGAACTGTACCCAAAACTATTAAAATAGTAATTAAAACAAATTGCCAAGCTTCAAATTTAACTAAGATGAATTCTTTATAAGAAAAATGATTTGCCAAAAGCGCAAAACCACACGCAATATCAAAGAAAAAGCCTTGGTTGACATAACCCTTTTTGCAAAATTTAATACTAAAATCAACAGCATTTTTGCAGGTCTTGTTTGGTGATTCCTTTTGCCTGTCAATGACTTGATGATTAGTCAGGTAATGATATTGACAAGTTATTCCAATCAAAGCCGTAAATAAGCCAACTAGCAAAGAAATAAAGAAATTAAATCTTCCCTGAGTATGCATACTAAGAGCTAGTAATGGTGCGTTTCCAATTACAAAAGACCTAATCCCAGTTGAAATCAAACTAGTATTTACAAAAAACGAAGTCATTTTTTGAGAATCAACCTTGTGTCGCAAGAAGTTTTGATAACGAATTACGCTAATGATTGCAACAACTGCTAACAATACAAACAGCCAGTCAAACCAAATATCAGAAAATAAAAGTGTAAAAAGATAAAGGGTGCCATAAATAACGAGATCACCAAGATGGTTAGTAGAATTATCAGCTAAAGCAAAGTTATGTTCATGGTGAGCAATATCACGTATAGCTTCACCCACAGTCTCTTGCTTAGAAGTGTGATTATTATTCATTTTTTCCTCCTAAATTACGCCCTAACTTGATAATAATAATTTTAAGTTGGTTTTAATTAAAGTCAAGCTTTCTTTTAAAATAATTACCTTGCTAAAACTAATTTTAATAAAGCTCAAATTCTAAATTTCCTTTAAATTACAAATCTTAAGTTTTGCTCAAGAGTAGATTTTAATTTCTATGCTTTGCCCTGTTACTGTTAAAATACAATCGAATATAAATTATAGGTAGGGATTCGATTTGAATATCAACTTTTGGGTAGCAACATTGTCTGCTCTAATACTAATACTACTTATCTTTAATGTCAGAAATTCACGACGTTTCAATTTATTTGATCACTGGCTTCATCATAAATTAATCAGAAGACGCGACGGAATCGGCTGGCAGATTATTGCATTTATAAACGATCCCAAACTTTTAGTTGTTTTGGATGTATTTCTGGCAAGTTTTTTAATCAGTAATAATGAAAATTTACTTGCTTTTTGGGCATTATTTACTTTAGGCTTTACTGATCTGATTGGTATCTTTTTAAAAAAATGGATGCGCAGAAAACGTCCAATCCTACATTCAGATTTAGAAGAAGGCTATAGTTTTCCAAGTGGTCATGTCCTAGGAAGTACTGTTATGGCTTTAATCATCTGGCGACTTTTTGCAGGACAATTAGGTAATAGACTTTTATGGATTTTGCTGGCAATTTGGCTAATGGTCGTCATTTCTCGTATCAGTCTTAAAGCCCACTTTCCATCAGATATTATCGGGGCTACTTCTCTAGCTGTCTTTTGCTTTAGTATATCTCAACAATTACTTTTAATGGTTATTTAAAAACAACCCCAAACTTTTGGTTTAGGGTTGTTTTTTCCTTTATCGATAATTTTTTAACAATTAAATTATAGGAAACTAAGCATCTTTCCTAACACAAACACTATCACACACAATAATGCAGTGTACCATGCACAATGGGGCAGAGCTTTCTTAAGAATAACTCCTTCTTTACCCTCAAGACCAGTAGCTCCTGTAGCAATTGCGATGTTCTGTGGTGAAAGCATCTTACCAGCAGTAGCACCAACCATGTTAGCAGCCGCCAGCCAGTATGGACTTACTTTCAGCGCGTGGGCTGCTTGTACTTGCAATTCACCAAAGAGAACGTTAGCTGAAGTATCACTACCAGTGATAAAGATACCTAGAACACCAATGATTGGTGAAATTACTGGGTAAAAGGCACCAGTTAAAGTTACGAGGCTAACCGCAACGACATCAATCATTCCGCTGTAACCCATTACTTTGGACAAGCCCACAATAGAACAAACAGTGATAATTGTTTTAACCAACTGCTTGATAGTACTTGTCAAAACGGAAAACATTTCCTTAAATGACAAACCTTGAATAGCACCACCAATGATACTCGACAGTAAAATTAAAGTACCCGGTGATGACAACCAGTCAATGTCAACTGGCTTGGCATTTGCACCATTATAGAAGTGGAAACTGGTTTTAACGCTTGCTAGTGCATTATGAATTGCTGGGAACATTGATGAAGTGAAAATGATAAAGCAAAATACCAAAATAAATGGTACCCAAGCCTTAATTTTATCAGCAGTTGAAATTGGAGCTTTATCGTCCTTTTCAGCACTAGCGGATGCAACTTCTTCTTTGCTGCTGTATTTCTTAATAATAATTACTAAACATAGCAGACAAACTATTGAACCTACAATTGATGGTAGTTCAGGGCCTAAATATTTAGTAATGAAAATTTCCGGAACTGCAAATGTTAAACCAGCTACCAAGGTGCAAACTAAAACACCTTTTCCTTTAAATGACTTAAGTCCCTTACCTTCAGTCATCATGACCAAAACAAATGGAACGATCATCATTAAAACAAATAATTGTATAGCAATTAAATAACCTAATTCAGTAACTCCCAGTCCTGTTACTTTAGCCAGAGTTGTTACTGGCAAACCAACGGCACCAAAAGCAGTAGGAGCAGTATTTGCTACCAAACAAACCACGGCTGCTTTAATAGGACTCATACCCAACATAATTAGGATACTTGCAGGGATCGCTACCGCAGTACCGAAACCGGCAATGGCTTCCAAAAATCCGCCTAATCCCCATGCTAAGATCAATACTAAGAATCTCATATCCTTAGTAATTGAAGTTAACATAGACATTATTGTATCCATTCCCCCTGATTTTCTACTAATATTGTAGATAAACAGAGCGGAAATAATAACATAAATTATTGGCCATAAAGCCATAATTATGCCATCAATTCCGGCAGTAATACTGTTTGAAAACGAAAAGTGGAAACCGACAATACTAAGAATTATTGATAAAGCAAAGCCGATTAAGCACGACAAATCTCCTCGAATGCGAAAAACACCCAAGGAAAGTATCAGCCAAACGATAGGGATGATCGCAAGAACTGTTTTAAGTATATCCATTTTTATTCCTCCGACGAAATCAATTTAACAAGTGCTAAATTAATTTCTCTCACTTTCTAACATAGAACTTGATAAAACTTATTAGACAACACTATATGAGTTTGTGATGTAAGCGCTATCTAATTTCATTATAGCACTATGTAATGCGCTTTTGAAGATGAATTTAACTTCACAATCTTTTGTATTTAAGCGCTTTCATTAATCAACAAAAAAATAGTCCTAACTTTATTAAGCTAGGGCCAAATCACCTTTTTTTATATTCTGTTAGATAGAGAACAAGTGTAAAAAAGGAATTTTTTATTTGCCAAAAAATTACAAATCGTCAAAACCAACCATCAAACTGCCTTCTTCGGCATAAAACGTGCAAAGTCCCCTCATTGAGCGAATTTTGATCTCTGCTTCTGGATAAAGTGCTAAAATTTTTGCTTTTAAACTTTCAGCATCTTTTTCATTTTTACAATGATCAATAATTAAATTACCACCCTTGTATTTCATTTCACTCATTAATTTCAGAACTTCTTTAAAGGCACGCTTTATTCCACGTACTTTTGCTAAAGGCTCTAGCTTACCCTCTTCACTGGCAGTACCTACTACATCAATATTTAAAACTTTAGCGACTTTAGCCACGGCCATATTAACTCGCCCATTGAGTGCTAAATTATGCAGTGATTTTAATACGAACAACAAATGAGTGTGTGTCTTATAATCAGATATTTTTTGTTCCAAATCTACAAAACGGGTTTTGCTATTAACCAATTTCCGAATTTCTTGTAGAATAACTGAAATCTCTGGGCCAGCAGTCCTTGAATCAATCACAATTACATGGCTATCAGGATGATCTTTTTCATATATTTGTTTAGCTTGAAAAGCAGATGAAAAGCTGCCACTAAGTCCACTAGTAATTGTCATCATTATTGCAAATTCAGATCCTTTTAAGGCCTCAAGCCACTCATTAATGCTCGGACAGGAAGTTTTGCCCTCCTCCGTGTTTTTCTCCATGCTGCTAATGAATTCATTGATATCAAGATTTTCGTCATCGACAAAATCTTTTCCTGCAATTGTCATAGTTAATGGCACAACAGTCAGATTTTCATTTGCTCTGTCATTTGCGCCAGAGTCTATTATTAACTTTACTTTATCCATATTTGTGTATCCTTATATAAATAAACTATATATTCAAAAAGATATATAGCTAAATAATAAATCAAATACCAGAAAAAAGCGATAAAAAATTTTTTAATATTTTTTAACATTAGAAATCGGTTACAAATGTTTACATAATCACAAACTTAAGCTAAAATTTGTGATGTAGATATGGAGCGTATGCTCCACTAATGTATGTACTTATAAAAATTTGTACAGCATTTATTATTTAGGAGGTTTTTAGATGTTAAAATCAGTCATTGAAAATGTTCATGCACTGGAAATCTATGATTCACGTGGTAATCCAACTGTTGAGGCTTTTGTAACCTTATCAAACGGTGTTGTTGGTAAAGCTGAAGTTCCATCAGGCGCTTCAACTGGTGAAAATGAAGCAGTTGAATTACGTGATGGCGGCAGTCGTGTAGGCGGTAAAGGTGTTTCCAAAGCCGTTGAAAACGTAAATACTAAAATTGCTAAGGCATTAAAAGGTCTGGATCCACATGATCAAGCAAACATTGACCGTGTAATGATCGAATTAGATGGCACCCCTAACAAGGCTGAACTTGGTGCTAACGCTATTTTAGGCGTATCAATGGCTACTGCAGCTGCTGCAGCAAAAGACAGTCACCAACCTTTATATAGATACCTTGGCGGCACCGATCTTGAAATGCCACAAACTTTCCACAACGTTATTAACGGTGGTGAGCACGCTGACAATGGTATCGACGTGCAAGAATTCATGATCACTCCAGTTAAGAAGACTTCTTTCCGCGATGGTTTTGAAAAGATCGTTAACACTTACCATACTTTGAAGAAAGTTCTTGAAGACATGGGTTACGAAACCGGCCTTGGTGATGAAGGTGGTTTCGCACCTAATATGAAGAACTCTGAAGAAGCTTTGCAAGCTTTACACGACGCTATCGTTAAGGCTGGCTACAAGCCTGGTGAAGATATTGCCATTGCTTGTGACTGTGCTGCTTCCTACTTCTACAACAAAGAAGACGGCAAGTACCACTTTGAAGGTAAAGTATTTAATGATGAAGAATTAGCTCAATATTACGACAAGTTACTTGACGAATTCCCAGAATTAATTTCAATTGAAGACCCATACGATGAAAATGATGTTGACGGCATGATTAAGTTTACTCAAAGCCACAAAGACAGAATTCAAATTGTTTTGGATGACTTCATTTGTACTAACCCTAAGCTTTTGACTAAAGCTATTAAGGAAGGTGCCGGCAATGCTTCATTGATTAAGTTAAACCAAATTGGTACTGTTACTGAAACTTTGGAAACTATCCGTCTTTCACGTAAGAACGGGTACAACACCATGATTTCTCACCGTTCAGGTGAAACTGGTGACACATTTATCGCTGACTTCGCAGTTGCAGTTAACGGTGGTCAGCTTAAGACTGGTGCACCTGCTCGTTCTGAACGTGTTGAAAAATACAACCGTTTGCTCGAAATTGAAGAAGATCTTGGTGAAGGCGAGCGTCTAGCTACTTTCCCAGACAGTGTTGACAAAGATTAATTTGTTAGCCTAAAAAAAGCCTGCATTGCTGCAGGCTTTTTTTGTGCTATTTTTATGGCTAGTCGTCTTTTTGACTAATTGCTTTTAAGTAAGTACTTTCGGAGATATAGTCAATTTTTCTCACGTACTGTCCCTTGTGGTCGATCTTAATATATTGTCTACTTGGATCAAAACCACCTACTCTTTCAATTTTATATGGTAATTTCTTACCAGTATCAGGATTATAGGCCTGAACGTTTAGATAATTTTGCGTATTTTTTGGCACCTGCGCATAACTAATTACTTCTGGAATAGCAGGATCAACTCTATCAATCCAAGAATTATGATCTAATGGAATTTGGTTAGTTATAATCAGAAAAAAGACATAAACTGGAACCAAAAATTTTTCGAACATGGTATCTCCTTCTATCTAACTTTTAGGAATGAACTTTCTTTTGAAATTCTTTTTTGGAAATATATTTAATTTCTTTCACATACTGGCCTTTATGGTCAATTTTAATATATTGCCTGCTTGGATCATAGCCTCCTACTTTTTTTATTTTGTACGGGAGCTTTCTGCCGGTTTTAGAATCATAGGCTTGAACATTAAAATACTTTTGCGTATTTTTTGGTACTTGCGCATAACTATATGTTTCAGGAATCGCAACGTTGAAATAATCTATAATCTCATTGTGAACGAAAAAGGGTAAACAAAATAGAGCTGTGAGCGTTAATAGTGAAGCCACAATAAATTTTTTAACTGACATGAATTCCACCTCCTAGATTAAAAGCGAATAAATTCGAATTTTTTAAAATGATATATTTAAATTTAGGTGTACTAATACACTACTATACCTATTTTACACTTTTCTATAATCATTTTAAATACAAAATTAAAACAAACTTGCAAATGATAATATTTAATTTGCTAGCAAAAGTCTTATTTTTATGCTACTTTAAATTAAGTATTTATAACTAAGGAAGTAAAATTATGGCTGAAAAAATTACTGGCTTAAGTCAAGCCGAAGCAGATAAACTTCTGCAGAAAAATGGATTAAACGAGGTTCCTGAACCTCAATTCAACTTTTTTAAAGAATTTTTATCCAAGTTATGGAATTTGTCAGCATGGATTCTTGAAGCTGCTCTACTTTTAGAGTGTATCTTAGGAAAATGGATACAATCGTTATTTGTGCTTTTAATGCTCCTTTTTGCTGCTTGGAATGGAGCTTCTAAGAAAAAGCAATCAAGGCGAGTGCTGAATAATATTTCACACAAATTAACTCCTACTATTTCGGTTCAAAGAGATGGGGAGTGGCAGAATATCGACTCAAAATATTTAGTTCCTGGTGACTTAATCAGTATGCAAGCTGGTGATGTTTTGGCCGCCGATGTGAAACTGATCGAGGGACAAATTTCTACTGATGAGAGTTCAATTACAGGCGAAGCAAGGACAGTGCGGAAAAATCCACAAGATACAGCTTATGCTGGTACGACTGTAACAGAAGGCAATGGTTTAGCAATCGTCACTGCTACAGGTGCTGATTCTCGTTCTGGTAAGACAATCAACTTAATTAATAATTCTGCAGCTCCAGGTCACTTGCAACAACTATTAACTAAAATTATTTACTATTTATGCATTCTTGATGGAATTCTAACTTTAGTAATTGTCATTGCTTCTTTCTTTAAGGGTGGTGACCTGAATAATTTGATTAACATGTTACCATTTTTAGCAATGATGTTTATTGCTTCAATACCAGTTGCAATGCCCTCAACATTTGCGCTTTCTAACTCCTTTGAAGCAACCCGTTTGAGTAAAGAAGGAGTATTAACTTCTGATTTAACCGGTATTCAAGATGCAGCCAACCTTAATTTGATTTTGCTAGACAAAACAGGAACAATTACCGAAAATAAAACAGCAGTTGGCCAATGGACTAATTTCAGTTCAATGAATAATAACGATGTTTTAACATTAGCATCAGCTGCTACGGATCAAAGAAACAAAAAACTCATTGATACTGCGATTGATGAATATGTTAAAAAACAGGGATTAAATATTAAGTCTGCATCAGATTTCACACCTTTTACTTCAAGCACTGGCTATTCAATGGCAAACTGTGATGGTCATAATATTAAACTTGGTTCCTTTAAACAACTTTCGCTAATTGATAAAGACGCTAGCGAAAAGGCAAAAGAAATAGATTTTGGTGCCGGACGTTCAGTAGCTTTATTAATTGACGACAAGTTAGCCGGTGTCTTCATTTTGCAAGATATGGTAAGATCCGACTCTAAAGAAGCTCTTGGAGAACTCAGAAAACGGGGAGTAAAACCGATTATGCTAACTGGTGATAACCAGAAAACTGCTATTGCAGTCGCTAAGCATGTTGACTTGCAAGGTGAGGTAATTTCTATTCGTGATTTCACTGACCAGACTGATACCAGCAAATTGGCTGGTATTGCGGATGTTTTACCAGAAGATAAATTGCGCATGGTTAAATTCTTCCAGAAAAAAGGTTATATTGTAGGTATGACAGGTGATGGCGTAAATGATTCCCCCGCTCTAAAGCAAGCTGAGGTTGGCATAGCGGTCTCTAATGCTGCAGATGTGGCCAAACGATCTGGTAAAATGGTACTTTTAAATGACGGTCTGTCTTCGATAGTAAAAATACTTGATGCTGGACACAGAGTATATCAAAGAATGACTACCTGGTCCTTAACAAAGTTAGCCAGAACTGCACAATTAACAATGCTTTTAACATTTGGCTACCTTTTCTTTAACTATATTCCAATGGCCTTAAATGCTATGGTTATTTATACAATCATGAATAATATGGTGACAATGATGATTGGTACTGATAGAACCCACATCACCTATAAACCAGAAAACTGGAATATGGCTAAATTAGCTAAAATTGCATTTTCATTAGCTTTCGGCTGGACAGCTATAGGTATTGCTACTATTGCCTATCTTAATATGCACGGCTTTAGTCATGGTACTGTTTCAACGATGGTTTATGTTTACCTGGTTTTGAGTGCTATGTTTATAGTTTTAATTACCAGAACCAAGAAATACTTCTGGCAGGATTATCCGTCTAAAGCAGTTGGCTTGACACAATTAGGAGACGTCCTTCTAACGGTCATCCTAGCGCTGTTTGGCATAGCTATGACAAAAATAAACTGGACGAATTTATTGCTTACTTTTGCTATTGCTTTGATAGCCGCAATCGTGATTGATTTATTCTATCAGCCAATAATGAAGAATCGGTAATTTTAAATTCAAATAAAGAAAAACCTGATTGCGGAAATTTTCCGTAATCAGGTTTTTTAAGGTTTACCGATGAGTTCCTGACTTTTCCATCACACCGGTAAAAAGGTTTTGTATATGCTATTTGGTATAATAATTTAGAATAGGAAAAAATAGTTAAATTAATCAGGAAAGTTAATTATTTAATAAGAGGCGAGTCAACAGCAAAGATAGATAACCATTTCACTAATTGACCCTTTAATCCCCCCTTTCACTGGTTGTACGTTTATAACAAATGCTTTAAATTACATTCGTTATGTTTATATTAATACATAAAATAACTAAAGTAAACAATTTAGTGTAATTTTTTTACTTTTAAATCAATTTTTTTATTACTTTAAATAACATTTAATAATTCCTTTTTACTTTTTTAATTCATACACATACGAAATTTCATTAGCACGATAAACGCCATGTAAAAGACCGACTTTTGTGAAACCCATTTTTGCAATTAAGTGTTGCATTGCTTTATTATCTTCGTGAGTATCGATTCTGATTGAATCAACATCGTCACGGTTTGTTTTTATATCATTAATTACAGCCTGTAAAAGTTTAGTAGCATAACCCTTACCAGAATGTTGAGAGTGAATTGCTACACGATGAATAACAACATATCGATCTGTATTGCTCAGCCATTTACCGTCCAAGTGATCGTAAACATGGTCAGGTCCATCTACTATAGCAATTGCACCAACAGTTTCTTTATCCTCAGAAACTGCTAAAAAGGCCCAACCATTTTCAATGTCTTCTTTAATTTGACCCTTTGAGGGATAGTCACCTTGCCATTGATTGACTCCATGTTCAGCTAATTGATTAGCTCCATCTTTTAAAATAGTGATAATTTGGTCAAAATCGGCCATTGTTGCTTTTCTTAATTGCAAATTACTCTATTCTCCTTTTTTTGAAATACCGTACTATTATATATATCTGACCTGATCTTGTAAAAAATTTCAACTCAAAATTCAAAGTTTTTTTCATATTTAAGAAAGCGCTCTATCTTATTAAAATAATCTGCATCATTTGCTGTTTTTATAATTTGAAGTAATATTTAATCATGAAAAAATGCTCTTAGCAGAAGATTACAAAAATCTAACTATTAAAGAGCACTTCATGCACATTTATTATTTTTTAAAAATATGATGCTTAAAAAAGTCCAATTAATAAATATTAAGCACCATGGTATTTAACTAAAGAAAATACGTCAAGTCCTGGTAATTTTTCTTTTCCCTTTAAATCAGGTAATTCAATATAAAAACAAGAACCAACTAACTCTCCACCTAGGTTTTCAATTAATTGCTTGCACGCTCTTAAAGTTCCAGCTGTAGCCAGTAAATCATCACACACTACAACACGCTGGCCAGGTTTAATAGCATCTTTATGAATTTCCAAACTATTTGAACCATATTCCAGGTCATAGGAAGCACGTTCGACCTCCCTTGGCAATTTATGTGGCTTTCTAGCTGGCACAAAACCAATACCTAATTCTGTTGCCACAGGACAACCAACAATAAAACCACGCGCTTCGGGACCAACAATTATATCGGCATTTTTACTTTTAACGTATTCAGCTAACTTGTGTGTAGCTGCTTGAAACAATTTGCCATCCTGTAGCACAGGAGTGATATCCCGAAAGATTATACCTTTGTTCGGAAAATCCTTGACACTTGCAATATGTTTCTCAAAATCGTTTGCCATAAGAAGAAAAACCTCCAAAAACTTAACTTTCTTGCTAAAGCTTATTCGACCTTTATATTCTAACAAATTTTGGGCTTAAAAGCATTAAAAGCGAGAAAAATTAATGTTGCTTTAATTGCCCATTCACGTACATTAGTAATTTTTGACTAGGCATTTGTCGCAATTCATTTATAAAAGCAATCTGTGACTTTGTAGCCTGATAATATTTCGAATTTGTCAGTTTATTTTTAACAGGATTATTAACACCAAATATTTTATTATCTTCTAATTGGATAAAATTCAATTCAAAGAATACACGTAAAATAAAGAGAACATTGTCGTAATTTAATTTTATAAATTTACCGACTTTTCGGTAATCTTGCAGTGTTAGACCAGGGTGAGAATATACATATTTTAACAAGATTTCAAAATCAGATTTTAACGGTAAATGTTGTACGGGTAATTGATCCATAAGAAAGTGTAAGTATAGCTGCTCATAATTATTGTTCAACGCAAAATCCAGTTCTTTTTGATTACGAGGAACATCAAGAAAGACAGCCACTTCACCTTCACTATCATAATCATTAACCGATGTAATTTTTGCAGGGTCAATATCAAACAGACTGGAAGCAGAGATCTTATTTCTTTTATCAAATAATAAATATCTGTACGCAAAACCCATCACATATTTTTCATTGCGCAAATCAACAACTGGTTCAGGAACTGCTAATTTTGGTGCAGCAAAAATGATTCCCTTTATAATGCCTTGTAATTTTATCTGATTACGAAAGCAATTTTCTTGTAGCTCTATGAATAACTGATCTATATATGGTAAAAGAATTTTTGTAAGAAATTTCTTGTTAAAACCTATAACATCAACTTTATTATTGTCTTTACTAATGCTTAATTTGATATGACTTTTATCTTTACCCATGTAAAAACAACTGTTAATTTTCGGATGAATAATACTAAAAATGGGTTTGACATTATCTGTTCCAAAAGGACCGACTTTTTTGATTTCAGTCATAATCTTCAAATCTAGATGAGAAAAAGGTAGTTCACAATCATAATAACGAATATTTTGATTAAAAGTACCCGTAAAACTATCTTCAAATGATTTGCGTAAAGAGGAAATTTTGCTTTCGGTCATAGACAAGCCACACGCAAAATCGTGACCACCGAATTTAAGAAAAAGTTTATCCTTTAAAGGCTCTAAGGCGTTAAAAAGATTAAAACCATCTACTGACCTTCCCGAACCTTTGATAATTCCCTCTTCATTCTTTGTCAGGACTATGGTTGGTTTATGAATTTTTTCAACCAGTTTATTTGCAACTAATCCCAAAACCCCTTCATTGAACTTGGGATTATATAAGACTAAAGTTTTATCTCTTTGCCAACCATTATTTTTAATCTGATTAAAGCAAGATTGATAAACTTCAGCTGTTAAATTTTTACGTTTATCGTTTAGACCTTCAATTTTATCTGCTATTTTTTCAGCTTCTTCGTCACTTTCACATAATAGTAAGTCAACGGCTAAACTAGCATTATCAAGTCTGCCAACAGCATTCAATCTTGGTGCAATATTAAAGCCAACATCTGTTTCATCAATATGCCCCATTTGCAACCCAGCATTTTTTATAAGAGCCCTTAAGCCTGGTCGTTGAGTTTCGTTAAGCATTTTTAAACCGCGTTTAACGATAATATGACCTTCTCCGGAAACCTTGACCATATCTCCAATTGTTCCAATCATTGCCAGTTCCAATAATTCTGGCATTGAATCCTGCATTATAGCTCGGCAAATAGTATAGGCTACTCCAGCACCACAATAATCATCAAACGGATATTTTTGGCCAGGGTAGTTGCAATGCACCAACGCATAGCTTTCAGGAATTTTATCTTGAAATTTATGGTGATCTGTAATTATTGTATCTACACCCTTGCTCTTGGCGTAGGCTACTTCTTTAACCCCTGTAATGCCATTATCAACAGTTATAATTAATTTAGTACCTTCTGCTACTATTCGCTTATACTCTTCTAGATTTGGACCATAACCATCACGAAAACGATCAGGTATGAAAAAATTAACGTCTGCGCCCAATATGCCAAGTGTTTCCATCATGATACTTGTAGCAGTTATGCCATCTGCATCATAGTCACCATAAATAGTTATTTTTTCTCCTGCATCAATTGCCCGGTTTATCCTGTCAACAGCTTTTTTCATATCGTGCATTAAGTAAGGATCTGCCAAGTCATCTTCAGTTGCATTAAACCAAAATTCAATTTTTGCTGCAGTATTTATTCCGCGCAAAGAAAGCAGCTTAGCCGTAATCGGGCTAAGCTGATACTTTTCAATCAATTCCGGAGCTAATTCTTCACCTATACGCTCACGCCATTCAATCATATGTTTAATTCAGCCTTTTTATATTTATTTTCTATTTTGAATTTAAGTCATCATCATTCATTTTTAAAACAGCCATAAAAGCATCTTGAGGAATTTCAACATGACCTACTGCTTTCATGCGTTTTTTACCTCTCTTCTGCTTTTCCAGCAGTTTTGCCCTTCTATCAGGATCTCCCGTATGGATTTTCCAAGTAACATCCTTGCGGTAAGGCTTAACAGTAGCACGAGAAATAATTTTTGCTCCAATTGCCCCTTGAATATCAACTTCAAAGTTCTGTCTAGGAATCAGTTTCTTGAGCATTGATGTCATTTGTCTTGCTCTATTTTGAGCTTCATCCCGATGAGCAATAAAACTAAGAGCATCGACCACTTGTTTATTCAACAGAATATCAATTTTAACTAAATCAGTTGCCCGATAACCCGTAATTTCATAATCAAGTGAGGCATAACCTTTAGTGGAAGATTTTAAATCATCAAAAAAATCATAAATAATTTCAGCTAGTGGCATATTATAAATTACATTAACGCGATATTTGTCTAAATAGTCCATAGTCACAAACTCACCACGTTTACGCTGGCAAAGTTCCATCACTGGACCGACAAAATCATTCGGAACCATCACTTCCGCTTTAACAAAAGGTTCCTGTACCTCCTTATATTCACCAGCTGAGGGCAAATCAGAAGGATTATCAATTACCCTTGTTGTACCATCATTCATAATGGCATGATAATCAACAGAAGGAGCAGTCATAATTAAGTCTAAATCAAATTCCTGCTCTAGTCTTTCTTGTACAACATCCATATGAAGCAAGCCTAAAAAACCGCAACGAAATCCAAATCCAAGAGCGGTCGAAGTTTCAGGTTCAAATTCCAGAGCAGCATCATTTAGCTGAAGCTTTTGCAAAGCTTCCTTAAGATCGTCATATTTGGAATTATCAACAGGATACATACCAGAATATACCATTGGTGGTATTTGGCGATAACCAGGAAGTGGTTCAGCTGTCGGATTTTCAGCAGAAGTAATGGTATCACCAACACGAGTTTCACGAACAGACTTGATATTTGCTGTCAGATAACCAACATCACCAGCAATTAAAATTCCTTTCTTTACTGGGTGTGGACTTGATACCCCAACTTCAATAACCTCGTATTCTTTGCCAGTATTCATAATTTTGATTCTGTCGCCAGGTGCAACAGTACCATCCTCAATTCTAACGGACAAAACTACCCCGCGATAATCATCATATTTAGAATCAAAAATCAATGCTTTAAGTGGATCTTGCAAATTTCCCTGTGGTGCAGGAATATCTCTTACTATTCGCTCAAGCAATTCTTTAATTCCTTGACCTGTTTTTCCCGAAACTTCAACTGCGTCTGAAGCATCTAAACCCAGCATTTCAGTTATTTCTTCCTTGGCTTGCTCAGGATTAGCGGATGACAAATCAATCTTGTTAATTACAGGCATTATTTCCAGATCATCATCAATCGCTAAATAAGTATTAGCTAAAGTTTGCGCTTGTACACCTTGTGAAGCATCGACTACTAAAAGTGCACCTTCACACGCTGCCAAAGAACGAGAAACTTCATAAGAAAAATCTACGTGTCCAGGAGTGTCAATCAAATGAAAAATATAGTCCTCTCCATCTTGGGCATGATATTTAATTTCAACTGAGTTCATTTTAATCGTGATGCCCCGCTGACGTTCAAGTGGCATATCATCTAACATTTGGTTTTTTAGTTGTCGTTCAGATACAGTATCAGTCAGTTCTAAAATACGATCCGCAATTGTAGATTTCCCATGATCAATATGAGCAACAATGGAAAAGTTGCGAATATGTTTTTGGTAATCTTGTAATTTGGTAATATCCATAAATAATTTGCACCCTTCACTCTATCTCTATTATTATAGCAAATTCCCAAGCACCTATAAAATTAATTAGGATAAAGGAACTTTTTATCAAAATTAAAGGACTAATCCCATCAAGATTGAAGAATTAGTCCTTTAGTTAAACTTTCAATTAATACTAATAATATCTTATAATACCATTTTTATCTGGCTTGCCATTCTCTTTAAAAAGCCTAATATAATCTTTGAATTCTTTTTTTGCCCAACAAGGTGCGTCAGGTTTAATAGTCAAGTCAGATCCATTTTTACACCAGTATTTATAACCTTTTGGGCAACTCAACATCATATCTCTCCCTTTTTCATATTTCTCTATTTTAGAAGACAATCATTTAGGGTGAATAAAACATTAAATTTTACTGCAACTTTTCCTTTAATCTCTCAAAGAATCCTTTTTCTTGTGGTGTTATTGAACCACCACCGGCTTTAACGAAATCAACCAGAGCCTGTTTCTGTTTTTCATTAATTGATTTTGGAATCTGTACTTGAACAGTAGTTATTTGATCACCATTACCATTGCCACGTATGTATGGAACACCCTCACCGTGTAAAGTAAATTCCTTATTAGGTTGTGTACCAGCAGGAATTTTCAACTTCTTTTCTCCATGCACAGTCTTAACATTAATTTCATCACCTAAAGTTGCCTGGGCAAACGAGATTGGAACAGTAGTATAAATAGTAGTTCCTTTACGTTCGAAATCCTTTGATGGCTTAATACGATAACTGATATAAAGGTCACCATAAGGGCCACCATTTTTACCTGCTTCTCCCTGGCCTTCATAACGTAATTGTTGACCATTATCAATTCCTGCAGGAATATTAACTTCAATGGTATTTTTATTATCAATTACGCCTTTGCCATGACAAGTTTGGCAAGGATGCTCAATAATTACACCTTTGCCGTGACATTTATCACAAACTGTCTGACGACGAATAACTCCCAACATAGATTTTTGGGTGATTGTCATATAACCAGTACCATTACATTTATCACAAGTTATCGGGTGTGTGCCTTTTTCTGCCCCATTCCCTTTGCAAGTTGGACAAGTTTCGCTCCTAGTGTAAGAAACTTGCGTCTTTTTGCCGGTAATAGCATCCATGAAGTCAATGGACAAGGTATAGTCTAAGTCTTCACCACGAGTTGGTGCTGTCGGGTTAGCGCGGCGCTGATTAGCTCCTGTTGCACCACCGAAGAAATCATTAAAAATATCTCCAAAATCACCAAAGCCACCAAAATCACTATATCCTTGACCTGCACCACCAAAGCCACCTTGACCATTAACTCCGGCCGATCCAAACTGATCATATTGTGCTTTCTTTTGCTTGTCATGCAAAACTTCGTAAGCTTCATTAACCTTTTTATACTTTTCCTCAGCCCCCGGTTCATGGTTTAAATCAGGGTGGTATTTTTTGGCAAGTTTACGATAAGCAGAGGTAATTTCCTTATCACTGGCATTGCGATCAACACCAAGAACGCTATAGTAATCTTCTTGTGCCATCTATAAGCTCCTTAACTTTACAAAAGAAAAGAACTACTATTTGGCAGTTCTTTTCTAATTTATTCAATTATAAACCCTTTACTTATCTGGGTCTACCTTATGAAACTCGCCTTCACCTGCGGAACCACTACCTGAATTACCATCTTGGGATCCAGGATTTTGTGGTCCTGACTGAGGTCCAGCCTGTCCTTGTGCACCTTGAGCCCCACCATTAGCTTGGTACAATTTGACTGCTAGGTCTTGAGCAACTTTGGATAATTCATCCTTCTTAGACTTCATTTCATCCAAATTGTTGTCTTTTTGTGCCTTCTTCAAAGCATCAAGTGCATCTTGTACTTTCTTAGTGTCGTCATCAGATACCTTGCCTTTGACATCCTTCAAAGTCTTTTCTGTTGAGAAGATTAATTGGTCGACTTCATTACGAAGGTCAACTTCTTCTTTCTTTTTCTTATCCTCTTCAGCATGTTCTTCAGCTTCTTTTTGCATCTTCTTAATTTCTTCATCAGATAGACCGGATGAACTCTTGATAGTAATCTTTTGTTCTTTACCGGTACCCATATCTTTAGCAGAAACATTAACGATACCGTTCTTGTCAATATCAAAAGTAACTTGAATTTGTGGCACGCCACGGGGAGCTGCAGGAATATCAGTTAATTCGAAACGACCTAAAGTCTTGTCATCAGCAGCCATTGGACGTTCACCTTGCAAAACGTGTACGTCAACAGCAGGTTGATTGTCGGCAGCAGTAGAAAAGATTTGACTCTTGGATGTCGGGATTGTCGTATTCTTTTCAATTAACTTGGTGAATACACCACCCATAGTTTCAATACCTAGAGAAAGTGGAGTTACATCAAGTAAAACAACATCCTTAACGTCACCAGAAATGACACCACCTTGAATGGCAGCACCTAAAGCAACAGCTTCGTCTGGGTTAATTGAGTGATCAGGCTCTTTACCAGCCCATTTCTTAACGGCATCTTGCACAGCAGGAATACGAGTGGAACCACCGTTTAAAATAACCTTGTCAATATCATTAACTGTTAATTCAGCATCTTTTAACGCATTATCAAACGGAATCTTAGTCTTTTCAACTAAGTCAGAAGTTAATTCATCAAATTTTGCCCTAGTTAAGTCTGCTTCTAGGTGTAATGGACCGGATTCACCAGCAGAAATGAACGGTAATGAAATATGAGTCGAAGATACACCAGAAAGATCTTTCTTAGCCTTTTCAGCAGCATCCTTTAACCTTTGTAAAGCCATTTTATCTTTAGAAAGGTCAACACCGTTTTCATCTTTAAAGTTCTTAATCAACCAATCAATAATCTTGTTATCGAAATCGTCACCACCAAGGTGAGTATCACCATTAGTTGAAAGTACTTGAAAGACTCCGTCACCTAATTGCAAAACGGAAACATCAAAAGTACCACCACCAAGGTCGTAAACTAAAACTTTTTCGTCCTCAGCATCTTTGTCAAGACCGTAAGCAAGTGAAGATGCAGTAGGTTCGTTAATGATTCTCTTAACATCAAGGCCAGCAATTTTACCAGCATCCTTAGTAGCTTGACGTTGGGCGTCATTAAAGTATGCAGGAACTGTAATGACTGCTTCAGTAACCTTTTCGCCAAGATAATCTTCAGAGAATTTCTTGATATATTGTAAAATCATGGCAGAAATTTCTTGAGGAGTGTATGCTTTATCACCAATCTTGACCTTATAATCAGCTTCACCCATATGACGCTTAATTGAAGAAATAGTATTAGGATTAGTAATAGCCTGTCTCTTTGCGACTTCACCGACTTGAATTTCTCCATCCTTGAAAGCAACTACTGAAGGTGTAGTACGGTTTCCTTCTGGATTGGTAATAATTTTTGGCTCTTTTCCTTCAAGAACAGCAACTGCCGAGTTGGTAGTTCCGAGGTCAATTCCGATAACTTTTGACATTGATATGCTTCCTTTCAATTATTGTGCTACAACAACCATCGCTGGTCTTAATGTACGATCTTTGTACAAGTATCCTTTTTGCAAAACCCGAACAACATGATCTTTTTGATCTTCATTTTCAGCTACAACTGTTTGGACAGCTTGGTGTAAATTAGGATCAAACTTTACACCTTCAGCAGTGATTTCACTGATTCCATGATCTTTCATGGCTTTAACCAGAGAATCAAGTGTCATTTGCACTCCCTTTTTAAGCTGCTTTGATGCTTCATCATCAACCTTTGTTGCCAAAGCTCTTTCTAAATTATCCATTGCTGGCAAAACATCTTTAGCTAAAGATTGTGATTCATATTTAATAAGTTGCGCTCTTTCATTATTGTAGCGATTTTGCATATTTTGCATTTCAGCTTGACTGCGCAAGTACTTATCTTCTAAATCATCTTTTTCTTTTTGCAACTGGGTCAAATTGTGTTGCAGTTTACTTTCCAAAAATTCAGACTTCTTTTTTCCGTTAGCCTTAGCTTGAGAATGCTTTTTAACTTCTTTTGATTCAGTTGATTCTTTTTGATCTTTTTTTGAATTTTTACTGTTAATTTCTTCTTTACTCACGGCTAACCTCCTTTATTTAAATCTACCATAATAATCAAGCAACTTTTTAGATAGCTCATTTCTGAAATATTCAAGCAATCCTATCACTTGAGAATACGGCATATTATCAGGGCCAAGTAAAGCAATTATGCCCTTTCCGTGAGGACCAACGCTGTACTCTGCTGTAAGCAGACTGTAATCCTTTAACAAATCATTTGATAACTCAGACCCTAGACTTACCCGAACTGGATATCTGTCACTTTTTAAGTTTTGCCTGTTATCCAAAATACTAGAAATTAAGTCATTATGCTCAATCATTTCATATAATGACCGCAAATTAGAAACGTCACTCAAAGAAATGTTATTGAGCAAATTAATCTGACCATCGACATACATTTGCTCGCTGGCAGCATCACTGATCACATCTTCAACTAAATCTATTAATTCAGACACATGAGCAGCTTTAAGCTTTTGTCCTAAAGTCTTCTTAAGAAACTCAGGTGTAACCTGATCTAGCGACTTTCCTACTAATTCATCGTTAATCATACGAACGGCACGTTCAATGTCATCACCATGAATATTGTATGGTAAGTTATAAACCTGGTCATGAACATCACCATCACTGGTACCAAGAATAGCCATAATCTGTCTGCCAAATAAAGGTACTATACGAAATCCGGTAATAGTTAAATCACTATTCTCAGGCCCCTCCGCAAATGCAGTGTAATTTGTTAGGTCAGATAAGATCTTAACAGCTTCCTGTACGATGTCGTTAACTTGATGAAACGGCTGATCAAGCTGATTAATAATTCTTTTATAAACAGAAGATGAAATCTGTAAAGGCTCAACTAAATTGTCAAGATAGTAACGGTAGCCTTCTGTTGAAGGTACTCGACCACTTGACAAATGAGTTTTTTCAATCAAGCCTTTTTCTTCTAAAACCGCCATTTCGTTACGAATAGTTGCACTTGAAACTTTAATAGGTAACTGATTCATGACTGTTTTAGACCCAACAGGATCATGTGTCTGCGTAAAATCATTGATAATTGTTTTTAAAATTAATTCTTGACGTTCGGTCAACATAAATATCGCCCTCACTTTTAGCACTCAAACTTATTAGGTGCTAACAATTAATATGATACTAGCTTTTAGCAGAATGTCAAGTTGAGTGCTAACTTTTTTACAAAAAAACGCTTATCCCCTTTAAAATTGAAATTAACCAATGCCGGCAAAATAAGCTTTGATTTCTGCCTCATCACCACTCATTTGTTTTTTTAATTCTTTTAAGTTATCAAATTTAATTTCGCCACGAGTATACTTATACCATTTAATTACCATTTCTTCATCATAGGCTTCTTGATTAAATCCAAATAAATTCGATTCAATATAAAGCTTTTTACCCTCATTAATAGTTACGTTATAACCCACGCTTGTCATTGAGTCATACCACTTGCCTTTAATCTTGGTTTTAGTAGCGTATACTCCAATTTTAGGAACCACCTTGTCTTGAGACCAAACTAGATTTGCTGTAGGAAAACCCAGTTTATGGCCATTACGTAAACCGTGCCCGACCTTGCCGGACATGACATACGGAAACCCTAATAATTTAGCGGCCAATTCCATATTTCCACTGGTAATGGCCCTTTTTATTTCCGTAGAGCCAATTTTTTGGCCATCATAAGACTGTTTTGGAACATCAATAATAGCAAATCTTCCCTTAGCAAACTTAGGGAAATTTTTCATATTGGCAATCTCTTTGGGACCATAAGTGTAGTCAAAGCCGGCTACAACTGTATCAGCATTTAATTTAACAATAATTTTATCTACAAATTCCTGTGCAGTCAGTTTGCTAAATGCCTCATTAAAATGCATCACAAGCAAAAAATCAACTTTTAGTTCTTGCATCTTATAAGCTTTTTCAGACAATGTATCTATATAGCTGACTTCTTTATTTTGATAAATTTCTTTAGGATGTCGATCAAATGTCATTACTACTAATGGTAAATGCTTTTGAATTGCTTTTTCTTTTGCGATTTTGATTAATTCCTGATGACCACGATGAACACCGTCAAAGAATCCTAAAGCAAGGATTATCTTTTGTGGAATAATATTTTCCTTAAACGGGTAAGTTAAATGGATAATTTCCATAATAAGACCTTCATTCACTTATTCATTTTGTAAAAGCATTAAATAAGGGCGATACATGGTACCATCTTTTTGATAAATTGCCTTAACTCTATTATTGTATCCTAATGCCACTTTTTTTGCATTCGTTTTCAGAGAAATCGGTGCTCCATTTTTAACTTTGGCCCACAGATCTGTATCAATATCCTCATGAGCATAATTAGTAAAAAAAGAGTCAATTGGTTGAAGCAATTCATTTACCATATCTGGATTTTCTAAAATTTCATTCAATTTAACAGCTTGATCTATATCAAAGCCTGAACTAGAAGTGCGCCGCAAATTTTTCATTACTGCTGGCACACCAAGGTTTGTTCCCAAATCATTTATTAAAGAGCGAACATAGGTTCCTTTGCTGCATTCAATTTTAAAATCAAAAACTTCTTGACCATTTTCTTTATCAAAAACAGGTTCATTTGTAAGATCGTAAGAAAAAACTTCAACCCGTCTTTTTGGCCTTTCAACTTTAATACCTGCTCGCGCATATTCATATAAATGCTTGCCATTTACTCGGACGGCCGAATAAATAGGTGGTACCTGTTCTATACTGCCCACAAACTCTTGCATAGCTTTTTGAATTTGATGGTATTTAATTTTACTAGTTATTTTTTTAAATTCTGTTTTTTTGCCACTAATATCGTAACTATCAGTGGCAAAGCCAAAAATTCCCTGACCTACATATTTTTTGTTTTCCTCGTGCATCAATTCAATCAATTTTGTGGCCTGACCAATTGCAATTGGTAGCACTCCCGTAACGTCAGGATCTAGGGTACCAGCATGGCCTATTTTTTTAATATGCAGCGCTTTGCGTAAATGATAGACAACGTCTGCGCTTGTCATGCCCTTATCCTTATCTATCACTAAAATACCATTTAACATTTTTTATTACCTAATCATGAAAAAAGCGCCTCACAGCGCTTTTCTTAATTATTGCGATTTGCATCCTGCTTTTTTACTTCAGCGATTAACTGATCAATTTTACTACCATATTTAACTGAATTATCTCGTTTAAAAATCAACTCTGGTACTTTATATACAGTTAGGACTTGCCCCAACAAATGCCTCATCAATCCCTTAGCTTTATTTAAACCAGCAGCAGCTTCTTCTTCTTTTTTAGAATCTTCAGAAAGAATGCTGTAATAAACAGTAGCATATGATAAGTCATTTGTACATTCAACCGCTGTAATTGTTACATCATTAACTCGTGGATCACGAATATTTTTTCGTAAAATTTTCGTTAATTCACGGAGGATTTCTCCTTCAACACGACCTATTCTGTGTTTCATGCTTTCTCCCAGTTGATTTATTCAGGCTTAACTTCCTGTTTTTCTACGGCTTCCAATTCGTCACCAATCTTGATGTCATTATAGCCCTCAATGGTTAAACCGCAATCGAATCCTTGCTTAACAATTTTAGCATCATCCTTAAACCGTTTGAGTGACGCAACTTTTCCGGTATAGATCACAACCCCATCACGAATCAAATTGATTGCAGAATCTTTTGATACGTATCCGGAATCAACAAATGCACCAGCAATCGTCCCAACTTTAGAAACTTTCCAAGTTTCACGTACAGTCAGATTACCAACAACTTTATCTTCATAAGTTGGTTCAAGCATACCCTTCATAGCAGCTTTAACATCATCAATTGCCTTGTAAATAATACTATATAGTCGAATATCTACTCCATCTGCTTCAGCTTGAGATTTAGCAGTAGCGGTTGGACGGACATTAAAGCCAATAATAAAGGCATTCGAAGCTCCGGCTAATGTAACATCCGATTCATTTACTGCTCCTACACCCGCATGAATGATATTAACACGAACGCCCTCGACTTCTATCTTTTCAAGCGATTGTTGTAAAGCTTCTACTGAACCTTGTACATCTGCTTTTAAGACAACGTCTACTTCTTTCATGTTTTCTTTTTTCATCGTATCAAACAAGTTATCAAGAGTAACATGTTGGACATTTTCACGAGATTGTTGTAAAGCCTGTTGTGCTCTTTGTTCACCAACGCTTCTTGCAGTCTTTTCATCATCAAAGACAACTATCTTATCGGCTGACTCGGGCACATCATTCAATCCAGTAATTTCAACTGGCATTGATGGTGTAGCTTTTTCTACCTGGCGTCCACGATCATTAGTCATTACTCTGACACGACCAAAGCGATTACCGACAACAATAGGATCACCTACTTTTAGGGTTCCTTGTTGAACCAAAAGGTCAGCAACTGGGCCACGGCCACGGGAAAGGCGAGCTTCAATAACAGTCCCAATTGCCTTTTGCGTAGGATCCGCCTGTAGTTCCATGACATCTGCTTGTAAGAGAATCATTTGTAAAAGTTCATCAACATTTTCACCAGTTTTGGCAGAAATGTTTACAAAAATAGTGTCACCACCATAATTTTCCGGAATCAAATTGTATTTCATTAACTGTTCAGTAACATGCTCAGGGTTTGCACCAGGAACATCCATTTTGTTAATTGCGACAATGATTGGTACCTTAGCACTTTTAGCATGGTCAATGGCTTCAACAGTTTGTGGCATAACTCCATCGTCTGCAGCTACAACCAGTACAACAATATCGGTGATTTCAGCACCACGTTCACGCATGTTAGAAAATGCCGCATGTCCAGGCGTATCTAAAAATGTGATTGGCTTATTATCTACTCTTACCTGATAGGCACCAATTTTCTGTGTAATACCACCAGCTTCATGAGCAGAAACATGAGTATGACGCAATCGATCAAGCAAAGTTGTTTTACCATGGTCAACGTGACCCATGATTGTAACAACTGGTGGTCGCTTAATTTGATGCTTAGATTTCATAGAAGCTGCCATTCTCTTGTCGTAAAGAGTATCAATGTCAGATATATCTTCATGAACTTTTTCTTTGGCATTGATATTATATTCAGCAGCAACTAATTCTATTGCATCTTTATCAAGTGACTGATTTTGATTAGTCATCACACCTAACATAAATAGTTTCTTAACTATTTCAGCAGGTTCACGGTGCAGCAACTTGCCCAAATCTTGAGCATTCATACCAACTTCGTACACCAGTGTTTCCGGTAACGGACGTTCTTTTCTCTGGGTTGGCTGTTTCTTTGGTACCTGTTCGAACTGCTTTTTCTTATTCTTGCGTTTACGCTTTTCTTGATGCTTTGAGTAATTATTGGTACCAAAAGTTTGATTTTTACCTTTTCTGCCAGGTTTACCAGAATTGCGACCGTGACCATTACCACGACGCTTTTCTTCTTTTGCAGGTTCAGGTGCAGCATTTGTATCTAAAGCTTTAGGTTTATTAACTGGACTTGCCTTTTGTGTATTCTTCATTCTGGCTGGCGAAGGCTTAATTATTTTAGGTCCAGTTACCTTAGGAGCTGTAGTCTCGACTTTAACAACTTTATTTTCTGATTTTGAAACATTCTTGTTATCTTCTCCAGAAGATTTTTTGACAGTGGTTTTGTCTTCATCATAAGACTTCTGTACAATCTCACTTTGACGATTTAATTTCTTTTCATCAACACGCTGTTTTTGTTTCAATTGCTTTAATAAGTCTTGTGCTACCGGCTTTGAAGTCCTTTGACTTGGGCTAGTACGTTGCTTATAGCGATCTTGAGCCTGCCTTGATCTATTATTGTTAGATCGGTGAAGGTTGTTGCCTCTCTTGTTGTTCTTGTTACCATTTTTTTCCTCATGCTTTTTTTCGCTTTTACGAATTGAGGTAACGGAAATTTTGATTTTACTGCTCCTTTTTGCGGGTTTCTCTTGCTTTTGCGCGGGAGCGGAGCTACGGAAACTATCTTTTAATTGATTTACTTGTGAATCCTCAAGTGATGACATATGATTTTTAACATCAAGTCCCAAGTCCTTCGCCTTGTTGACCACAGTTTTATTATCGATGCCTAATTCTTTTGCCAATTCATAAATTCTTGTTTTAGCCATCAAATCACACTCCTTCGTCTATTTTTTGTAACAATGCTTTGCAGAAACCAGTGTCAGTAATTCCTAAAACTTTTCGCTTTTTTCCGATCGCTTGAGAAATTTCATTACTAGTAAATTTGTTAATAACAAGTATATTATTTTGTTCCCCAACTTTATAGATCTTTGCAGTAGTATCTGCATGACTATCTTGGGCTAAAATAATTAGTTTTACCTTTTTGGCTTTTGCGTCAATGGAAACAAGTTCAGTGCCTGAAACTAATTTTCCGGCTTTTTGACTTAATCCCAACAAATTTAGTGCTTTTTGTCTATTTTGCAAATTTATTTATCACCAAACAATTCTTTCCTTGCCTTTTGATGGTCAACATATGAGTAAAGCTCTTGGTAAAACTCTTTAGGCACTGTAGTTCCTAAACTACGCTCAATTAAGCCTTTCTCTTGAGCACTTTTGATCTGACTTGGATCAAGAGAAACATATGCTCCCCTACCAGGTTTTTTACCAGTAGGATCAACTGAAATATTCTTTTCTTTGTCGACTACAATGCGTACCAACTCTTTTTTGGGCTGCATGGTATTAGTTAACAAATCTTTTCGCATTGGAATCTTTCTTTTTTTCAAAAGTTTCACCTCTTGCTTTAATTTTCAGTAGAATCTACCGTTTTACTGTCAGTAACGTTTTCTTGATGCTCATCCTCTGAGTCAGTATCTTCAGAAGTTGGCTCTTTGTCTGATTCTTCACTTTCAGCAAAATCGCTGTTTGTTTGTGAAGAATTTGAGCCATCTTCAGCTAAATTATTAGTTTCAGCTTCTTCGTTTTCTTTTTCAGCTTGATCACTGCTTTCATCAACAAATTCTACTTCAGATTCTGGTCTGATATCTATCTTATAACCTGTTAATCTAGCAGCTAAACGTACATTCTGTCCTTTTTTACCAATGGCAAGTGACAATTGATAATCCGGAACAATTACCAAAGCACTTTTTTCCTCGTCCTCATCTCCAAATTGAACAGCAATCACTTCAGCAGGATTCAAGGCATTAGCAATGTAATCTGACGGATCTTCCTCGTATTTAACTACATCTATATTTTCACCGTCAAGTTCATTGACCACATTCTGAACTCTAGCACCTCGCTGTCCAACACATGTTCCTACCGGATCAATATTAGGATCATTGGACTTCACTGCAATTTTGGTTCTGTCTCCTGCTTCACGAGCAATTGAGACCACTTCAACAGTCCCATCATAAATTTCAGGTACTTCCTGTTCAAATAATCTCTTTACCATATCAGGTGCGGTACGTGAAACCGTAATTTGAGCACCTTTTGAATCTGAACCAACATGAGTAACTAGAACCCTGATCTGATCTTGGGGATTATAGCTTTCACCAGGCATTTGATCGTTACGTGGCATTACTGCTTCAACATTACCAATTTTAACATAAACGAAACGATTATCACGTCTTTCAACAGTGCCCGTTATTAATTCATCTTCATACTGTGAGTATTCATCAATAATATGATTTCTCTCTGCCTCACGTAAATGTTGCATAATAACTTGTTTAGCAGTTTGTGCAGCAATCCGACCAAAATTTTTAGGTGCAACTTCGAAACGAATTTTGTCACCAAGTTCATAAGCCCGATTAATTGTCAGAGCATCCTTTAAACTGATTTCCAAACGTTCATCATGAACTTCTTCAACGACAGTCTTTTCAGTCATTAGCTTAAAGTCACCCTTACGTTCATCAAATTCAACTATTACATTCGTTGCCTGATTATAATTTTTCTTATATGCTGCAACCAGCGCTGCTTTTATTGCTTCAACAATTACGTCTTGCTTTATACCCTTTGTTTTCTCGAGTGTAGCGAACGCTTCAAGCATTTCCTTAGACATAAATTTTAATCAACCTTTCTAAAACTCAATTGCGAAACGAATGCCTGCAATTGCTTTACGGGGAAGTGATAAAACCTTCTTTTTAGTTTTTATCTTTACTTCAAGTTCGATTTCGCTGTCATTATAAGATTTTAAAGTTCCCTCATATTCTTTTTCACCTTCAACTTTCTGGTATAGTTTTATATGCACATACTCATTTAAAGCTTTTTCCCAATCAGCTTTATTTTTTATTGGTCTTTCAATACCAGGAGAAGAAACTTCCAAAATATAGGGATCAGGAAATGGATCAGGTTGTATTTGATCAAGCTTTTCAGATAATAATTCACTTAACCCTGCAATTTCATCCATATCAATACCATTTTCTCTATCAACGTAAATTCTTAAATAGTTTTGACCCTTTTCTTTAACGTATTCTATATCAATAAACTCATCTTTGCGTTCTGCAATAATTGGTTTAATTTCTTTGAGAACAGAATCTTTAACTTTCGCCAAGTACTTTCCTCCGTAATAAAAAGAGTGAGCACAAGCGCTCACTCCGAATTATTTATTCGAACTTCTTTAAAAAGTATATCACATTTATATTAATACTGCAAAAGTTTAAAAGAGTGAAAGTTGATTCTGCTCCGGCATTCCATTTAGAACTTCATTATTCTCTAAATAATCCATAATTGACTGGGATACTTTTCCACGGTTTGCCAAGTCTTCTTTTGACAAAAATTTCTGCTCAGTTCTTGCAGCAACAATTTGTTTGGCTGCATTATTTCCCAGACCAGGAACTGCATTAAACGGTGCTAAAATTGTATGCTGATCAATAATTTTAAAATTAGTGGCCTCAGACTGATTAATATCAACCATTTTTATTTTAATACCACGCTCCAAACACTCATTGGCAATTTCTAAGACTGTAAGAAGACTCTTATCCTTGGCAGACGCATCATTTCCTTGATTTTGAATATCAGCCATCGCCTTTTTTACCGTGTTTTTACCATGACTCATAGCTACTAAATCAAATAAATCAGCACGTACTGAGAAATAGGCAGTGTAGTAAATTTCAGGATAGTAAACTTTAAACCAGGCAATTCTTAAAGCCATTAATATATAAGCCGTCGCATGAGCTTTCGGAAACATATACTTGATTTTGAGACAAGACGGAATATACCAGTCAGGAATTTTATCATTTTTCTGTAGAACTGCCATATCATCATCACTTATTCCCCGACCATGACGAACTGATTCCATAGTTGAAAACGCTACTTCAGGTTTAACTCCCCAGTGAATCAAGTCCATCATGATGTTGTCTCTACAACCAATAACATCTTTCAGTTTGCAAGTGCCGTTATTAACAAGCTCTTCAGCGTTTCCTAACCAGACATCAGTACCGTGGGATAGGCCAGAAATTTGCAGTAACTCGGAGAATGTAGTCGGCTTTGTTTCCTCTAACATCCCTCGTACAAATTTTGTACCAAATTCAGGTACGCCTAAAGTACCAGTTTCTGATTGAATTTGCTCAGGTGTTACACCTAAAATTTTAGGACTTGAAAAAAGCGACATTACTCCTGGATCATCGGGTGGAATTGTTAAAGGATCAACACCAGAAAGGTCTTGCAACATTCTAATCATAGTTGGATCATCGTGACCTAGAATATCAAATTTCAAGATATTATCATGAATGGAATGAAAATCAAAATGAGTTGTCAACCACGCAGCATTGACATCATCTGCAGGATATTGTACGGGTGTGAAGTCATAGATATCCATATCATCGGGAACGACAACAATACCTGCAGGATGCTGACCGGTAGTCCTTTTAACTCCACTGACACCAGCTGCTAAACGATCAAGTTCAGCATTACGCAGATTCAATTCTTTTTCTTCATCATAGTGTTTAGCATAACCGTAAGCTGTCTTATCAGCAACAGTGGCAATTGTACCTGCTCGATAAGAATTATCGGGACCAAACATTACTCGAATAAAGTTATGAGCTACCGGCTGATAGTCACCCGAGAAATTCAAATCGATATCAGGAACTTTGTCACCGTGAAATCCCAAAAACGTTGCAAAAGGAATATCTTGCCCATCCTTAACCAGTTCAGCTTCACACTTAGGACATTTTTTATCTGGCAAGTCATATCCAGACCCATATTCACCGTTTTCGAAAAATTTCGAATACTTACATTTTGGGCAACGATAATGGGGTGCCAATGGATTGACTTCAGTTATACCGGACATTGTAGCGACCAGACTTGAACCAACAGAACCACGTGAACCAACTAAATAGCCGTCCTTATTTGACTTAGCCACTAATCTTTGCGAAATCAAATAAATAACCGCATAACCGTTGGAAATGATTGAATTGAGTTCCATATCAAGTCTATCTTGAACAATCTTTGGCAACGGATCCCCATATAACTCATGTGCTTTGTCAAAAGTCAAACGCTTCATTTCTTCATCAGCATTATCAATGTGAGGTGGATAAAGTCCATCTTTAATAGGCGAAATTTCTTCAATTGATTCAGCAATTTTATTAGGATTTGTAATTACTATTTCTTTAGCAATATCTGCACCTAAAAAACTAAAGGCATCTAGCATTTCCTGAGTAGTGTAAAAATGCATGTCAGGCTGTTTTTTGTTCCTGTCAGGATTGCTGCGTTGGGCCGAAATCAAAATAGTACGATATATAGCATCATGTTCTTCCAGATAATGTGCATCTCCTGTGGCAACTACTGGTTTATTTAATTCCTTACCCAATTTGTAAATATTTGTCAGAATTTCTTCAAGTTCTTTTTCATCAGCAATCAAATGATCTTCAATCATAATTGAATAATTTGCTGGTGGCTGAATTTCGAGGTAATCATAAAAGCGTGCCTTCTTACGAGCTTCGTCATAGCCTTTTTGCATCATTGCAACAAAAACATCGCCTTCAGAGCATCCAGAACCATATAGCAAACCTTCATGATTCTTAACCAAATCTGATTTGGGAGTACGTGGGATCCGATAAAAATCTTTGGTACTTGCAATAGAAACTAGTCTGTACATGTTTTTAAGGCCAGCCTGATTTTTAGCTAGGATAGTCATATGTTGTGGTCGTGCTCTCTTAAACACTTGACCCTGAGCAGCATAATCGTTCATTTTACCTAAATTATCTTCGTGATACTTTTTAGTAAAGGCATCCAAGAGCTTAAACATTAAATAGCCTGTTGCCTCAGCATCTTGGTTAGCCCTATGGTGATGCTCGAGGACAACATTATATTTTTTGGCCAGAGAATCTAAGGTATGTCTGGTTTGTTCTGGATGAAGCAACCGTGATACTTCTAGCGTATCAACTACCGGCTGTGTAATTTCATCTAATTTTGCTCTTCTCAATGCTGCGTTGACAAAACCAACATCAAACTGAACATTATGACCACAAAGGGGACGGTCACCATAAAAATCCTGAAATTGCTTGATAACCACAGCCTCATCATCAGCTGCTCCTACCATTTCATCAGTAATTGAAGTCAAATTAATTGTCTGTTCACTTAACGGATGATGGGGATTAATAAATTTATCAAACCTCTCCAAAACTTCCCCATTTTTCATCTTCACAGCACCGATTTCAATAATGGTATCGTAAACGGATGATAACCCTGTCGTTTCAACGTCAAAAATAACAAATTCACGATCCTTATATGTCATTGAAGCTGGATTAAGAACCAGTAAAGCATGATCATCAATCATATTTGCTTCTAAACCGTAAATTATTTTGACGCCATTCTTTTTACCTGCGTTATATGCTTCAGGGAAGGCTTGAACATCAGCATGGTCTGTAATAGCTATTGCTTTTTGACCAAATTTCTTAGCAGCCATGACAAAGTCAGTTGCGGTATTTGTAGCATCCAGCTGACTCATATTTGTATGTAAATGTAGCTCGACCCTTTTTTCATCACCCTGATATTTTTCAGTTCTGCCAACATGCTCTACAATTTCAAAACAAGAAATATTAAAAACAGTGTCATGACTCCACTGGTCTTCAGCTACTGATCCTTGCATTTTAGCCCAAGTTCCCGGGTTGATTTTTGTCATATTTTCAATTTGCTCTTTATCGGAAACAAACTTTTTAAATGAAATTGAATCAGTATAGTCAGTTATTTCACCTGTAAATATAATTGAACCATTTTTTAATTCTCTACTCGAAATATTAAAAATATTACCTTCTATTACAATATTTCTACTTCCATCAATTATTTCCTTAATTTGAGTTACAGGTAAATTATCATCCAATTTGCGATTGCCATAACGAGTCTTTTTTGTGGGATAGGTTGCTGGTTTTGGCTTTTCTTGTGCTGGAGCCGAATCATATTCTTCCTGCATATTTTGTTCATGTTGCTCTTGCAACTCCTGAAGACTGGCTAAATTATTTTTGGAATTTTCATCATCAATTTCAGTTACAAACTTCAAGTTAAAGAAACCAAAATTTCTCATTTCTTCCGCAAGTTCATCAAGCATTTTTTGCTCGAGCAGTCCATCAACCACTAAATTATCAACCGGAATAATCCAGCGGCCATTTTCTTTTTTAGGCTTATGACTAGAAATAAATTCTCGTGCCACTGGTTGCAAAGCCTGAGAATTTTGCACCGCGAACTGCCAATAGTCAGTTAAATAATCATCTGCTCCATCCTTAGAGCGAACATACAAATGAATATTGACGAAAGAGGAAAAACTAGCAGTTATAGCCTTATTTAAAGCATTAAAAGTTTCAAATTTTAAGGGTGTAGTAAAAAGAACATGGATATCCCACCTGTGTTCTTTAGCGTAAACATCCACGTTCTCAATTTCGCCCTTTTGCAACAAATCATTATCTGCAAATTCTTGCGGAAACTTGATTTGCTCCAATAACCTTAAAAATAGTTTATTTTTATCAGTCACGAAAATTATCCTAACTCTTTATTAATAAAATCGTCTAACTCGGACACTGTCACTTCAGTTGCTTTTTCATCAGTAGGCCGTTTAACTTCGACTACTCCTTCACTGGCTTTTTTACCAACTGTTACTCGCACTGGAGCTCCCAGCAAGTCAGCATCAGCAAATTTAACTCCTGCCCGTTCATTACGATCATCATACAATACATCATACTTAGCACTGTACTTTTCTTCAAGTTTTTGAGCCAAAGTCGTTTGACCTTCATCTTTCATTTTCATTTGAACAATGTGCAGGCTAAATGGTGCAATTTCTTTAGGCCACGCCACGCCATTTTTAGTCAAATGCTGTTCAATCACAGCAGATAAAACTCTCGTGACACCAATACCATATGAACCCATTATAACAGGTTGAGCTTTACCATTTTTATCGAGGAAGTCTGCACCCATAGTTTTTGTATAATAAGTTCCCAGTTTAAAAATGTGTCCTACCTCAATAGTAGTTGTGAATTTTAATGGCAAGTGATCAACTGGATCTGGTTCACCTTCATTAGCAACACGAATGTCACCGAATATGTCTGGAGTAAAATCACGGTTTAAATTCACATTTTTAATTTGGCAACCAGATTTGTTTGCGCCTACAACAACATTATAAAGATTTTTAACAGTATTATCTGCTACTACTTTATCAGCCCAATCAGCATTAACTGGACCAACGCTACCTTTGCCAACGTCGGTTATGTTTGCCAATTCTTCATCAGTAGCGATTCTTAGTGAGTCAACATCAAGTAAATGTTTTAATTTTACTTCATTGACTTCTTTATCACCACGGATTAAGACTAGGATATTTTCTTTTTCATTAGCAACGTAAAGCACACTCTTAATAATTCTAGTTGCCGGAATATTTAAAAATTTAACTAAGTCTGAGATACTCTCTTGACCGGGTGTAGCTACTTCTTCAACTTGTTTTAACGGTTCCTCTTCCTGCTTGAACGTATCAATACTGCAAGCCATTTCTAGATTAGCTGAATATGTTCCTGTTTCATTCGTAGCAATGGTATCTTCACCAATGGCAGCTGGAGCTTGAAATTCAGTTGAATTTTTGCCACCCATAGTTCCTGAATCAGCAATAACCGGAGTAACTTTTAAGCCACAACGGTGATATGCAGCTGTAAAAGCCTTTTTCTCATCCTCAAATTGTTGATCAAGCTGTTCTTTAGTAGCCGCAAAGCTGTAAGCATCAAGCATGATAAATTCACGTGATCTCAATAAACCGAAACGAGGCCTGTTTTCATCTCTAAACTTTGATTGAATTTGGAAAAGAGCTATCGGCATTTGTTTATAACTTTTTAAATCTTTTGCGACAATATCAGTAAATGTTTCCTCATGAGTTGGTCCTAGCAGACTTTGACGACCGTGTCTGTCTTTAAGTTTAAACATTTCCGGACCATATTTTTGCCATCTGCCTGATTCTTCCCATAAAGTTGCTGGTAAAAGATCCGGCATTGCCATTTCTGGCACGTTGATTTTTGCCATTTCTTCACGCATTATCTGTTCAGCTTTACTTAGAACACGGTACCCTAAAGGCAAATATGCATAAACGCCTGCCGTAACCTGACGAACATATCCGCCTCGCAGCATCAGTTTATGACTTTCAGCTACAGCATCAGCTGGTGCTTCCTTTAAAGTCGGTATAAATAATTTAGATTGTCGCATTTAAACTCTCTCCCAAATTTATATTTTATTTAATAAAGTAACGGTAAATATCGTTTCCCGTTACAGCAATAATTAACACTAACAGTAAGCCGAAACCTATCAATTCCACCATGGCTTCATGATTTTCAGAAATTGGTTTACCACGAACTATTTCAATAAGGTTAAGCAAAAACTTACCACCATCAAGACCAGGTATAGGAATTAGATTCACTATTCCCAAGTTAATTGAAATCATGGCTAAAAAGGCCAAGATATAGGTAAAACCCATTTGCGAAACCTGTGATGTCTGAGAATAAATGCCCACAGGCCCGGAAAGTTTATTTAAACTAAAATGACGGAATAAGCCACCAACTGCATTGAAAATCATTCCAGTAGTAGAAACAGCTGTATTCCAACCACGATTAAATTTAGCACCGAGGCTCTCATCACTTTTTGCTCTAATTCCGATTTGGTATACTTTTTGGCCTTGAACTTTAACAACTTTCGGTTGAACGCTTACCACTTTTTTTTGCTTATTTTTGATAACAGAAATATTAATTTTTTTACTTTTATTCTGAGATATTTCTTCCGAAATTTGTTCGAAGGACGTTATTTTGTGACCATTAAGAGCCAATATTTTTGAATCCGGTTCAATTTTTGCAACAGCAGCTGGTGAATTAGGTGTTACTTCAGCTATTTCTGTAGTTGCAGGCCCTGGAACAGTAAATGTCCAAATTAAAAAAACGACAAAACCTAGAATTATATTCATTAATGGTCCAGCAATATTGGTAGCTAGTTTCTGCCACACATTGGCTTCTTGAAACTGTGTATCACGTGGTGCAATAATTAACTCAGTTTTTGAACGATCAATAACCGTTGCATCATGATTGACTTTGTATGTAACTAATCGATCTTCTTCACCATTTTCATATCCAGAAATAAAAAGTTTATCTACCAAATCAAATGCCGTTACTTGTAATGGTATTCCTTCAATCGGTAAATCTGATTCAGAGGCATCAATTTTTACAACTTCTTTCTGTTGATTAAGCTGCAAAACTACTCTCATCCCTGCTGCTAAATCAGTTTCGTCATCTTTACTTGCTAAACGGACATATCCGCCTAACGGAAGCCACCTAATAGTGTAAGTAGTTGGATTGCGTCTTACTTGGAAAAGCTTAGGTCCCATACCTATAGAAAATTCACGCACTAAAATACCGCACTTTTTCGCAACGATAAAGTGCCCAAATTCATGGACAAAAACCAAGATTCCAAATACTACTAAAAAGATAAGTATACCTTTCACAAGAATCCTCCTAGTGTATGATTCCCATCAAAGCAGCAAAAACAGGTAAAACAAAGAGCATGCTGTCAAAGCGATCCAGAATTCCACCATGTCCTGGCAATATCTTGCCTGAATCTTTAACGCCATAGTATCTCTTATAAGCTGATTCAACCAAGTCACCCATTTGTCCTACAATTGATAATACAAGAGCAAAAATAATCATTTCAATTTGCGAGTGTTTCAAGTTCACAAAGTAAACATAAATTGCAGCACAAATTACAGCGCAAATTGTGCCACCAATTGATCCTTCCCAGGTTTTATTAGGACTAATTATAGGCCACAACTTATGTTTGCCTATTTTACGCCCAATCATGTAGGCTCCAGTATCTGTTAACCAAACTACAACAAAAACATAGCAAAGCAGTGCAAGACCATTGTTTGCGTTTCTAATACTTGCCATGTAATGAAAGCCGGTTCCCACATATAATGAGCCTAAGGTATAAACCGCTACATCATCAAAAGTAGTTTTATTTTTAGTTAAAACAGTCCAAGTTAGCATTAACATTATCAAAGCAAAATAAATGCCGTATTTTGTCCAATGAAATGGCATTGACTTGAGAAAACTATCAGGAACTGCCCAAATAAGGGTGGCCAGTAAAGCTAGTAGAAAGTTTACTGAAACCAATATTTGTTTTTTCATTAAAAAGAATTCACTGATACCAACGGCCGCAAACAAAACGGTGAGCCAATCCATCCAAAGTCCGCCAGCTATGACGATAGGAATAAATAAAATTAAAGCAATAACTGCTGTGATTACACGTTGTTTCATATATTTACCTAACTATCCGATTCATCGACTTTACCGAAACGTCGATGACGATTTTGAAAATCAATAACAAATTTTTCTAGATCTTCTCTAGTAAAATCAGGCCAGTTTTTCTCACTAAAAGCAAGTTCTGAATATGCTAATTGCCATAACATGAAATTAGATATTCTTTGCTCACCAGAAGTTCTGATCAATAAGTCTGGGTCACTGTATTTACCAAAGCTTGCAGTCATCAATCTCTGCGAAATCATTTTTTCAGAAATTTCATCACTTGTAATACTACCCGTTTCAACAAGAGTAGCAATTTCTTTTACTGCTGTAGTAATTTCTCTTCGGGAGCCATAGTTAAAAGCAAAGTTTAAAATTAAACCACTGTTATTAGCAGTTTCAGCCATTGCTCTCTGCACTACATCATAGGTCTTAGAGGGTAACTCGTTTAAATAGCCCATAATGTTCACTTTGACATTTTCTTTCATTAAGGTTGGCATAAACTTATCAAAAAAGCGTACAGGTAAGTTCATCAGATATGCTACTTCTTCTTTTGGTCTACCCCAATTTTCAGTAGAAAACGCATATAAGGATAAAACTTTGATGCCTAATTGGTTGGCTGCTAAAGTTATTCTTTCCACATTATTCATACCTTCGTAATGACCTGCAATTCGTGGTTTGCCCTGTTTTGTGGCCCAACGACCATTACCATCCATGATAATAGCTAAATGATTTAATTGATTTTTTTTATCAGCCATTTAATTAGCCTTGGGTAATCTCTTTACGTTTTTCTTCTGCAATTTGGTCAATCTGTTTGGTAGCATCGTCAGTAACTTTTTGCACTTTCTTTTCCAAATTGCGTTGTTCATCTTCAGTAATTTCATCGTCTTTTTGTTGTTTTTTAAGACTATTCATAGCTTCACGACGAACATTTCTAACTGCAATTTTACTTTCTTCAGCCATTTTATTGACCTCTTTGGCAATTTCTTGACGTCTCTCACCAGTTAATTGTGGAATAACAAGACGAATGACCTTACCATCATTTGCAGGAGTCAAACCCAAATTGGACGCCAAGAGTGCATGTTCAATATCATCAAGACTGTTTTGATCATAAGGTGTAATTAATAACACGCGTGGCTCAGGAATAGTCACACTAGACATTTGCGTCAAGGGGGTCGGCGCTCCATAATAGTCAACTTTTACCCCATCAAGTAGAGCTGCGTTAGCGACACTGGCACGAATAGAGCTCAAGTTTTTTTGAAAAACAGTAATTGATTTTTTCATATTATCTTGAGCTTTTTTTATTGCGTCATTATTCATTATTTTTTCCTCCGATTACTGTTCCAATATTCTCACCTAATACCACTTTTTTTATGTTACCTTCAGTATTAACATTAAATACGATAAGAGGAATGTTGGTATCCATTGAAAGTGAGCTTGCAGTTCTGTCCATGACTTTTAAGTTTTTAGAAATAATATCTAGTTGAGAAAGTTCACTGTATTTTTTGGCATGCGGATCAACTTTCGGATCAGCGGAATAAACTCCGTCAACTCCATTTTTAGCCATTAGGATCACGTCAGCACCTATTTCCGCAGCTCTTAAAGCAGCAGTTGTATCGGTAGAAAAATATGGATTACCAGTGCCGCCACCCATAATAACTACGCGTCCTTTTTCCATGTGGTGAATAGCCTTTCTCCTAATATATGGTTCAGCGATTTGCCTCATTTCAATTGATGTTTGCAATCTAGTTGGTACACCTACACGTTCCAAGCCATCTTGAAGAGCTAACCCGTTCATTATGGTAGCAAGCATCCCCATATAATCAGCCTGTGAACGTTCCATCCCTAGTTTTGCGCCAGTTTCCCCGCGCCACATATTACCGCCACCACAGACGATACCAATGTCAACTCCCAAATCGTGAACAGATTTAATCTCCTTTGCTAAATGACTAATGACAGTAGGATTTATACCGGTTCCTTCATCACCAGCCAGAGCTTCACCAGAAATTTTCAAAACTATTCGCTTATACTTAACTTTAGTCATGACAACCTCCTCTATTAACTTTAGTTATTCTACCATATAAAGAGGGCAAATGTGGACTTAGAAATAAAAGAGAGAAATTTCTTAAAAAACCTCAAAGTAAGTTAACTTCGAGATTTTGATAAAATTAGTATTTATTTTCTTTATTAATTTGAAGTAATAAATTATAAAGCGATCCGTATAGATTCGAATCGTTTCTAAAATGAGCAGAAACGATTGCCGGTTTAGTTAAGGTGTCACCAATAATCGAATTATAGTCATTAACTAACTTGTCATAAGCTTTATTGATACCACTGATTAAAATTGGCTGCGCACTTATACCTCCTCCAACGGCTATTTTATCTAAATCTACTACTGTTTGAATATTAAGAATTAAAGTTGCTACTTTTAAACAATAATCATTAAAAATCTTCACAGCTTCTCTTTTACCGGACTTTATTGCTTCAAAAGCATGCAATCCGTCATTTACATTCTTATGATTTAGTTTACGATTAATTGACTTAACAAAATTCACACCAGAACCATTACTTCCTACGGCACCTTCCATATCTTTAGGTTGTGATAAATCATTAATCATAAAACTTAATTCACCAGCTTGATAGTGTGTGCCTCGCAATAGATGACCATTAATTATAATGCCCCCACCAACACCGGTTCCAAGGGTTATTGCGGCGCAATTCGATTCACCTTTTAGACTACCCAACCAATTTTCTGCTAAAACGCTAGCCTTACCATCATTTATTACCGCTACTGGAATCCTGTATTTTTTACCATAAATTTCGGCAAAATCAATTCCATCCAAAAAAGGTAATGAACCACCAAATCTGATTTTAGTGTTTTCAATTTTTCCAGGAGAGCAAAAAGCCAAGCCTTTTATATCTGAAATATAATGTATTACAATTCGATCTATTTTTGCCAAAAATTCAGATTTATTTTTAACAGTAGAAATTTTATCTTTTTCGATTATATTCCCAGCATAATCTAATTTTGCATATTTAATTTCAGTTCCACCAATATCAATGCTTAAATAATTTTTCATATATCCCTTGTATTCCTTATCTAAAAAGCTCAATGCATTTTTTCAGCAGCAATAAAAATTATATTTTAAAAAAGTATAATTTCCAACCCCTTAATTTTGAAAATAAGATTATCAAAAATAATCGAATAAGCTTCTTTACTTCTATCTTATTTTTTAAAATAATAAATGTAAGACTTAGTATTAAATAAGGATCTGAGTAAATGAAAAAATACCCCTATCCAACTTATAAAAAAGCTGATATTGGTGATTATCTCAAAGTATTTGCTTGCACAGCAGTCATGACCCAGCCAATAATGTCCCTAATTATGAAAGAAGGACGATCTTATTATACCAAGGACATTTTTGGCATCGTGTATAACCTAGTTAAATATACAGCACTAGGATTTATTTTTGGCATACTTTATTCCACTATCCGCACTTTTGATCTAAATGATAGTTTTTCTTATCAAAAATACCGGCGTTCAAATTGGTCAAATCTTTTTGTTTCCACAATATGATGGACTTTAATTTACTTAATAGGAATGCCGGGGTTACAACAAGTAAGTAAATTTAGCAACTTCTAGTCTTTTTGTTGGCACTTTATTAACGGCAACGCCGCACCTCATTTATGGTACAACACCACGATGTTACAAATTATTATTTTAATGCCTTTTTTCTGGACCCTTAGCTGCTTTGTTGGTAAAGATGCCAAACGAGGCATTACGGTAGCAATAATAACTTTTATCTTTCATTTTGTTTGGCTTAGATTCTATGATTATTTTGCTTTTCATGGCAAGCAAGAAAGAAGTTGGTACCTTCTTGATCGTATTTTTATTTCTTTTCTTATTATGGTGTGCTTGCTTGGCAACTGCGAGATTATGTCAATACGCTTTTACAAAGGTTTTGGTGGCTAATACTGATTGCCTTTGGCGGATGCTTTTTTGGACTAACTTTGAATTACAAAATTTTGGTCACCCGGTACTTTTTGCTGATGCACCATATTATAAGTCGTCAATGACTTTTTATTGCTTAGCAGTCATTGCTTTAATTTCGTCTTTTTACTTTTATAAAGTCAGAAAAAATTCAAAAATTAGTCTACAAGTTTTTCACATTTTAGCCGCTTACACCAACCGATCTTATTCATCAAATGTCTTTTGGAACCAAATTATTTGGCATAGCTTAATATATCAAACAATATACCATTCTCCATCCTTTTTGCAGCTTTTGAGCCACCTGGTTATTAACGTGGCTATTATCTTTTGCATCCGCATATTTTTACATATTTTCTGGGCTAATACTAAAAGCTATTTATTAAACAAAACAAAAAGGCACCGATTAGTGCCATAAATATTTTTTGAGATGCTTTTATCTAATCAGGTGATTTCCATTACGAAAGCTGCGCCTTGTGGAGTAGATAGAAAAATTGCTCCAGCAATTAAGATTAAACCAGTTAAAAAAAGCGTGACCTTAACTGATTGAGACGTGTTTTTGGCAAAACATAAATATATTAGAAAAGCACCGACAGCTAATGAAATTAGCATTACCCAAAATCCCATAAGTTTTTCACCGTCCTTAAAATAATTTTAATTACATGGTAAATGATAGTTTTAATAAGATAAAGAAAATTTGAAAAACTTAATTCTAATTAATCACTTTTACTTTAACTTAACACTTAAAAAACTTGTCTTGAATCATTCTTTCCTTTTTACCTGACATTAACCAGGTAATTAAGGGCTGTTATATTAATGTCTTTTGCATTAAAAGGATCTTCAATGAGAAAAATTACTTGCTATTGTCCTATCGAAAAGAATACTTGGTAAATCCAATAATTTTTTAATACCTTTGATTTTTCAAGTTCATTGCGAGAGATATGAAAACTAAATCTATCGCTCCTATTTTCTTTTGTTGTTTTTACTTCTATATATCTTGGAATACCATCTAGCTCATAAGATAAAATATCATATCCTAATGAATCATCAACTTTAGATTCCCATTCTAGATTTATATCATTGAAATCTTTCAGCCTTTTAACCTCACTATTAAAAACACTTTTCTTCTCCAATCATACCTAGCTTGACATTTTTTCTCTTTATATGAATATTCTTTATTTTCAGGGATTTGTAGAGTTTCAATGTCATAATCTGTTGTTTTAGACAATTAGTATTATCAAGTATTTAATTTCTTAGCTTTGGAAAAAAGATAATAAAGATAATTACCATATTCAATATTAGACCAGCCTTTTAGCGCTTTATTCTTCCTTTTCAAATAAATTAACTTTTTTTGCAATTCATAAATTGACATATTTTTTAATTTTTTTGATAAAACTGTAATAAAAAGTATGTCAGTGGTTCTTTTGCAAAAATATTTAAGTATTTATTGAGATAATAAACAGATAATATTTTATGCTTTAATATATTTGAAAGTGGAATAGCATCAATTTTTTTACTCATTTTATCTTTTTTACCTAAGTCAATGATTTTGACAATTGCTGCTTTCAAATCAGTAAAAGACTATTTTCATCATTTCTTTGCCATGCTTTCGTAACAACGTAATCCTGTTTTTGTTGGTTATAATAAATACCATTTTTTGAATTTGAACCTCTTATACTGCCCAATTGAGCTAAATTAAATTCAAGTTGATAGCAAAAGCTATTTTTATTTCCTTTACCAACAACAAAATCGTCTAAATTCATATCATTTTTAATATAACTTTGCGTATATTTATTAACGAAATCGTGTCTTAACCGATTAAGATTTCTGGAATCCCTATTAAATGAATCCAGCATGTAGTCAAACTCTGCCAGTTTCCTCATTATTGAAACCTCATTTCCTGTTAAAATTATTTTCTTTCTCAAATACAGAAAGTTCCATAATTTAAGATTATCACTTTTTGTCAATGATTTCTCAAAATTTTAGCAAACAAAAAGCCCTCATCTATACAGATAAAAGCTTTTAATTGAATAAATAAAAATATGTATCTACTTCATTTGTTCTTTTACTTCAGCAGCAAAGTCTTCTTGTTTCTTTTCGATACCTTCGCCAACTTCGTAACGTTTGTAGCCAACAACTTCGCAGCCTTCTGATTTAGCATATTCAGCTACAGTCATATCGCCATCTTTAACGTAAGGTTGGTCTACTAAACATATCTCACTGAGATACTTGTTTACTCTGCCCTCAACAATCTTAGGAATGATTTTAGCAGGCTTGCCTTCATTTTCAGTTTCCTTAGTGAAAACTTCTTTCTGACGATCAAAATCAGCCTTTGGCACTGAATCCTTGTCCAAGTATTCTGGATTAATTGCGGCAACGTGCATGGCAATGTTCTTAGCAGCTTCTTCACTGTTGCCTTTCAAGGTAACAACTGCAACAATTGCACCACCATTGTGCTTGTAGGCACCAAAGACTTCATCATCATTCTTAGTAATTAGATCAAATCTTCTCAACGTGATTTTTTCACCAATGACAGCAGTAAGGTTGGTAATTTCCTCACCAATTGTTGAATTACCCATTGGTGACTTTAATGCATCTTCAACATTTGCTGGTTTAGCAGCTAAAATCGCCTTGGTAACATCATCAACCAATTTGATGAACTTGTCATTAGATGAAACAAAATCAGTTTCTGAGTTAATCTCAACTACAACAGCATCATTTCCATCAAAAGCATATTCTGCAAGACCTTCGGCAGCGATACGACCACTCTTCTTAGCAGCTTTAGCAACTCCATTTTCTCTTAAAATATCAATTGCCTTTTCAATATCACCATCAGCTTTAACCAAAGCCTTCTTGGAATCCATCATGCCGGCACCGGTACGGTCACGTAATTCTTTTACTTGTTTAGCAGTAATGTTTGCCATTATTTTTCCTTCCAAATAAAAACTTATTAATAATTAAAACTAGTCTTCATCTGAGTCAAAAGTTTCTTCAGCTTCTACTGTTTTTTCTGCATCAGCATCAGTATCTGCTTGTTTTTCTTCTGCACCCTTAGCCATTTCCGCTTCAGCATTGTCATCATCTTGACCTTGCTTACCTTCAATAACAGCATCAGCCATTGCGCCTGAAATCAAACGAATTGCACGAATAGCATCGTCGTTTGCAGGAATAACTACGTCAACAGGGTCTGGATCAGTGTTAGTGTCGACCATAGCTACTACAGGAATTCCTAAAATATTAGCTTCATGAACAGCAATCTTTTCCTTTTTAGGATCGACTACGAATAAAACATCTGGAATTCTAGGCATATCTTCAATACCACCTAAGAATCTTTCCAATTTATCCTTTTCTTTAGTCAAAAGAGAAGCTTCCTTCTTTGGCAATACATCAAATGTGCCATCTTCTGACATTTTCTTTAAATCTTTTAATCTTTGTACTCGGCTCTGGATAGTCTTCCAGTTAGTCAAAGTACCACCTAACCAACGTTGGTTAACGTAGTATTGACCAGCACGAGTAGCTTCTTCAGCAATTGAATCTTGAGCTTGTTTCTTAGTACCAACAAAAAGAATAACGCCACCGTTTTGAGCAACAGCTCTTACGAATGCATAAGCATCATCTAACATTTTGATGGTTTTTTGCAAATCAATGATATAAATACCATTTCTTTGTGTGAAGATATAAGGAGCCATCTTTGGATCCCATCTTCTAGTTTGGTGACCAAAGTGGACACCGGCTTCAAGCAATTGTTTCATAGAAACTACTGACATATTAACTTCCTCCTATGGTTTTAATCCTCTCAAGCGGTCATTTCAGTATTTCACCATTTGTATGGCACCGAAATACTGATTGCTCTTGATGTTTTTTATACATATGCATAAAGGCATACGTTAAAATAATACTAGATTATTGTTTAAGATGCAAGGTTAAAAGTTAACTTTATGTTCTCTTAAAAATCTTTCCTTCCATAATCTGTTATGATGCTTAAACCAATATTCCCTTTTAAGCGCCAGTTTTTTATCTTTAAACTCTTCATGATAAAGTAATTTAACCGGTCTGCGAGATTTTGTGTATTTGGCACCCTTGCCGCTATTATGTGCTTTCAGTCGTTTATGTAAATCATCAGTAAAGCCACCATAGAAGCTATTATCTTTGCATAAGAGTACATAAAAATAATATCTCCTACTCTTTTGCCTTTTTGCTCTATCCGATTCCTTTTCTCTTATTATACGCTGAATTTGAGGAAGATAATTACCGTTTTTATCATGTACCTCAATGGCATCCCTTAATACCAGACCATCTCTACCGGTATGCTTAACTGCTTCAATAATTATTAAATTGCAGTTTTCTCCTCGATGAGAAACATATGGCTGTACAAACTTAATACTCAAATCATGTTTAAGACAAAAATAGGCAATTTCATTTAAACGCTCTGGTCGATGAACCATAAATAATTTGCCTTTCATTTTAAGCAAGGCACTGGCTACAAAAATTATTTCTTCCAAATTAATTAAGATTTCATGTCGGGCAATAGCCTTTGCTGGATCAGGATTAACCTTATGATTTTGTGCAACTTTAAAGTAAGGTGGATTCACGACAATCACATCATAGGAATCTTTTCGTAAAAAAACTGGAGCATCTTTGACATTTTTTTGAAAAACCTGGATACGATTTTCCATATTATTTAACGCAATAGAACGTTCAGCTTGTGAAGCCACTTTTTCCTGTATTTCAACCGCATCATATTTGGCACGATTAAAATAAGCCATATACATTGTTGCTGCACAATTGCCAGCACATAAATCCGCTACCTTGGAATTATCTTTAATTGCATCCTTTGCAGTTGCTGCTAAAAGCAGAGTATCTAATGAAAAGCTGAAAGATGATTTATTTTGAATTATTTTTAAATCATCACTGTACATATAATCAATACGTTCATTTTTCAATAATTTTTCCATAAAAATTTGTCCTCTCTCGCAGCTTTGTTATAATATTTTACATCAATTGGAGGAAATTATGTTTTATCATTTCATTCGTCCGGTAGCCCGCTTTATAGTTTGGCTATTAAATGGACATTTACACGTTGATCATAAGGAAAGAATTCCGGCAGGGAACTATATATTAGCAGCACCACATAGAACTTGGTGGGAACCGATTTTATTCGCTTTAGCGGCAAGTCCAAAAGAGTTCATGTTTATGGCTAAAATAGAATTGTTTAAAAACCCGATATTGCGGTTCATCTTAAAACACGCTCATGCTTTTCCTGTAGACCGTAAGCATCCTGGACCTTCAGCCTTAAAAACTCCCATTAATGGATTGAGAAAAGGTAATTATTCCTTAATTATTTTTCCCTCAGGTACCAGGCATTCATCTGAAATGAAAGGCGGCACAATTGCCATTGCCAAATTATCAAACAAGCCTATAGTACCAGTGGTCTATCAGGGTCCACTAACTTTCACTGGTTTATTAAAACGCCAACCCTTAGAAGTTTGTTTCGGGGAGCCATTTATGATTGACCGTAAAATAAAACTCACTCACGAAAACGAAGCTATGTTAGACAATAAGCTTAAAAAAGCCTGGGATAAAGTTGACTACGAACAAAACCCCAATTTTCATTATCAACCTAAATAAAAAATTACTCTTTAAACATTAGCTCAATGAACAAGTGTTAAAATAAAAATGTAAAAAAGTTAGATGGAGGATTTCAAAATTGTTAGAAAAAAGTTTTTATAGAGCTATGTTAAGCAAGTCCTTTCCTTTCCCTGTCAAAGTAACATACTGGGATGGCAAAAGTGAAGTATACGGAAACGGTACTCCAAATATAGAGATAATTTTTAACGAGAAAATTCCGACTAGTACTATCTCAAAAAATGCTTCTCTTGCTTTAGGCGAAGCATATATGGATAAAAGAATCGAAATCAAGGGCAGTTTGCAAAAACTAATTTGCGGAGCTTATGAAAGTGCCGGAAGTTTCATGCGGTCCAGTAAATTTCGTAAATTTTTACCAAAAGAAAAACACACTGAAGCACAAAGTGAAAAAGATGTTCAACGTCACTATGATATCGGTAACGACTTTTATAAATTATGGCTTGACCCTACTTTAACATATTCGTGTGCATATTTTGAAAATGAAAATGATGACCTTAAAACAGCACAATTGAATAAAATCCATCATATTTTAAATAAATTACATCCTGAAAAAGGAAAGACATTACTTGATATTGGATGTGGCTGGGGTACTCTAATGTTGGTTGCTGCCAAAGAATATGGCTTAAAAGTAACTGGTGTAACTCTGAGTGAAGAGCAGTTTAAACTTGTTCAAAAGAAAATATACGACCAAAACTTGCAAGATATTGCAGAAGTTAAGTTAGAAGACTACCGCGAGTTGGAAAATGAACAATGGGATTACATTACCTCTGTAGGAATGTTTGAACACGTCGGTAAAGAAAATTTAGGTCAATACTTTGCCGATGTTTCAAAATATTTAAAGAAAGATGGCGTAGCTCTCATTCATGGCATCACACGTCAACAAGGCGGTGCCAAGAACGCTTGGATTAACAAGTACATTTTCCCAGGTGGTTATGTACCAGGGTTAAGTGAAAATATCAGTCATATTGTCGAAAACAACATGCAAATTACGGATTTGGAAATGCTTAGAAGACATTACCAAAGAACATTGGAAATTTGGGATAAAAATTTTAATGCTAAACGGGATCAAATTCAAAAGAATATGGGTGAGCGTTTTACTCGAATGTGGGATTTATACCTGCAAGCTTGCGCTGCTTCTTTTGAATCTGGCAACATCGATGTTGTACAATATCTGATTACTAAAGGACCTTCAGGTAAAAACTTACCAATGACTAGAAGGTACATGTTAAATAAGTAGTATTAATAATTTAATCTACACAAAAAAGCTGACAAATATACTTTGTCAGCTTTTTTTGTTATTAAACGCACATATAACACTATGAATTAGGATACGAATTAAGGTTCAAAAATCTTCCCTGGATTAACAATATAATTAGGATCAAATAACTTTTTAACCTTACGTAGTAAGTCGGTATAATCTTTACCGTAAAAGTCTTCATAGTAATTTGCTCTTGCATAACCAATTCCGTGTTCACCGGACATATTACCATCAAGAGATTTAGCGGTTTTATACAATTCAGAAATAACTTTATCACTGGTTTTAGCATACTCTTCATCAGACATATTGTCAGAGCAAAGATAAATATGTAAGTTTCCATCTCCAGCATGACCAAAGTTTGGAATCCTAATGTTTAATTCTTTTTCTAATTCCTCAATCCGGTCTAATACAACAGGAATGTGGTTGATTGGAACACAAACATCAATCTCATCCATCTTAGGAGTAGAGTTTTGAATGGCCAGCAATAACTCTTCACGACATTTCCAGATCTTCTTGGCTTCATCAGAATCAGCACTCAGAACGATAGCTTTTTCAGCTTTAAAAGGTTTAACAACTTCTAAAGTTTCGTTAAGTTCTGCTTTCCACTCATCTTCTGTAAAGGCATCAATTCCAATGATAATAAAGCCGTCACCATGCTTAATCGGAAACTCATCTTTAGCATAAGTTTCCCAGAGTTTAACAACCTTACGTCCCATAAACTCAACGGTAGTTGGTACAACCCCAGATTTAAGAATAGCTGGTACTGATCTAATAGCATCATTCAAAGTTGGAAATGGAATAATGGCATTAATAGATTTGTGAGGTCTTGGGTATAAACGAATTGTAACTTCTGTTACAACACCCAATGTTCCTTCTGAACCAATGATCAAATCTTTCAATGAATAGCCAGAAGATGATTTAACTGCCTTCGAACCAAATTTATATAATTTACCATTAGTTAAAACAACTTTAATCTCACGAATGTGTTCTCTGGTAACGCCATATTTAATAGCTTTAAGTCCACCGGCATTGGTAGAAACATTACCACCAATAGTTGCCCAGTGCATGGCTGGAGCAGGCATATACATGAAAGGCTTATCAGCCAGATATTCGTCCAAGTCCTTCAATCTCAATCCTGCTTGAACAGTCATGGTCAAACTTTCTGGATCATATTCCAAAACCTTGTTCATTTTGATCATGTCTAGTGAAATTCCGCCATCAACAGCAAGGTTAGCTCCCATTAAACCAGTTGAATTTCCTCTTGGAACCAAAGGTATTGAATGATCACTCGCATATTTAACAACATTCATTACCTCTTCATTACTTGTTGGTTGAATTACCAAATCAGGCATAGCTTTGACTGTGCCAAATTGGTCATGATCCCAGTGTTTAGTAGGTTTAGTAATAAACCTTTCTGGATCCGAAATGAACTTACTTAAATTATCCAGATCAGTTTGATTAATTTTATGATATTCCATTATAATTCCCTTCTTACTAAAATCATAATATAGCTATTGCTAACATGATAAATTTACTCTTTAATGTAAACGCTGTCAATACCAAATATAAAAAAGCACAAAGTTTTTAGCTTTGTGCTTTTTTTCACTTTTGGCTATTCTGTAAGGTATATAAATTATAATAATAACCTTTTTGTGAAAGAAGATTTTCGTGATTGCCTCTTTCTACTATTTTGCCATCATTTAAAACGATAATTTGATCTGCATCAACAATAGTTGAAAGCCTGTGTGCTATCGCCAAAGTTGTGCGGCCTTTGCGCAATCTCTTTAGTCCCTGCTGAATGAGCGTTTCAGTTTCAGTATCAACATTTGCAGTTGCTTCATCCAAGACCAATATCTTTGGATCTGTAACTAAAGTCCTTGCAAATGAAATCAATTGCCTTTGGCCTTGACTAAATTCGCTGCCGCCCTCACCTACTTTAGCATGATATTTGCCAGGAAGATTTTCAATAAAGCCATCTGCCTGAACAGTTTCTGCAGCCTTTTTTATTTGCTCGTCAGTTATGTCCTTGTTATAAAGACGAATATTGGAATTAATATCTCCGTAAAACATGAATGGTTCTTGCAATACCAATCCCAGTTTTTTGCGTAATTCTGCTTTAGGATACTTTTTAATGTCAACGCCATCAATTAATACTTCACCTTTATAAAATTCATAAAAGCGCATCATTACGTTAATAATTGAACTTTTACCAGAGCCTGTATGGCCTACTATGCCTAGAGTTTCACCAGGATTAACTGTGAAAGAAATATCATGTAAAATTTCATTTTTACCATCATAAGAGAAACTTACATGCTTAAACTCAATCTTTCCTTGAGTAATTGTTAATCCTGCTTCAGCATGCTGTTCCGGTTCGTAATCAGTATTATCTAATATCCGAAAAATTCTTTTACCGGCTACAATACCATCTTGGAAAAAAGTCATTTGATCCATCATATTGGCAATTGGATTGAAAAACTGGGAAATATATTGTGAAAATGCGTAAACCACACCCGCCGGCACGAATGTTTCCCTCAACGGAAAACCAAAATACATTAAAGTTAAAGCTAATGCCAGAGAATATAATAAACTAGTTAAAGGTGACAGCAAAAAAGAATTAAGATTAATCATATCAAATCTTGTTTTCATTAAAGCTGTATTTTCATTTTCGAAATGATTAGTCATGCGCTCTTCTTGCTTAAATTGCTGGATTAAAGAAACTCCTTCAATTGATTCATTTAAGTTAGTATTGATGCGACTCAGTCGCTCGCGATAACTACGGTAAAGTTTAGAACTTCTTTTAGAATATTGCCAAATGATCACTAAAAGTACAGGCAAAAATGCAAGTACTATCAGTCCAGCCATTACATTTGTAGAAAACATCGCTACCATAGCCGAAATGATTGAGAAAAATGAAATTACCACACTTGATAATACAGTCAGAAAATTACTCAAAGTCATAGTATCGTTTGTTACTCTTGAAACTATAGATCCGGCTGGAGTTTGGTCAAAGTAGCGCATCCCTAACGTATGCAATTTTTTATAAAGTTCTGACCGCAATCCTTCAAGTGATTTTTCAGACCCTAAAGCAAAAAAGTACTCATAGGTAAATTGTAAAATTCCTTTAACAATAGAACCAAATGCGTAAAGAAAACCGGCAAATAAAATTATTTGTGTTGTAACATCAGTTTTACTCAAAAAGTTATCCAAAAAATATTGTAAACCATATGGTAGCAGAACGTTGATTACACTTACTAAAAAGGCACCTATACCAGCAATAATCATTTCATTTTTAAAATGCATCACAAACCGCAATAAACGTTTAAAAATGCTAAGTTGCTCTTTTACTGGAATTTCTTGCGACCAGACTGATTGAAATGAATTTTCATCATCCATTTGAGTCACCTACCTTGTCTTCTAATTCTTGTCTTTGCCACATATCTGCATACCAACCATTTAATTTTAGCAACTGGTCATGGGTCCCTCGTTCAACAATCCGACCATTTTTTAGTACTAAAATTAAATCAGCATTCATCACTGATGTGAGTCTATGCGTAGCAATTAAGGTTGTTTTCCCTTTTCGTTCTTTTTTCAATGAATGTAAAATAGCCATTTCAGTTCTGGCATCAACTGCAGACAATGCATCATCTAAAACTAAAATTTGACTTTGCTTCAGCAAGGCTCTGGCAATTGACATGCGTTGTTTTTGTCCACCGGAAAGTGAAACGCCATTTTCGCCGACCAAAGTATTGTAGCCACCAGGCATTTGTAAAATATCATTATGCAAATCACTTTTCTTGGCCGCAGAAACAATAGCACTTTCATTACTGTCTGCTTTTGAAAAAGCAATATTTTTTTGAATACTTGTTGAAAATAAGTAATTATCTTGAGGCACATATGAGATTTGGCGTAGTAAAACGTTAAGCGGGATCTCCCTGATATCATGTCCATTTAAGGTGATATGACCATCATATTTATCAAATTCTCTTAGTAAAAGCTGTATGATAGTTGTTTTTCCAGCCCCTACTTTACCAACAAGACCCAGAGTTTGCCCCGTCTTTAACGTAAAGTTGATATTATTTAATACTTGAACTTTAGGCTCATCTGGATATGCAAAATATTTAACATGATAAATAAGATCTCCAGCAATATCTTTAGCAGATAATTTTTTATCAGCATTTTTGTCAGTGATTTCAGATTTTTCTTCTAATAGTTTTTCAATACGATCGTAACTAGCACTTCCACGCTCTAAAATATTAAAAAGATACCCAATCGCAAACATTGGCCAGACCATATTGCCGATATATGCTATAAATGAGACTAACTGGCCTATAGTGAGAGCTTTGTTAAAAACAAGCATTCCGCCATAAATAATAGTTATTGTATATGTCAAACCAATTAGAAATGTACCTAAAGGATCAAACATGGAATCCCATTTAAAAACTTTTTTATTAATTTTGATAGTATCGTCTATCATTTGATTGAAAGCAGCCGTATCTTCTTTTCCCTGTCCAAAAGTTTTCAAAACTTTTATACCAGAAACAGATTCTTGAGTTTTATTGTTTAATTTGGAAAAGGCTGCCTGAGATTTATCAAAAGCATCATGTAGTCTGTCTCCTAATTTCCATGCCCCCCAAGCCAAAAAAGGCAAAGGCAAAAGAGCTACAAGTGTTAAACGCCAATCAACAAAAGCAATCATGGCCACCATAGTAGATACGCTCATTATGAGTGAATCTACTAAAGTTAAGACACCTTCACCTGCAACCTCCTGAACAGCCGAAACATCATTTGTGGCGTGAGCCATCAAATCACCAGTTCTGTGACGTTGATAAAAAGTGCGATCCATAGCCATGAAATGACGAAATAATTTTGATCTTAACTGCAGTTCCAGTTCAGCCGCTCCACCCCAAATCTGACTACGCCAAAAATAGCGGAAGCCATAGAGCAGCAAGGCCGCTAAAACGATAGCCATAATCAGTAGACCGTATTCCTGCCAACTAATATGTCCTTTATCCAATTGATCAGCCATTAGGCCTAAAATCCTCGGTGGCACCAAGTTCACAACTGAAGTTAATGCTAAAAATGTAATACCAATGAGGTAACGCTTTTTCTCACTTTTAAAAAACCAGCCTAATTTAAAAAATATACCCATTATTCACCTAAAAAATTCAGTAAAAAAGCGGAGATACAATTCTCCGCAACACTATTTCAATCTAGTAAGTTTTTACTTTTGGTGCTTCATCATGTTCATCACTTGGTTTACCTTCTTCGCTGAAGGCTTTTGGCCCATTTGAGACATCATGGCAACAATCATATCTTCACTGATTGGCGGATTATCCTTAAAATATTTTTTCATATATGCTCTGGCACCGTAAAAGCCACCCACTAGGCCTAACAACAATGCTATAACAATTAGAAAGATCGCTAATCCTAAGTTCATAAAATAATCACCTCAATTTGTCCAATAGATATATCTTACCTAAAAATTCAATAAAATTAAAGATCAAAGTTAATCTTTTCTTAAACCTTTTTTTCTCTGAGCTTTCTTAGCTTTTTCAGATGTAATTTCATTACCATTTTTATCAATTATGACTAAATTTTCAACGTCTTGCTTAAAGCCGGCTCTAAAGTTCTTAATAAATTCCCGATGTAATTTTTTTCGTTCCTTTTCCTCAGCTTCTGTTAGTCCAACAGATTCTTTTTTATGATAAAGTTCATTTATTCGACTTATCATTTTTTTCTCAAGATCTTCCTTCATTTTAAGCACCTCTCATTAAAAAAGTCTACATTATTATTAGCAGGAAAAAAAGTTTTTAATTTTCAGAACGTTTGTTTGCACTATACAATTTATTTTGCTAAAATTAAATGTATAAGAAAACGTTTAAAATACTGGAGATAACTATGACTACAAAACAAAATACTAAGCAATTGCAAATTTTACGCTATATATATGAAACGGTTGAAGATAGAGGTTTTCCCCCCACTGTTCGTGAAATTTGTCATGCTGTAGATTTATCTTCTACTTCTACCGTACATGGTCATTTGTCAAGGCTTGAAAATAAGGGGTTATTAATAAAGGATGCTACCAAACCTAGAGCATTGGAAATAACAGATGAAGGAAAAAAGGCAATAGGCATCCAGCCGAAAAAAATTCCTGTAGTCGGCGATGTCACAGCCGGCCAACCAATTCTGGCTGTTGAAGACATTGAGGATTACTTTCCCTTACCTCCTGATTTAGCAAATGATGCTGGAGACCTCTTTATGCTAAGAGTTCACGGTGAAAGTATGATTAACGCCGGTATCCTAAACGGAGACAATGTTATTGTCCGCAAACAATCATCAGCAATTAACGGTGAAATTGTAGTAGCGATGACTGATGAAAATGAAGCAACTGTAAAACGGTTTTACAAGGAAAAAGGTCACTATCGTTTGCAACCTGAAAATGATACGATGGCACCGATAATTTTGTCAAATGTCCACATTTTGGGTAAGGTAGTAGGTCTGTACCGTAATACTATTATTTAACTGAATAACTCTTTAGCATTATTGGGATTAGTAAAAATTATTTTTACGCGTTTCGATAGTGCTTTTTTTCTGCAAAATTTATCCTACTTCTTCTAACACTTTTTTCTGCATTCTTAATTTGTTAATTTTTGCAGATATAACAGCGATTTTCGCCTTAATTAATTTTAAATTTTGTTCACGCTGCTTTTCTCTACTGCACGATTCAGCGTGTAGTTTTTTATTTCCTTTATTTCTTTGAGTGAAAACCCTCAGTCTTGGAACTCTTTAATTGATTCAAAAGTATCAACTTCATTTTCATTAAACCAATAGTTTCTTCCCTTACGACCAGGATTTAATAATTTTAAATAGATATAATGTCTAACGGTATCAGGTGTAGTATTTTCCTTTTGAATAAATTCTTTCAAATACATAATTATTTCCTTGACGTTGGGTCGACCCCAGATGGTTAAATTTTTGTGGAGGTATTAAAATGTCATATCTTACAATCTTTTTAACTATTATATATGGTGTTCTCATGATTAGCGCCAGCTTTCTATCTTTTACTAGTTTGCCAATTTGGCTAATCATGATCAACGTTTTGTCCGCATTAGGCATTATTGCCGGAAGTTTTCTAAAAAAACCACTTTTAACTACTATATTTCTAGTAGCAGTTTTACTTACCGCTCTAGCAAATGGAATTTTTCTTTACGGACAAATCACTTGGTCTCACTGGTTTATCAGACTTATTTTGACTATTATTTTGATTTGCTTGAACTTTAAGTATTTTTAGATATTTATCTTGCAAAATTCCTGTTAATAGTCAAGCGTAACTTCTCAAAATACTGTCATGATGGCAAGAAATTGACTTTCCACAACTAATGCTTTAAATGAATTCACAAACTTTATATTGAAAATATACTTCAAAATGTCGTTTCTAAAGCTTTTATGTTATTTGCTTGTGAATTGTGTGTCTGTTTCACTTTGGTTCCACAGCAGTATTTTTTCACAAACTTGGTTAAATTTCCTTAATAATATTTGCTGCCAAATTGATGGCTGTCTCATGAGCATCCCTGCCCCAGCCTCTGTCATCATGTTTTTCTATGTCTTTAAGAGAATCCGCTGTAAATAATATTTGTGCAAAATCTGCCTCTCTAAATTGTGCACACGCAGCCATTGCTGCACATTCCATCTCTACACAAGAGGCTCCCAACTCTTTAGCCTGCTTTACTTTCTTGACAGTTTCCCTAAAGAAGCCATCAGTTGTCCAGGTAGTTACTTCTTCAACCTTAAATCCATCTTGACTCAGTAACTTTTTTGTCTTCGTTAGAAACTCGGACTTCAAGTCAATGTATGTTCCTGGTTTCATATAATGAAAGGATGTGCCCTCATCTCTAATAGCTCTTGTAGGTACTAGAAAATAGTTTTCTGGTAAATCAACTAAGCAGCCGGCTGATCCTATTGCTAAAATCTGTTTAACACCGTAACTTATTAACCAATCTAATAGCTCTACAGCAGCTGCAGCACCTATCTTTGCCTGACAAAAAGTAATTTTTTGTCCGTCTAAGTCAACCTGATAAATTGGGGTTTCTCCTTCAAAACAGTCAAAGAACCCGAGCTTTTTATTAGGATAACGGGCCAAGAAACTACTGATCACGTCGGGAGTTAAAAATGCAAACAGCAGCTTGGGCTGAAAATGAAAGTTATTAATTTCTTGTTCGTGATCCGGTTCTAAAACAGCCGTCGATTCAGAATCAAAATTTAACAAAAACGGTTCATTCATAATTTTTCTCCTCAATAAAAATATATTGTTAAAGATTTTAACATAAACAAAAAAGAGAATCATCCCTTTACGGAATGATTCTCTTTTACTTAAGCTTGAATTAACGACGCTTTTCTGCAATTCTAGCAGATTTGCCGTGACGATCACGTAAGTAGTAAAGTTTAGCACGACGTACACGACCGTGACGCAATACTTCAACCTTGGCAACACGTGGATCGTTTACTGGAAAAGTACGTTCAACACCAACACCAGATGCCATCTTACGTACAGTATAGCTAGCACCAATTCCAGTGCCCTTACGCTTAATAACAACGCCTTCAAACATCTGAATACGTTCATGTGAACCTTCGACAACACGCACATGGACACGAACTGTGTCACCTGCACGGAAGTCAGGAATATCGTCACGTAATTGTTCTTTGGTTAATTCTTGAATTAATGGATCCATTTTTATTTTCTCCTTCTCCGGCATTCATTAGCGTTTTCTACGTCAGCGGAATACCCCTAACTATTAGTGCAAAATAAATTTACACCTCAATCATACTAGCAAAAATAACAGGTAAAATCAAGTTTGATCTTTTTCCTGCTTTATTTCCGTTAACATTCTCTTTTCTTCTTTACTTAAATTATAATTTTCAAGTAAATCCGGTCTGTACAAGTAGGTTGCCCGCAAAGCTTCCTTATGACGCCACTCATCAATCTTTTGGTGATTTCCAGATGTTAATACTTGTGGTACTTTCTTTCCTTCAAAATCTTCCGGTCTGGTATATTGAGGATATTCCAGCAAGCCGTGAGCAAAGCTCTCTTCCACTGATGAGGCATCATTGCCTAAAATTCCCGGTATCAATCTAACAGTAGCATCAATCATACTCATTGTAGGTAATTCCCCACCAGTTAAGACATAATCACCAATTGAAACTGTTTCATCTGCTAAATCATAGATGCGCTGATCAAAGCCTTCATAATGACCACAAATAAACGTAAGGTTTTCTTCTTTAGACCATTCTTGGGCCATTTTTTGATTAAAAGTTTTACCCTGTGGCGCAGTAATGATTACTTTGCCCTTATTTTTAAGTGAATCAAGGGCTTTCTTGATCGGCATAACTTGCAAAACCATGCCAGCGCCACCACCATAAGGACTATCATCAACGTGATGGTGTACATCAGTGGTAAAATCGCGAAAATTTACTAAATTTAGCTGCCATTTATCATCTTCAAGACCTCTTCCAAGCATTGAAGTTGTCAATGGTGTAAACATATCGGGAAAAAGCGTCAATACGTTAATCTTCATTGCGTAATCCTTCCAAAAGTTCTACAAAAACTTTTTTATGTTCAACATCTATCTTTTTAACAACTTGATCTATATAGGGAATTAAATACTCATTACCATTTTCTTCGGTAATTTCCCAGACATCGTTCGCACCAGGAGTTTCAATACCAGTTATTTGACCCAAAATAGCTCCCGATTGATTATCTATCACATTACAGCCCAATATATCGCGATAATAATATGCGCCATCTGGAAGTTCATGCTGATTTTGCTCGCTAACAACTAAAGTTTCGCCGACTAATTTCTTAGCACTATCAATATCAGTGATTTCATTAAATTGAACCAGCCAGAACTGTTTAAAAGGTCTGCTGGTTTTAACCGTCAACTTTTTTTGTTGATTAGCTTTTAAAGCCAATTCTTGCTTTGCAGCAAAGCGTTTTTCCGGAAAATCCGTAATTAAAGCAACTTTTACTTCTCCTTTAAGACCATGGGTAGATAGTATTCGCGCAACATCATAAAATTGCATAATTTCTCCTACTCAAAGAAAAAAGCTTGAAGCAGTTAACTTCAAACTTTTAACTAACGATTCACTATTTATTAAATTTTGAATCATGCAGTTTCTTCATTAAGCCTGCACCAGAAAGTAGTGATCGCACAGTATCTGAAGGTTGAGCACCCTTTTGCAACCATTCAAAAATCTTATCTTCGTCTAATTTCAACTCCTTAGGAACTGAAACTGGATTATAGTAACCGACTTCTTCAATAAAACGACCATCGCGCGGCATTCTAGAATCAGCTACAACGATTCTATAAAATGGCTTTCTTTTAGCACCCATACGGCGCAAACGAATTTTTACTGACATAAATTTATTTCCTCCTAAAAGTTACGTACAATAATATAGCATTTTTTTCAAAGGGTGTAAAGTGTTTTTACTTAACAGGTGATTTTTATGAATGGTATCTTTTAACTTTCATCCGTTTTTTCTTGTTTTTCTTAAATTTTTTACCCATATGTCTCATGGCCATCCGACCCATTGGAGAATTCATTCCTGGCAAATTATCCATTCCCTTAAAATTACCCTTAGTAATTTTGCTCATCATATCGCGAGCCTGCTTAAATTGCTTAATCATTCTGTTGACTTCAACTACCGGTCGCCCAGATCCAGCTGCTATTCTTCTTCTGCGACTAGGATTAAGCAACTCTGGATTTTCTCGCTCTTCTTCTGTCATTGATGAAATAATTGCTTTCACATAAACAATTTGCTTTTTATCGAAGTTGACATTCTTAAGCTGGGGATTATTTGCCATTCCTGGAATCATCTTCACCAACTGATCAAGAGGCCCCATTTTTTCAACTTGCTCAATCTGATCAACAAAGTCGTTGAAATCGAAAGTATTTTCTTTCATTTTTTCAGCAACTTCTTCAGCTTTTTTGGCATCATAATCCTGCTGAGCTTTTTCAATTAAAGTCAGCATATCACCCATACCTAGAATTCTAGAAGCCATACGATCAGGATAGAATTGTTCAAGGTCAGTTAATTTTTCACCCTGACCAGTATAAATAATTGGCTTGCCGGTTACTGCTCTAATGGATAAAGCGGCACCACCACGAGTATCACCATCAAGTTTGGTCAAAATAACTCCGGTGATGTCTAAACGTTCGTCAAAGCCCTTTGCAACATCAGTTGCTGCTTGACCGGTCATGGCATCTACTACCAGCAAAATATTATCCGGTTGGGCAACTTTTTTGACGCGCTCAAGTTCTTCCATCAAAGGCTCATCAATTTCCAAACGACCAGCGGTATCAATAATGACATAATCATTTTTATCTTTATCGGCTTGACTTAAGCCGTCTTGTACTATTTGAGCTACGTCCTTTTGATCTTTTTCACTATAAACAGGAACTTTTAGCTGGTCACCAATTTGCTGCAACTGGTCAATAGCCGCTGGACGATAAATATCACCAGCAATTAGCAACGGTCTTGCTTTTTCTTTTTGTATTAATCTGTTTGCCAACTTACCAACTGTAGTAGTTTTACCTGTACCTTGTAAACCTACCATCATTATTATTGTAGGAATATGTTTAGATTTATTGAGGGAAACTGCGCTCTCACCCATCATCTTGGTTAATTCATCGTTAACAATTTTAATGACTTGTTGACCCGGATTAAGGCTTTCCTGAACTTCTTTTCCGAGAGCTTCTTGCTTTATTTTCTTGATAAAATCTTTAACAACTTTAAAGTTAACATCAGCTTCCAGTAATGCCAGTCTAATTTCCCGACTGGCACTATTGATGTCATCTTCTGATATTTTCCCTTTACCTGTTAGATTTTTTAAGGCCTTTTGAATTCTTTCACTTAAATTTTCAAATGCCATCGAATTACTCTCCCCTCAGTTGATTTATTAGATCAGTAGTTATTTGTAAAGCTTGGCTTGACTCGCCTTTTTTGAGTGCGACTACAACTTTTGCTAGTTTGTCTTCAATCATATTGTAATCCCTCTGCATATGTAAATTATCTTCGTAATTTTTTAACAACTTGCGACAGCGACGTAAATTGTCGTAGACTGCCTGACGTGAAACATGATGATTAATGGCTATTTCTCCTAAAGACAGGTCGTTATAATAATAGTCTTCAAAATAACTTTGCTGGCTCTTGGTTAATAGATCACCATAATATGCGTATAAATCACCTAATATTTCGTTTTTTTCGAGTTCGTCCATTGCCCTCACCTTGAACAAGTATAGCAAAAATGTCAGAAATTGACGATCTTGAAAGCCAAAAATTTAATTAAAGATATACTAAAATTTATTGCTTTTCTTAATAAAAATCTGTATTATTAATTTAATTAATTTTTAGGAATTTTACTATCACGGATATAGAATTATCATTCTTGAAAGTTATTAGATTAGACGGTACACGAATAAATATTAATTTTGTACCGTTTTTTTATTTGAGTAATCAAACTGTTTTGAAAAAATATTTAAAAGCGTTACACTACACCTACTGTTTAAAACAAATTTTACTATATAAAATGTAAGTTCGCACTCAAGTTGTTACCCGTGTGAACTTTTTAAATGGTAGATTTCTTTCAAACAGAATGCTAAACAAAGCTAAGGAGCAATTCAGTGTGAATTTATGGAAATTAATGAATCGAAAAGAAGATCCAGATATTTATCAGGAAAAGGATGGTCACTTAGTCAGAACACTAAAAGTTCGTGACTTTTTAGCTCTGGGTGTAGGTACTATCGTTTCAACCTCAATTTTTACATTACCTGGAGAAGTTGCAGCACTGCACACAGGACCCGCTGTAGCCCTGTCATGTGTTATTGCATCTATAGTAGCTGGTCTTGTTGCATTCGCCTATGCAGAAATGGCAGCCGCAATGCCATTTGCAGGATCAGTTTATTCTTGGATCAATGTTATATTTGGAGAATTTTGGGGTTGGTTTTCTGGTTGGGCTCTTTTAGCAGAATACCTAATTGGAATGGCATTTATTAGCTCTGGTTTGTCTGCTAATCTTCGTGCATTAATAGCACCTTTAGGCTGGAAATTACCTGCTGCCCTAGCCAATCCACTAGGCGTAAATGGAGGATTATTTGACCTTGTTGCATTACTAGCTATTTTGTTGGCTGCATTTTTAGTCAGCTTTGGAGTCTCTAAAGCTTCTCGAGTCGAAAACGTTTTAGTGGTGGTCAAAGTTTTAGCAATTTTGCTTTTTGTAGGCGTTGGCTTGACAGTTATTAAAAAAGCTAATTTCATTCCTTTTATACCGCATTATCGTGCAACAGCTCACGGACCTTTTGGTGGCTGGCAAGGCATTTACGCCGGAGTTTCGATGATCTATATTTCATTCTTGGGCTTTGATACCATTGCATCAAACTCTGCAGAAGCTATTAATCCGCAAAAGACTATGCCACGGGGAATTATCGGTTCGTTGCTAATAGCGGTTATTTTATTCGTAGCCGTCAGCTTAGTCTTAGTTGGAATGGTACCTTATCACCAATATTTAAATTCAGCTGAGCCAGTCGGATATGCTTTAAGAAAAACAGGTTTCGGACATATTGCCACTATCGTTCAGTCTGTTGCTATTTTAGGAATGTTTACTGCTTTAATTGGTCTTTGTATGGCAAGTTCTCGTTTGGTATATTCATTTGGTCGCGATGGCATGGTTCCTAAGGTACTTGGTAAATTGAATAAAGAACATCGCCCAGCAAACTCATTATGGACAGTTGCGGTTATTGCAATTATTATTTCTGCATTTATTCCCTTCTCATTCTTGTCACAATTAGTCTCAGCTGGAACCCTGATCGCCTTTATGTTTGTCTCTCTGGGAATCTATCGCTTAAGGCCACGCGAAGGAAAAGATATTGTAGATCCAGCTTTTAAAATGCCTTGGTATCCTGTGCTGCCATTTTTAGCGTTTCTTGGTTCTTTTGTTGTTTTCTGGGGATTAGATATACAAGCAAAAAAGTACATGCTAATATGGTCACTAATTGGTGTCTTTATTTATTTAATTTATGGCATTCGTCATTCAGCCATGAATAAAAAATTAACTAACTGACATTAACCACACGATAAAAAAAGTCTGGAAATTTTCCAGACTTTTTTAATACAATTAGATTTACAGATTTTCATCCATATTAAAGGTTAATTTAGACATATTGATTGAATCTATCATCATCTGGGCCCAAAGCTTTTCAGAACGCTTTCTAGTATAGGCGACAGTTTCTTGATTGGCCCTGGTCAAATATGCGGTCAATTCTGCACCAGTTTTACCTTGAACTTGAGCAATAACATCTTCTACACGCCTGCGATAATATTGGTTAAGTTCATTTAGATAATCAGTATCGAGTTGAACAAACTGTGGGTAATGCGTTTCTACAAGTGCTGCCAAGGATTTGTAGTACCACCAAGCATCATTAAGATTATATTCCATTGATGTGTTATTGTAAGAAGGATCAGTATCATTCATATTAGCAAAGAATGGTACAAAAGGCGTGAAAGTTGGACCCCCAATACAAAGCCACATTATTGCTGCTTTGTCAGAGTCAACATCATTTCTAATCTGTAAAATGTGGGAATTTTGCGTTCTATTTAAACCAATTGGACGGAAACGATGCTTCTCTTCTTCCGTGCCTTTACCAAAAGGATCATACGGAGTGTTTTGGTAATGACTGCCAAGCACAAATTCAATATCTTCTCTGGTTATTTTCTTAGCTGCACGCTGAATAAAAGGTAAATTACCATCGGTTGGATCTTGTTCAATTTCGGGATTAAAATATTTTTGACCGTACCAAACACGATTAGTATTATAAAACCTATCTTGTTCACTATAAGTACCAAAAATATGACGGAAATTCCATCCCTGATGATCAACATTTAAGTTGTGATCGGCAACAAACTCCTGAATTCCCTCGCTCCACATAAAGTTTTTTGTGTCAGCAAAATCTACTTGTTCAATAGAAACCCTATTTGCAGCAATTGCGTAAGCATCATCTGGAATACGTTGCGCTACCCAGTGGTGGCCAGTGACAATTTCCATATACCAGATCTCATTTTTGTCACCAAACAGAACTGAGTTACCTGCTGGTGAACCATATTTAGCTATCAGTTTGCCTAAATATTCAACTCCATTTCTAGCAGAATGAATATAAGGCAAAACAACTGACTGCATGCAATCTTCATCAAGACCATCTTTTACCAGTGGATCATATGCGAGTGCTCTCTCATTACCATAAGTTGATTCAGTACAAGACATTGCTACATTTTCTTGATTAATACCGCTCTCATCGTAATAACCACGGTTTTTGTAATCAACATTGGGTACAGCAGGAACGGCCTGAGCATTTTCAGGCAAGTCTAATTCAAACTTATTCAACCATGACTTAATTTTACGACCTGATTCATTTTTTGCAGCAGGTCTGATAATAAATTTTTGCGGTGTAATTGGACGAAAAGTGTCATCATTACGAGCAATCATGGTCGAACCGTCAACTGAAGCCTTTTTACCTACTAAAATTGTTGTACATGCACTGTATTCTTTCATTAAATATAAATAACTCCCTTTAAAAAATCTATTCTTAAATTAAATCATGAAATAATCCGACTGCATAGTTTGCGGCATCAAAATCAGCCAAATCGCTAGCTTTTTCACCCAAACCAACTAATTTCACCGGCAATTTCATCTCATTTCTAATTGCTAAAACGACTCCGCCCTTTGAAGAGCCGTCCAATTTTGTCAATACCAATCCAGTTAATTTGGTAGTCTTATCAAAATCCTTAGCTTGAAGGAGTGCATTTTGACCAGTTGAGCCATCTAAAACTAATAGAGTTTCTGTTGGCTCTTCTGGCGCTTGCTTTTTAATTGTCCGTTCAATTTTTTCCAGCTCATTCATTAAATTCTTTTTATTTTGTAAACGACCAGCAGTATCCACTAATAAATAATCATAATTTTCTTTAAGAGCTTTATCAGTCGCATCATAAACAACTGAAGCAGGATCAGCTTGTTCCTTTCCAGTTACTACTGGAACACCGACTCTTTCGCCCCATTCTGATAATTGTTCAACTGCACCAGCTCTGAAAGTATCTGCTGCTGCTAAAAGAACTGACTTCCCTTCATCTTTAAATCTTTTAGCCAATTTACCAATTGTTGTGGTTTTGCCCGCGCCATTTACACCTACAAAAAGATAAATATTCGGCTTGCCATCTTTATGAGACTTTAATTTTTCATTTTCGGAATTACCACTTTGGTCATAAAGATTAACTAATTTTTCAACAATAACTTTTTTCAAATCATCTCGCGACTTGGCTTTCTGCAATTTTGCTTCATCTCGCAGTTCGTCAGTCAATTCTTCGGCAGTCTCGTAACCGACATCAGATTCAATTAGCAGCTCTTCCAAGTCATCAAAGAAATCTTCGTCAACAGTCCTGAACTGGGCAAAAAAGCGATTTAATCGAGCCCCAAAGCCCTGATTAGTTTTCTCTAGACCTTTTTCATATAATTCAGTTTCATTTTGCTTTCCGTTATCAGTCTCATTCTCAGTTTCTTGCTCTAAAGATTCTTCTTCCTGAAAAGCTGTCGAATTTTCGTTTTCTGATTCATTCTTTTCTGAAGTTTGTTTTTCTTCAGAGGTTATCTCTTCCTTGTTTTCTATCTCCTCAGAAGATTCTTGCTGCTCTTTTTCTGACTGATTCTGCAAGTCATCAGCAGCTTTACTATTATCTTCACCAAATAAAGATTTTTTTATCTTATCAAATAAACCCACTGTTATTTCACCTCATTTTTTAATTCTTTTAATGATACGGACAATACCTGTGATACGCCTGATTCTTGCATGACAACACCATAAAGTTGGTCTGCTTTTTCCATTGTTCCTCTTCTATGTGTTATTACGATAAATTGCGTATGCATGTCATATTCTTCTAAGAAATGTGCAAAGCGTGTGACGTTTGCATCATCAAGTGCTGCCTCCACTTCATCCAGTACACAAAATGGTACCGGTTTAACTTTGAGCATAGCAAAAAGCAATGTAATTGCTGTCAATGCCCTTTCTCCACCTGATAATAAGCTTAGTTTTTGCAACTTTTTACCCGGCGGTTGAGCAATAATTTCAACTCCTGTGTTCAATAAATCTTGAGGATTAGTCAAAACTAATTTGGCATTGCCACCTCCAAAAACCACCGGAAATAATTCAGTAAAACTATGAGCTACCTCTGTAAAAGTTTTACTAAAGCGACTACATACTTCTTGATCAAGTTCTGACATCGATTTTTCTAAATTGTCTCGACCCTTTAACAAATCATTTTGTTGTGCATTAAGGAAGTCGTAACGTTTTTTGACATTTTCATATTCTTCAATTGACTTCAGATTAACTGGACCAATGTCCGCAATAGACATGCGATGCAATTTCACATCCTTTTGAAGTTGTGTCCTATTGGTCTCGTTATTTTCTGTTTTGGCTTGATTCAATGCGGCCTCATATGTTAGTGAATATTCCGTATTCAAATTATCTAAACGTTGATCTATTTGGCTATTCAACTGTGCTATTTTCACAGAAAAATCTTTTTGTTCAGCAGCAGCATCTTTACGAAGTTCATAATTACGACTCGCTACCTGATCAAGCTGGTTAATTTTAGCATCATACTGTCCTAATTTTGAACTTAAAGTATTAAGTTGTTCCTGCAAATTTTTCTTTTTTGCAATCCCCTCTTTATTTTCGCGTTCAAAGTTCATCTTCTTTTCGTCACCAAGCACATCATTTTCATCAAGTTCTTTCAACTTTTGGGACAAAGTATTAATTTGATTTTGATGCTGCTTTGATTCATTCTTTTTATCGGATTTTTGCTTTGAAACGTTCTCCAACTTATTAGCATAAACCGCTATTTGCGGATCAAGTTCGCTTAACTTTTCCTGAACCTCTTGATTCAACTCTGAAAAGTTCTTAATACGTAATTGCAATTCACTAATATCCTGTTTTTGCTGAAGTATTTTCTCCTGCAGTTCTTCCTTCTTTTTTGAAGCCGACTTAATCTTGTTCTTAGTTTCAGCAATTTCCTGGTTGCGTTCTTGCTTTTGTTGTTCAAACAAACTATTCGCAGCCTTTAACCTGTTCACTTCTTTTTCTTGGTTTTGATACGAAAGAGCTGCTTCACCTAATTCTTGTTTAAGATTTTGAAATTTCGATGTCATTTCATTCAACTGCTGAGTTAAAATTTCATTCTTGCTTACAGCATCAGCTAACTGAGATTGTTCATTCTTAATTTTTGCTTTTAAATCATTAATATTTTGTCTTAATTGACTCAGTTCAGCAGTTGTTTGAAGTGGAGAGTTGCTTTTTTGATTGCGCACTCCTCCTGTCATTGAACCACCAGGTGAAATAACATCTCCGTCAAGAGTTACAATACGATAGCGAGAAATTCTCTGTCTTATCTTCATAGCATTGCTTATTGTGTCAACTATTATAGTATTTCCAAGGAGATAATTAATTGCAGGCGCAATATCTTGATTAGGTAAACTTTTAACTATTTCGCTAGCAATACCTTGAAATCCGGAAAAAGAAGAAATTGTATTGATAGTTGAAGTTGGTATTGTATATTCCCTTAATCCATCAAGAGGAAGAAAAGTAGCACGCCCCGCATGGTTTTCCTTTAATTTGTTAATAGCATCCCGAGCATCCAGTTTTGATTTAGTGACTAAATCCTGAACCCCATTCCCTAATGCTGTAGCCATTGCAGCTTCATATTTAACAGGAAAGGTAACTAATTCTCCTACTGCTCCAATTACTCCGGGATAAGCAGATAAATTATTTAAAACGTTCTTGACTCCGTAAAAATAACCTTCATGACGTTTGCGTATATTTTCCAGAGCATCATAACGCGCATTTAATTGACTAAAACGTTGTTTTTTGGTCGACAACGATTCTTGAAGAGATGACAAATTTTTTTGACTTATTTTTTGCTCATTTGTTAAATCTGCTATTTTTTGTCCTTCAATCTGACAGTTTTCTTTAAGTGACTTACCTTCAGATTTAAGTCGTTTAAGCTCAGTAGTTTCATTTCTCAGTTCTTCAACAACATTTTCTGTTTGAAACTGGCTATTATCAGAAAGTTTTTTCAGTTCAGAATGCAAATAAACTATTTCATTATTATTAGAAGTTTGATCTTGCAACAACTGAATATAAGCTGAACGGAGCTGCTCTAATTTTTGGTTTAGCTGTTCAGGATCTTCCTTTAGCTGAGCGCAGAGTTCAGTTCTTTTATCATTTAACTTCTCTTGCTCACTCTTTAAATTCTTTCCCTTTTCAAGCAGATCAATTCTATCATTTTCAATTGCCGATAATTGCTTTTTTAGGTCATTCAATTCAGATTGGTATTCTTTTTTGGTAGCTGCGCTATATTGCTTACTTTGTTCCGCAACTTGCAAATTGGTATTAATTTCAGAAAGCTTTTTAGTTAAAGAAAGTAAATCATTTTGCACCTTATCTCTTTGACTATTTAAAGTTTGATATTCTTTTCTTTTGTTTGCCACAGCTTCTTGGGAATCTTTTACTTCTCGATCCAGCTTCGATAAAAGAGTCTGATTTTCATCAGCCTTTTCCTGTTCTTTTTCTTTTTGATTATCTAAATCCTGAATTTCAAAAGCCAATAAAGTTTTTAGTTCTTGATCCAGACCTTTTTTCTGAAATTGATATTCTTTAGCTAAAGAACTTTGTTCATGAAGAGGTTCAATCCTCTGCTCTAGCTCTTTGACAAGATCGTTGATGCGCACTAAATTATCTGTTGTCTGTTCCAACTGAACTTTTGCTTCTTCTTTTTGTTTCTTAAAATGAAGTACACCAGCTGCTTCTTCAAATAATGAACGTCTTTCTTCCGGGCGTGAATTTAGTATTTGATCTACCCGACCTTGGGAAATAATTGCTAAACTGTCCTGTGAAATTCCAGAATCCAAAAACAGAGCACGCACATCACGTTGTCTGACACTCTTTTTGTTGATTAAATATTCATTATCTCCAGACCTTAAAATCCGTCGAGTTATAACAACTTGATCTTCCTTAAAATTTAGTTCGTGTTTTTTATTGTTAAAAATCAGAGAAACTTCTGCATGATTTGCCGGTTGGCGGAATTCACTTCCGGCAAAAATGACATCTTTCATGTTTGAACCACGCAAGGATTTGGCACTTGATTCGCCCATGACCCATCTGATCGCTTCAGTAATATTACTTTTACCACTACCATTGGGACCAACTATGCCAGTAATACCGGTGTCAAATTTAATTTTTGTTTTTTCGGCAAAGGATTTAAAGCCGTCAATTATCAGTTCTGTTAGTGGCACACACTCATCTCCCTAATTGAGCTTACCTAGAGCAGTTTTTGCAGCTTCTTGTTCAGCGGCTTTTTTATTGTGACCCTGTCCCTTAGACAATACTTTCCCATTAACAACTAGCTGGACAGTAAAACTTGAAGGCAGTTGCTCTTCTTTTAAAACCTCATACTCAATCTTAACCGGTCCATCTTGTTGCAATAATTCTTGTAGGTCTGTTTTATAATCTCTTGATGCATCAAATTTGCCAGCATCAATTAATGGGTATACGGTTAAACTCAAAAAATGCTCAACTGCTTCCATGCCTTGATCAAGAAAAAGCGCTCCATTAAAAGCTTCAAAAACATCTTCTAAAAGAGTTTTGCGAGAACGTGCACCTGCTTTTTCCTCACCATGACCTAGATTAATCTCAGCCGGAAAACCAAATTTCTGGGCAAATTCTGCAAAACCTTCAGTATCAACAATATTTGATCGCATTCTAGTTAATTCACCTTCATTAAGATTTCTAAAATTACGGTAAAGGTAATCAGAAATTGCTAATTCCAGAACTGCATCCCCCAAGAACTCCAGTTTTTCATAATCCCGAGTACCATTTTCAGGATGCTCATTAGCATAAGAAGAATGAGTAAAAGCCTCTTCTAATAAGTTAGGATTATTAAATTTAATTTTGTATTTTGTATCTAATCGTTTTATGAATTTGGTACTAACCATTTTTTCAACTCCTTAACAATCTAAATTATACCAGTTTTTAGCGTTAAAAAAGAAAACTATTGTCCTCAAATGACAATAGTTTTCTAATCTACTTTATTAAATAATTTTATTTAATATAACCGACTTTGTACCATATTGGGTGTCCGTTATTTGTTTCAGAAGGTTTTAATGATAAACCAGTTAATTTATTATTAACCGCTTTAATTTTATATGCATTAAAAACAGGTATGACATAAGCCTGGTCAAACATATACTGTTGCCATTCATGAAATTTTTCAACACGATATTTATGGTTAAATGCTTTAGCAGAGTCAATCTCCTTAATCAATTTATTATTTTCCGGGGTAACAAACCTAGTATAGTTAGCGGGGCCACCTTCACTATACAATCCATTAGGTGATGGTTCCGTAGAAAGACCCCAAGCTCCTAGGAACATGTCTACTTGAGGATTATCGTTTTGAACTTTATCATAAAATGAATTACGTTCTGTCAGCCGACCATTTAAAAGGCCTACATTTAGCCCAATTTTATGCCACTGTTGCAAGTAATTTTGTATAATTGGTCCTTGTGTAGCATCACCCGACATGGCTAAAAAGTTAATTTTTAGAGGTTTACCATTGGGCTGAACGCGCCACTTACCTTTTTTCTTATAACCAGCCTTATCTAAAAGTTCATTAGCCTTTTTTAAGTTATAAGAAAATCCTTTAACATTTTTATTATATACATCACCATATTGCTTTGGAATTAATGTTGGAATTCTGAAACTCAGATTGTTATTATAACGTTTATTGACATCCTCTACATTCATGGCATACCCAATAGCTTGCCTTAGGGCTTTATTATTCATTTTACTATGAGGATTCATAACATTTTTACCTTTTTTGGCATCAAACTTGCCGACCTTAAACCCTAGGTATGAGTAATATAAAGGAATTTCTGCAATAAATCTCACATCTTTAGTATCTTTTACTTGTTTCCACTGAGCATTAATAACTTGAGCAATATCAAACTTATGTGATTTGATTGCTTGAGAAGTAGAATTAGGAGAAACAACTTGATAAATAATTTTATCCAGTTTTGGTTTGCCTTGCCAATAGTATTTGTTTGGTACCCATGTAGCTGACTGTCCACGAACTAGTTTATCTAACTTATAAGGTCCAAAATATATTGGTCTTTTTCTAACTTTATCTGAGGATTCGAGTTTGCTAAAAGGTACATCCTTTAAATAGTGATATGGTGAAGCTGATTCCCAATAATAGTCATTACCACTAAAGGCCATTCCTGGTGTCATATAGGAAAAATGCAATATCATTTTGCGACCATTATCACCGTCTGGCAATTCAATTCCTGAAATTTTTTTAGCTTTGCCCTCATGATATTCTTTCATTCCTTTCAGAACTTCCATTTTAGTAGAATATCTTTGAGCTTTAGTATTTTTATTAGCCAATATTTCATATGGATATGCCATATCCTTGGCAACCACTTGTTTGCCGTCAGACCATTTAACACCCTTTTTGATTGTAATAGTTATAGTTTTGTTTTTTTGATCCAGCTTCATTGTTGCTGGACCTTTATCATTTATTTTGTAATTATCATCTGTATAAAACAAAGATTCTTCGCCTGGCGAAGCAACATCTGCATCAGTCGCGGTTACGCTTAATTCATCAGTAAATATTCCTGTAAAAGGCGTATCTGTTTCAACGGCAACTCTAACAGTTCCTCCTTGCTTTGTTTGCTTTCTTGGCAAAGCATTTGGAAATTTACTTGCTTCCTTCGAACTGTCCTCATTATTACTTTTATTTGCTTTATTACAACCAACCAGAGCCATGGCACATGTAGCTATAATACCGATGGAGCATAAAAAATTTTTTTCTTTCATCATTCTTCTCTCCTTACAAAAGTAAAAACACGATTTAAAACCTAAATCAAATAATAACAAAAAATATTAGAAAAACAAAGACCTTATTAATTATTAATTAAAATTTTATACAAAATACCATTATTTTTTTAGCAAAAATAAAAAATCAAGTTTAAAAAACTTGATTAACTCGACAATTTATCCTGTTAATGACTTATCCATGTGTAACCTATTAACAGGTTTTCTATTGTATTAAAAAGAAGGGCATAGCATGCGCGCGTAGATCACCAATGTCTACAAGATGCTCCAGGCACATTATGATACTTTAGCAGGCATATAAAAAAGTCATTCATGCTAACGAGATATTGGTTGGCAAATACTTCAAACACTGCTCACTTTTAAACATAATCTAAGAGCAGTAATCAGCACTATAATATCGAGTTATTACAACGATTGTTTATGGCCTCAATCGCAAAATCAGACAAATTGAGCTCACAGCGTTTGGCTATGCCAATTTCTCCAATCTGCTAAACAGGATTAGATTCGCAGAAAACAAGGTAAAATAAAAAGAACCAAGCAGTTTATTAGCTGCTTGGTTCTTTTTATTTAATCTTTATCAATAGAATTTGACAAAGAGCCTGTTTTTTTACTTTGGTAAATATATTTTATTTAGTGTAAGCTACTTTGTACCAAAGTGGGTGTCCGTTGTTTTGCTGTGATGCATTTTGTGAATAACCAGTAAGCTTACTGTTGACTGCATCAATTTGGTATGCGTTAAATACAGGAACAACATAAGCTTGATCAAACATATATTTTTGCCATTCGTGGAATTTGTTAACACGGTATTCATGGTTAAATGCCTTTTGAGAGTCCATTTCCTTGATTAACTTCGTGTTTTCAGGTGTTACAAAACGGGAATAATTGGACATTGTACCTTCACCGTACATTTGTTCCTGGGAAGGCTCTGTTGAAAGACCCCAAGCTGCCATGAACATATCAACATCCGGTGAATCGTGTTGCACTTTATCATAAAACGAATTAAATTCCGTCAGTCTTCCACCAACTAATTTAACATTCAAGCCAATCTTATTCCATTGTTCAATATAATTTTGCATTATTGGTTGTTGAATAGAAGTACCAGACATTGCCATGAAGTGAATAGTTAACGGTTTACCATTAGGTTGTACACGCCATTTGCCTTTCTTCTTATAACCAGCTTTATCTAGAATTTGATTTGCTTTTTTTAGGTTGTAAGTATACCCTTTAATGTTTTTATTAAAATAGTCACCAAACTGTGCTGGAATCAAAGTCGGAATCTGGAAACTTAAGCCGTCAGTATAATGCTTGTAGACAGCATCAGTATTCATTGCATAAGCCATAGCTTGACGTAATGATTTATTATTCATTTTTGCATGAGGATTCATTACATTCTTTGATTTTTTATTGTCCCATTTACCAACTTTAAATGCCAAATAACTATAGTATAAAGGAATCTTAGCAACAAATGTCACATCTTTAGTATCCTTAACTTCTTTCCATTGACTATTAGTAACTCTGGTGATATCAAATTTATGATTCTTAATTGCTTGCGAAGCGGAATTTGGTGAAACCACTTGGTAAACTATTTTGTCTAATTTAGGTTGACCGCGCCAATAATACTTATTCGGTACCCAAGTAACTGATTGACCACGAACAATTTTTTCAAGCTTATAAGGACCAAAGAATAACGGCTTTTTTCTCAATTTATCAGATGATTCTAATTTTGCAAAAGGAATATCTTTTAAATAGTGGTAGGGAGCAGCTGATTCCCAAATGTAGCCATTTCCGCTATAATACATACCAGGCTTAAGTTCTTTGCAATGTATAATTGCAACTCTGCCATCCGGACCATCAGGCATTTCAATTCCCGAAATAGTTTTTGCCTTGCCTTCATGATATTCTTTCATACCATTAATAATATTAAATTGGCTGGCATATCTTTGGGAGTTAGTTGCTTTATTAGCAATAATTTCATATGCAAACTCTACGTCTTTTGCCGTAACTTGCTTGCCGTCTGACCATTTAACACCTTTTTTAATAGTAATAGTAGCAGTTTTTGCTTTGCGATCAAGTTTGAGTGTAGCTGGACCCTTATCGTTAATTTTATAGTGATCATCAGTATCAAATAGTGATTCCTGACCTGGACTAGAAACATCAGCGCTTGGTTGATCCATTTGTAATTCTTCATTAAAAACGCCAGTAAATGGTGTATCAGTTACTTCTGCAACCTTAATCGTTCCACCCTTTTTAGCAGTCTTAACGGGTGTTTGAATTGGAAACTTGCTGGCAGTTTTAGCACCTTCATTGCTAGTAGTATTACTTTTTCCGCACGCTACTAAAGTTAATGCAGCTGCAGATAAAGTGCCAACAGCACCCCAAAATTTTCTTGTTCTCATAATACATGTCTCCTTCATGATACAAAGTTAATAGTATTTTGGAATCAAGCTAACAGATAAATGTTAGCATTTATCATTAAAATTGCAAGGATAAATTGGTCACTAACACTATATATACATATAATTTTTAAAAGATAAATTATTTTATCAAAAGAGTATTTTATAATTAAATTTAACTAAAAATCAAAACAAAAAACTAATTGCGTTATTTTCGCAATTAGTTTTTTTTCTAATTAAATATTAACTATTTTTTGTAGCCAACTTCATACCAAAGAGAATTACCATGAGTAGGTTTAAGACTATATCCAGTTAACTTGTTATTAACTGCTGTGATAGCATAACTATTCCTAGTAGGAATAATGAATGCTTGATCAAACATATATTTTTGCCATTCATGGAATTTCTCTACACGATACTTATGATTGAAAGCCTTTTGAGAGTCAAGTGAATTCAATAATTTGGTTTGTTCTGGAGTCACAAAACGTTGATAATTGAATGGTGAACCTTCAGCAAAGAAATCAGCAGGTGATGGTTCTGATGACATACTCCAGCCAGCCATAAACATGTCGACAGATGGATCGTCATTTTTAATCTTATCGAAGAAAGAGTTAGCCTCAGCCAAACGACCACCAACTAAGGAAACATTCAAACCAATTTTATGCCATTGTTGAATGTAGTTTTGAATGATTGGACCTCTAGTGGCATCGCCTCCTGCAGCCAAAAGATGAATTTTAAGCGGCTTACCATTAGGTTGTACACGCCATTTGCCTTTCTTCTTGTAACCAGCTTTGTCAAGCAATTGATTTGCTTTCTTTAAATTGTATGTATAACCCTTTATATCACTATTATGATAATCACCAAACTGTGGTGGAATTAATGTCGTTACATGGAAGGTCAAGCCACCAGTATATTTCTTATATACAGAAGAAATATTCATGGCATATCCAATAGCTTGTCTAAGAGACTTGTTATTCATCTTAGCATTCTTATCCATGACATTCTTGCTGTGCTTTGCATCCCATTTACCAACTTTAAAGCCAAGATAACTATATTGTAGCGGAATTTTAGCGACAAAATTTACACCTTTGGTGTCTTTAACTTGTTTCCATTGTGTGTTAATAACATCAGCTATATCAAACTTATGGCTCTTGATTGCTTGAGAAGTCGAGTTCGAAGAAACAACTTGCGAAACTACTTTATCTAATTTTGGCTTGCCACGCCAGTAGTACTTATTAGGAACCCAAGTTACTGACTGACCTCTTACGACCTTAGAAACTTGATAAGGGCCAAAATAAAGTGGCTTCTTTCTAATTTTATCAGATGAATTTAATTTGCTGAAAGGAACATCCTTTAAATAGTGGTAAGGAGCTACAGCCTCCCAAAAATAGCCGTTACCACTGTTATACATTCCTGGCTTTAATTCCTTAAAGTGTAAAACGGCCGTTCTGCCATTTTCACCGTCAGGCATTTCAAACCCAGAAATTGTTTTAGATTTTCCTTCATGGTACTCTTCAAGTCCCTTTAAAAAAGCCAGTTGACTGGTATATCTTTCAGATTGAGTAGCCTTATTGGCAATAATTTCGTATGCATACTCATAATCTTTAGCAGTTACCTGCTTACCATCTGACCATTTAACACCCTTTTTAATGGTAACAGTCACTGTCTTGTCCTTTTTATTAATTTTCATTGTGGCAGGACCCTTATCATTAATCTGATAAGTATCATTTACATCAAATAATGATTCGGCACCTGGAGCGACAACATCAGAGTCAGTTTTAGTAGTGGACAATTCTTCAGAGAAAATACCGGTGAAGGGTGAATCACTTTCTATAGCTAATTTAACTGTTCCACCTTGTTTAGTTTCCTTTTTAGGTACTTCAATTGGAAACTTACTTGCTTTTTTTGCTTCATTTGTGTTGCCGTTATCTGCACTTTTACCACATGCAACTAACGATAACGCAGCAGCAGTTATGACTCCCACAGAGCCTAATAATTTCTTACTTTTCATAGCCTTTAACTCCTTTATCATAGCAACTTAATGGCTTTTCTCAGAACAAGTTAATAATTTAATATTAACATATTAAATTAGAAAATCAATAGTAAAGTTAATTTAATGTTAATCTTATTCATATATATAAATAGCATTATTTAATAAAAAATTTAGCTCACATAAAATAGCAAAATCTTTCGAATTGCTTATATTTCCTAAATACATACTAGTTGCAAGTAAAATAAGTATAAAAAATCCCGAAACGAATAAATTCATTTCAGGATTTTTATAATTAGTTTTATTTTAAAAGTTTATCAATTCTCTCTTTGTCTAGCATCACCAGCACGTGATAATGCCCTTCCGACATAATTAATACTTAGAGAAATCACTAATAACAAGATTGTGGCAGGAAGCCAAAGCCAAGGTCGACTAACAACATTAACCGGATCATTTGCAAATCCAATTAACGTACCAAGAGAAGGAATAGTCGGCGGCAAGCCGTAGCCAATATACTCAAGCGTAGTTTCGATTCCGATATTGCCTGCTATCATTAAAACTACATCAATAATTACCATGGAAGTAATGTTAGGTAAAACTTCACGAAACATAATTTTTAAATCTGACGAACCTGACGTTTTTGATGCTAATACATAATCACGCTCTCTTTGAGACAATACAAATGCTCTGAAATACCTTGCTGTACTTGTCCAACCAAAAAATGAAATTATTAGCACTAAATTCAGTGGGGTGTAATGAGGTATAACACTAACCAAAACTATTTCAATAGGCATTGCAGGTAAAACTTGAATGAAGTCTACTATTCTCATTATGACGGCATCAATATAACCACCGTAATATCCAGAAATTAATCCGACCAAAAGTCCAACAGATTCACATATTACAGTAACTCCCAAACCAATAAGTATGGAATTACGACTACCCATAATAAGAAGATTAACTATATCACGACCACCATCATCAGTTCCAAGGAAATGACCGGCTGTTCCCCAACTGTAATAAGCATCAATTATATTTGTTTCAGAAACTTTATCGGCATTTAAAAACAGAGATCCTCCGAAAGTCAATAATAGGATCAGAACAATTAATATAAAAGCTGTTAACGCAATTTTATCCTTCACAACTTCTCTTACAATCACTCTGAATCCTGAAGTTGGAGAAGAAACTTTCTCTTTTTTAGCCTTTTTAGTTAAAGTACCTTTTTTATTCTCAGTCATATGTTTCTCCTCTTTACTTTATTCTAATCCTTGGATCAACGATACTCATGATAATATCAGACAATAAATTACCAAGCAACGTTAAAAAGCCAAATATCAATATTAAAGCTGTTAAAGTGGTGTAATCACGCTGACCAATTGAATCCAGGAATAGTTTCCCCATGCCAGGATAACTGAAAACCGATTCTACAATCATGGATCCACTAAGAAGTCCAGTTATTACAGTACCAAAAGAAGAAGCAATTGGTAAAAGGGAGTTACGTAAAATGTGTTTATTGAAAACAACTTTTTCTGGCACACCCTTACTATGGGCTGTACGAACATAATCTTCAACTTTATTATCGACAATTCCTGTCCTCAAATATTGCACGACAGATGTTGTGGTAATCAGTGCAACTAGAGTACCCGGTAATATAATATGGTAAATTTCACTACCCAAAGTACCCCAAAAACCGGATGCATTTGGTGAAATTGAACCTGAGATAGGGAACCAGCCTAAAGTAAAACCAAATAACCAAATTCCTAGTATATAAAAGACAAAGGGAGGAACAGCCAAGGTAATATAATTGAAAATTTGAACAGCTTGATCTTGCCATTCATCTTGGTGACGTCCAGCGCTAATACCCATAGGAATAGCGATAGAATAACTAATAACTGTAGAAAATAAAGATAACCAAAAAGTATTTACAGCGCGGTCAGCAATTAATGAAGTAACAGGTACATGCTGAATATAGCTTGTACCTAAGTCTCCTTTGAAAAGATTACCAACCCACCGAGCATACTGCACAGGTACAGGGTCATATAATCCAGCCGCTCTTTTTAAAGCTTCAATTTGTTTAGGATCAGTATTTGGGTTAATTTGACCTGAAAATGGATCACCTGGCATCATTTTAGCTAAGAAAAAGACTAAAATACTTAAAATAATCAATTGCGGGATCATAATTAAAATTCGTCTTAGGACCGTTTTCCACATGATTATGCCCCCTCCTTTTCATTTATCTTTTCTTCATTCAATTCATCTTTAGGTAAAGCCACTAAATGTTTGCCAGACACTTGTTGCAAGGGAAACACACGACCATCCTTGTCATACCACTTGTCTTGATCATTTTGAAATTCTTGTTCAACTTCTTGACGGTGCTTCTTGTGCTCTTCACGGTGTTCAACATCAACTTGCGGTATAGCGGAAAGCAATCTTTTAGTATAAATGTGCATTGGATGTTTGTAGATGTCTTCCCTTGAACCAATCTCTACCAAGCGGCCACGGTGCATAATAGCTAAGTTTTCAGACATATGCTTAACAACGCCTAAATCGTGAGAAATAAAAAGATAGGCAATGTTATATTGTTGCTGAATATGCTTCATAAAGTTTAAAACTTGCGCTTGCACAGACAAATCCAGAGCACTGGTAGGTTCATCGGCAACAATTAACCGTGGATTAGTTGCAACCGCACGTGCTACACCAATTCTTTGCCTCTGCCCTCCCGAAAACTCATGAGGGTATTTGTAAATTGAATCGCTAGGCATACCAACAATATCTAATAGCTCTTGAACACGCTCACGTTCTTGATCTGTAGTTAAATTTTCAAAATTTCGAATCGGTTCAGCAATGATATCTTCAATTCTTTTTCTTGGATTTAAACTTGACATTGAATCTTGGAAAATCATTTGAACATCTTTATTGTAGTTAAGTTTTCGCCTATTTTTGGCTTTAGTAATATCGACACCCTTATAAAGAATACTGCCACTAGTAACAGGTTCAACACCCACAATTGCCTTGCCAGTAGTAGACTTGCCTGATCCAGACTCACCAATTAAACCATAGGTTTCACCTTCATTAATAGTAATACTAATGTCGTCAACCGCTCTGACATAGTCAGTAATCCTGTTCCAGAAACCTGATCTAATGGGATAATGAACTTTTAAGTTTTTTACTTGAATAATTTCTTTAGCCATAAATTACTCCCCACCTACTTCATCTTGAAAGTGGAACGTCTTCCAGCAAGTACATCTGACCCAGTGACCAGGCTCAACTTCATGCATTACTGGGTCTTCTTCATGCGCACTGGCAGGAATCCATGGAATTCTAGCAGCAAATCTGTCGCCATTTCTAGGCATATCTTGCAATGAAGGAACTGTTCCTTGAATAACGTGCAAATCTTCTTCTTCATCTTCAGATTGAGGCATTGAATTTAACAAGGAGCGAGTGTATGGGTGCAAAGGATGCTCAAAAATAGTTTTTACATCAGCTTTTTCTACTATCTGCCCACCATACATAACTGCAACTTGATCAGCAGTTTCAGCAACTACCCCTAAATCGTGAGTAATCAAAATAATACCAGATTGGGATTGCTTTTGAATATCTTCAAGCAGATCCAAAATTTGAGCTTGAATAGTAACATCCAAAGCGGTAGTAGGCTCATCTGCAATAATAATTTCGGGCTTACATGCAATTGCCATAGCAATCACGACCCTTTGTCTTAATCCCCCTGATAGCTCAAAAGGATACATTCGAAAAGTTTCTTCTGGTTTTGGCATACCTACTTGATTGAATAATTCAATCACACGATTATAACGCTCTTTTTCATTCATATCTGTATGATAATAAAGCGTTTCAGCTACCTGATCGCCAACACGCATCAGCGGATTTAAACTAGCCAATGGATCCTGAAAGATCATGCCAATTTTGTCTCCACGTATTTTGTTAAACAAGTTTTCATTTAATCCAACTAAATTTAACTCATTATATAGAATATCCCCAGTTACTTTCGTATTTTTATGGTCGTACAAGCCGATAATACTCGATGCAATTGTACTCTTACCACAACCAGATTCACCTACGATGGACAAAATTTCGTTCCGCTTCAACGTTAAATTAATATCATCTGCAGCATCATAAAACTTTCCATTTAAACGATATGCAGTATGCAAATGCTGGATATCTAGCAAGAGATCACTTTGTTTTTCCAAAGGTCATTTCCCCTCTCAAATCTTCAATGAATTTATTAAAGATATTTAATAAATTTATTTAATTTCTAATTATAACCGTGAAACATTTTGTATGCAAATTAATAATGAATATTTTTTAGTTATTTTTGGTGATCTGCAACATAATTAACTGCATCACCAACTGTTTTAATTTTTTCTGCATCTTCATCAGAAATCTCGGCGCCGAATTCATCTTCTAGTTGTAAAATGAATTCCACTAAGTCAATGGAATCAGCGTCCAAATCACTTTTGAAATTAGTCTCATCAGTTATCTTTTCTTTTTCAACTTCAAAATTATCTGCTAATATATCTCGAATTTTAGTAAAAATTTCTTCTTTACCCATGTTTTTACTCCTTATTTTCAGCTGCAAATTCTGCTTTAAAATTATCAATTATTTTTTCCTGTAATATTCTATCAATTTGTTTAATTGTAAAATAAACAGCACGTTGACCAGAGCGGCCATGTGTTTTAACTACTGGAGCATTAACCCCGAGTAAAACTGCGCCACCGTATTTGTCGACATCAAATTTTGAAACTAATCCTTTTAATGCTTTTTTGATCATTAATGCACCTAATTTAACAAAAGGTCCGTTATCAAGCAAGCTTTCCTTCAAAAGGTGTATCAAAACCCCTGAAGTTCCTTCAATATTTTTTAGAACCGCATTGCCAGTAAACCCATCTGTTGCAATCACATCAGCTTTGCCATCTAATAACTCATTACCTTCGATATTCCCTATAAAATTAAGTTTGCTTTCCAATAACAGCTGGTAAGCTTTTTGATGAACATCATCACCTTTATCACTTTCAGATCCATTATTAAGCAGACCAATACGCGGATTTTTGACTCCCCGCACTTTTTCTGCATAATACGAAGCCATTTTAGCCCAGGCTAGCAGGTATTCTGGTTTACTTTTAGCATTGGCACCCACATCAATCATATTGAATCCATCATCGGAATTTTTTACAGGCAATGTTGGCATGAATCCCGGTCGAGCCACACCTTTAATTCGTCCTATTATAAATATGCCACAAGCTAAAATAGCTCCGGTATTACCTAATGAAAAAAGTGCATCAGCTTTGCCCTGCTTCACAAATTGTGCTGCCACGACAAGTGACGAATCTTTTTTTGATCTAATTGCCTTAACTGGCTCATCTTCATCTAAAATAATTTCAGAAGTATTGACTACTTGTGTGCGACTGCTATCACTTCCCAATAATTCTTTTATTTTTTTTTGATCGCCAAAAAAAATGAATTTTGTTTCAGGTAAGTCCTTTTTGGCCCGTAATACTGCTTTTATAATTGCTTCAGGGGCATTTTCACCGCCCATAGCGTCAATAGCAATAGTTCTCATTATATCCTCAACCTTTACTATGTTCTCTTTTGCTGTAATTGTTTATATTCTATCACTTGTTTTAAAGTTTTATTTTCTGATTTTTGCAAGAGAGGATCAAGTTTAATTAATTTTCTAGCCTCTTTTTGTGCTACTACCATAGTATCGTAGTTATTAACTACATCACCAACTTGAAATTCAGGAAGACCAGATTGAGCTTTACCAAAAATATCTCCTTCTCCCCGCATCTTTAAATCTTCTTCAGCCAATTTAAATCCGTCTGTTGTTGATGCCACTATTTTCATACGAGCTTTACCTGCCTGTGTGTTAGGATCAGCCAAAAAAATGCAATAACTTTGGGTTTTACCTCTCCCTATTCGCCCTCTTAATTGGTGAAGCTGACTAATTCCAAAACGATCAGCATTATAGATAACCATCATATTAGCGTTTGCCACGTCAACACCAACTTCAATCACACTGGTAGCAACTAAAATATTAATTTCTCCAGCTGCAAATTCGGACATAATTTCATCTTTTTTATTACCAGGCATTTGACCGTGAAGTAATACTACTTTTTCATCAGGGAAATCTTTACTGAGTTTATCATAAAGCTGTTCTGCATTTTTTAAATCTAATGCTTCTGATTCTGTGATCAAGGGTGTTACAGCATATACCTGAAATCCCTTCTTTAATTGCTCGCGCATTAGCTGATAAACCTGATCCATTTGGGTGCTCGTTTTCCATGAAGAAATTACTTTTTTTCTTCCTGCTGGGAGATGTCGTATTTCAGATATAGACATGTTGCCATAAACCGTTAATGCCAGAGTTCTGGGAATCGGGGTAGCAGTCATAGAAAGAACATCAGGCAAATTTCCTTTATTAATTAAAGATTGCCGCTGATTAACACCGAACCGGTGCTGTTCATCGATAATTACTAATCCTAATTTTTTAAAAATTACGTTTGATTGAATTAAAGCATGCGTACCTATCACAACATTAATTGTACCATCGGTCAATTCTGTATAAATTTCTTTTCGTTCCAAAGCTTTCGTAGAACCTGTTAACAGCGCACATCTTACACCTAGAGGCCTTAGCAATTCATCAATCTTTTTAAAATGCTGAGTCGCTAATATCTCTGTAGGAACCATCAGTGCAGCTTGAAAGCCAGCAGTTACAGCCGCAAAAATTGCATATACCGCAACAATAGTCTTGCCTGAACCCACATCACCTTGTAAAAGACGCTGCATTTGTCTGGATGATAACATGTCTGCAAAAATTTCGTTGATAACCTGCTTTTGATCCGTGGACAATTCAAACGGCAAAGATTTAGTCAATTTAGCAACTTCATTCAGGTCATATTTTTTGGGAATCCCCTTGTTTTGTGGATTGACTTCAGTTAACTGAGCTAGTTCAGTTTGAAAAATAAAGAATTCTCTAAAAATGGCACTTCTTTTTGCAATCTGGGACTCATTAAAATTTTGCGGGTGATGCATTTTTTGTACAATATTTTTTTCAGGAAGCAAACGATATTTCCGTCGAATATCCACTGGAACAACGTCATCAACAGCCGGCAAATATTCATCTAAAGCAATATTAATGAAATCAATTAATTTTTTTTGCCTTAAATGCCGGTTAACTGAGTAAATTGGAGCCATGCCACTATCATTTTCTTTAGCTGCAATAAATTTAAAACCCGCTAAACTTTGTCTTGAGATATTGTATTTGCCATAAACTGCAACTTCTTTACCTACCTCAATTTTTTCTTTCAACCAAGGTTGATTAAAAAAATTGACCATGACTACATCATGGTCAATTCTCAATTTAAAATTAAGTCTGCTCTTTTTGTAGCCAAATCTGCTTACAAAGGCTTCAGTGGCCACAACTCCCTTTAGCATTACCTTTTGACCATCCATGATCTGGTCAAGTGGAATCGTTTGAAGTTCATCATAGCGAAATGGAAAATAATATAACAAATCATAAATACTATAAATTCCCAGACTACCAAGTGCTGCAGCAGTTTTGGTTCCAACTCCTTTTAAATCAGTAACAGGTGCAAATAATTCCTTTGCATACATAATTATTCAACAGAAATCAGAAAATTATATACAGGTTGTCCGCCATCATGAAGTTCAAATTCAAGATCATCATGCTTCTCTTTAACAGCATCTATCAGTTTCTGAGCCTCTTTCTTGTTAGAATCTCGTCCAAACATCACAGTAACGATTTCGGAATCTTCATCCAACATTTTTTCAATCATTGAAGAGGCTGCAGTAATTATGTCAGTTTCAGCCACTTTAATTTCTCCATCAATAATCCCTAAATAATCGTCTTGATGGATCTCAACCTCATTAATTTTGGTATCACGATTTGCTTTAGTAACTTCGCCAGAAACAACAGTATCAAGAGCGTCAGTCATGTTTGCAACATTGTCATCAAGAGAATCGTCTGGATCAAATGAAAGCATGGCTGTCAAGCCTTGTGAAATGGTTTTAGTAGGGACAATGCCGACTGGGATGTCGCTCACCTCAGCTGCTTGCTTGGCTGCCATAATAATGTTGCCATTATTCGGCATCACAATTGCTTTTTTAGCACCTGATTTTTTGATTGAATCAATAATGTCTTGTGTTGAAGGGTTCATTGTTTGACCGCCAGAAATAATGCGGTTAACGCCTTCACTTTCAAAAAGTTTGCGAATTCCGTTACCAGAAGCAACAGCTATTACGGCAAAATCAACATTTTCCTGATTTTCTTCACTGTTATTTACTATTGTTTCGTGTTGAATCCGCATATTGTCAATTTTAATTTTTCCCAATTGGCCAAATTGGCTGCCGTACGCAAAAATAGCTCCAGGGTGTTCAGTATGAACATGAACTTTTGCCACTTCTTCATCTGAAACTGCCAAAAGTGAATCACCTAACTGAGATAAATGCTCCCTAAATTCATCTAAATTAAAAGTTTTCTTATTAGGAACATCAGCAGTTAAATCAACCATGATTTCGGTACAGTAGCCATTAGTAATATCCTGAGTAGAAAGTTGTGATTGTACAGATTGATGATGCATGGCATTTATCATTTCATCCATTTCACCTTCATCAGGTTGGTACCGGTCAGCAAATTCTTCACCTAAAAGACCTTCTAGAAATCCTTCATATATAAAGAGCAAGCCTTGGCCTCCTGAATCAACTACACCAACTTGCTTTAAAACAGGTAATAAGTCAGGAGTTGTCTTTAACGCTTTTTTAGCACCTTCAACAATCGCCTTCATAACTTCTTCAACATCATCGGTTTCATTGGCCTTATTGGCACCTTCTTGTGCACCAATCCGAGCAACAGTCAAAATAGTTCCTTCAACTGGCTTCATTACGGCTTTATAAGCTGTTGCAACCCCATTTGAAAAAGCATTGGCCAACTCTTGTGCATTAAGAGTTTTCATGCCTTGAGTTGCCTTATAAACTCCTCTAAAGAGCTGAGAAGAGATTACCCCACTATTACCACGAGCACCCATCAACATTCCTTTAGCAAGGCTTTCTGTCAAATCACCCACACTATTACTAGTATTTTTGGCAACAGCTTTAGCGCCACTTTCAATAGTTAAATTCATATTTGTTCCAGTGTCTCCATCAGGAACAGGGAAAACGTTCAAAGAGTTAATAAACTCTGCGTTGCGACCAAGTCTGTGCGTAGCGACGCGAACCATATCTCTAAATTTTTTACTGTCTATTTCCTTTAAAACCAATATTTCTACCCTCCGCTTGAGTTATTCATCAAGCACTTTAACACTTTGAACGATGACATTAACAGCTTTAGTTTCAATTCCAAGTTGATTTTTCAAATTGAATTTAACACTATCTTGTACGTTGCGACTTACTTCAGATATTTTTAAACCATAGCCGACTATTATATAAACATCAACCGTAATCTTATTATCCTCAGACTTAACAACAACACCGCGCTTATAATTTGCTCGATTCAATATTCCATCGAAGCCATCACGGATAGCATTTTTTGAAGCCATGCCGACAACACCGTAGTTAGATGTAGCTGCGCTACCAACAACAGTTGCAATCACTCCATTTGAAATATCAATCAAACCGTTTTTTGTTTTGATTTTTACAGCCATGTTTACCTCCGTATCATTGTTCTCATATTATGAATCTATTTTATCATAGTAATCAAGTTTAAATGCAAAAATCCCTTCTTAAAAAATACTTTTGCAGTTGCAATGTTCTTAAACTTATGCTATCTTAATTTAGTATGAAAACACAATAAAGGAGGTTTAGCAAATGGCAAAAGATTATATCACTGGCAAAAAGACCACTTTTGGTAATACACGTTCACACGCACTGAATTCATCACGTCGTGCGTGGAAGCCAAACCTTCAAAAAGTTCGTATTCTTGTCGATGGCAAGCCAAAGCGTGTATGGGTTTCAACTAAGACATTAAAATCTGGTAAAGTTACCCGTGCCTAGCGTAAAATAAAAAAGTTTTTAAAGCAGAAGTTTTCTTCTGCTTTTTTATTTCCCAAAATCTGTTTAAAAGTTTATGTTTAAATAGAGATATTCTTATTGCTCTTTCAATTAATTTTCAAGTCAAAAAAAGACAAGTTATAGTCTGTAGTTTTACTTGAAGGTATTGTTTTTAGCTAACCTCATTGGCAAATCTTTCATTTCAATTTTTTATATATTCTGCTATTAATAAAAGATGATGTTGCCGATACACTTCTCATTGCAACAATTTACTTATATAAAATTTGGTAATTTTAAGTTTTATCAAACATAACAAAGGCAGTATCTCCACCAATGTAAATCTTTTTTTACTCATCAAAAAGGATACAAATCATACCAATCTTTCAATTTTTTTAATTATATAATTTGTTTTGGAGCTTGCCACTATTAGTGGAAATCATAGCAGCAAGATAATTGAGGAGATATACCAAAAATATTTATTAACTTATAACAACTTGTTCCAAGAGATATAAAAAAACAGCAGTGAATGAAGTTAACCCCCGGAATTGAAGTGCTCCATAATAGTTAGACATTAATCTGACTATTAGGAGCACTTTTTTCATGACTAAATATTCAACTACTTTGAAAATGGAAATTTGCAGTAAATACTTATCCCACCAAACCTCTTTAGCT
>NZ_SCMB01000039.1 GCF_014323605.1 Lactobacillus kimbladii | reverse complement strand
GAAAATGATCTTATCACAGCAGATAGTGTAGATAAAGTCAACAGTATCAAAGACCAGGCCATCAAGGACATTGATGGAGTCAAGTCAACCGCAGACTCTAATGCGCAAAACGATTTGGCTAAAGTAATAAGTGATGCTAAGACTGAATTCAGTAAAAAGCATGATGAAGCAGTAGCAAGACTCAAGAATGAATTTGGCAAAGATGCTGTGACAACAGAAGTTGACAATGCATTTGATACACATAAAAACAT
>NZ_SCMB01000038.1 GCF_014323605.1 Lactobacillus kimbladii | reverse complement strand
CCTTCTTTACTTGACCTTACTCAAGATACTCTCTCGGTCGCTCTTTGGCAATCTCTTCTCTTTTGATTGTTTCTCGGTTTTTTCTTGGATTATATTCAGTTTTCAATGTACTAACTCATTTGAGGTATTACCCTCAAAACTAAACAATGTCTTCCCTACTCATGTGCTTTCCTCGCTTGCCGGACTTCTCTTAGCATTCCTGCTCTCTGTCTCGGCTTGCTCTTTCCTTAGAAAGGAGGTGATCCAGCCGCAGGTTC
>NZ_SCMB01000037.1 GCF_014323605.1 Lactobacillus kimbladii | reverse complement strand
CGTGCGCCCTTCTTTACTTGACCTTACTCAAGATACTCTCTCGGTCGCTCTTTGGCAATCTCTTCTCTTTTGATTGTTTCTCGGTTTTTTCTTGGATTATATTCAGTTTTCAATGTACTAACTCATTTGAGGTACTGCCCTCAAAACTAAACAATGTCTTCCCTACTCATGTGCTTTCCTCGCTTGCCGGACTTCTCTTAGCATTCCTGCTCTCTGTCTCGGCTTGCTCTTTCCTTAGAAAGGAGGTGATCCAGCCGCAGGTTC
>NZ_SCMB01000036.1 GCF_014323605.1 Lactobacillus kimbladii | reverse complement strand
ACGGTCCAACTTTAGTTGGAATCGCCAGTGGCGATGTTCTGAAATGCCTATGCGGCAAGGTTAATACGGGTAAAGCACTTTATCCAAAAATAGACTTAATATTAGTCTCTAATACCACCTAAAAATGGTAATATTACTACCGTATACCACCTAAAAATGATGATTTTACCACCTTGTACCACCTAAAAGTGTAGAAAATACCACCACTTTACAAGCCAATTATTTTTATTTTTTAAGGAAAACAAAAGCATGAAATCAAAAAAATTGTAG
>NZ_SCMB01000035.1 GCF_014323605.1 Lactobacillus kimbladii | reverse complement strand
TGAAGTCTAAATTACATTGGTGGCAAAAAATTGGAAAAACCAAGTCATAAGTTCAACTTTTTTGCAGTAATTTTTAAGAAATAGTATGCAGTAACTTAATAATATCGACAAAATAGCTTGTAATTACTAATATTAAGGTAATGAGCATAAGACAGAACGGTCCAACTTTAGTTGGAATCGCCAGTGGCGATGTTCTGAAATGCCTATGCGGCAAGGTTAATACGGGTAAAGCACTTTATCCAAAAATAGACTTAATATTAGTCTCTAATACCACCTAAAAATG
>NZ_SCMB01000034.1 GCF_014323605.1 Lactobacillus kimbladii | reverse complement strand
GAATTGACCACGATAATTTTGCGAGGTGTGCCGAATTTCTAGGCCCTTAACGCCAAAGTGCTGGTATTGTGCAGCCCAGGTATCAATTAGTTGATGTGATCCGGTGCCAATCATTTGCGCCACAGAATGGCTGCTGTAGCCTTCTTTGAGCAAGTTAAGCGCTTGTAATTTTTGTTTGACGGTAAATTTAACCATAGTAAAACCCTCCAGATGTGAAGTGCAACTAAAAAGTTAGACATTTTAATATTACGCAAGACTCAATGCACGATTTCGATATTTGATCGGGGTCGTGTATTTTAGTTTGTTTGATCTTCTAATATGATTGAACCAGTAAACGTAA
>NZ_SCMB01000033.1 GCF_014323605.1 Lactobacillus kimbladii | reverse complement strand
GAATTGACCACGATAATTTTGCGAGGTGTGCCGAATTTCTAGGCCCTTAACGCCAAAGTGCTGGTATTGTGCAGCCCAGGTATCAATTAGTTGATGTGATCCGGTGCCAATCATTTGCGCCACAGAACGGCTGCTGTAGCCTTCTTTGAGCAAGTTAAGCGCCTGTAATTTTTGTTTGACGGTAAATTTAACCATAGTAAAACCCTCCAGATGGATTTTTGTCCAATTGAAGTGCAACTAAAAAGTTAGACATTTTAATATTACGCAAGACTCAATGCACGATTTCGATATTTGATCGGGGTCGTGTATTTTAGTTTGTTTGATCTTCTAATATGATTGAACCAGTAAACG
>NZ_SCMB01000032.1 GCF_014323605.1 Lactobacillus kimbladii | reverse complement strand
CCCTTTGCCTTGCCTAGGACTGGGCAAAAACCACCAAGATCCAGGCTCCCGACAAACGTTTCGTTGGCGCAGATACGAAAACTCCCGCCAAAAGCGGGAGTCCTCGAGTGACCGGCAGGCGCCGGAGTGCCGAACCAGAGCGCCTCAGGGGCGATCGTCGACGGTGTCCTTGGCCTGCGGCGGGATCAGGTCCTCGCTGGTCAGGTTCAGCCAGATCAATACCACGTTGGCGATGTAGATCGACGAGTAGGTACCCGCCATTACACCGACGAACAGGGCGATGGAGAAACCGAACAGATTGTCGCCGCCGAAGAACAGCAGCGCGGCGATAGCCAGCAGCGTGGAAACCGAGGTGGCGATGGTACGCAACAGGGTCTGGC
>NZ_SCMB01000031.1 GCF_014323605.1 Lactobacillus kimbladii | reverse complement strand
GATCACGCCCGCGACCAGCACCAGGGCGGTCGCCAACACCGAGCGGGCACGTCTGAGTTTCGTTGTCACGGTTGGTCTCCCGGCTGCTGCGCGGGCGGGCCGGGCGGCGGCGCGGGCGGCTCCGGCCGGTACGGATAGCGCGGATCGCCGGGATTGCCGGTGATCGCGTCGGGCAGCGTCAGCCGCGGCTCACCGCCCTGGCCCGTGCGCGGGTAGGGCATCGGCAACGGCGGGGTTCCGGGTTGACCGGTCGGTGGGTCGGTCAGCTGCGACGGCAGCAACGTGGCCGGGTCGAGCCCCAGGTCGGAGAACGCGGCGCTGATGAACGGTTGCACGAACTGACCCGGCAGCAGGTTCACCACGTATGCCTTGAAGAACGGGCCCGACG
>NZ_SCMB01000030.1 GCF_014323605.1 Lactobacillus kimbladii | reverse complement strand
CCCGAAAGACCTACGGCGGGGCATACATTGCGATGAACTCCCGGTCGTTGAACGCGACCAAGGTGTTCGCCTGGCCTGACGCCGAGGTCGCGGTGATGGGCGCTAAGGCGGCCGTCGGCATCCTGCACAAGAAGAAGTTGGCCGCCGCTCCGGAGCACGAACGCGAAGCGCTGCACGACCAGTTGGCCGCCGAGCATGAGCGCATCGCCGGCGGGGTCGACAGTGCGCTGGACATCGTTGTGGTCGACGAGAAGATCGACCCGGCGCATACTCGCAGCAAGCTCACCGAGGCGCTGGCGCAGGCTCCGGCACGGCCCGGCCGCCACAAGAACATCCCGCTGTAGTTCTGACCGCGAGCAGACGCAGAATCGCACGCGCGAGGTCCGCGC